>NZ_JACOPH010000103.1 GCF_014287635.1 Roseburia zhanii | reverse complement strand
CGCTTCTAATGAATTTTCCGCAAATTCCTTATCTGTCATGCCATCCAACTTTCTCAACACCTGCCTAGAAAGATCTTCCATATCGCTGTCCTTTATGTACGGCATTATCCGTCTGATTTTTTCCATCATCTTCATTCTGTTCTGTGTCTCAAAAACACACATGAAATTGATTTCTTCTACTGTGAATTTATTCATCATCCTACATCTCCCTATGTGAATTTTTTGATTTTTCCAGTTCCTTCGTATCCTTATTGTTTCCCTGTGTTGCTTCCTTCTGTTTGGCTGCAAGTCGCTCTTTTAGGGAAGAACGTGCCTGCGGTTTTTCCCGCTGTTCTTTCTTTTCTTCCTCACGATTGAATTTCTCCACCCCATTATTAAGCCTGTCATCAATCATGTTATAATTCTGTTCCTCCAGTTCCTCGATCTTAGCAAGCGGCTTGTATTCTGCCAATTTCACAAGCAGTTCCTTTGCCTGTCTCTCACTGTCCTCGTCTATCCCCTC
>NZ_JACOPH010000102.1 GCF_014287635.1 Roseburia zhanii | reverse complement strand
CGCTTCTAATGAATTTTCCGCAAATTCCTTATCTGTCATGCCATCCAACTTTCTCAACACCTGCCTAGAAAGATCTTCCATATCGCTGTCCTTTATGTACGGCATTATCCGTCTGATTTCTTCCATCATCTTCATTCTGTTCTGTGTCTCAAAAACACACATGAAATTGATTTCTTCTACTGTGAATTTATTCATCAACCTACATCTCCCTATGCGAATTTTTTGATTTTTCCTGTTCCTTCGTATCCTTATTGTTTCCCTGTGTTGCTTCCTTCTGCTTGGCTGCCAGTCGCTCCTTTAAGGAAGAACGTGCCTGTGGCTTTTCCTGCTGTTCTTTCTTTTCTTCCTCACGATTGAATTTTTCCACGCCATTGTTGAGTCTCTCATCAATCATGTTATAATTCTGTTCCTCCAGTTCCTCGATCTTAGCAAGCGGCTTGTATTCTGCCAATTTCACAAGCAGTTCCTTTGCCTGTCTCTCACTGTCCTCGTCTATCCCCTC
>NZ_JACOPH010000101.1 GCF_014287635.1 Roseburia zhanii | reverse complement strand
CAGGATTACAATCCACCGGCAATACTTCCAATCCAGATAGCTTATTATGCAGGACTTCGTATCGGTGAAGCCTGTGGTCTGGCATGGCAGGATGTAAATCTTGAAGAACAGTGCCTTACGATCAGACGAAGTATCCGATATGATGGTTCAAGGCACAAGAATATCATCGGACCAACCAAACGAAAAAAGGTAAGGATTGTTGATTTTGGAGATACACTGGCAGAGATTCTTCGCAATGCCCGAAAGGAACAACTTAAAAACCGAATGCAGTACGGAGAACTTTACCACAAAAACTACTACAGAGAAGTAAAAGACAAAAACAGAGTTTACTATGAGTTCTATCATCTGGACGGAACAGAGAATGTTCCAGAAGATTATAAGGAAATATCCTTTGTCTGCTTAAGACCGGATGGAAGTTTGGAACTGCCAAGCACGTTAGGAATTGTTTGCAGGAAGATTGCTCAGAAACTGGATGGATTTGAAGGATTTCATTTTCACCAGTTGCGACACACCTACACAAGCAACCTT
>NZ_JACOPH010000100.1 GCF_014287635.1 Roseburia zhanii | reverse complement strand
ATCATGCATACAAATCCACGCATGCGTCCAAATATTTTTTGCATTATCTCCTTCATTCAGCAATTTTTCTATCTGCGATAATGTGTCTCTATCTGCATTTCCCGACACTGTTAATTGATATGTATATGGATCAATAGAAAATATCAAATCTGCTTGTTTTGATAAGGCTATTCCATTCTTTGAAAACAGATTTGAAATTTGCTGATTTACAACACTTCTTGCATATTGCTTTTCCTTGTCAGTATTGCGTATATAACCTATACTTCTTGAACCACCTGTATATACATCCTTGTAATTCCTTAATGCATAATCATACCGGGCAAATCCAGCCGAATATTTTCCTCCTGTTTGTAACATTCTTTTCTCATTGCGGTAAGCTATGGAACGCTGATCTTCTGTCATATATGAGCAAAAATTAGGTGAGGTCACATCACAATATTTTGATTCGATATATGCCATTGGATCAGAATGAGACAAATTTTCTTTGTACACTTTATCATAATGCTCCTGCAAAACTTTTTGTACGAAACGATCTTCCTC
>NZ_JACOPH010000099.1 GCF_014287635.1 Roseburia zhanii | reverse complement strand
GTAAGATTTAAGGAGGGATTTGAAATGAGCGATTTACCACAGATTTCTGAAGCTGAATTTGAAGTTATGAAAATCGTATGGAAACATGCGCCGATCAGTACCAATGAAATAACAGATAAATTATTACAGACCACAAGCTGGAGTCCTAAGACGATACAGACTTTAATCAAACGTCTCGTAACAAAAGGCGTTCTGACTTATGAAAAACAGAGCCGAGTGTTTGTTTATACCCCAATCGTGAAAGAAAGCGAATACATCGGCCAGGAAAGCAACTCTTTTCTGGAACGATACTATGACGGGGATATCACTGCCATGCTGTCTGCCTATATAGAAAATGACAGACTGTCTGAAACAGAAATAGACACCCTACGTTCCCTTCTTTCCAAGAGGTCAAAAAAAGGAGGAAATTAACGTGGCTAATTTTATGATACGCTTTTTAATATGCAATGTATTTATCAGCGGTATCATCGGAATTCTTTTGATAGCCAAGCGGATATTCAAAAACAACCTGTCCAGCCGGATGCAGTATAATCTGTGGTTCCTGCTTCTTGGGTTGCTG
>NZ_JACOPH010000098.1 GCF_014287635.1 Roseburia zhanii | reverse complement strand
CTGTCAATTCTGCCTTTGGTTTCACGAACATGAATTGTCATGTTGGTACGTGAAATGTCATCATAATGAAGATGAACAACCTCTGATACACGTAATCCGGAAGAATACATAGTTGCAATAATCGCTTTATGCTTCAGATTCGGAGTGGCGTCAATGATTGCATTTATTTCATCGCGGGATAGAACAGCAGGAAGATTTCGCTCTCTTTTCATAGCCGGAACAGTGTCATCATCCCAGACAGTTTTCAGCACCTTTTTATATAAGAACTTTATTGCAGACCGATAGTGATTGTGAGTTTCAGGAGACCTTCCTTCCAGACGTTTGGCAGTAAGAAAACTTTCCGCATCTTCAAGTGTAAGATCAGAAACATTTTTTCCAATCCAACGAAGGAAGTAACTGACATCAGAGCAATACAGTTGAATAGTTCTTTCACGCAGGTTACGTTTTCTGCTTCATTGCGGATGGATTCAAAAATATCTTTATACATAATAAAACCTCCAGAATAAGTAGTGTTAATAATTACATCTACCTATTCGGAGGTGCATTAGCGTCATAATTCCGATTGCGGAAGAGACTG
>NZ_JACOPH010000097.1 GCF_014287635.1 Roseburia zhanii | reverse complement strand
GTCTTAATCTGCTCTGTTTTTGTCACACCGGGACGTGATGTTTTTAATTCAACTGTACTTGTTGTCACGTTGCCGTCTTTTGTATTTGTACTATCCTTTTCACTATCTGTTTTTTTTACAGTATTCTTATAATTTGAAGCATAATACGATGTGTAACTGCTGTTATTGATACCCGTAATTGCCATAATCCTACCTCCCTGTTATTGAAACTTAAAATAATTTCTATTATATTGAACGACTTGGATATTTAATTTCTCTCAGCCTCAATATGATATGTAATTACTATTTTTATTTGTAAATCATAGTACTAACATCATCAAATCTTAATGCTCATCAATAACTGCTCTCTATTAGGCTGAATCATTGTATATTTCTCCTTAAATGAGGTAATTGCACCATACATTTTCTCAGTTAAATTTTCTGGGATTTCGTCCTTTCCCCTGGTTTTTTGCTCCTCAATGTAAGCCGATGCCAAAGTTGACCTTGTGGTAATTTTTGAAATTTTATTCATTTCTTCACCAATAATTCCACGGGCATGCTGATTGGTTGTCTCCATTGTCACAAAGTCATCCACTGTTTTTT
>NZ_JACOPH010000096.1 GCF_014287635.1 Roseburia zhanii | reverse complement strand
TCTGCCTGTTCCAAAAAATCCAGTAAGGTTAATTCTCCGATCCCTTTACATTTTGGATTGGTATTTTGATTTTTCATTGCACTTTTTGCCTGTTGGTACAACTGCTTTCTATCCGGTGCAACCTCTGACAAATATTCTGCCCTTAACTGCAATACCTGCCTTGAAATAGAGTCTTGTTCTGTTTTATCAGTAGCATTGGCAGCCTTTTGTGCCAGTTTCCTAATCTCACTCACAAATTCAGTCTGCGTTTTTGTACTTTTTACTTTCGATGGAATATAAGACCAGTTTGGTTCTCCATTACTACCAGAAGTAATTAGCTGTTCCTTTCCAACTGTTCCTATATTTGAAAAAGAGATTCCCATAAATCCACCTCCAACAGCTTGAAGTTTTAATAAAAAATTTTATTCAACCACTTCTTAAAGCGGTTCATACTTTCTGTCATCCATTGGTCACACTCTAGCTTCAAACATACTTTGGCTAACACCTTTCATCCACATATTCTGTGCTGCTCCATATCCTTTTTCCTGCCCTATATCATACAATCCACTGCTGTCAAAGCCTATTTTCAACACTAAATCATTTTCTTTCTTCCA
>NZ_JACOPH010000095.1 GCF_014287635.1 Roseburia zhanii | reverse complement strand
GATCGGTGTAATACGGATTGGCTGTTTTATAGATTTCAGAGGTATTTCCTGCATTATCCATGGCAGAAATCGTGAAATACTGATACCCTGCATCGAACTGTTGCAGACGGATATTCAAGGCTCCATTCGTATGCTCTGTAAACTCATAGCCATTGACATAGATTGCCTTGATACCGGAATCCGTATCATGTGCCTGAATGCTCAAAAGACCGTCGCTGACTGCCGCATTTAAGGTAGGCTTTGTAAAATCAAAGCACTTGATGTAGCGGTTTTTCTCGTAGGTCTTGCCCTTCTGGTCTGTGACCTGCACATAAATGGTGCTGTTCTCGGAAATCTCTATGTGCATATCCTCGGTAATGTCCGTCCAGCTTCCATTCTGTCCGACTTTTGCCTTTACTGTCTGAATGGTAAAATTACCGGAAACTATCGTATCTTCCACCTTGACAGTTACCTTAGTGGTATCGTTATGCCATCCAGACGATGTATTGATTGTGATTTTTACACTCGGATTGATATAGGCACATTCCTTGTAATCCTTTGCACACACCTCACAATCTTCATCTACTGCATACTGACTGCATTTTTCCTTGCAGGTGCATTTTGCGG
>NZ_JACOPH010000094.1 GCF_014287635.1 Roseburia zhanii | reverse complement strand
CATAATACTTTCCTGAAACTGTACTCATACATATCCGAATACATGTTATCATGGGGTTGGGGCGTCAGCCTTCTGTCCAATGCCGCCATATCCACCGTAAAACCGCTGTCTGCCACAGAGAAAGCGCCATTGCTGAATTGAAACTCCGAAGTAAAATCGGGAATCCCCAGATCACCGCTTGTCCTGTTATGTCCTATAATATTTATCAATGCATCCTTTATCCGCTCTATCTTGGCATTGTCCTTTGTTTTGTTAATCAGATTAGCAGCTTTTTCCGGCAGCCCGCCAATCTTTCCGTCTGGTGTCAGGTAAAGGTTCTCCAGAGAAATATCTTCTCCCGTAACCCCTTTTAAGTAACGCCTGACTTCCTGCACATCCGTGGCATACTGGTAGGTATTGGACGACAGATTTCCAACACTGTCAGCAATTCCTGTGTAATACTGATACATCCGGTCACTGTACTTTTCCTCTACCAGTTTCTGAACCTGTTCCCGGACTTCCTTATCTTCGATACCGCTCACTGTTACATTCCCATTGCTTTCAATCTTTATCTGCATTCCCTCCAGCTCATCACGGGAGATACCTTTGCTTTCCAGATCCTTTACAAA
>NZ_JACOPH010000093.1 GCF_014287635.1 Roseburia zhanii | reverse complement strand
AACAGGCAAAGGTACAATACGAATACTATTTGACGCAGACAAAAAAATATGATCAAACCGTCCACATATTACATGATGTAAATAAGCATATTAAAGCAATCGAAGGATTATATGGTGCAGAGCAGGGGAATACGGCAGGAGAATATGCAGCGGAAATCAGAGAACTGTTAAAGCCACTCATTCCGGTTCAATACACAGAAAATCCAATATTAAACATTCTTCTTACCGATAAAGAATCCGTTATGAGGGAAAAAGGTATTTCAGTAACCATAAAGGTGGATAATGTGAATCTGAATTTCCTTGCACCAATCGACATTACAACTATTTTTGGAAATTTATTAGATAATGCGATTGAGGCAGCAGAGAAGCTGGAAGGAGAGAAATATATTTCGATTAAGATTGGCTCATACCATAAAATGATAGCTGCCAGCATCGAAAATAACTGCGGGGAGGTAAAGTGGAAAAATGGTTTTCCGGTATCAGCGAAAGGAAAAGGCGGTGGAATAGGACTGCTGAATGTTCAGAGCAGTGTAAAAAAATATGATGGAAATTTAATATTGAAAAGTGATGGAAATAAATTTATTGCTGAGTTATTCCTCAATTCATAAAAAG
>NZ_JACOPH010000092.1 GCF_014287635.1 Roseburia zhanii | reverse complement strand
ACTTATTGCTTTTCCCTGCACTTGGAATCATAGACCAATCAGGTTCTCCACTTCTCAGCGATACACTATATTTTGTAATAGCAGAACTCGTTGCATTTGAAATCGAAATTCCCATGAATCCACCTCACATTTTTATCTTCTCTGCATATATCTTAACCTCTATTATGCTTATCCATTTATCAGGTTCATTCCTTTCGAAATGCCTTCAACTTTCACCGAATCCTCAAATGTAACTGTCATCTGCGTATCGTAAGTTTTCCATTCAAACTGCGACCAGCTTACACCGTTACCGGTATGATCATAAGCCTTGATTGCATCGTTATATTGCTTTTTTTGTTTTTCTGAATATTCCGGCACATTTTCAGTATTATTTATTTCCAACAACATTCTTAAACTATCCGGCACTCCATCTAACGCTTTTCTCCACGCTTCACTCTGTTGCTTTGCAACCGCCATCTCATGCTGCATAACATAATCCTGATATGCCTTTTCCCTTGCGGTGCTGGCTTCTTTGTCTGTCTTTAACAACTGCTGCTTGGTATCTTCCGTCAATTCCACCTCTTTACCATTGACCGTAACATATCCTCTTGCAACTGCCCTGCTGACCATTGCAGAATCAGAGAA
>NZ_JACOPH010000091.1 GCF_014287635.1 Roseburia zhanii | reverse complement strand
TTATAACTGCTTTTTCTGCGGCTTTCCGGTTCTGCCTTTTGCTTTTTCTTCAAGATAACGAACCTCCCTTCGTAATTTTTCTTTTTCTTCCAACTGCTTGTATAAGTTCTCTGACCGGTATGGTCTTATGCCCGGTGTGAGTATCTTCTGCCGGAGCATAAAATACAAAATCTTCTCTGCCGGAAATCCGTTTTTTTCATACATTGCAAAAAAGAAGAATGGAAGCATTGCTCCCATCATAAGAAGTGATGCGGCTGATGTTCCGATCAGTCCCTTTGTTAAAAAATACAAGGGTATCCCGGCTACTGCCGCACCGCTGAAACAGATGATCTGTCTCTTTGTTAAGTTCAGTGCCACTTTTGTCTTGATACCGGACAAATCCTTCGGCACCTGCACGGATATTGCCATATCGTTCCTCCCTTAGTGCGCATTCCAGATAGATTTCGATAATGAACCAGTCTTAAAGAGTGAAAAGCATAAAATAACGGTATATGCTGCCACCGACCAGAGTGCCGTATGCAGGTTGTCGGATACTGCCACACCAGCCACAAGCACTGCATAGATTGCAACGCATACCATCATAAAAAATCCCTGAAATGCTAGAGCACAAAGCCCCTTAAAATAATT
>NZ_JACOPH010000090.1 GCF_014287635.1 Roseburia zhanii | reverse complement strand
TTGCTTCATAAGCATTAGACGCTTTTGACAACAGCCTTTCATTGTTCCACGACCGTAATAATCGGCTTCTTTCCTGTTCCTGCTTTGCAATCTTTTCATTCAACATTTCCTGCTGCTGTTTTTTAACCTGCGCCCGTTTTTCCAGATATTCTTCCAAAAGCTCTTTTTGTCTATCTTTCTTGTTGCTTGTCTTTTTATAAAAACTGTTTTGTGAACGAGCATAAAATTCCGATTGATTATTAACACCAGACCATGAATCGCCCCTATAATCTTTAGCAGTAGCTCCTACAGTGAGCACCATAGAAGCTTCCAACGGTGCAAAGGACGAAGTTAAGTCACGTTTAAGTGCTGATAATATCTTTTCCCTGTACTCCGGATCATCTTTCATATTCTTAAATGCTTCCTCTGATATGTTGATAGCCACATTGGTTATAGTTCTATTTCTGGGTATCTTATCAATTTCAGCATAAAATTCCTTTTTGAAAATCGCCATTTCTTCCGCTTCTGATAATTCCTTTGTATTGCCCGTTTCTCCCGTGCTGTTTACGCTCTTTGTACTTTTCGTTGTTGCAACATTGTTCTGATAATAACTCTGTCCTACTCCACTAATAGCCATTTTTAATCCTCCTTTATCAGCACTTTTTCAT
>NZ_JACOPH010000089.1 GCF_014287635.1 Roseburia zhanii | reverse complement strand
GAGGTCACATCACAATATTTTGATTCGATATATGTCATCGGATCAGAATGAGACAAATTTTCTTTGTACACTTTATCATAATGCTCCTGCAAAACTTTTTGTACGAAACGATCTTCCTCGGTAAGTCCATCATATTGATAACCTACAGTTGTACCAGTGTTGGAATTATTGGGCAGGTTGTTTAAATCCCTGCCAGCTGGAATGTTATTATAATAGTCAGAATTATTTACAGTAACCATACTATACCACCTACCTTATAATCTGTATCATGTGAATCATACTGAAACCCTATCGATAAACTTTTTTCATTTTATTTTCCACATTTTTTCTTCATTATCCGGAATTCTTCCGACTGTGTCACCTGTTGGCTTTCTCTCAGCCTCAATATGATATGTAATCCAAGTTCTCTTTTTTTCCTATGTTCAAATGACTAAGCACTATTTATACTTACTATTTGCATTTGGCAAATTAAGATATGTATCCATACTTTTCGTCCAAAGCAACGATAAGTCAAACCTTCCCAATTTGTTTAAATCTTCTATGCTTTTTTTGAACATTGAGATAAAATCTCTTCTGTCGTTAAGTCCCATATTACCAGCTTCAAGCGGCAGAGACGTGAAACCTCCCTGCTTCTCCACTTTGTAATGTGCCTCCAATGCACGCATTTCGACTACTGTAG
>NZ_JACOPH010000088.1 GCF_014287635.1 Roseburia zhanii | reverse complement strand
AGAGCAGAGTATAAGAATTTCTGGTTGCTGTAGATAATGGGATTGAGTTCTTCTGGAACTGTAAAAACCACATGGAAATAAGGAGCATCTAAGATATCCTCCCGCCGTGCATCTACCCACTTTTCCTTTGGAAACTCCTGACACATAGGACAGCATCTGTCACGGCAGGAATTATAGTGGACTGACATGCAGCCGCAGTCCTCGCATACACTTACATTCACACCAAAGGCACCAGTTTTGCAATTCATGATGTGATAAGCGGCCTTTTGCTGAGCGGGAGAAATACTATGTGTGGATTCAAAAGATGAATAAAAACGATGAAAAACATCCTGAATCGTACAATCCTTACTCATGATTCACCACCTTCCGGGTTGTCGAATGGGCTGCGGATTCCAAGAAGTGTCTTGTTGCTCACATGAAGGTAAACATCTGTAGAGCGAGGATCAACATGTCCCAGAAGTGACTGGCTATATCAAGATATCCACCGGACCAGGAACTTGGGAAAAGGATATCTTTGGGGCGACCACATTTGTACCAATACTCTGTGAGAAGGTCTAAATTCTTTTGAGACAGAATTGTATATCTGTCAATTCTGCCTTTGGTTTCACGAACATGAATTGTCATGTTGGTACGTGAAATGTCATCATAATGAAGATGAACAACCTCTGATACACGTAATCCGGAAGAATACATAGTTGCAAT
>NZ_JACOPH010000087.1 GCF_014287635.1 Roseburia zhanii | reverse complement strand
TTTTCCATTCCCTTCATTGCCTTTGAATGAAGGGCGCACTTATGGACAACCAGAGGTCGTCCTTATAAGTTTGCCACAAGTGGCAACCGGTCTGCGCTTACGCTTGCCGGGCTCGTTCCGTCGGCGGGGCTTTCAGCCAGACCTGCTCATGCCGCAGGGGGCACTCTTGCGCAGAGGGCGTTCCGACAGCTTCACTCCTGCAAAACCAGAAGAAGATGCTGTCGGAAATCAATGCCGGATACGGCAGAAAGGGGGAATCGTATCATGGCGATATTTCACTTTACAGTAAAGATTGTCGGGCGCAGTAAAGGAAAATCTGTCATATCCGCATCGGCATATCTTAATGGAGATGTGATGAAGAATGAGGAAACAGGCAGAATCAGTTACTATACTTCCAAAAAGGAAGTCGTCTACACCAGTCTGATGATGTGCGAAAATGCACCTCCTGAATGGCTGCATGTACCGGAAGAAAATATAAAAAGGTTTCAACAGTCTATCCGTTATAAAAGGGCAGGCGATAAGGAAGCCGCACTGGAAAAGTTTAAAATCACATTTCAGAAACAGCGGTTATGGAATGAGGTATTGAAGATAGAAAAAATGCAGATGCACAGCTTGGACGCTCATTTGAATTTTCCCTGCCGAAAGAATGGAGCAGACAGGAACAGATTGATTATACAACCGAATATATTCAAAAGACTTTCGTGGA
>NZ_JACOPH010000086.1 GCF_014287635.1 Roseburia zhanii | reverse complement strand
TCTTTTTTGCTTGACCTTTGTTTGTCCTCGCTGCATAGCGTTGCAGCTCTTGCTTTTAAAAGCTTTTGTTTCTTTATTTCTCGGATGTCTTGATATTAAAAAGATTTCTTTTTCTTATCATTTCTCTGTATGAAGTTTTCAAGGTACATGTCTTGTCTGACTGATCTTTATCAGTCATTAGAAAACTCAGTTCTCCTGAACCCTCTAATCACTGGTAAACCCAGTTATCTTAACAGCACTTCCCTGCTGGTGTAGGTTGGCACTTTTTAGTGCCCGTTCTATATGGATGCCTTTTGGGCTTATTTTCTTTTGATCTGGCAGCCACCTGCTTTCCCATACCGTTTCCAGTATAGTATCATCGGCCGCTTACGTCTTAACCATCGTGTTCGGGATGTGGACGGGTGTTTCCCATAAGCGCATCGCCACCAGAAGCATTGAGCACTTAGTGAGGTCCTTTCGAACTTAGTGCGAAAGCTGTTCGCTGCAACTTAGTGAATGCGAGCCTGCTTCTGGCGAAGCATGAGCTTAGTGCAGTCGAACTTCCTATTTCCTCATTAAGTTTATTATCATCTCACACTGTATCTTTCAGTGTTCCCTGATAACTAAACAGTGACATAACCTCTACTTGATTTCCTTAGAAAGGAGGTGATCCAGCCGCACCTTCCGATACGGCTACCTTGTTACGACTTCACCCCAGTTATCGAACCTGCCTTCGGC
>NZ_JACOPH010000085.1 GCF_014287635.1 Roseburia zhanii | reverse complement strand
TGTTCAGCGATTTATCACCAGCCGAAAAGACCGAAGAAAAGGGAAAACTAGGTCAGAATAATGAAATATTTTGTGGAGTGTTGCGGTTGTGATTATCGTAATGGCAAAACAAAAGGAGTTAATATGGGATTAGGCGTTGAAAATTCAGTTAAATCCGGGCGGGAATCTGACCTATCAGGATTACGCAAGCGATATCTGGGAAATTTTAGCATATAACCGGACACAGCACAAAGATATTATGTCTGAGTTAAACGTACAGTTTGTGATAGTAGACGGTACAATTCAGATAAACTGATTGGAGGAATAGAAGTATGCACATCGGTTTTGGCCAGAATACCGTATCTTCATTGTACGGTCATCAAAAAGGCGATTATATGAAAACTATAGGGTTTTCTCATAAAAAGCATAAGGCAAATGAATCGCAAGAAAAAATGACCGTAACATCCGGCAAGGACGTATGCCGGAAGATAGGACATTCAGATGAAGTCGATGGGGAAAATCAGGAAAACACATATATACATGATAGTTTTGCCTTAGACGCTAGTTACGCAAATTATATCAGAGAAACGGTGCCTAAAACTGTTTGGTCAAATGATTATCTTCGAGAATTATGGGATGAAAATGCTAAATATTTAAAAAGTATCCGTGAAAGTAAAAATGGGTATGGTTTCGATGATATTGGAATGGGAGCTGCATATGCCTATTCTACTATGTATCAAAAAATTGTAGAAGGATATAGGAATGGAACAAGAGAAGTGTATGTATGCGATAATCCAGAGAG
>NZ_JACOPH010000084.1 GCF_014287635.1 Roseburia zhanii | reverse complement strand
TCTGAGTTATAAGGTTGATGAAAACGGAAATATTTCGGTGGCAATATCTGGTACAAATGATCCAGATGGGAAAATAGCGAAAGAGAATGCTGAACGAAAAGTAAAAGAGAACAGAGAAAAAGAGGAAAAGGTAAAAGAAAAAAGAGCTGCTAAAAAAGCAGAGGAAGAAAAAGCTGCAAAGCAACGTGCAGAAAAATCGGCAGAAAGAAAAGAAACGGGTGATTATACCTTATCCATAACTGGTAATGATGTAAAAAGTATGACACAGAGCCTTGTAGCAGAATCTGTGAGTATTTCTGCACCTGATAGATCAAGTTTTGATATTAAGGCATAAGAGGATTTGATAAAAGAAAAATATCTAATTGGTGCATAGGATGGCATCACCAGAGAGTAGAGTGGCAGAAAGTCAGTAGATATAAAGTTATAGATAGATTTATTTATGAACCGTGAGGTGGATTTATGGGAATCTCTTTTTCAAATATAGGAACAGTTGGAAGGGAACAGTTAATTACTTCTGGTAGTAATGGAGAACCAAACTGGTCTTATATTCCATCGAAAGGAAAAAGTACAAGAACGCAGACTGAATTTGTGAGTGAGATTAAGAAACTGGCACAAAAGGCTGCCAATGCTACTGATAAGACAGAACAAGATGCTATTTCAAGGCAGCTATTGCAGTTAAGGGCAGAATATTTGTCAGAGGTTGCACCGGATAGAAAGCAGTTATACCAACAGGCAAAAAGTGCAATGAAAAATCAAAATGCCAATCCAAAATGTAAAGGGAT
>NZ_JACOPH010000083.1 GCF_014287635.1 Roseburia zhanii | reverse complement strand
CATAATACTTTCCTGAAACTGTACTCATACATATCCGAATACATGTTATCATGGGGTTGGGGCGTCAGCCTTCTGTCCAATGCCGCCATATCCACCGTAAAACCGCTGTCTGCCACAGAAAAAGCACCATTACTGAATTGAAACTCCGAAGTAAAGTCTGGAATCCCCAGATCACCGCTTGTCCGGTTATGTCCTATAATATTTATCAATGCATCCTTTATCCGCTCTATCTTGGCGTTGTCCTTTGTTTTGTTGATCAGATCAGCAGCTTTTCCCGGCAGCCCGCCAATCTTTCCGTCTGGTGTCAGGTAAAGGTTCTCCAGAGAAATATCTTCTCCCGTAACCCCTTTTAAGTAACGCCTGACTTCCTGCACATCCGTGGCATACTGATAGGTATTGGACGACAGATTTCCCACACTGTCAGCAATTCCTGTGTAATACTGATACATCCGGTCACTGTACTTTTCCTCTACCAGTTTCTGAACCTGCTCCCGGACTTCCTTATCTTCGATACCGCTCACTGTTACATTCCCATTGCTTTCAATCTTTATCTGCATTCCCTCCAGCTCATCACGGGAGATACCTTTGCTTTCCAGATCCTTTACAAAATCCTCGGAAAAATCATTTTTCAGTTCCGCCTTCTGCTGTGCTTTCTCAAAATCTTTCAGGTTTGCAAAAATCTTCACATACTCCGTTTCCGCATCATCCAGTGTCTTTCCTTCTGCCATGTCCTGCAACAATTCATCCACTGTGCGCCCGCCTTTGTATTGTTTTTCTTCCGGCAGAC
>NZ_JACOPH010000082.1 GCF_014287635.1 Roseburia zhanii | reverse complement strand
TACACGCAAGAAGCATTTCATCAGTTCCGATTGTCTGATATCGAAAGGAGACACACGATTATGGCAAAAGGATCTGTAAGAAAAAAAGGAAAGAAATGGTACTACCGCTTCTATGTAGAAGATGCAAGCGGCAATCTAGTTCAGAAAGAATACGCTGGAACAGAAAGCAAAAGTGAAACGGAAAAACTGCTCCGTCAGGCAATGGACGATTACGAAAGCAAAAAATTCATTGCAAAGTCGGAAAATATTACAGTTGGAGAATTACTTGATATATGGGCAGAGGAAGAATTAAAGACCGGTACTCTCAGTAATGGGACAGTCCAGAATTACCTCGGTGCAATTACCAACATCAAGAAGCATCCAATTTCAGAGAGAAAGTTGAAAAATGTAACATCTGAGCATTTACAAGCCTTCTTCGATCTGCTTTCCTTTGGTGGCACTTATCCAGATGGTTCAGAAAGAAAAGGTTATAGCAAAGATTACATTCGTTCTTTCTCGGCAGTATTACAGCAGTCATTCCGGTTTGCAGTATCACCAAAGCAATATATCACTTTCAATCCGATGCAGTATATTAAGCTGAAATACCAGACGGATGAGGTTGACCTGTTTTCTGATGATGACATGGATGGCGATATACAGCCAATTCCACGAGAGGATTATGAAAGACTGATTGAATTTCTACAGGATTACAATCCACCGGCAATACTTCCAATCCAGATAGCTTATTATGCAGGACTTCGTATCGGTGAAGCCTGTGGTCTGGCATGGCAGGATGTAAATCTTGAAGAACAGTGCCTTAC
>NZ_JACOPH010000081.1 GCF_014287635.1 Roseburia zhanii | reverse complement strand
AGAGCAGTGTATAAGAATTTCTGGTTGCTGTAGATAATGGGATTGAGTTCTTCTGGAACTGTAAAAACCACATGGAAATAAGGAGCATCTAAGATATCCTCCCGCCGTGCATCTACCCATTTTTCTTTTTGAAACTCCTGACACATAGGACAGCATCTGTCACGGCAGGAGTTATAGTGGACTGATATGCAGCCGCAGTCCTCGCATACGCTTACATTCACACCAAAGGCGCCGGTTTTGCAATTCATGATGTGATAAGCGGCCTTTCGCTGAGCGGGAGAAATATCATGTGTGGATTCAAATGATGAATAAAAATGATGAAAAACATCCTGAATCGTACAATCCTTACTCATGATTCGCCACCTTCCGGGTTATCGAACGGGCTGCGGATCCCAAGAAGTGTCTTGTTGCTCACATGAAGGTAAACATCTGTAGAGCGAGGATCAACATGTCCCAGAAGTGACTGGATATATTTTATATCTGTGCCACTTTCGAATAAGTGGCTGGCAAAACTATGACGACATGCATGAGAGGAAACATGACGGGTAATGCCGGCGAGTTTAGCACTTTTCTTAAAGAACTGGTTAACACTGGCTATATCAAGATATCCACCGGACCAGAAACTTGGGAAAAGGATATCTTTAGGGCGACCACATTTGTACCAATACTCTGTGAGAAGGTCTAAATTTTTTTGAGACAGAATCGTATACCTGTCAATTCTGCCTTTGGTTTCACGAACATGAATTGTCATGTTGGTACGTGAAATGTCATCATAATGAAGATGAACAACCTCTGATACACGTAATCCGGAAGAATACATAGTTGCAAT
>NZ_JACOPH010000080.1 GCF_014287635.1 Roseburia zhanii | reverse complement strand
TATCAATAAGCCGGACGGATATTTAAAGGGAAGTTTATCGGATACGGAGGATGTGGACTATTACGAATTCAATATTACAGAGTACCGGGCATTAAGTTTCGCGAAGGATACCTATAATAAGGATATTACGATCACTTTAGATCATATACCGGAAGGCTGTGATTATGAGATGGTTTTGTATGATGAGGAAGGCAATCAGGTCGGCATTGGGAAAGAGAATGGAAACGGCGGTCTTAGTATTACCATACCGAACTGGAATTCGGACAACAGAGGTTATACCGTGAAGGTACAGGCAAAGAACGGTTCGACGGTAAACCCGGATGCCGAATATCATCTTTCCTTCCAGACAACGCAGGCGGATAAAAGCCATGGAGCTTATCAGGAAATGGCAGAGGTTCAGAAGTATGAAGGGACAGTCAGGAAGCAGATGCAGGAAGGCTTAACCGATACTGAGGAAATGCGTGCAATTAAGGAAATCCGGCAGAAGTACAAAGCCTATTATACAGAGCAGATGGAGAAACTGCATCAGAAACAGGCAGAAGATGTTATGCAGGGTGGGGCAGTGCCGGATGATGAGCAGATTCATAATTTACTGGAAAAAAAAGCAGCAGGAGGAGAACTGACGGAACAGGAAAATGCTCTTTTAAATATCTTTTGTACTGCAGCAGAGCTGGATCGTGCGAATGCAAGTGCAAAAATGAATACCACAGTAAAAGATAGGATATCTGCTGATCTGCAGGAAGCGGGAATTGATATTTCAGATTCCACGTTTTCCATAAAAATTGGGGCGGATGGTCAGGTAAGTGTGGACGGTATTCAGGATCATGCAATGAAACA
>NZ_JACOPH010000079.1 GCF_014287635.1 Roseburia zhanii | reverse complement strand
TATCAATAAGCCGGATGGATATTTAAAGGGAAGTTTATCGGATACGGAGGATGTGGACTATTACGAATTCAATATTACAGAGTACCGGGCATTAAGTTTCGCGAAGGATACCTATAATAGGGATATTACTATCACTTTAGATCATATACCGGAAGGCTGTGATTATGAGATGGTTTTGTATGATGAGGAAGGCAATCAGGTCGGCATTGGGAAAGAGAATGGAAATGGCGGTCTTAGTATTACCATACCGAACTGGAATTCGGACAACAGGGGTTATACCGTAAAGGTACAGGCAAAGAACGGTTCGACAGTAAACCCGGATGCCGAATATCATCTTTCTTTCCAGACAACGCAGGCGGATAAAAGCCATGGAGCTTATCAGGAAATGGCAGAGGTTCAGAAATATGCAGGGACAGTCCGGAAGCAGATGCAGGAAGGCTTAATCGATACGGAGGAGATGCGTGCAATTAAGGAAATCCGGCAGAAGTACAAAACTTATTATACAGAGCAGATGGAGAAACTGCATCAGGAACAGGCAGAAGCTGTCATGCAGGGTGGGGCAGTGCCGGATGATGAGCAGATTCACAATTTACTGGAAAAGAAGGCGGCAGGCAAAGAACTGACGGAGCAGGAAAATGCCCTTTTAAATATCTTTTGTACCGCAACAGAGCTGGATCGTGCGAATGCAAGTGCAAAAATGAATACCACAGTAAAAGACAGGATATCTGCTGATCTGCAGGAAGCGGGAATTGATATTTCAGATTCCACGTTTTCCATAAAAATTGGGGCGGATGGTCAGGTAAGTGTGGACGGTATTCAGGATCATGCAATGAAACA
>NZ_JACOPH010000078.1 GCF_014287635.1 Roseburia zhanii | reverse complement strand
TTATCTGTTATTTCATTGGTACTGATCGGCGCATGTTTCCATACGATTTTCATAACTTCAAATTCAGCTTCAGAAATCTGTGGTAAATCGCTCATTTCAAATCCCTCCTTAAATCTTACGGCTGTAATAAATATATTATAGACGTTATTTATGTGGTTGTCAATTTCAGAAAAAACATATTGACTTGAAATCCTACTTGTGTAATAATTGAAATCTTACGATAGTAAGATTTGGAGATGGAAACAAAAAGAAAAGAACCAGAATCACAACGGATTAGCTGGTTCCTTTACTCGTTTGAATTACCTCTTTTATGTATGAGTGCTAAGAGGTATTCAATTGCTGGAAGAATCTCGGCTGCCTCTTGCTCATCACATTCCTGTAGCATCAATAACAGTTTTTGTTTTTTCACCCCATCCGTAGCAGTGTCAGGGTGGAAAATACGGTCTGCAGGAATGTGTAAATAAGCGATGATCTGGCACAATACTTCGAACTTGGGATTACCACGGTCGTTTTCAATATTTAGTATTGTACGCTCATCACAACCTATTTGTTCAGCTAATGCTGCTTGAGATAGATGGGCTTCTTCTCTGGCAGCCCGGACTTCCTTCGCAAGATTTTTTACATAGTCATGCATTACAATTCACCTCAGTGCTAGTTTACACTACAGGTTAAATATTATGAATTACAATAGAGTACAGGTGTAAGATAAAACAAACTACATAGGTAATTGCGAAACAAGTTCGCAATCCTGATTAAAAATGCGGTAAGAATCCTGCAATGCAGGATTCTTAAGATGAGAAGCAGGTGACATCAAAATTAGACATGAAAAAAGACTTCCC
>NZ_JACOPH010000077.1 GCF_014287635.1 Roseburia zhanii | reverse complement strand
ATGCTGGACAAATTGCAGCATATGTTTGGCGTTTAATGTTGAAAAAGGGTTTGGAGAATAATTATGAAGACAGTAACAGATGTAAACACAGTAAACCAGCTATTGACATATTCAAAGCAAGCAGAGGCAGGAATACACCAAAAAGCAATACAGATGTTGCTTGGAGCAGGAAATAATAAAAAACAGGACAGTTTAAGTATTTCTGATGCTGCACGAGGCTTTTCAAAGCAATCAATAGCTGCACTGATAGATAAAAATGCGAATATTTCTAACAGTGAATTGGCTTATTATTTTGCAAACTATAATAATTCAAGTGCTATTTTGGATGCAATCAATTTTGGGGAGAATGTTTCCTGTGGATATAATTCTGATTTTAAGGAGTATGGGGTTATTTCCTTTGACCTTAATGGGAGCAGACAGGTAGTACCTAATTATGCAGTACCGAAAATGAATACAAGCACCATGTCAGGCATTTGTGCTGCAAATAATTCTTTGGTATTAAGTAATAAAAGTTATTATTCATGGACAACATCAAGTGGCGGTAAATATACATGGACGGTCAACAATGGAAGGATAGGCTGGGCAGCCTCGGAATCGTTGCTTGCAGAGAATACAAATCAAAAAGGGACAAATTATAAGTGGGAAATGCGCAAAGCAAGTAATATTTTATCTGATCTGGCACAGGGAAAGAGTGTGTGGGGTTATCTCTACAGTAATGAGGAAGTACTGTCAGTCTGTGAGAAAGTCGGGATTTCTCCGGGATTCTTTTCTATAGATGCGGGAGCAGGAAAACACACTTATTTATTGCAGGAATCAGGAAAGACCATAAATGTTGACGCAAAGATAAAACA
>NZ_JACOPH010000076.1 GCF_014287635.1 Roseburia zhanii | reverse complement strand
GCTTCTTTGTCTGTCTTTAACAACTGCTGCTTGGTATCTTCCGTCAATTCCACCTCTTTACCATTGACCGTAACATATCCTCTTGCAACTGCCCTGCTGACCATTGCAGAATCAGAGAAATGCACAATATAAGAATTTTCTTTATCTCCTTTTGTGATACCCAATACATCCTTTCCAGATGTTGCTGTGATTTTTTCTTGTTCGCATACCTTTTTACTTTCTGCATTCTGTTAGCTATAATGCGGATATTTACTATATAAATTTTTCTGTCGGTCATAGATGGAATCAACCTGTTTATTTAAAATGTTCATAGTCCACTGCCCTCCCTTGCTTTTTCCTTATTATTTCAATATTTCTCAAACATTTTAATACCCGCATTAAACAATAAAACCAATTTTTTCAAACAGAAATTCACAATATTTATGCATATCCTGATTTCCGCTTCTTAAAACAGAAGAAAACAAAGACTTTATATCTATATTTCCTCCCGTTCTTTCATATTGCTCCAGATAAAGTGAACGGAACTCTAAATAAGAATCTTGAATATAGTCACATGCCTGATTTATATCAAAGGCATCAAACGATTCATCCAATTTTGTATTCTGAAATTTCTGCTTATTTTCTGCATTTTGCTTTTGACTTTTGGCAACCATTTTGTCCCATTTTATCAGTTCCTCAAAACCTTTATTTAGCTTTTCCAATTCTTCATCCATTGACAACAGACGTCTTTTTCCACTCTCTGGATTATCGCATACATACACTTCTCTTGTTCCATTCCTATATCCTTCTACAATTTTTTGATACATAGTAGAATAGGCATATGCAGCTCCCATTCCAATATCATCGAAACCATA
>NZ_JACOPH010000075.1 GCF_014287635.1 Roseburia zhanii | reverse complement strand
CATAAAAATTGGGGCGGATGGTCAGGTAAGTGTGGACGGTATTCAGGATCATGCAATGAAACAGAAGATAGAGAATGTTCTGTCAAAGTATTCGGATGAGCTGATGGATATTTATTTTTCTATGGATTCGGAAATACAGGCATTGTCCGATAAAGAAAAGTATCTGTTACAAGCTGCGGTGGATGTGGAAAAATTTTTATATAAGGCAACTGGCGGCAGTGTATCGCTTGGAGACCTTTCCGTGGAAAATGCAACGATACATGGTCTGCCGAAAACACTGGATGACCTGTTAAACAATCCGGGAGGAAATCAGACCTATCAGGATTACGCAAGCGATATCCGGGAAATTTCAGCATATAAACAGACTCAGCACAAAGATATTATGTCTGAGTTAAATGTACAGTTTGTTATAGCAGACGGTACAATTCAGATAAACTGATTGGAGGAATAGAAGTATGCACATTGGTTCTGATCTGAATACCGTATCTTCATTGTACGGTCAACAAAAAGGTAATCAAATGAAAACTCCTGCATCTGGGGAAAAGACATTTTGTACGGTTGAAACACCAAAGGTATATCAGATATTCACAACAGATAATATGTTGTGGACGGGAGGTAATGGTACCGGTCTTTCTTATTGTCTTAAATATGCGGATGATTCGACGGATGAAAATCCTGTGGTGTTAGCGAAAGGTGTGGATGAAAACGGGAAAGAGTTTGAGCAAAGAATTTATATCAATGACGTTAATCCATCAAATGCTACAGTAGTCGAAATGCGTGCATTGGAGGCACATTACAAAGTGGAGAAGCAGGGAGGTTTCACGTCTCTGCCGCTTGAAGCTGGTAATATGGGACTTAACGA
>NZ_JACOPH010000074.1 GCF_014287635.1 Roseburia zhanii | reverse complement strand
GAACTTCTATGCTTTTAGGGACATATTCCAGTGGATGGTCTAAATTATATAAAGCCTGTTTCGTTGCCTGAATTGCAGATTCTGTTGTGTTTCCCAAAATGTCGATGTTATCCACATCGACCTCACCCTTCATCTGCTTATTCAGCCTTTGTACCATCATCTGTGATATATGGCTCAACATTCCGTTTTTCTTTATTCCCATACCATTCGCATTTACTTCCTTTGCTGCTTCCATCCATGCATCTTTTACCTCCTGCGGAGCATTCGGACCAATCATATCAAATGCTTTTTCGTTAAAATCCACATCTGCCATATATGGATTTATACTCTCATTTTCCTGTTCGGTATGTTCTGTACTAAATTGAGGAATATTATCCTGTCTGCGTCTGTTTTCGTATGGCACACCATTCATAGAATAGTTGGAACTAATCTGCATATATCAATACCCCTTTTTTATTTGAATTGCATTATTATCATTAGGCTTTCGCTTCAAAAACTGGTCTTTTCTCCAGATAATCCGGTAATTCTTTTAATTCAGAATTCATACCATTCTTTACGGCATTATATTCCTTCCAGTAAATGGAATAAAATTCATCTTTTCTTGTAAGTTCTGCCGGAGTCATTTCGTATCCCCAGCCAGCACCGGTATTTGACAATACATTGACACCCTGACTCTGAATTTGAACACCATAACCTCCTGATGTTAAAATAGTGAAATTTAATGTTCCACCTCCTGCCAGTGCAATCTGCTTGTCTGCAAGATTCTGATTTTTTCCCTCTGCCTGTTCCAAAAAATCCAGTAAGGTTAATTCTCCGATCCCTTTACATTTTGGATTGGTATTTTGATTTTTCATTGCACTTTTTGCCTGTTGGTACAACTGCTTTCTATCCGGTGC
>NZ_JACOPH010000073.1 GCF_014287635.1 Roseburia zhanii | reverse complement strand
GAACTTCTATGCTTTTAGGGACATATTCCAGTGGATGGTCTAAATTATATAAAGCCTGTTTCGTTGCCTGAATTGCAGATTCTGTTGTGTTTCCCAAAATGTCGATGTTATCCACATCGACCTCGCCTTTCATCTGCTTATTCAGCCTTTGTATCATCATCTGTGATATATGGCTCAACATTCCATTTTTCTTTATCCCCATACCATTCGCATTTACTTCCTTCGCTGCTTCCATCCATGCATCTTTAACATCCTGCGGAGCATTCGGGCCAATCATATCAAATGCTTTTTCGTTAAAATCCGTATCTTCCATATATGGATTTATATTCTTATTTTCCTGTTTAGCACGTTCTGTACTAAATTCAGGAATATCTTTCTGTCTGCGCCTGTTTTCATACGGCACACCATTCATAGAATAGTTAGAACTAATCTGCATATATCAATACTCCTTTTTTATTTGAATTGCATTATTATCATTAGGCTTTCGCTTCAAAAACTGGTCTTTTTTCCAGATAATCCGGTAGTTCTTTTAATTCAGAATTCATACCATTCTTTACGGCATTATATTCCTTCCAGTAAATGGAATAAAATTCATCTTTTCTTGTAAGTTCTGCCGGAGTCATTTCATATCCCCAGCCGGCACCAGTATTTAACAATACATTCACACCCTGACTCTGAATTTGAACACCATAACCACCTGATGTTAAAATAGTGAAATTTAATGTTCCGCCTCCTGCCAGTACAATCTGCTTATCTGCAAGATTCTGATTCTTTCCTTCTGCCTGTTCCAAAAAATCCAGTAAGGTTAATTCTCCGATCCCTTTACATTTTGGATTGGTATTTTGATTTTTCATTGCACTTTTTGCCTGTTGGTACAACTGCTTTCTATCCGGTGC
>NZ_JACOPH010000072.1 GCF_014287635.1 Roseburia zhanii | reverse complement strand
AGAATACAGGTAAGATATTTTTCGGGAGGAAGGATAAGAAATGGAAATAAACAGTAATCATTCTACATATGGGGCGGCATTTCGTCAAAAACCGATTTTTTTCATGTCTGGAAAGGAAACAGTGGCATTTTTTGAAGGAAAACTGAAGAAAAATATGACACTTCAGGAAGATTCCTGTACACTTGGCAGCAATGACACTTATCGCAGACAGCATACCACTTATGAGGTTTCGGACAAGAAGAAGGGAAGTACGTTTCTGGATCTGGATTTTCTGATTAAGGACGAAACCAGCAGTCTGAAAGGAAATCTCAGTGATAAAAAGGATGTGGATTTCTATAACTTTTCCATTCCATTTAATCGAACCATACAGAATTATTTTGGGGTTCAAATATACATGGACATGCCGGAAGGCTGTGATTATGACCTCACCTTATATGATGAATATGGCAATCAGGTCGGAAAGGCAGAATGGGACGGGGAAGGACGTAAAACACTGACCATCCCGAACTGGGATACAAATACCAATAAATATTGTATCAAGATAGAAAACAAAAATGGGGAAGAAGTTTCCCCGGATGATTATTATAAAATCAGTTTCAAGGTTTCTGAAAATAAAGAACAGGAAAAGACCGATGCCATAAGGGCGGCATTCGGGAACCTTCACGGTGCATACAGCCGGAAAGATGAAAATTGGAGGGAATACCTCGACAAATATAATGAAGTCCTGATGGATACAGAGAAAAATTATACAAAAGAAATGGAGAAACTCCACCAGAAGCAGTTTGAAAGTCTGCCGGAAGAAAAACAATACAAAGGCGGGCGCACAGTGGATGAATTGTTGCAGGACATGGCAGAAGGAAAGACACTGGATGATGCGGAAACGGAGTATGTGAAGATTTTTGCAAAC
>NZ_JACOPH010000071.1 GCF_014287635.1 Roseburia zhanii | reverse complement strand
GAACTTCTATGCTTTTAGGGACATATTCCAGTGGATGGTCTAAATTATATAAAGCCTGTTTCGTTGCCTGAATTGCAGATTCTGTTGTGTTTCCCAAAATGTCGATGTTATCCACATCGCCCTCGCCCTTCATCTGCTTATTCAGCCTTTGTATCATCATCTGTGATATATGGCTCAACATTCCGTTTTTCTTTATTCCCATACCATTCGCATTTACTTCCTTCGCTGCTTCCATCCATGCATCTTTTACATCCTGCGGAGCATTCGGACCAATCATATCAAATGCTTTTTCGTTAAAATCCGTATCTGCCATATATGGATTTATACTCTCATTTTCCTGTTTGGCACGTTCTGTACTAAATTGAGGAATATCATTCTGTCTGCGTCTGTTTTCGTATGACACACCATTCATAGAATAGTTGGAACTAATCTGCATATATCAATACTCCTTTTTATTTGAATTGCATTATTATCATTAGGCTTTCGCTTCAAAAACTGGTCTTTTCTCCAGATAATCCGGTAGTTCTTTCAATTCAGAATTCATACCATTCTTTACGGCATTATATTCCTTCCAGTAAATGGAATAGAATTCATCTTTTTTTGTAAGTTCTGCCGGAGTCATTTCATACCCCCAGCCGGCACCGGTATTCAACAATACATTCACACCCTGACTCTGAATTTGAACCCCATAACCACCTGATGTTAAAATAGTGAAATTTAATGTTCCGCCTCCTGCCAGTGCAATCTGCTTATCTGCAAGATTCTGATTTTTTCCCTCTGCCTGTTCCAAAAAATCCAGTAAGGTTAATTCTCCGATCCCTTTACATTTTGGATTGGCATTTTGATTTTTCATTGCACTTTTTGCCTGTTGGTATAACTGCTTTCTATCCGGTGCAACCTCTGACAAATATTCTGCCCTTAACTGCAATAGCTG
>NZ_JACOPH010000070.1 GCF_014287635.1 Roseburia zhanii | reverse complement strand
TTTATTTCTTTCGGTGGGACTGGTTGCGATTAACCTTATCCTTATGGAGTTCATGCAGAATACCATTGAAAAAGAAGAGAGAATAAAAATTGCGGTACTTACGGAACAAAATCAGAAAATCGTATTGCAGATTATCAGGACCGGGAAGAAATCTATGAGCGTCAGCGAAGAAAAATGTACGATTATAAAAATCAGCTTTCCACAATCCAGACGTTGATTAAGAATGGACACACAAATGAGGCACTTTCATTTACGCAGAAACTGACAGAGAGCATAGCAGTTGAGATGTCGGCAATCAACACGAACCATCCGGTGGTCAATGCTGTTTTAAACCAGAAGTACCGCAGCATGCAGGAGAAACACATAGCGGTTATCCTGAAAGTAGGGGATTTGTCTGGAAGAGGAAGAGATTGTGATTCTGCTTTCCAATTTACTGGATAATGCAATCCGGGAGAGTGAAAAAGTACTGAAAAATACCGGAAAAGCGGTCATTCATCTGAAATTAGAGTGCGAAGATCATAAACTGATATTTGCGGTGCGAAATCCGGTGACAGAAAAGGTGGAAATTGAAAATGACACGATAAAGAGCAAAAGAGGGGATCATCACGGCATTGGGCTGTTAAATGTAAAAGCAGTTGTGGATAAATATGGCGGTGATATGGTGCTTTCCTGCGATGAAAATGAATTTAAGGCGGTAGTTATCTTGTAAAGAGATGGTCTTTGTATGCGTAATATGGTCGTTTGATGATATGGGACTAGGAGAACAGGTTATTTTATCCGATAAAAAAATAGAGGAAATAAGTATGTTATGAGAATTTTAAAGAATGAATATGATAAATGGATAAGTATATATAGAGGTTAAAATATATGCAGAGAAGGTAGAAAATATGAGGTGAATTCATGGGAATTTCGATTTCAAATGCAACGAGTTCTGCTATTACAAAATATAGTGTATCGCTGAGAAGTGGAGAACCTGATTGGTCTATGATTCCAAGTGCAGGGAAAAGCAATAAGT
>NZ_JACOPH010000069.1 GCF_014287635.1 Roseburia zhanii | reverse complement strand
TAAAAGCATAGAAGTTCAGAGGGCTTGTATGAAAGAAAGAGAATTCTATGTTGCGTTTCTGGAAAGATTGGAAAAGTTATAATTGACTGGAACAGAAACGGAAAATGACAACGATGAGACATATATATAATTATTTAGGAGGGACATAAATGGCAGGTATAAATGTGAATGGTATAGGAAGAAATCCGTATGCTGACAGTTACTTAACTTCTGCAAAAAACAGAAGTAATACTACATCAAAAGATACTTTTGTAAATGCGGTGAAGAAAGTAGAGGAAAGTAAAAATTCAGCGGATACAAGTAATGTGATGTATCCGGGAGATGTGACGATTGATTATCCACCTCGGATAAACAATGCTGTAAACAATAGCGTGGTTTCTGAAAAATCAAAAGATGAGATGTCACTGGATGAGTATAAACAATGGGTTATGAATCAAATATCTCAATTTCCCGTAAGCGGATGGGTTCGTTCCACATTTTCTTCAGGGTCGATTGTGATTAAGGAAGAAGCTTTTGAAAGAATGAAAAACGATCCTGAATATGAGAACTATGTTTTGAACAGAGTTCGTTCAGCATATTCCGTTCAAGGCTTACCGGTAGGATCAAATAATGTTGGCTTTGATGTTATTGGAGCGTCACCGGAAGAATGTTACGGTTATGCAGGTCCAGTAGGAAAGAGTGGATCAGAAACAGCGAATGACGGAGAATCTTGGTGGGAGAAGCGCCACGAAAGAATGGAAGAACTTATGAAAGAACAGGAAAAGGAAGCAGTAAAAAGAGCACAGGCAAGACGAAAAGCTGTACAAAACGAATATCTAAATAGCCAGTTGGCGGCGGCAGCATATGAGAAAAGCAGTATTATTTTACCGGATAATCCTGTTATACTGTAGGCTCATCTTTTGACAGGAAAGCATAAGAATACAGGTAAGATATTTTTCGGGAGGAAGGATAAGAAATGGAAATAAACAGTAATCATTCTACATATGGGGCGGCATTTCGTCAAAAACCGATTTTTTTCATGTCTGGAAAGGAAA
>NZ_JACOPH010000068.1 GCF_014287635.1 Roseburia zhanii | reverse complement strand
TGTTTTATCTTTGCGTCAACATTTATGGTCTTTCCTGATTCCTGCAATAAATAAGTGTGTTTTCCTGCTCCCGCATCTATAGAAAAGAATCCCGGAGAAATCCCGACTTTCTCACAGACGGACAATACCTCCTCATTGCTGTAGAGATACCCCCACACACTCTTTCCCTGTGCCAGATCAGACAGGATATTGCCTGCCTTACACATTTCCCACTTATAATTTGTTCCTTTTTGATTTGTATTCTCTGCAAGCAACGATTCCGAGGCTGCCCAGCCTATTCTTCCATTATTGACCGTCCATGTATATTTACCGCCACTTGATGTTGTCCATGCATAATAACTTTTATTACTTAGTACCAGAGAATTATTCGCAGCACAAATGCCTGACATGGTGCTTGTATTCATTTTCGGTACTGCATAATTAGGTACTACCTGTCTGCTCCCATTAAGGTCAAAGGAAATAACCCCGTACTCCTTAAAATCAGAATTATATCCACAGGAAACATTCTCCCCAAAATTGATTGCATCCAAAATAGCACTTGAATTATTATAGTTTGCAAAATAATAAGCTAATTCACTGTTAGAAATATTCGCATTTTTATCTATCAGTGCAGCTATGGATTGCTTTGAAAAGCCTCGTGCAGCATCAGAAATACTTAAACTGTCCTGTTTTTTATTATTTCCTGCTCCAAGCAACATCTGTATTGCTTTTTGGTGTATTCCTGCCTCTGCCTGCTTTGAATATGTCAATAGCTGGTTTACTGTGTTTACATCTGTTACTGTCTTCATAATTATTCTCCAAACCCTTTTTCAACATTAAACGCCAAACATATGCTGCAATTTGTCCAGCATATTATTTACTCTGCCTTCAACAGCTTCTGGCTGATTCCTTAATTCATACCTGCTTCCATAGTAATCATTTAAACGGTCTTTCATCTCATTACAAAATAATTTTTGATCTGTTTTACCATTTAAAAACTGATTGCAGATACCACTTATCTCTTTCTTCTCATTTGTATAAAAAGCTGTCTCATCTGAGATTATTTCTGACTTGTA
>NZ_JACOPH010000067.1 GCF_014287635.1 Roseburia zhanii | reverse complement strand
AGGCGGTGGAATAGGACTGCTGAATGTTCAGAGCAGTGTAAAAAAATATGATGGAAATTTAATATTGAAAAGTGATGGAAATAAATTTATTGCTGAGTTATTCCTCAATTCATAAAAAGAGCATTCGTGCTCTTTTTTGGTAAAAAGTCTTACTTCGTGCAAAAAAATCGTACTTGGTGCAGAAAAGGTAAAATATTAGAAGTGGGTTGTCGATAGAAAAAGAAAAATAAAGCGGATGATAGATATAAAAAATTTAATGATGGGAGGTTTCGATTATGTCAAGAATTACGGACTACGGTTTTTTATTTCAAACGACATTTGGAACATCAAAAACAAATTTAATCAACAATATTCAGTTGTCCCAAATGAATAGCAGTTCTGTACAGAAACAATTAAAAGCAGCAGGGATCGACACAAACAGTAAAAAGTATAAAGCAGCACTGAGTGAGATGATGAAAAATGGAAACGGTGCAATGTTTACAAATGTTCAGGCAATTAAGAACCTGATGAGCCAGTATGACAAAAATGGAGACTGGATTGATCCGAATACCGGATTAACAGGACTTGCTGTAACGGATGAGAACAGAAACAGTTATAAACATATCATTTCTATTCCAGAGAGCAGCCGGGAAGAAATGTTTGAACTGGCAAAGAAAGAATTCTTAAATGAAAATGGTACTTTAAATGGTGATACTACCAAAAGGGAGAGTGTATATAACAATTTATACAGAAAAATGGATAAGGATGACCGCTTATCAGCAGGCTGGACAATGGAACAATATGAACATCAATACAGACAGGCATTTGCAGAAGCTGCAAAAGTCGCAGATCCTACATGGAGAGCTGGTAAACCAATACCGGCTGGCGCATTGGATGGTATTACAAGGGAGTCGGCGGAAAGTGGCAGGAAGTCAGTAGATATAAAGTTATAGATAGATTTATTTGTGAGCCACGAGGTGAAACTAAGATAATGGGTTTTAAGGAGGAAAAATAGGATATGAAAATATCTAATTACATGAATAATACGAATTCAATAATGGAAAAAAATACTGATAAAGTACAGAAAGGAAATAGTCAGACAAACGAAAAACATACAGTGGGGCAATCAGTGAAG
>NZ_JACOPH010000066.1 GCF_014287635.1 Roseburia zhanii | reverse complement strand
TGGGTAGATGCACGGCGGGAGGATATCTTAGATGCTCCTTATTTCCATGTGGTTTTTACAGTTCCAGAAGAACTCAATCCCATTATCTACAGCAACCAGAAATTCTTATACACTGCTCTTTATCATGCGGCTTCAGATACTCTCAGTGAACTTGCTGCTGACAGTAAATATCTTGGGACTGATATCGGCTATATCTGTATCCTCCATACATGGGGAAGCACCATGAATTTTCATCCTCATATCCATGCGATTGTTCTTGGTGGAGGGCTGGATGTGAAAAATCATTGGAAAGACAACGGGAAAGATTTTTTCTTCCGATTAAGGTGATCTCCAAAACATTTCGTGGAAAATATATGGCTGAACTTAAGCAACTTTGGGAAAATGACAGGCTTGAATTTCATGGATCGGCTGCACCTTACAAAAACTACTATACTTTCAAGGAATTGTTAAATACCTGCTATGCAAAGGAATGGATTCCTTATTGCAAGAAACCATTTGACGGTGCCGAATCTGTCATCAGATACCTTGGAAAATACACCCACCGGATTGCTGTCAGCAACTACCGTATCAAAGACATGACAGAATCTACAGTTACATTTTCCGCTAAAGATTACAAAAACCAAGGGCTTTGGAAAGAGATCACCATATCCGGTGAGGAATTTATCCGTCGATTTTTAATGCATGTTCCTCCAAAACGTTTTGTACGTATCAGGTACTATGGTCTTCTTTCATCCAGAAATAAGAAGAAAAAGATTACCCTATGCAGAAACATCCTTGGTTGCAAAAAATATATTTCCAAGCTGAAAGATATGGATGCACCTGCCATTATCCGTCTTCTTTATAATAAAGATATATGCAAGTGCTCTTCCTGTGGTGGTAAGATTATTCCTCTGCCTACAGAACAACATTTTATAAAACCAAAACCACATATGCTCTGTTAACGTATCATAACTGTATATTTTTTTAGCTTCCTTAGGGAGGCTTATTTCTGGTGTCATAATACAGGACTGAATTATAAATTCTATGTGTTTCTATGTGTACACGCTATCCTATTATAAATAGAGTGTCAGAATTAAAAGTCCATATAGAGTTGACGCGCTTTGTTCAACCAGAAAAAATCGAAATTGATGCAAACGAAAGGGCAGTTAATGAAAAGTCTCAATACTGCTTTTTCGTTTGCACCACCTTCGATTCTTTCCTTAACGATTTG
>NZ_JACOPH010000065.1 GCF_014287635.1 Roseburia zhanii | reverse complement strand
GTAAAAAAAACAGATAGTGAAAAGGATAGTACAAATACAAAAGATGGCAACGTGACAACAAGTACAGTTGAATTAAAAACATCACGTCCCGGTGTGACAAAAACAGAGCAGATTAAGACAGGGTATAGTAATGTAAATGATTATTCAAAATACTTGCAAGGAAAATACCATTATATGAATATAGGGCTGACTTCAATGCAGGGTATTCCGACAACGGTATCTGTTTCAAGTGCATTTTTACAAAAGTGCATGAATGATCCGGAAAAAGCAAAGTATTTGGAGGAAAACTTAGCAGCCATTCCGGATTGTACAAAAGATACGATTAATGGATGTTTGGGCACTGTGACAAATCAGAGTTATATGATTGATGCAAACGGAAATATTATAGAGACAGCATCTTGTACAAATGATCCAGATGGGAAAATAGCGAAAGAGAATGCTGAACGAAAGGCAAAAGAGAACAGAGAAAAAGAGGAAAAGATAAAAGAAAAAAGAGCTGCTAAAAAAGCAGAGGAAGAAAAAGCTGCAAAGAAACGTGCAGAAAAATCGGCAGAAGGAAAAGAAACGGGTGATTATACCTTATCCGTAACTGGTAATGATGTAAAAAGTATGACACAGAGCCTTGTAGCAGAATCTGTGAGTATTTCTGCACCTGATAGATCAAGTTTTGATATTAAGGCATAAGAGGATTCGATAAAAGGAAAATATCAAATTGGTTCATTGAGCAATGACAGTGATGTAGATTACCTGAAAATAGATGCAGGTTCTTTGACATCGAGCAAGATAGATAAAGAAGTATAGAAAGTGTGGACTAACTTAAGGAGGTTGCTATGAAAGTTCAAGGAAATAGGTATATTAATAATCCAGAGATGATAAAAAATAAGGTTGAGAAGAAAACAACTGTTCCTCAGAATATTATTTCGGAGGATGATGTGAAAATCAGTGATTCAGCAAGAAAGTTAGTTGAGACTGCTCGTAATAAGGTATCAGATTTTCATACAATGCATTTTTCATCTATTAATGGAGAAATAAGAGAGATACCAGCAGAATATAAATGTGAAAATTTATTCAAATTAGATTTGAAAGCAACTTCCATTTCTGGAGAACAAAATGCGTTTGAAGGCTGTTCGGAAAATCAATCAGAGGTTTTTGAAAAATGGCTGGACGAAAATGCTTCTGAATATTTGACAGAAGATGAAATGAAAGATTTAAAAGAGAAGATTAATGCAATGACAGCAGATGTAGATTCTTTGAATGC
>NZ_JACOPH010000064.1 GCF_014287635.1 Roseburia zhanii | reverse complement strand
AGCGGTAGAAGAATAGCGGTATCGAGTGGGTAGTCAGTTGCAATGGCTGGCTACCTGCTTTTTTAATTTGGCAAATTTTTGACATATAAAATTGATTGAGAAAAATCATGGGGTAAGGTATAATTTCGGTATGAGTCATGATATCAGATGAAAAATGAATGTTTCTATTTTAGAAAATACCTGACAGTTATAGACAGTTTGGAGGTTCTAGTGTGAAAAATGAAAAATTAGAAATAATAGAAAGTAACGAATTTCAAAATTTATTTGATAAATCAAAAAAGCTGATTGACAGTGCCAGAAGTAATATGGGACAAATGGCAAATGCAATTACAGTTCTTACCAGTTTTCTGCTTGGAAGATATATTATAGAGCAGGAACAGCAGGGTTCAGAAAGAGCAAAATATGGAGCAAAAGTCTTGGATTCTTTGTCATCATATTTGACAGAAGAATATGGCAGAGGTTTTTCAAGAAGCAATGTTGCAGGAATGCGTCAATTTTACATGGCTTACAAAGATAGAGAAGATGAAATTATCCAATCGGGAATTGGACAATTTGAACAGGCTTTTGGAATTGTCCAATCAGGAATTGGACAATTAGAAACGGCATACAAAAAAATGCCATTTAAGCTGAGCTGGACACATTATCAGATACTTATGCGTATAGAGGATAAGGACGAAAGAGACTTTTATGAAAAGGAAGCAATACGTTCTAACTGGAATGTAAGCACCTTAAAAAGACAATTTCACTCCAGTTTGTATGAAAGACTTGCATTGAGCAGAGATAAAAATGATGTGATGCGATTGGCAAATGAAGGTGCCGTTCCGCAGAAACCAGAAGATATTTTACATACTCCGTATGTGCTGGAGTTTGCAGGACTGGAGGATAAAGCAGCATATCATGAAAGTGATCTGGAATCGGCGGTAATTGGGAAAATGCAGAAGTTTCTTTTGGAGTTGGGGAAAGGCTTTCTCTTTGAACAGCGGCAAAAGAGGTTTACATTTAATGACAAAAATTTTTATGTGGACCTGGTTCTGTATAACAGATTGTTAAGGTGCTATGTCTTGATAGATTTTAAGATTGATGAGCTTACACATCAGGACTTAGGACAGATGCAGATGTATGTAAACTATTATGACCGGTATGAGAAAATTGAGGGAGAAAATCCGACGATTGGTATCTTACTCTGTAAGCAAAGTGATGAGGCTCTTGTCGATTTAACACTCCCGGAAAATGCCAATATTTATGCAAAAGAGTATAAATTATATTTGCCGGATAAAAAGCTGTTACAGAAAAAGCTAAAAGAATGGCTGGATGAAGAACAGAATTGATTCAGAGGGAGAGTGCTATCTG
>NZ_JACOPH010000063.1 GCF_014287635.1 Roseburia zhanii | reverse complement strand
CTTGTCAGTTGCTGTTACCAACAACATCCCAAGACTCGCTATTATCTGGCTGGCTAGACCTTGGATAAATCGGATTCCCACCGACTTGGTTACACACCCTTAGCTGGGCGCACAACTGGAATTGTTCAAGCTTTTCAAATACTAACGTCCTTAATTCTGTTCAATAATTGATTTATAGTAGTTACCAAAGTCAGCAAGTGAATTAACAATTGGAAGCATTTTTGTTCCGAGTTCCGTTAAGCCGTATTCAACTCTCGGTGGCTGCTCATGGTAATCGTGGCGATATGCCAGCCCATCACTCATCATTTGTCTTAAACTATCTGTCAAAACCTTTTGTGAAATACCATCTATACTTCGTTGTAGCTCATTGAATCTCCATGGACGCTCTTTCAAGTTACGCAAAATCAGCAGTTTCCATTTTCCTCCGATAAGAGATACTGCTGTTGCAACTGGGCATTCCGGTAATTCTTCTTTTGCTCGCATAATTCTCACCTCCGAGTCTATTGTAACACATTCATTTTTGAGTGTACAGTTACAAAAAGGTGCGTACTTGTTTTTGTATGTGTCTCACACTATACTAATACCAAGCAACCAGAAACTACAATTAACTATGGAGGTACTATTATGGCAAATTACACAAAAACAACTATTGGAAAGGAAAACCGAATTGAGCTGCATGAAAAGTTGTCTTTAACAGGTGCAGAAATCAGTTTAAACGAACTACCTGCAGGAGCAAATGTCCCATTTGTTCATTCTCATAAAGAAAACGAAGAAATCTATGGAATTCTTTCAGGTAACGGCAAAGCCATAATTGATGGAGAAGAAATTAGCCTTTCAACTGGAGACTGGCTAAAAATCGCACCTACTGCAAAGCGTCAGTTTTTTGCATCCGATATTTCTGGAATTACTTATATCTGCATTCAGGTAAAAGAAAATTCTCTGGAACATTTTACAGCAGAGGATGCCGTAATCGGCTAATTAAAAGTATTTATTTACAAAAATGCACAGTTCACGATAAGCTAAGAACTGTGCATTTCTTTTTGTTCAATATTACGTTTTCTCAATTTTTCTAACAAGAAGTTATCAGTGATTATCTTTTAGAAAACAGCCAACTACAGCGACGCCAAATCCAAGAACACCTAGGACATATCCCAAAAAATTATTTGTTGTCACAGCAATTCCTAAAGGTATTATTGCAATCCCCAATAACTCAATCTTAATTCCTTTCATCGCAAATACCTTCGTTACAAACTTAAATTTTCCTGTTATACAGTCGAGTAGACTAAAGCCTTGCAACTTTAGCCCCTCACAGATCCGTACGTGCGGCTTTCCCGCATACGGCTCCTCATAATAACATTCACTTTAATATAAGCAATAGTACGTCTTTGG
>NZ_JACOPH010000062.1 GCF_014287635.1 Roseburia zhanii | reverse complement strand
TGCCGCTGACAACATCGAACACAACAAATATCACGACTGCAAACAGTCCTATTACCACATCCGTAAACTGAGTGATGAACTGTGCAGGGAACACAATCTTTCCGTCATCATTCCGGGTGCCCAGCGTGGCAGAAAATACGAAAAATGGCAGTCCGACCAGAATGGTTCTGCGTGGAAAACGCAGATCAGAAAGGACATCAATTTCTGCTTCAAGTCGGCTTCCACTTACGAAGAATTTCTGCTTCTGATGAGAGCCAAAGGGTATGAAATCAAAGGGGAAACTTTTGAAGAAGGAGCTGCCAAATACATCTCATTCCGCCCTCTGGATAAAGAGCGTTTTGTGCGTGGCAGTACAAGGTCTTTGGGTAAGGAATACACAAAAGAACGTATCAAGGAACGCATCGAAAGGAAACGGGAGCGAAAGGCAGTAATCCCCAAAAGGGACTACTCTGCCCGCAGGCTCATTGACACCTCGGACGAGAAATTTAGAAGCAGTCCGGGACTGCAAAGGTGGGCTGCCATTGAGAATTTAAAAATCGCCGCACAGAGCTATAATGAAGTCGGCTCCCTTGCAGAACTGGAACACAAAATTGCGGTGAAAACCGAAGCCGGAAAGTCTGCAAAGCAGAGCGTGGTGGAACTGGAACACCGCATCAAAGACCTTGCAGAAATCATCAAATATGCACAGCAGTACAAAGACAACCGCTCCTATCATATCGGCTACAAAAAAGCCAAGAACCCGGACGCATATTTCCGCAGATACGAAAGCCAAATTATCCTTTATGGTGGCGCAAGACGCATGCTTGAACAAGCGGGCATAAACTTAAAGGGCTTGAATGTCGATAAGCTAAAAGCAGAGTATCAGGAACTGATGAAGCAGAAAAGCGAGCTGACTTCCACCTACAAGAAATGTGAAAAAGAGGTTCAATCATTAAACCGAAAACTGGAAAATCTGAATCAATACCTCGGTCAGACGCAGCCCGATCCGGTGCAGGCACAACAGACAAAAAACAGAAATCACAGCTTATAAAAATGGGGGGGAGAATCCTATCCCATAGATAGCACTCTCCCCTCTGAATCAATTTTGTTCTTCATCTAACCATTCTTTTAATTTTTTCTGTAACAGTTTCTTATCCGGCAAATAAAATTTATACTCTTTTGCATAAATATTAGCATTTTCCGGAAGTGTCAAATCTACCAGAGCCTCATCACTTTGCTTGCAGAGTAAAATACCTATTGTTGGATTTTCTCCCTCAATTTTTTCATAGCGATCATAATAATTTACATACATCTGCATCTGTCCTAAATCCTGATGTGCAAGCTCATCAATCTTAAAATCAATCAAAACATAACACCTTACCCCATGATTTTTCTCAATCAATTTTATATGTCAAAAATTTGCCAAATTAAAAAAGCAGGTAGCCAGCCATTGCAACTGACTACCCACTCGATACCGCTATTCTTCTACCGCT
>NZ_JACOPH010000061.1 GCF_014287635.1 Roseburia zhanii | reverse complement strand
TCTGAGTTATAAGGTTGATGAAAACGGAAATATTTCGGTGGCAATATCTGGTACAAATGATCCAGATGGGAAAATAGCGAAAGAGAATGCTGAACGAAAAGCAAAAGAGAACAGAGAAACAGAAGAAAAGGTAAAAGAGAAAAGAGCTACTAAAAAAGCAGAGGAAGAAAAAGCTGTAAAGAAACGTGCAGAAAAATCGGCAGAAAGAAAGGAAACGGGTGATTATACCTTATCCGTAACTGGTACTGATGTAAAAAGTATGACACAAAACCTTGTAGCAGGATCTGTGAGTATTTCTGTACCTGATAGATCAAGTTTTGATATTAAGGCATAAGAGGGTTCGGTAAAAGGGAAATATCAAATTGGTGCATTGGTTGGAACTGCTTGTTTCCTATTATGGCATATCCAAGCTAACGATAGCAAAAATGGCTGGTGTTGAGGAAAATGATATTGACAGGCTTTTAGTCAATCCACCAGAAAAAGTTGAAATCGAAGTAAAATATAAAATTGCTGTGACTGTTATGAAACTGCGATTTTGGATAAAAGATTGTGAGTTGCCAATATAATCAATAGTTTCTTCTATGAAAAGATAAGATGACAGGGTGGAAGGCTATGGAGAGCTGACCGCCCTGTTTTTATCCAGAATAATACAGAAATAATCAAGAGAAAATCGAAATCCGCTCCTTAATTTTTTAGTTAAATGGTAGTTCCTCATCAAAGTCTGACATATAATCATGTCTTTCTGCTTCTATTTCCATTTTATCCTGTGCTGCTTCATCGGGATTGAACGGATATGAATCATGGTCATCGATGGATGAGCGTTTGGTGTATTCATTATGGGGAACAAGAATCTTTTGGTTAAAATAATATGTCGGTTTTCCGCAGATCTCACAGAATCTGGCATTGCAGATCCTCCGGTTATTCCAATAACTGATGAAATATCTCCAAATAAGAGTTTTTAACTGTTCTACGGTCATTGAGGTAGTGTTATAGCGTCCATAAAGTAATTCTTCTTTGAATCGTGCCCACATACTTTCACATCTGGCATTGTCATGGCATCTGCCGCCGGCACTATTCATGCTTTGAAGAATGCCATATTTATTGATTGCGTTACGGTACAGCTCGCTGGTGTACTGTGTACCTCTGTCGCTGTGAAGAATGGCACCCCGGAGCATTGGATACGCTTTATAAGCATTATCTAAGGTTTGTTCACAAAGGGCTGCTTTCATATTTGTATCCATAGCGAGACCTAACACTGCTGAATCGTAGCAGTCAAAGATAGCTGAAACATACAGCTTTCCATCAGAAGCCTTTATTTCAGTCATATCTGTAATGCCTGATACATACGGATTCTTCCATATGTATCGTTGCATTCATCTTCGCTGCAAATGTCAAGCATCGCATCTGCCAGTGACTGATATTTCCAAGGAGTCTCCTTTCTTTTTAGATATTTATTAGGCGTTTGCGAAACGCCAAACACCGCATAAATACGGTATTTTTTGTTGTTAAAATAAAATATCTCCTCAAGGTTTATGGTAAAATAGAGTTGACTAGAAACTAAATACCAATCCACC
>NZ_JACOPH010000060.1 GCF_014287635.1 Roseburia zhanii | reverse complement strand
CATTTGTGGGTGTCTCCTTTGAACGATGATTTGTCAACCGGCCAGTTAACAATCATTATTCTATGGGTGGCACTCATTTTTTGCAAACCGGTTATTTGTTACTTAACAGGAATGCTCCTTATATATATCGGATTATCCTAATCTTTCACTATCTCATAATCACCGAATCTGTCATTGATTCCTGTTTCATACGAATACCATCGTGTAAATACAGACATATTACTCAGGAAATATTTGACTTTGGAATTGTCTTTAGTATCCGAATAATAATCTTCCATTAAATCCCATACATTACGGATTTCGCCCTCCGACCTGATTTCTGAAATCCGAATTCCATATACTGTTAAAATCAAAACCACCGTCTAACGTAAGGCTGGAATTTGCTTCGATTTCATCACAGTCAATCCCGCCCAATTCCCATTTTTCCGTCATTTTCCAGGCAGATTCTCTCAATGCCGCATTGGTGTCATTGCATTGATAGTAATAATCTGAATTATAATAAGTCCAATCACTGTGATCATCAGAATAGTATTTTTCCTTAAACAATGCCAGTAAATCTGTACCATCCTCTGCAATAAAAGTACCATTCTTTGAAAACAGATTTGATATCTGCTGATTTACAACACTCCTATTTATAAACCATTATTTTAATCGCACGCTCTTTACGCTTTCATATCAAAATTGTCTTGTGACATTATATTTTCATTCATACCACCAGTTCTTTGTTCACTGTTTAATGCTTTTCTTGCATCACAAAAAGCCTCATAATACGTCGATTTTAACGCCGAATGTACCTGTGACTCTGCTTTTGTTTCCTTTTCTTGCCAGCCTACTCCCTCTGTATATGTCAGAACTTCTTCACCACATTCGTTATATACATGAGCTGCTGATCCTGTTCCCTCTCCCTGAAACTCTGCCTCATATGGTATCCCGAACAAAATACAGAGCCATTTTTTATCAGCTTTTTCAACTCCTTTCATTGCGGACATATTGCCGGAATTCATTGATTGATTAAATTTTCCAATTAAGGCTGCCCTGTTCGGTGCCACTTTGCTTACTTCCATCTTACGCAAATTCATAAACGCATTTCCCATATATACGTTGTCCTGTGCATCTTTTTTTGCCAGTTCAACAATTTTCTCTTTTAAAGAATCCGTTAATTTCCATTTGTTTTTTTCAGAAGATTTAGAAACTTTTTTATCCGAAGTGCCCCATAATTTTGCTGTGCTATAATTATTTGATACCTCCATTTTATAGTAACTCCTTTCTTCATTATTTGAAGTTCTTCCAACTATGCTACCTGTTGGATTTCTCTCAGCATCAATATGATATGTAACTTTATTTGCAAACCACCATACTGATATCATCTTTTGAATTTTGACACTCAGCAATAACCATTGCATATTTCCATCATAATCCTAAAGTGCATACATATGTTGTAATTTACTCAACATATTACTTACTCTGCCTTCAACAGCTTCTGACTGATTTCTTAATTCATACCTGCTTCCATAGTAATCATTTAAACGGTCTTTCATTTCATTACAAAATAATTTTTGATCTGTTTTACCATTTAAAAACTGATTGCAGATACCACTTATCTCTTTCTTCTCATTTGTATAAAAAGCTGTCTCATCTGAGATTATTTCTGACTTGTA
>NZ_JACOPH010000059.1 GCF_014287635.1 Roseburia zhanii | reverse complement strand
TATTATAGGTATCCTTCGCGAAACTTAATGCCCGGTACTCTGTAATATTGAATTCGTAATAGTCCACATCCTCCGTATCCGATAAACTTCCCTTTAAATATCCGTCCGGCTTATTGATAAGTGCCGTCAGATCCAGTGTTCTTCCAAACACATCCTGATCCGTATATTTATTTGTTTTCCAGAAATAATCATTGGAAACTTTACTATTTTCTACTGCAATATTTTTATCAGTGGGTAAACCTTTTTTCTTAAAATCATATCCCACAAGCTGCGCATGCATCTCTACTGTGCGGGTTATTACCATCTTTTCATTCTCCTTGCGTACAATTTTCCATATGTACTATTTGTCAGATTTTCGTATCAAGCGTTGCCTGTGCAGGTGATTTCCCAGACTCTGCTGTTTCTCTTGTAACACTATCTAATGCGCCATCTTTGATTGGCTTACCAATTTCCCAGTTAGGATCAGCCTTTTTTGCGGCATCATAAAATGCCTGTCTGTAAATTCTCTCATATTTTTCAAGAGTGTATCCGGCAGCCAGCCTGTCCTTTTTGGACATTTTACGATATAAATTGTTATATACGTCTGTGCGTTTTGTTGTATCTCCATTGTGGACACCGTTTTCACACAGGAACTCTTTTTTTGTCAGTTCATACATTTCTTCTTTGCTACTATCCGGAATTGATATGATCCTTTTTCTCGAACTTTCATTTTCATCTGTCACTAAAAGTCCTGCCAGTCCATTTACAGGGTTGATATAATCTCCATCCTTGTCATAATGACTCATCAGATTTTTTATTCCCTGAATATTGCCATACATTGCACCATTTCCAGCAGACATCATTTGTTTTACTGCGGCTTTATATTGTTTGCTGTTTGTGTTAATCCCGGCAGCTTTTAACTTGGACTTAACAGAACTGCTGTTCAACTGGGACAACTGAAAACTGCCTATTGCATTTACTCCTGATGTCCCAAATGATTTTTGAAACAAAAAGCATAATCCGTTATTTTTGACATAAAACATCCTCCCATATTAAACCTGTTATCTTACCTATATCCTTACGCTTTCCTATCAAAAGACGTTTTCTCTTCCAAATAGTTCGGCAGTTCTTTCAATTCTGAGCTTTGGGCATTCTTTTGCGTATGGTATTCATTGAAGTAAATTCCGTAAAATTCTCTTTCCTTTTCCCGCTCAGCCGGAGTTCTTTCGCATCCCCATCCATAACTATCTCCCAGATAGGTCAACACTTTTGTTCCTTGATAAGAAATGTCGGCACCATATCCTTCGCCTGTCAGAATCGGACATTCCAGTGTGCCTCCTCCCGCCAGAGCAAACTTCTTTTGCGCAAGGTTGTTATTTTTCCCCTCTGCCCTCTCCAGAAAATCGAGCAATGATAATTCTCCGATTCCTTTGCATTTCGGATTACCATTTTGACTTTTTACCGCATTTTTAGCCTGCTGATATAATGCCTTTCTGTCAGGGGATACATCGGATATGTATTCTGCACATAACCTTGTTCTCTGCCTGTGAATAGATTCTAATTCCGTTTTACTCGTAGTGTTGGCAGCTCTCTGAGCCAGTTCCTTAATCTCAGAGACAAACTCTGCCTGTGACTTATTGCTTTTCCCTGCACTTGGAATCATAGACCAATCAGGTTCTCCACTTCTCAGCGATACACTATATTTTGTAATAGCAGAACTCGTTGCATTTGAAATCGAAATTCCCATGAAT
>NZ_JACOPH010000058.1 GCF_014287635.1 Roseburia zhanii | reverse complement strand
TAGGTAATTGCGAAACAAGTTCGCAATCCTGATTAAAAATGCGGTAAGAATCCTGCAATGCAGGATTCTTAAGATGAGAAGCAGGTGACATCAAAATTAGACATGAAAAAAGACTTCCCAGATGACTGCGAAGAAAAGATGATATGAATATCGAATATCATGCAATTAAAGGCTTTAAACTCCGTATGTATTGATGTTTATGAATTTTATCCGCAACAAGTACGGTAACAAGCTGTGTGATTCCCGCCAGAAGTAAATCAGCATGAAGAGTTTTTTCATTCTGCGTTTTACGATTCGCAATGCAGAAACTATCCTTGAAATGGTTGATTGATTTTTCAACATTTACACGGATTTTGTAGGTGTCTTTCCATTCATGCGAGCCTCGTTCTATACCAGGATAGGCGCGGAGATTTTTCTCAGGATAAATATAAATCATTCGTCCGCAGGAAGAAGTGGTGCATGGATTATCACAGTGGCACTTACGATAAGTTTTTCCAGTATGCTTATCACGCATCCATTTCATTTTGGGGCATACAAATTTCATGGTAGGAAGTTTGCTTCTTAAATGAGATTTACTGCCTTCTCGTTTCATAGGAAGCGTAGAATCGTGTGGACAGCAGGGAATGCCATTTTCATTAACAGTGTAGTCAGTTCCTTCCATGGATAATTTTACCCGGAGAGGAATAAAAGCCTTACGAAATCCAATGTCTTCAAAAAGAGATTTATAGATCTCAATCGTATCAAAAGCGGCATCCCCAAGAAACGTCTTCGGCTCTATTAAAGGATGCTTTTTGAAAAAATCAATTAAAACAGGAAGCAGAGCTTTTGAGTCGGCAAGAGATTTATCTTCATCCGGAGAATCTGATTTCTTTTCTACAATAATGTCAGGATGTGCATTTAGGAAATCCTTGTTGTAGAAAGATATGTCGCGGACAATGCCAAGTCCATTTGTGACGATACCGAATTTATAGGCATAACAGAAGTGACCGTTGATGTACATCTGCTGTATCGCCTGATTGGATGCAGCATGAGTTGGCATGGAACCATAGGCTGCTTTGTAAGGATCGTAGGAATCATCAAGGTTATGGGATTTTTTAAAAGCCTTCAACTGTTTGATAATACGATTGGCATACTTAGGATTATTTTCTGTAACCCATGCTTCAATGCCGGAGGTATCGAAGATTGTCATGTCAGCAAGAGCCGGATTCAGTTTTTGGCATATCGGTTCGGTCAGATCAACAAGATGATCGAACATAGATTGTAAGTCCGATAAGAAATCCTGTTTAAAGCGAGTGAATTTTGAACCATCCGGTACAACATCAAAGCCACAGAAGTCACGCAGTTCCTGAGAGTATTTCAAGAACACAATCAGGAGCGTGTCAGTCGGGATTGAGAAAATACGCTGGAGCAGAAGTGCTTTGAGCATTGGATAAAGCTGGTGCTTGCGAGGTCTTCCGGTTTGGGCGTGAAAATGAAAAACAAAAGAAACAGGAACAATTTCATCAAGGTTGATGGCTTCATCGAGAAGAGAAAGAAACTGATATTTGTCGTTGTCGAATTTATTTTGGCAATCTTCAAAAACTTCTGCCAAAGTGAGCTGCTTATGTGTTATCATATAGGTATATCTCCTTTAAGGTGGATTGGTATTTAGTTTCTAGTCAACTCTATTTTACCATAAACCTTGAGGAGATATTTTATTTTAACAACAAAAAATACCGTATTTATGCGGTGTTTGGCGTTTCGCAAACGCCTA
>NZ_JACOPH010000057.1 GCF_014287635.1 Roseburia zhanii | reverse complement strand
TCTACATAGAAGCGGTAGTACCATTTCTTTCCTTTTTTTCTTACAGATCCTTTTGCCATAATCGTGTGTCTCCTTTCGATATCAGACAATCGGAACTGATGAAATGCTTCTTGCGTGTAAGTATATCATAACTCCGGTTGTCGTTCTATACCGAATCGGAATCTTCATACAAAACTTCTGATAAAAGATTTTCAAGCCTTTGTTCTGCCATTTCCGGTTTCTTGGAATAGAGCCTTACAATATCTGCCATGTCATTAAAGGCATTAACAGTATGGGTGATCTCCCGGAGAAACATAATCTCGTTATATTCATCATTCGATTCAAACCCCATTACCTTTGCAATATCCGATTCATTCGTGCTGCCCTTGTAATTCTTGCAGGCAAACTGGAATGATTCCAGAAACAGGTTATATTGCTTTAACATTAACAGCAGTAAATCTTTTGAAAAAGCATCTTCCTTTTTACTAAGGTCGAGAGGTAGCTGTTTGAGAATATCGCCCATTGCATCACGAATCTGTAATTCTTTCTTATCCGTAATATCTGTTTCGTATTCATCGGTTTCACCTCTGAGCCATTCAATAGATACATGAAGTGCTTCCGAAAGACCTTCCAGCACCATCTTTTTGGTATTGTCAATCGAACCATTCTCATAACGCAGGATTGTGGAAGCTGTAACTCCCATCTTCTCTGCAACATAAGGCTGTGTCAGATTTAATTCCAGACGACGCTGTTTTGCCCTGCTGCCTATCAGCTTGCGTAATTCTTTATCTTTCATGCTGATTGCCTCCTTTTTCGGTATGTATGAATTATAGCATGTACCTCACGTAATTGCAATATGCAATCTAATGATTAATTTTAAAATTTCATAACGCTTGACAACGCAATATAAAACCGCTATACTAACAGCACAACAAAAATTGCATAATGCAATTTAATAGGAGGTGACAAGATGACGGAAAGAAAGATTGCATTATCCATCGAGGAAGCAGCCGACTATACAGGAATTGGCAGAAATACTTTGAGAAAGCTGGTTGAATGGAAGAAGCTTCCGGTATTAAAAGTCGGAAGAAAAGTCCTTATTAAAACTGACATTCTGGAAAAGTTCATGGAAGCCAACGAGGGGCGAGATCTGAGGGATAAAGGAAATGTAAAAGCTGTCACAAGAAATGTGGCAACTTAAAAAGGCGGCTTCCTACGAAACCGCCAAAGGTTCTATCAGACCGAAGCCATGATATACCTACACGCAAGAGGATTATACCATGTGCTTCTCCTGATATGCAACCGGGAACTGTTGTTTATCGGAAAAAGAGAGGATGAAGACGATATGGCGAAATCAACAAAGACTTATGAAGAAAGAATACGTGCATTAGAGAAAAAGGAACAGGAAAGCATTGAAGCTACAAAAAAGCTCATAGCACAGCGGAAGGAACTGGAAAAGAGAAAGAAAGCGGAAGAAAGTAAAAAACGAACCCACAGGCTCTGTCAGATTGGAGGAGCGGTGGAATCGGTTCTTGGCTGTCCGATTGAGGAGGAAGATTTACCAAAGTTGATAGGATTCTTAAAAAGGCAGGAAACAAACGGGAAGTTTTTCTCAAAAGCGATGCAGAAAGAATTAGTTACAGACATGGAGGAAGTGTAATGGCGGAGGGAGTGGGTTTTCCATTCCCTTCATTGCCTTTGAATGAAGGGCGCACTTATGGACAACCAGAGGTCGTCCTTATAAGTTTGCCACAAGTGGCAACCGGTCTGCGCTTACGCTTGCCGGGCTCGTTCC
>NZ_JACOPH010000056.1 GCF_014287635.1 Roseburia zhanii | reverse complement strand
CCTCCCATAATAATCTTTGTTTTTCTCTTGTTAACTCGCTTTTTCTCATATTTTCATTTCTTCATAGAGATATTTTCTAAGTCTATGTCATTCCCCTTGGCCATAAATCATGGATATTCGGATGTTTAGGGTACACAAAACAAGACGTCGTCTTATTCTGCTATGATCGGCCTTTCTTTCCCCAACTCCTTACGGCAGCCTAACCTCCCATGTCATACAGGATCTCCTTTACTTCAGGGTCCTTAATTCCTTCGTTCTGCTTATCCATAAAGGGGCGTCATGATGCTCCTTCGCTGAGTCTCTGCTCTGATGGAAATAAATCTGACTTGGCTCTCTATGTTTATGAAATTCTTCTGTTCCTTTCAGCACCTTGCGGCGGACGTCTCCTGAATCTCACAGTCGATCTTTTTATGCTGCCTGCGGCTGCCTGTGAATGTCAGAAAGCATCTTCTGCGCATCATAGGTCACTCCATTTGCAAGGATGGCATAAAAGACCCGTATCAGCTTACAGCTGATCGCAATCACGGATTGTTTCTTCTTGAGCGGATTATTCGCTCTTGTCGTGTAATACTCATGCAATGACTTAAACTCTGGGTTCTTCGCTATCAGCGGAATTGCTGCATTGAACAGCACTGCCCGCAGCTTACTCCGACCTCTTTTGCTTATGGTCGTCTGTCCTTTGTGCTTTCCAGAGCTGTTCTCCCGTAATGAGAGTCCTGCCAGCTTTTGTATCTGTCTGGGTGATTCGAAACGCCTCACATCACCCACTTCTGCCAGAAAGCCGGCTACCGTGATCACTCCTATACCTTTGATGGCAAGCATCTGCTCGCTTTCGGGTATCTTCCTGCACAGCTTTTCTATCTCCTCCATAACGGCGTCCAGCTGTGCCTTTTTGTATTCGTAATCCTCGAGCAACAGCTTCATTTCATACCGGGCCGCCGAAGAGCCTTTCTTTAAGCCGATGCTGCGTTTTGCTCTCTCACACAGGGTCGTTGCCCTTTTCATTCCTACAGCCCTAAGCTTTGCATCACGCCAGATTTGATTGATTTTCTCGGCTCCCAGTTCCACGATTGCTTCCGGAGTACAAACTTTCTTTAGAAGCAGCATACTGCTCTGTGCTTCATAGTCCCCAAACACATCTGTGTACTCAGGGAAATATATGGCGAACCATCTGGCAAATCTGTTTTTAATCTGGCTCATCTCCCTGATGAGTCTCTTACGATTGGCCACCATAATTCTTAAATCAGCATACACACCATCCGGTGTATACGGTGCAGAATACCGGCCCTCGGTAACCAGCTTTGCGATCACCTTCGGATCCTTCCTGTCATTCTTGCTTTGGCTGTTGTCATCCAGTTCCTTGGTCTGCTTTACCGCATATGGGTTAACCATAACCAGGAGGATGCCCTCATCCTCAAGATAAGCGCCAAGGTCAAACCAGTAATGACCTGTCGGCTCGATACCTACGATCACATCTGACTTTCTGTACTTGTCCTGCAAATGCTGCATCCATGCTTTGAAAGATTCAAATCCTTCTCTGCTGTTGCTAAATGTAAAGACTTTTCCAAGCTCAATGCCTCTCCAGTCAAATGCCCTAGCGTACTGTGTCGTGCTTCCGATATCGATTCCAATTACCAAAGTTGATTCTTTTACTTGATTGATTTTTTCATTCTGCTTATAATTCATTTGTGGGTGTCTCCTTTGAACGATGATTTGTCAACCGGCCAGTTAACAATCATTATTCTATGGGTGGCACTCATTTTTTGCAAACCGGTTATTTGTTACTTAACAGGAATGCTCCT
>NZ_JACOPH010000055.1 GCF_014287635.1 Roseburia zhanii | reverse complement strand
TCTACATAGAAGCGGTAGTACCATTTCTTTCCTTTTTTTCTTACAGATCCTTTTGCCATAATCGTGTGTCTCCTTTCGATATCAGACAATCGGAACTGATGAAATGCTTCTTGCGTGTAGGCATCTTATGGACAAGTCCATAAGCCAATTCGCCGCTCGTCAAATCTGTAAACAGCCTGACTCGCTCGTGCTCATTGTATCATAACTCCGGTTGTCGTTCTATACCGAATCGGAATCCTCATACAAAACTTCTGATAAAAGATTTTCAAGCCTTTGTTCTGCCATTTCCGGTTTCTTGGAATAGAGCCTTACAATATCTGCCATGTCATTAAAAGCATTAACAGTATGGGTGATCTCCCGGAGAAACATAATCTCGTTATATTCATCATTCGATTCAAACCCCATTACTTTTGCAATATCAGCTTCATTTGTGCTGCCCTTGTAATTCTTGCAGGCAAACTGGAATGATTCCAGAAACAGGTTATATTGCTTTAACATCAACAGCAGTAAATCTTTGGAAAAAGCATCTTCCTTTTTACTAAGGTCGAGAGGTAACTGTTTGAGAATATCGCCCATTGCATCACGAATCTGTAATTCTTTCTTATCCGTAATATCGGTTTCGTATTCATCGGTTTCCCCCTTGAGCCATTCAATAGATACATGAAGTGCTTCCGAAAGACCTTCCAGCACCATCTTTTTGGTATTGTCAATCGAACCATTCTCATAACGAAGGATTGTGGAAGCGGTAACTCCCATCTTCTCTGCAACATAAGGCTGTGTCAGATTTAATTCCAGACGACGCTGTTTTGCCCTGTTACCTATCAGCTTGCGTAGTTCTTTATCTTTCATGCTGATTGCCTCCTTTTTCGGTATGTATGAATTATAGCATGTACCTCACATAATTGCAATATGCAATTTAATGATTATTTTTAAAATTTCATAACGCTTGACAACGCAATATAAAACCGCTATACTAACAGCACAACAAAAATTGCATAATGCAATTTAACAGGAGGTGACAAGATGACGGAAAGAAAGATTGCATTATCCATCGAGGAAGCAGCCGACTATACAGGAATTGGCAGAAACACTTTGAGAAAGCTGGTTGAATGGAAGAAGCTTCCGGTATTAAAAGTCGGAAGAAAAGTCCTTATTAAAACTGACATTCTGGAAAAGTTCATGGAAGCCAACGAGGGGCGTGATCTGAGGGATAAAGGAAATGTAAAAGCTGTCACAAGAAATGTGGCAACTTAAAAAGGCGGCTTCCTAAGAAACCGCCAAAGGTTCTATCAGACCGAAGCCATGATATACCTACACGCAAGAGGATTATACCATGTGCTTCTCCTGATATGCAACCGGGAACTGTTGTTTATCGGAAAAAGAAAGGATGAAGACGATATGGCGAAATCAACAAAGACTTATGAAGAAAGAATACGTGCATTAGAGAAAAAGGAACAGGAAAGCATTGAAGCTACAAAAAAGCTCATTGCACAGCGGAAGGAACTGGAAAAGCGAAAGAAAGCAGAGGAAAGTAAAAAACGAACCCACAGGCTCTGTCAGATTGGTGGCGCAGTGGAATCGGTTCTTGGCTGTCCGATTGAGGAGGAAGATTTACCAAAGTTGATAGGCTTCTTAAAAAGGCAGGAAACAAACGGAAAGTTTTTCTCAAAGGCGATGCAGAAAGAGCCACTTACAGATATGGAGGAAGTGTAATGGCGGAGGGAGTGGTTTTTCCATTCCCTTCATTGCCTTTGAATGAAGGGCGCACTTATGGACAACCAGAGGTCGTCCTTATAAGTTTGCCACAAGTGGCAACCGGTCTGCGCTTACGCTTGCCGGGCTCGTTCC
>NZ_JACOPH010000054.1 GCF_014287635.1 Roseburia zhanii | reverse complement strand
CAGTCGAGTAGACTAAAGCCTTGCAACTTTAGCCCCTCACAGATCCGTACGTGCGGCTTTCCCGCATACGGCTCCTCATAATAACATTCACTTTAATATAAGCAATAGTACGTCTTTGGTTTCGCAAGCGGATAACACTTTAGCATTTCCCAAAAACCACCCCATGTATAGGCTCTTCTGCAACCTCGACGATTTACCGCTTTAAACAGGAATTGTTGTACTCTGTGTAAGAATGCACATAATCTTCTATAATTCCATGTTACTCCATAATAGCGATAGTGACCTACAAGCTTTACATTCAGCTCTTTTATGATTTCTCTGACCGGACGGTTCCGATTATCATATATCCATAGTTTATATTCTTTCAGCTTACGTTCAAACTTCTTTCGAGATGTCTGCAACTTTAATGCAAATGTTCCCTTTCTTGTTTTCCCGCAATAGAAAGTAAAACCTAGAAAATCGAATGCTTCTGGCTTACCTATTCCTCTGGATAGTCTGTTGGTTTCTGCAAATCTCCCAAATTCAATCAACCTGCTTTTACTGCTTTCCAGCTCAAGATTGAATTGTTCCATCCTCTCTTTCAGGGCTGAATAATACCACTCTGCTTCTGATTTATACTGGAATCCAGCTACAAAATCATCTGCAAAATTCACCAGAAAACAGTCTCCTTTTAACGTCTTTTTCACCACAAATTTAAACCACAGCGTTAACACGTTATGCATGTATATATTTGCTAGCATCGGACTCATGACTGAACCCTGTGCTGAACCTTCCTCTGTTGATTCAAATTTTCCATCTTCCATTATTCCAGCTTTTAAATATTTCTTTATCAGCCAGAGCAGATTTGGGTCTTGAATATGCCATTCCAGAAATCTCATCATCCAGTCATGGTTAATGTGATCGAAAAATCCTTTAATATCAGCGTCCACTATGTAGCTGATTTTCCCATAACTGATTCTCTGATATACTTCTTTTACCGCTTCGTGACAACCTCTGTTTGGTCTAAATCCATACATACAGTTCAGAAATCTTGGCTCGTAAATTGCTTCTAGTACTTTCTTTACTGCCATTTGGACAATCTTATCCTCGTAAGAGGCTATTCCCAGCGGTCGCATTTTTCCATTTCCCTTTGGAATATATACCCTCAATGATGGGAGTGGTTTAAAAGATTTGTTCTTTAACCTCTGTACTAAGTCTTCGATATTTCTATCGAGGTTCTTTCCGTATTCTTCCTTTGTCACCTTATCAACACCAACTGCCTTTTTGCCATCTAATTCTTTATGGCATTGTTTCAGCAATTCTGCATTTATCAAGTGATATATGGATGTGAATACAGGTTTCTTTGTTTCTGCCGATATTTCAGCTATTCTTTCTAATTTCGTTCCCATTATTTCCTCCGTCCCTGAGTACGGATAATGTGTCCTCAGAAAGACCGTTACTATGCAGTCCCCTTCCCTCCATCGGCATTACCCGATTTCATCAGTACTATGAGACTGTCCGACTACCTGTTATCCATTTGAAGCTCTCCATTTTCAGTTGATACTTCATACTCTTATACGAGAGACAACAGGTTCTCCCCAGTTGATGTGTACCCACAATGTCAAGCATGATTGGCCCTTTGACCCCGCAGCGCCACACAATTCTCGCCATAATGACTTGTGTGCTGTTGCCTTCCGCACCAGTTAAGACGTCGGCCTACTGAAGTTAACTTTTCGAGGCTCAATAGCATTGCAACCCTGCTTTCTTGCTGTCTACGCTTGTCAGTTGCTGTTACCAACAACATCCCAAGACTCGCTATTATCTGGCTGGCTAGACCTTGGATAAATCGGATTCCCACCGACTTGGTTACACACCCTTAGCTGGGCGCACAACTGG
>NZ_JACOPH010000053.1 GCF_014287635.1 Roseburia zhanii | reverse complement strand
ATCCCATCTTTGACAGTTGGGAAGTAAAAAAACGGTTGTATAGACAGTAAAATCAAGGCTAGCAGCCGTTTTTTGTTTCGTAGCGATATGTGCTATTGTGCTATATTTTCTACACTAGGGTAAATTTATTTCTTTTGTTTGCTTGATGATGCTTCGCATCGTAGATTTTTTGATAAATTCATAGTCTGTCCGAAAACCAAAAGTTTTGTGTAAAGAGTCTGTTATTTCAGTTCGAGTGTAGGATGGAACGTAGCCATTAGCGGTATTTAACAGTGTCATTTTCATAGATCGCAGAGTCTCTATGATCTGCTCGGTTGTATAGCTGTTTCCTATTTTCTTTTCTAACAGACGGTAGAGAAGAAGGCTGATGTAACAGGTCATGAAATGTGCCTTGATCCGGTCATCTCTTCTGACATAAACAGGTCTGGCTTCGAATTCTGTTTTCATGATTCTGAAGTTTTCTTCAATTTCCCAGCGCTGCTTATTGATCTTTATGATTTCTTCGATATTTCCCTCCAGATTTGTTATAACCGCGTAGAAACCATCGTAAAGTTCTTCTTTGGCTATCTGTTCTGCGTCGATTTCATATACGTTCTTTTCTGCAATCTCACCATCGTTTGTTACGGCAGTATTTTTCACAAAACGCATTGGATCATTTTGATTTTTGCCCTTTCGTTTTTTACAAGGAGAGTTGATAATCTTCTCTGCACGCTCGATCTGACGTGACCGTATTTTTTGCTGATAAGCTTTATATTTTGGTGAGTATGTAACGATTAGTATCTCATCCAAATCTCCGGTAACAACAGGAACTTCCTTGTAGTAAATGGAGTTAAAAACTTCTTCATCGGTTTCGTCCAAAGTTCTGATATCTATCAAATCTGTCGAACCAACTTTTCTGAACTGTGTTGGATTTAGGGCAATATCACGGTCTTCCTGCTTCATCTTTTTAAGGGAATGTGTGATGACATAAGCTCGATTCCCGATGCTGTTAAACGCTCGGTTATTGGCACTTCCAAGACCGGCATCTGAACAGAAAATAAATTCACTACAGTTAAAATCTTTTATGATTTTCTTCTCCAGAGGTTTAAGCGTTGTTTGCTCGTTTTGATTACCTGGAAAAACATCAAATGCAAGTGGAATGCCATCAGCATCCATAAAGAGCCCCATACCAACAATCGGATTTGGACGGTTCTCCTTGCCTTTTCCATAGTGCTTCAAACCGCTTTCTTCCTCAATCTCAAAGTAATAATTCGTACAGTCATAGTAAAGTATCTTCTGATTTCTTGGATGGATGAAGTTTGAATTTTTGTATAGTTCACTTTGGATAAAATCCGACTCTTCTGCGATTACAGATAAAGCTCTGTAAACATCCTGAATCTCATACTTTGGTGGTTCAAAAAGCGTTTTGCAGAAGTTATAACTGCTGAGCTTACTTGAAGGAGAGAGAACTCTTGCGTAAACGAGATCAGTTAGAATCGCATGAAGATCATACTTAAATCTATGGCGTCCTTTAATCACACGGCAGATGTTATCAATGCGAAGCTCCGTACATAATTGTTGAAGAAATAGATAACCGGCATGAAAAGAACGTACCTCGTTCATAGGAATGCAGGCAGCCTGGGAGAATTCAACCGTTACTTTCCCCGTACGTTCATTGTAGAGAGCTGTTTCTTTGGCAGCTTCGCTTTTCGCCCAAGCCATAAGTTTTTCATTATCACCATCAAACTGTTCCAGCAAAGTGTTGTATTTTCCAAGTTTTTTATAGATGCGAGATGATGATTTTCCGTCCTTTTTTCGGAATGATTGATAAATGTAAACGTCTTTATTATTTTTACTACCTGTAACTGCAATATACATAATATAACCCCCTTTTTCTTTTAAGTATAACACACTATTACAAACAAGTACAT
>NZ_JACOPH010000052.1 GCF_014287635.1 Roseburia zhanii | reverse complement strand
ATGTGATTATGAACGTGTTCTTTGTCAATATGGGTGGTAACAACATACGAATATTTTCCCTCTAAAAGTTTATCTGCAAGCTCCTTTCCAATGTGGTGCGCTTCTTCAAAACCGACCTCTCCCGGAGCAAAAGCCTGTATCAGATGATAGGCTTTGTTTGGACTGTTTTCCCGGCAGTGGTCGAGGGTATATTTGAAGTCATAAGCTGCGGTTTCCGGAGAACAGGCATAAGAGGAAACGAACATTTTTTCATCGGTCTTTTCGGGGTTGCAGATGTAGTCTATCGCTTTATCAACGGTTGCTTTGATAGCATGGATTTTTGTGTACGCCATACTTTATTCATCAACTCCTTTACTTCGTTTATATCCTCTTGATAAATGTTTCCGGTGCTGTTTACCCTCTTTGCGATCTGGTTTAAATTGGAGCTGATACGTCCCAACTCCGTATTATAATTTCGCAGGTAACTGTAATCAACATCATACACATATCCATATAAGATCAGCTTGCGCAGGAACGCAGACATACTCTTCATGCCGGATGCTTTGAATTTGGTGTTGAGGATGTACTGCTCATCATCGCTGAGATAAAATTGCACCGGATGGGTGCGGTTTCGGTTTGCCATTGTGCCACGTCCTTTCTAAATTTGGGTACAAAAAAACTGCTGTAAAATGTTCGATTTTTACAACAGTCTGTTTCATGTTTTATTCAATTTTGGGTGTAATTACCCATAGCAAATTGTAGCAAAAACGGCAGGAAAGGTCAATGCATTTCGACGGTAAAATGAAGAATAACCGAAGAAAAATCGAGAGAGGGTTAGGGATACTTCCCTATGGAAATTCGACCACACAGACGATAGGAAAGTGTGGGGGATTTCGCCTGTGTCATGACACAGGCAGTGCTTGCTAAGGTTGTTTTTTGCCACTCCCAAAGGGTGTGGCGGATAGTAAATGTGGATAGTAAAGTAATAATATCAATATGACGATATAGAAAATACGAGGAAGCATTGTATTTCAAAGAGTTTGAGATACAGTGCTTTTGTGTATTAACAGGGGTAAATGGTTTAATGCTTTTTTTAATCGTATTTCGTGTTAAAAAATCGTATTTGGTGAAGAAATACCGTAATATTTTGTTTCATGTGATATCTTTTATAGGTGAGATTTGAAACAGAATAAAGATTGAGCCGATATATAAATGAGAAAGAAGGTGAGTAATATGCTGGAAATTGCTGTTTGTGATGACGATATGGCAGATCTTGAGCGTGCAGTGACTATGCTGCATAAGATTTTTACAAGCCAACAGATTGCTTATCATATAGAGCAATTTGTGTCTGCAAATCAAATGCTTGAAAATATCAGCAACATTGATATCGGAATTTTAGATATTTCGATGGAAGAACTGAATGGTATTAAACTGGGGAGAACATTGAAAGAAAAATTTCCGGATGTGAAATTAGTGTATATTACGAGTTATGAAGAATATTGTATGCAGGTCATTAACGAAGTTCATGCATTTTCATTTCTATGTAAACCATTGGAATATGATAAATTGGAAACGCAGATGTTGGAACTGCTGGATCAACTGCCGGATACCGGAGCAGAAAAGGATTTTTATAAAGTGACGGACAGCAAGGGGAAAGAGTATCTGTCGATCAGATTGAAGCTCAGGGACATTTTATATTTTGAATACATAAAGAGGTCTAGAAAAGTACTGATAGCGTTGTCTGATATCACATATGAGTATGACTGCATTTTTGAAAAACTGGTTGAAGAACTGCAGCCCTATGATTTTGTTGTGAATTGCAGAGGAAATCTGGTTAATTTAAGGCATATTGAAAAAATAAAAGGCTTTACCATTTATCTGGACAATGGAAAAGAAATCCAGATTGCGCAAAAGAGAAGCAGCGATTTTAGAGAAGAAGTAAATAAATTTTTGCAGAAAAATTCATAGGAGAAACGATGAATACGATTTTACTGATATTATGTAATGCTCTTTCCT
>NZ_JACOPH010000051.1 GCF_014287635.1 Roseburia zhanii | reverse complement strand
TCCTGTACCGCAATCCGCTTTGCTTCCCTGTCATAGTAGCCTTTGGAATCTCCGGCTATCTCCTCCAGTTCAATCGGTACTGGCGAAATAGCTTCTACCGCACGAATCATATCCTGATACCCTTCCACATCTGAAAGAAGCTCCTTTGCCGCAAGTTCCGGTATCGGCTTTCCGTCTGTCTGCGCCACATCAAAAACGGATACTGCCCGGAATGCCGGAATTGTTATCTCGACTTCTTCTTTCTGCGGATTTCCGTCCTTATCAAGTAAAAGTTCTTGTGTGACCGGATCAATCTTGTCCCTCTCCTCTTTGATTTTATAGGGTGCCGGGGCAAGGATACGAATACCCTTTTCCCCCTTCTTAACGTGCCTGTCAAAATTCTTCTGCCAAGCCTTGAATCCGGCCACTAACGTAGCGTCTGGCTTTTGCATCGCAATTAACATAGTATTGTTAAAGCTGTAATTATGGAATTTTGACATGGTATTCAGATAAGTCTTGTACTTCTCGCTTTCAAAAAGCTCCTTGATACCCTGCTCTAGCTTCTCCGTTATTTCCTGTACTTTCTGTTTTTCTGTTTTAGATTCTGCCATAGTATTTCCTCCATCTGCTTATTTTTTGCATGACAAAAGGCAGCCATTATTGACTGCCTTTGCATAACTACGATATTCACTTATAAACCTTTATCATTACTGCCCGTATTCGTTTTGATTTCTGCAATGTACTCCTGTCTCCTTTCTGCACCTGTCACTGTAAATGTTTTTACAAATAAAAAAGACAACCAAGATTTTGTTTCTTAATTGCCTGTTTCTATGCTATTAAATTTTTATTGAACCGATAACCAACTCCCCAAACAGTCTGTATATAGCTTGGCTTGCTAGGATTATCCTCTATCTTCTCCCGAATATTCCGGATATGGCTCATGACGATGTTGTAATCGCCGGAATAGGATTCTTTCCACACAATGTCATAAATCTGTTCCTTACTGAACACTATTCCCGGATGCTTTGCAAAAAGCTTCAAGATTTCAAACTCGGTATATGTAAGCTCTATCTCCTGATTTTCCCGAATGATTACCCGTTGAACCTCATCTATCATAAGACCTTTGAAATTCAACAGATGCTCGTTCATACCTGACATCTGAATGACTTCTTCCTGTTCCTGAAAAATATCTGTTCTGCAATGAACTGTTGGATAAATTAACCCGCATTATTCCACCCTCTCCTGTAAATTACCTAATCTGTTCAGCACTTCATACATCCGGCCATTGCCAAATATATAATTTTGCAAAACAAGCGGCTTCCCCACCTGCCTGCTTTCCCGGTACAGCTTCATATAAGCATCCTTCGCTTGATAAAAGCTGTCTTCCAATTCTTCCATCTCTTTTGTTGGCATTTCAAAAATTTTCCCCTGAATGACCTGCCCCTGGGCTGCTATTCTTGCACAGGATTTCTGCCATGCCGCTTCCTGCTCAAATTGTATATCCAGCCACTCTATCTCATCTTCTTTTGTCAGCGGCGTCCCATCTACCTTATAATACTGTTCATTTTCATAGCGCTGTTCAATTTCAGAATACAGCCTTGCATAACTCAATCCGCAGGCATTTACAACATCAGTATAGTCATACTGCCCTTTTTCTTCCCTAATTTCTTTTAATATTCCGGCTCTCATATCGCTGAACGATGTAACCGAATGCACAACTGTATGCTTAATTTTATCCATTAAATTTTCCCTGTTTTTCGATAATTGAGAAACCTCTAAAATATCCTTATGAAACACTTTCTGGTCTTCATTTTGGCTTTCCTGTTTTCCCAAATATTCCCTATCAAACTTGAAAAAATCCGGCAGATGAATAGGATGACTTAAAAATGTAATTGACATATCTCTTTCTCCTTACTTAAAAGCACTATCCGTAACCGCTTCCGTCATAGCATTTGCTTCATAAGCATTAGACGCTTTTGACAACAGCCTTTCATTGTTCCACGACCGTAATAATCGGCTTCTTTCCTGTTCCTGCTTTGCAATCTTTTCATTCAACATTTCCTGCTGCTGT
>NZ_JACOPH010000050.1 GCF_014287635.1 Roseburia zhanii | reverse complement strand
AAAATGGCTGGAAGAAAGAAAATGATTTGGTATTAAAAATAGGCTTTGACAGCAGTGGATTGTATGATATAGGGCAGGAAAAAGGATATGGAGCAGCACAGAATATGTGGATGAAAGGTGTTAGCCAAAGTATGTTTGAAGCTAGAGTGTGATTAATGGATGATAGAAAGTATAAACCGCTTTATGAAGTCGTTGAATAAAATTTTATACGAAAACTTCTAGCTGTTGGAGGTGGATTTATGGGAATCTCTTTTTCAAATATAGGAACAGTTGGAAGAAACTGGTTTTAATCCATTTCAGACGGATGTAATTAGTATATTAACGCAGCTATCGGTAGAGCAGGATTTTCTGACAGGTGGTGATGACAATATTTTTGGTGAAACGAAAGAAAGTTATTTAGCAGCTATCGACAAAGTATTGGAGAGAATAGAAAATCTGCTGGCAGCCGTTACAGATGAAAGGGCAGCATATCTGCAACAGGAAAAAGAATTTTATACCGTGTTGGCATCTAAAATAAGAGAATAAAATGCCGGGAGGAATTTAAAAAATGATTGGAAGTATAGGAGCGGAGAGCCGTTATTCAACAGGTTATAACAAACTAAAACCAAATCGGAACCAGAATAAGTGGGCTGACACTTTGGCTCAGACGGTGGATAAGGAGGATATTAGCAGTAGAGCGGATATCAATCGTGCTAAGAAAAGTACAGTGATGGATTCTTATCTGGCACTGTCAGGAAAAACGATAAATACTTTGAAACAGGAATATTCAGAGTACGAATCCGAAAATTATAGAATCGTACCCGATAATGAAGCTGAATGTTTTGATATATACAATAAAGACGGGGAGCGTTTGGGGGCATTTTCCTATTCTGATATAAAAATAAGACAGGATGAAACAACAGGAAAGCAGTTTTTGATTTCTGAGCATGGAACGATGAGTTACGATGCCCTGGTATTAGATGATGAATTAAAAGATGCATTGCAGAATGTAATGGATAAAGATTCGCTGGATGTGGAGACTTTGCAGGGATTTACATTAAATACACATTCAGGTACCGGCATCCAGTATTTAGTAAAAGACGGTGAAGAAGGCAGAGGTGGCAAGGTTCTTCTGCAAAATGAAGCGGATCGGAAGAGGTATGAAGAATTAGCGGAGATGTATTTTGACAAATACCCTAATTTAATTGAGAGTCGGGAAGAAGGTTTTATCTGGGCTGATTTAGAGATTAGAGGAATGGCAAAACGGACAGATCAGGGAATTATATCCATAGGAGCTGATGGAATGTCATACAGTGACAATGAAAATTATAAAAACAATTGGAGTGTCCGGTTTTCTGGTTCTATGTATGAAAAGCTGTATGAATGGCTTCAGAATAACAAGGATAGCATGGAGGAAATCCATAAATTTTCTACATGGCAAAAGGTTTTTGACGAAATTGGTGGAACGTATGAAAGAGTCTGGTCGAAAGAAGAACTGGATCAGGGATATTTGAATAATTGAAAGAGGTAAAAATATCTAGTTATATGAATAATATGAATCCCATAATAGAAAAAAATGATGCTAAAGTTCAGAAAGAAAATAAGCAGGCAAATGAAAAACATACGATGGAACAATCCGTAAAGCTTTCTATTTCTAATGATGGAATGGAGCATTATCGCAAACATATACAGCAGAACGGGCAGGAAACCTATGATGATGTACTTCTGAGGAGAGAACTGTTAAAAAGTGGAAAAATCAGTGATGTAGATTATGGTTATGAGATTTCAAAGAAAGCAGCAGAATTGAACAAAGATGCTGCTAATGCTGGGAAAAAGGCTTTAAGCACTACAGACAGAGCAAACGGTTATGTTGCAGCATATGCAGAGTTGTATGATGAAATTGTTCAGGGATATGAATCTGGTACACGGGAAATATATGTGACAGATGAAAATGGAACTCATAAGCTTACAAAGGATGAAGAGTTAAGCAATTTAGATGCTGCATATAAAAAACAGTGGATGACTTTGTGACAATGGAGACAACCAATCAGCATGCCCGTGGAATTATTGGTGAAGAAATGAATAAAATTTCAAAAATTACCACAAGGTCAACTTTGGCATCGGCT
>NZ_JACOPH010000049.1 GCF_014287635.1 Roseburia zhanii | reverse complement strand
AGGTGGAAATGGAACAGGTCTTTCGTTTTATATTAAATACGCAGAAGAGTCAACAGAGGATAATCCTGTAGTGATAGCCAAAGGCGTTGACGAAAATGGAAAAGAATTTGAAGAAAAGATTAACATTAATGATATATGGGACACATTGTGAATTGGTAAATGGAAAAATAAGAGAAGTTGGTAACGATTATGTGGTGCCTAGTGCCATTCAGCAGAAAGCAGTGAAAAGATATGAAGAAAGAATGGCACAGCTTTTAAAGGATGGAAATTGGTATCGAATGGCATAGGTAAAAATTATAAGGAATAAAGTACGGAGGAAAAGCAATGAGCATATCAGGAATTAATAACTACAATTATCCAAACTATTATGCAGGAGCAAGACACAATATGGCTAAGACCGGCGGTAGAGATTCGGGCGTGCTGTCAAGTACCAGTAGTGCATCTTCTAATATTACATTACATATGTCAGATGGAGGCAACAGTGGAAATGCTTTGACAGCAATGGGGTTTCCGGATGGAACCAGTGCATCTGTCTTTAAGGCAGATGATTATAATCCGGCAGATCCGGAATATAGAGTCAGATATTGGGATAAAGAAGGAAATTACACAGATACAAATGTACAGATAAATGGTGTTAATCCGAGAAATGCAAGTTATTTGGAAATGCTTGCATATACAACATATAGCGATGTAGAAGGCTTTATGAAAAATGCGTTTGGAGACTTCATGAATGCGGCAAGAGGTGTAAATGGGAACATTTCGTATGATGCTGACAATATAAAAGAGAAGAAGGATTATATGAGTATGGTAAAAGAACTGATGCAGTTACAGTATGATAGTAATAATTTGCCGGGTTATTTATCATATAAGGAATTGTATGATTACATGAATGATAAAATAAATGGATAAAAGCCATGGATGGCATCGAAATCAAAGGATAGAGTTACCCTTTATTTCGGTGCCGTTTTTCAAAAGATATTCGTATTAGACAATATGGAATGCGATTATAAATAATAAAAAGGAGTATTGATATATGCAGATTAGTTCTAACTATTCCATGAATGGTGTGCCGTATGAAAACAGGCGCAGACAGAAAGATATTCCTCAATTTAGTACAGAACGTGCTAAACAGGAAAATAAGAGTATAAATCCATATATGGAAGATACGGATTTTAACAAAAAAGCATTTGATATGATTGGTCCGAATGCTCCGCAGGAGGTAAAGGACGCATGGATGGAAGCAGCTAAGGAAGTAAATGCGAATGGTATGGGAATAACGAAAAATGGAATGTTGAGCCATATATCGCAGATGATGGTACAAAGGTTGAATAAGCAGATGAAGGGTGAGAGCAATGTGGATAACATCGACATTTTGGGAAACACAACAGAATCTGCAATTCAGGCAACGAAACAGGCACTATATAATTTAGACCATCCACTGGAATATGTTCCGAAAAGCATAGGGGTTCAGAGGACTTGTATGAAAGAAAGAGAATTCTATGTTGCGTTTCTGGAAAGACTGGAAAAGTTATAATTGACTGGAACAGAAACGGAAAATGACAATGATGAGACATATATAAAATTATTTAGGAGATAACATATGAGTGATAGTACCATTCACATTGGAAGGGTAAGTGGGGTACAAGCAAATTACAATTATGATCCAGTGGATTAGGAGGATACTATGAAGATTCAGAGTAATATGTATATTAACAATCACAATATGACAAGTAGAAATATTGAGAAAAAAGAAAATGGTTCCCATGCTTTGGTTCAGGAAGATGATATACAAATCAGTGATTCAGCAAGAAAGTTAGTTGAGACTGCTCGTAATAAGGTATCGGATTTTCATACAATGCATTTTTCATCTATTGATGGAGAAATAAGAGAGATACCTGCAGAATATAAATGTGAAAATTTATTCAAATTAGATTTGAAAGCAACTTCCATTTTGGGAGAACAAAGCGCGTTTGAAGGCTGTTCGGAAAATCAGTCAGAGGTTTTTGAAAAATGGCTGGACGAAAATGCTTCTGAATATTTGACAGAAGATGAAATGAAAGATTTAAAAGAGAAGATTAATGCAATGACAGCAGATGTAGATTCTTTGAATGC
>NZ_JACOPH010000048.1 GCF_014287635.1 Roseburia zhanii | reverse complement strand
AGGTGGAACTCATCACAGTAATAACGGGTAGCAATCTTTCGCTCCCTGTTCTGCGATACCCTGTTCCAAACCGCATCCTGCACGATTAACATACCCAGCTCTTTCAACTGGTTTCCCAAATCTCTGATGTCAAAGCACATGATACGATTGCCGCTGTCTACGTTGGTATGGTGGTTGAAGTAATTCTGGGAACCATGCACATACAGCACAAGGCTGTTTGCGATACGCTCCGCCTTTGGATTTTTGTGTGCTAACAGGGCATCATATAAATCTTCCAGCAGCGGCATATTTTCCGGCACCGGATTTTCAAAATACTTGTCATAAATATGACGGATACATTCGTCGATGATACCTTTCTCATCGTTCTCCAGACCGTCCTTGCCACCTGCGATCAGGTCACATAATGTTATGATAAAATCAGATTTCAGTTTTAATGCTTCCTTATCCCCCTTATGGCTCAATTGAATATCCATAGGGTTCAGATAGTCTTTGGAATTGGTGGCAAGTTTTACCACCTGTCCATGTAGTGCCGCCACCAACGCAAAATACTCTCCCTCCGGATCGCAGATGATAATATCGTCCTTTGTGATAAGAAAACAGCTTAAAATCTCACGCTTTGCACTAAAACTCTTACCACTTCCGGGAGTACCTAAGATAACTCCGTTTGGTGTACGGAGCCTTTTTCTGTCTGCCATAATCATGTTGTTGCTAAGTGCATTTAATCCGTAATAGATTGCCGGAGCAGGCATAAATAACTCCTGTGTGCAGAATGGTACTAAGATTGCGGTGCTTTTTGTGGAAAGGGTACGCTCAATGCCAGTCTCATTGCATCCAATCGGTGCAGATGCCATAAGTCCCTGTTCCTGCAAATACTGTAAACATCTGAGGTCACAGTTTGCCTGCTGAATGATACCGGACACCCTCTGCATTAAGCTCTCCAGTTCCCGCTTGGTTCTGCCATAACAGGTAATAAGGAATGTCATGTTGATCATCTTCTGGTTGCTCGTATTCAAATCATCGAGAAATTCCAGCGTGTCCTTTTCATAAGTCACGATGTCTGTTGGAAGAATATCCATATCGTAGCCGCTTCGGACTGCCTTTTTCTGTTCCTCAATCTTCATTTTCTGGATATTGGAAATAACCGCTTTTAACTTCTTGATTGCCTTTACCGGATCTTCCGTCTGCATATGCATGGAAATCGTAAGATTAGCATCAATATCCAGAAGATGCTTGATCAGCTCGTCCGTAAACTTCGGTGCGATAATATCCAGATAGGACACACAGCCATACATATTCCCTGACTTAAAGCGGTTCGGATAGCGGAAATCAAATCCCGGCGGTGCAATATAGTCCTTGACCGACTTACCGGATTCTGCCAAATCCTTAAATGAAAAACGGAAAGGTTCCATGGTATCCTGATTAAAATATTCATGCAGGATGCGCAGTCTTTCCTTTCCGTCCAGTCCCCTCGCAAGGGTTCCTATGTTGTTTAAGTTCCGTATGACATCTTTTTCAATGTTGTTAAGGCGGCTCTTGGCTTCCTTGTAGCCATTGCTCTCCACACCAAAAATCAGATATTTTGATTTGATGATGCCATTGTTTCCCTTTGCCGCCTGCTTCTTTAACATCTCCGTGTATTCCTCACGGATGTCGTTAAAATCATCCTCCTGCCACGGAATGTCAAACTGTTCTGTAAGCATCTGTTCGTTGACCTGCCTGTTGAAAAGCACCAGTTCAAACCTCACAGACGGATCAAAATAATTGATGAGCTTGCTGTACTGTGCCAGTATGTCCGCCTGCTCGTCCACTTCCAGAAGCGAATAGTTTATATCAAAAAATTCCACCATCTTTGTATAATAACGGTGGCTGACCTGACAGATACCGTCACGGAACATCTTTTCAAAAGTAATCGTCTTTTGTGCGGTAGTCGGCTTTTCTTTCTCATTGCTCTTTCCCGATAAAATATGTTTCAACTGTATAAGACGCTTCTTCTCTGAAAAGGTAAGTCCACCGCTTTTGCTGTTATTCCTGCTATTGCCCTTATAACTGCTTTTTCTGCGGCTTTCCGGTTCTGCCTTTTGCTTTTTCTTCAAGATAACGAACCTCCCTTCGTAATTTTTCTTTTTCTTCCAACTGCTTGTATAAGTTCTCTGACCGGT
>NZ_JACOPH010000047.1 GCF_014287635.1 Roseburia zhanii | reverse complement strand
AGGTGGAACTCATCACAGTAATAACGGGTAGCAATCTTTCGCTCCCTGTTCTGCGATACCCTGTTCCAAACCGCATCCTGCACGATTAACATACCCAGCTCTTTCAACTGGTTTCCCAAGTCTCTGATGTCAAAGCACATGATACGATTGCCGCTGTCTACGTTGGTATGGTGGTTGAAGTAATTCTGGGAACCATGCACATACAGCACAAGGCTGTTTGCAATACGCTCCGCCTTTGGATTTTTGTGTGCTAACAGGGCATCATATAAATCTTCCAGCAGCGGCATATTTTCCGGCACCGGATTTTCAAAATACTTATCGTAAATATGACGGATACACTCGTCGATGATACCTTTTTCATCATTCTGCAATCCGTCCTTGCCTCCTGCAATCAGGTCACACAATGTTATGATAAAATCGGATTTCAGCTTTAGCGCCTCCTTATCCCCTTTATGGCTTAACTGAATATCCATCGGGTTCAGATAATCTTTGGAATTAGTGGCAAGTTTTACCACCTGTCCATGTAGTGCTGCCACAAGAGCAAAATACTCTCCCTCCGGATCGCAGATGATAATATCGTCCTTTGTGATAAGAAAACAGCTTAAAATCTCACGCTTTGCACTAAAACTCTTACCACTTCCGGGAGTACCTAAGATAACTCCGTTTGGTGTACGGAGCCTTTTGCGGTCTGCCATAATCATGTTGTTGCTGAGTGCATTTAATCCGTAATAGATTGCCGGTGCAGGCATAAACAATTCCTGTGTGCAGAATGGTACTAAGATTGCGGTGCTTTTTGTGGAAAGGGTACGCTCAATTCCGGATTCATTGCACCCAATCGGTGCAGATGCCATAAGGCCCTGCTCCTGTAAATACTGTAAACATCTGAGGTCACAGTTTGCCTGCTGAATAATACCGGACACCCTCTGTATTAAACTCTCCAGTTCCCGCTTGGTTCTGCCATAACAGGTAATAAGGAATGTCATGTTGATCATCTTCTGGTTGCTCGTATTCAAATCATCGAGAAATTCCAGCGTGTCCTTTTCATAAGTCACGATGTCTGTTGGAAGAATATCCATATCATAGCCGCTTCGGACTGCCTTTTTCTGCTCCTCAATCTTCATTTTCTGGATATTGGAAATAACCGCTTTTAACTTCTTGATTGCCTTTACCGGATCTTCCGTCTGCATGTGCATGGAAATCGTAAGATTAGCATCAATATCCAGAAGATGCTTGATCAGCTCGTCCGTAAACTTCGGTGCGATAATATCCAGATAGGACACACAGCCATACATATTCCCCGACTTAAAGCGGTTCGGATAGCGGAAATCAAATCCCGGCGGTGCAATATAGTCCTTGACCGACTTACCGGATTCTGCCAAATCCTTAAATGAAAAACGGAAAGGCTCCATCGTATCCTGATTAAAATATTCATGCAGGATGCGCAGTCTTTCCTTTCCGTCCAGTCCCCTCGCAAGGGTTCCTATGTTGTTTAAGTTCCGTATGACATCTTTTTCAATGTTGTTAAGGCGGCTCTTGGCTTCCTTGTAGCCGTTGCTTTCTAAACCAAAAATCAGATATTTTGATTTGATGATACCGTTGTTGCCCTTTGCCGCCTGCTTCTTTAACATCTCCGTGTATTCCTCACGGATGTCGTTAAAATCATCCTCCTGCCACGGTATGTCAAACTGTTCTGTAAGCATCTGCTCGTTGACATACCTGTTGAAAAGCACCAGTTCAAACCTCACAGACGGATCAAAATAATTGATAAGCTTGCTGTACTGTGCCAGTATGTCCGCCTGGTCATCCACTTCCAGAAGCTCATAGTTTATATCAAAAAATTCCACCATCTTTGTATAATAACGGTGGCTGACCTGACAGATACCGTCACGGAACATCTTTTCAAAAGTGATCGTCCTTTGTGCGGTAGTCGGCTTTTCTTTCTCAATGCTCTTTCCCGATAAAATATGCTTTAACTGTATAAGACGCTTCTTTTCTGAAAAGGTAAGACCGCCACTTTTACTGTTGTTCCTGCTATTGCCTTTATAACTGCTTTTTCTGCGGCTTTCCGGTTCTGCCTTTTGCTTTTTCTTCAAGATAACGAACCTCCCTTCGTAATTTTTCTTTTTCTTCCAACTGCTTGTATAAGTTCTCTGACCGGT
>NZ_JACOPH010000046.1 GCF_014287635.1 Roseburia zhanii | reverse complement strand
GATAGAAAAAATGCAGATGCACAGCTTGGACGCTCATTTGAATTTTCCCTGCCGAAAGAATGGAGCAGACAGGAACAGATTGATTATACAACCGAATATATTCAAAAGACTTTCGTGGACGAGGGAATGTGTGCCGACTGGAGCATACACGATAAGGGCGACGGGAACCCACATGTGCATTTACTTGTAACCATGCGACCATTCAATCCAGACCACTCATGGGGCAGCAAGGAAGTCAAGGACTGGGATTTTGTCAGAGATACTGACGGAAATATCGTGGTTGATGAATCCCACCCGGACTGGTGGCAGGATAAGAAAAATCCAGACCGTCATGGAATCCGTATTCCGGTACTTGATGAAAACGGAGTACAGAAAGTCGGGGCAAGAAACAGAAAACAATGGAAAAGGGTTCTGACTGACGCTACCGGCTGGAACAATCCAAAGAATTGTGAGTTATGGCGAAGCGAATGGGCAAAGATGTGTAACCGGCATTTATCCATAGACAATCTGATTGACCACCGCTCTTATGAAAGACAGGGCAAATTGAAAGTCCCTACGATTCATGAGGGTGCAGATGCAAGGAAGATTGAGGAAAAATATCTCACCGGGCAGATAAGGAAAGGTTCATGGAAGATCGAGGAAAACCAGATGATAAAAAAACAAAATGCACTGCTGCAAAAGGTAATTGCAACCTTTGGTAAGGTATCCGGTGCATTGTCGATGTGGAGGGAGTGGTTGAATGACATTAGAAGAAAGCAAAGAAGTAATTCCCATGATGGAAGCAATGATTACACAGATAGATGAACAGCAGAATATCATGGCAGAGATGCTTCAGGAGATACAGGAAAAGGACGAGAAGCTGATGTGCTTTCAGGAGCAGGAAGAACGATTGCAGCAATTAGAGAAAGAATTGTCAGAGCTGCTACAAATCTTACCGGATACAGAAGAACTGTTGATGCTTCTGGAAGAAAAGACAGACCAGATACAGAAACTCACAGACGAAAATCAGCAATGGCAGGAATTGGCACAGAAATTAAACAGCGAGAACCGGCTATTGCAGAAACAGAACAGCGAATTACTGAACTTGAACAGCAATTAGAGAAAGGAAGGTTGATTGATGAACGAATTAAGAAACTCAAAGAGCGACGATCAACTGGAAGAGTTGCTTCTGCTGACAGAGCAGATGCAGGAAGAACTCGACCAGAAAGACCGGACTATCAGGGAACTGAAAGTGCAGCTCGACGAATCGCTGACCTTGAACGAGAAGTTAAACAGCGAGAACAAAACAGAGAACATTCAAGCCTTAAAGAACGACTTGAGGAAAACAAAAGAATTGTTGCAGAGCGAGAAAGAGAAAACACACACCGTCCAAGCCATGATAGAGGAATGTCGAGATAAGCAGAGACAGGCAGAACAGGAACGGGATTATGCACTCTCCCATCAGAAAAAAGTAGAGATACCGGTTGAAAAGCCGGTACTCTATCAAAAGTGCGGGAATTGTAAACAGACAGCTTATCTGAAAGCTAAGGAAAAGTATGATATGCAGAGGGAAAAACTGGCAGGCAGATATAAAACAAAAACAGCCATGTATGAAGCATTGATGTTTCTGCTGATATGGTATTCCGTATCAACTACTCTTTTTCAGATGATAAGGTCAAAAATATTTATTTCTGATTGCGTGGTATTCTTTGATACAATCGCAACTTTCACACAGACCATTGCTGGCTGGGTTGTACTGGCAGGAAAGAACGTGGCACAGATTAGTGATGGAATATCCAATCCTGTCGTTGCCGGAATTATAAACTGGCTGATAAGAATATTGATTTGCGGTGGATGTCTGGTGGGTGTGGGAATACTTTTGGCATTTATCGAAATAAAGATTGCAGGGCTATATAAGAAATACTGTTGGGATATGATTACCATAATGGTGATACTTGTAAGTATGGCAATAGCTATCTACTTTGGGGATTGGATAAAGGAAGTATTGCCAATCAATCTGCTATTTCTCTTATTATTCGTGCAACTGGTATATGTTGGAATCAGGTGGTATGTAAAGGGATGGCGGGAAAACAGAGGTTATGTTTAAAAATAAAAAAATTGTCTGAGACGCAGCGAAGTAAATAAAATGAGTAGTATTATAGGAAGTCAGCAGTGCGTGAATAAACTGCTGGCTTCTTTTTTGATAGATACAGTCACTCCCAGAGAGTGTGCAGGATAGTAAAGTAATAATATCAACATGACGATATAGAAAATGCAGGGAACAGGCAAAGGTACAATACGAATACTATTTGACGCAGACAAAAAAATATGATCAAACCGTCCACATATTACATGATGTAAATAAGCATATTAAAGCAATCGAAGGATTATATGGTGCA
>NZ_JACOPH010000045.1 GCF_014287635.1 Roseburia zhanii | reverse complement strand
GAGGTCACATCACAATATTTTGATTCGATATATGCCATTGGATCAGAATGAGACAAATTTTCTTTGTACACTTTATCATAATGCTCCTGCAAAACTTTTTGTACGAAACGATCTTCCTCTGTAAGTCCATCATACTGATATCCTACAGTTGTACCGGCGCTGGAATTATTGGGCAGCTTGTTTAAATCCCTGCCAGCTGGAATGTTGTTATAATAGTCAGAATTATTTACAGTAACCATATTATCCCCCTGCCTTATATAAGTCTTATAATCTGTATCTTTAAATTCCTCCCGGCATTTTATTCTCTTATTTTAGATGCCAGTACGGTATAAAATTCTTTTTCCTGCTGCAGATATGCTGCCCTTTCCTCTGTAACTGCTGCCAACGGATTTTCTATTCTCTCCAATACTTTGTCGATAGCTGCTAAACAACTTTCTTTCGTTTCACCAAAAATATTGTCATCACCACCTGTCAGAAAATCCTGCTCTACAGATAACTGCGTTAATGTACTGGTTACATCCGTCTGAAATGGATTAAAACCAGTTTCTTCCAATGTTTCCTGCCACGCCGCCTTTACACTCTCCGGCACTGTCTGAAGGTAATAATCACTAATATATGCAATCTGCTTTTTGGTCTTTTCATCTGCAAACTGGTAGATTCTGTTATTCGCTTTTAACTGTTCATATGCCGCCTGCGCATCACTGTTCGCTTCTGACTCATACCAACCATCTTTATTTTTGCTATATTTCATACCATTGACCGTAAAATCTTTGGAAGTGTCTACACCCAGATAAGACATAACATCCGTAATTCCCTCTGTATACCGGGCATATTCCTCCTTTGAATGTGCTACAGTAGTCATTGTCCCACCTGCATTTCGCAGCATGGATGCCAATGCATCTGCCATTCTCTGTGCTTTTACATATGATTGTGTATCATACGGATTATCTCCACCAGAAACCTCTACTCCATGCGCCGTAACCGTAAGCACATGACCTCCATTAACACGGATTCTTTGCCCTTCCGCAATATTAACAGAATTATTCTGTCTGCTAAGTGACGAACTCTTCGCCAATTTTATAGGTGTTTTTAACACTTGAACCAAATCTTCTACCGGATTTAGTAAGTGCTGCGACATCGCCTCATTATAGGTTTCCTTATCTTTAATAGCTGTATTTTTGTAATTAGATGTAAGTCCTCTTGTATTAGGATTAATATAACTTGATATTGACTGCATTGTCTCAATCTCCTTCGTTTATTCTAAATTCTCTTTTCCTTCTATGTCCAAATAACTAAGCCTTATTTATACTTACTATTTGCATTTGGCAAATTAAGATATGTATCCATACTTTTCGTCCAAAGCAACGATAAGTCAAACTTTCCCAATTTGTTTAAATCTTCTATGCTTTTTTTGAACATTGCGATAAAATCTCTTCTGTCGTTAAGTCCCATATTACCAGCTTCAAGCGGCAGAGACGTGAAACCTCCCTGCTTTTCCACTTTGTAATGTGCCTCCAATGCACGCATTTCGACTACTGTAGCATTTGATGGATTAACGTCATTGATATAAATTCTTTGCTCAAACTCTTTCCCGTTTTCATCCACACCTTTCGCTAACACCACAGGATTTTCATCCGTCAAATCATCCGCATATTTAAGACAATAAGAAAGACCTGTTCCATTACCTCCCGTCCACAACATATTATCTGTTGTGAATATCTGATATACCTTTGGTGTTTCTGCCGTATAAAATGTCTTTTCCGCAGATGCAGGTGCTTTCATATAATTACTTTTTTGTTGACCGTACAATGAAGATACGGTATTCAGACCAGAACCAATATACATATTTCTGTTCCTCCAATCAGCTCAAAATTTTCTCTATATGCCAGTCCAGTTTCCGCCTCAACTTTTTTGGATAAAAGTGTTTTCAACACCTAATCCCATATTAACTTTCCACGGTTCTTCTGTCAGTCGGAACCGCACCTGCTCTCTCCTATGGAGTCCAAGCTTACTTTTTCTACTATATTCAAATAACTAAGCCCTATTTATGCTTACTGCTTGCATTTAGATAAGTATTCATATTTCGCATATAAAACATCTGCAAATCATACCTTCCTAATTTATTCATATCCTGTATAACCTTTTCAAAGCTGGATATAAGGTCGCATCTGTCATTTAATCCCATACACCCAGTTTCTTGCGGAAAATAACTGAGACTATTCCCCTTGTCGACGTTATAATATGCCTCCAAAGCACTCATTTCAACATAAGAAGCATTTCTCAAATTAATATCATTAATGTTACTCTTTTCTTCAAATTCTTTTCCATTTTCGTCAACGCCTTTGGCTATCACTACAGGATTATCCTCTGTTGACTCTTCTGCGTATTTAATATAAAACGAAAGACCTGTTCCATTTCCACCT
>NZ_JACOPH010000044.1 GCF_014287635.1 Roseburia zhanii | reverse complement strand
TGGCTAACACCTTTCATCCACATATTCTGTGCTGCTCCATATCCTTTTTCCTGCCCTATATCATACAATCCACTGCTGTCAAAGCCTATTTTCAACACTAAATCATTTTCTTTCTTCCAGCCATTTTTAGCATATTGCAGCCATCTCTTAGAATAAAGTTCATACCCTGCACCATTCTTAGATTTTTCCTTAAACAATGCCAGTAAATCTGTACCATCCTCTGCAATAAAAGTACCATTTTTATATGTCGCATTGCGTGCATCATATCCAGTTGTCTCATACACTTCATGTAATCCAAGTTCTCTTTTTTTCCTATGTTCAAATGACTAAGCACTATTTATACTTACTATTTGCGTTTGGCAAATTAAGATATGTATCCATACTTTTCGTCCAAAGCAACGATAAGTCAAACCTTCCCAATTTGTTTAAATCTTCTATGCTTTTTTTGAACATTGCGATAAAATCTCTTCTGTCGTTAAGTCCCATATTACCAGCTTCAAGCGGCAGAGACGTGAAACCTCCCTGCTTTTCCACTTTGTAATGTGCCTCCAATGCACGCATTTCGACTACTGTAGCATTTGATGGATTAACATCATTGATATAAATTCTTTGCTCAAACTCTTTCCCGTTTTCATCCACACCTTTCGCTAACACCACAGGATTTTCATCCGTCGAATCATCCGCATATTTAAGACAATAAGAAAGACCTGTACCATTACCTCCTGTCCACAACATATTATCTGTTGTAAATATCTGATATACCTTCGGTGTTTCTGCCGTATAAAATGTCTTTTCCCCAGATGCAGGAGTTTTCATTTGATTACCTTTTTGTTGACCGTACAATGAAGATACGGTATTCAGACCAGGACCAATGTGCATACTTCTATTCCTCCTATTTCAATATCATTTTTGCATCATGCATAAAATTATTCTCCTATTTTGGATGCCAACACTGTATAAAATTCTTTTTCCTGTTGCAGATATGCTGTCCTTTCCTCTGTCATTCGGAATCTATTCACTCTCCATAACGGTCCAAGTGATCTATTACTTTTATGACCATCTATACCAAGTTCCGCTATTCAAAAGCTGTGACATACTTTCTTCATATCTTTTCACTGCTTTCTGCTGAATGGAACTAGGCACCACATAATCGTTACCAACTTCACGTATTTTCCCATTTACCAGTTCGCAATGTGTCCCGTTTATCACAAATTCTCTGCTTGTATCCACTCCCTGTGACGCAAGAAAATCTAAAATATAATCGGTGTATGTATCTGTCATACTTGAAAAATACTGCTGATCCGCAAAATGTATCAGGGAGTTCAGACCACCTATCATCATATTGCATCTTTCATCATCTGCCTTGCTTCCGTTTCCATAGCCCTCGCCCCAGACAAAATCTTCCTGTACCGTCATGCTGTATCCATTTCCAAGATTAAATCTGCTTCCAACCCCAATCGTGATACTGTTTGTACTGGGATCATATGGTTTGGACCCTCTGGTTTTAAATGGCTGCTGTACGGTTCCAAAGGTTTGAATCTCGGATGGGAGATATGACATACCCGTAATTGCCGTAAACGCTTTCTGCCCATTCACATAAAAGGAAGTATGGGTTGCACTGTCTATATCCGCTGTAATCTCGACTTTCTCATCATTGGCAAAAGGATTCTGTCCGGTCATTCCGGTTCCATATGCAAACAGCATTCTTGTAAACTGATATCTTGTATGCTCATCAAAATGATTCAGTGTCTCTGTATCTTCTCCCTTTACATCTCCATTGCAAAAATCAACAAATTCATTTTTGCTGCCATCTTTTGTAGATAATTTACCTGTCTTTGTGTTATAAATGAAATTATAGGAACTTCCAACTTTCGTTATACTCATAAAATTGTTCTCCTTTCTGCATAGGAGTCAGTAATATGCTCTGACTCCTACATGAAATACTTTTTAAAAATCTAATTCATTACCCGGATATGGCTCCATAATACACTTAAACTTTCCATTTTTTGAAATGCTTTCAACTTTCACCGAATCCTCAAATGTGACTGTCATCTGTGTATCGTAAGTTTTCCATTCAAACTGCTACCAGCTTACACCGTTACCGGTATGATCATAAGCCTTGATTGCATCGTTATATTGCTTTTTTGTTTTTCTGAATATTCCGGCACATTTTCAGTATTATTTATTTCCAACAACATTCTTAAACTATCCGGCACTCCATCTATCGCTTTTCTCCACGCTTCACTCTGTTGCTTTGCAACCGCCATCTCATACTGCATAACATAATCCTGATATGCCTTTTCTCTTGCGGCACTTGCTTCTTTATCTACCTTTAACAACTGCCGTTTGGTATCTTGCTTCATAAGCATTAGACGCTTTTGACAACAGCCTTTCATTGTTCCACGACCGTAATAATCGGCTTCTTTCCTGTTCCTGCTTTGCAATCTTTTCATTCAACATTTCCTGCTGCTGT
>NZ_JACOPH010000043.1 GCF_014287635.1 Roseburia zhanii | reverse complement strand
AAGGAATTTTACACAATCCAGACTGCATCAGAAAAGGTATTTTATCTTGTGATTGATCGTGATGGGGAAGATGAAAAGGTGTATTTCCTTACAGAAGTCAGTGAAAACGACCTGCTGAATACCACAACGGATAACAGCGAGACACTTCCGAAAAATTCAGCGGCATTGGAATCTGCAATCCCTACCAAAGACAGCGCATTATCAGACAATAATGCTGATACCACAGGAGATAAAACACAGGGAGCAGAAAGTGTTGAGGACAGCACCGAAGATAGCACGGAAGATACAAGTGAGCCGAAAGAGGATACCGCAAAAGCAGATGGTTCCGGCTTTACATATATTTTAATGGGCATTGCTGCGGTAGCTGTGATCGGAGTGGTATGTGTTGTGAAATCCAAGAAGAAAAAGGAAAACTTCATTGATGAGGATGAAGATGAGGACGAGCTTGACGAGGACTACGATTATGATGACGAGGAAGAAACCGAGCAGGATTCCGACGAAGCATTCATAAATGGTGGTGATGATACAGAATCAGTAGACACAGACGAGAATGACAATGAAGATAACAACAACGAGAATGATGAAGAAAATGGGGAGGAATAGAGATGGAGCTTGTAATTGCAGAGAAGCCGAGTGTGGCACAGAGCATTGCGGCAGTTCTTGGTGCCACACAGCGTAAGGACGGATATTTGGAAGGCAATGACTATCTGGTATCATGGTGTGTGGGACATCTGGTAGAACTGGCACAGCCGGAAAGCTATGAGGAAGCATGGAAGAAATGGAGCTATGAGAGCCTTCCGATCATTCCGCAGGAATGGCAGCATGAAGTGAAAAGTGATACAAAAGCACAGTATCAGATTTTGAAAAAGCTCATGCATGATGACAGGGTAGATGCTGTTGTGTGTGCAACCGATGCCGGAAGGGAGGGTGAGCTGATCTTTCGCCTGACCTACAACATGGCAGGGTGCAGAAAACCGATGAAGCGGTTATGGATTTCTTCCATGGAGGAAAGTGCTATCCGTGACGGCTTCCATAATCTTCGCCCAGGCAGCGACTATGATAACTTGTATCATTCAGCATTATGCAGGCAGGAAGCAGACTGGCTTGTGGGTATCAATGGGACAAGACTTTTTACGGTATTATATGGCGGTAAGGCATTGAAGGTTGGCAGAGTGCAGACACCGACACTTGCCATGCTGGTGGATCGTGAAAGTAAAATCATGAATTTCAAGAAAGAAGCCTATTATATGGCTCACATCATGGGAAATGGTCTGGATGCGGTATCAGAGCATATCAGTGATAAAACGGAAGCAGAGAGGATTGCAGGAGCCTGTGAAAACGGACAGGCTCTTGTCACTTCCGTGGTAAAGGAAGAAAAGTGGGTAGCACCGCCGAAGCTCTATGACCTTACAACACTCCAGAGGGATGCAAACCGTCTGTTTGGTTTTACTGCCAAGCAGACATTGGAATATACGCAGAGCCTTTATGAGAAAAAGTTGGTGACTTATCCAAGAACAGACAGCCAGTATCTTTCCGATGACATGGAAGGTACTGCAAAAAATGTGATCGAAGCGATTTTCAATTCTCTGTTATTTGAGCAGAATATCATGTTCAATCCAGATATTAAGCGGATTTTGAACAGCAAGAAAGTGACGGACCACCACGCAATCATTCCTACCATGGAGATCATCAAGCAGGACTTAAAGGCAATCCCGGAGAGCGAAATGAAGATACTTTCCCTTTGTGCAAACCGTCTGCTGTGTGCGACCGGGGAGAAGCACATTTATAATTCCACAAAGGCAGTGATTACCTGCAACAATACTGTATTTAAGGTATCCGGCAAGGAAGTGTGGAAAAATGGATGGAAGGAATTTGAGGATTTCTTCAAAAATTCCTATAAAACCGCAGAGGATAAATCGGATGCAGAGGAAGAAAAGAAGCTGCCGGAGCTTCGTGAGGGCATGATGATTGCAGTGGAGCAGACAAAGGTTTCCAAGCATTTCACACAGCCGCCAAAACATTACACTGAGGACAGCCTGCTGTCCGCCATGGAGCGAGCCGGAGCAGAGGATATGGGCGATGAAGTGGAGAGAAAAGGACTTGGCACACCTGCCACCAGAGCTGACATTATTGAAAAACTGGTAAAAGACGGATTCGTAAAGCGTGAGAAAAAGCAGATGATTCCGACAGAGGATGGAATGAAGCTGATCACGATACTTCCAGATGTAGTAAAATCTCCGAAACTGACCGCTGACTGGGAGAATGAGCTTACTCTTGTATCCAAAGGAGAAGTTGCTGCGGAACAGTTTATGTCTGGTATTGAAGCAATGGTAACTGATCTTGTAAAGACCTATCACAGCGTTAGTGATGAACATAAAGCCATGTTTGGCACAGGCAAGGGTGGACAGGAAGTGCTAGGCAAATGCCCGAAGTGCGGTGCTGATGTAGTCAGGGGAAAATTCGGAGCGTACTGTACCGGGAAGTGCGGTATGAATGTCGGCAAGGCACTTGGGGTAACACTTTCCGATACACAGGTCAAGAGCCTGCTTCAAGGGAAAAAGATACTTGTAAAAGGATTAAAAGGCAAGAAGGGTAGCTATGATGCGTACCTGATTCCAGAGAGTGTACAGGAATTTTCCTATACGAAAGATGGTAAAGAAATCAAGGGATTCCAGTATAAGTTTAAGATGGAATTT
>NZ_JACOPH010000042.1 GCF_014287635.1 Roseburia zhanii | reverse complement strand
CGTCCTGTATGCAAAAAATATTCAGTTGTCAAGGTACAGGGTGCATACGCAGCAATCAGCGAATGGAAAGGGACAATGCTAACCGCCTGTTATGCAACTTCAAAAGCCAATATCTTTGTGATCAGCTTTGTTTCTAATCTGCGACGCAGAGTTTCATCAATGCAGTAATGCACCTGTCCGCTTTCGTCATATAACTTTCTGGTAGACAATTTGATTATGTATCCCTCATAGTGTTTTAACACTGTATTGATGGCACTTACATCGCCCTCTGATGCTGCCTTTATAATATGGAAAGGCAACAAATTTTCCTCATTTCTGCTTTTATACATCTTTTTCATCTGCTATTCCTTCCATGATCTTCTTCAAAATTTCAAGTGAGCGTGTCCTGTGTTCATGAATGGTACTGCGAACCAGATTCATTTCTCTTGCAATATCCGCATCGCTCATTTCCATAAAATATGAAAGTAAAATAACATTCCTTTTTCTTTCTGTAAGTTCCTTCAAAGCTTCAGCAATCAGGGTATTTTTTACTTCAATGTCATAGCCATGCACTTCAAAATGATGATATTCTGTTCCATACTCATCCATAGTAAATAATTTGCTCAACTCCTTTTCCGACAGTTCAGAGAATGTAACTTCGTGTTTCCTGCGATAGTCCATGTGTTTGTAATAATTTACAGCTTCGCCTTTTAATGCCATCTGGCATAACCGGTCAAACTGGTGCCGGATAGTCATTTCATCCTTAGAAGAAGGTTGCCCCATACGAGTTCACCTCCTCCCGTTCCGAATGCCAAGGCTTTTGCCCTTTTTCCCTTCCGGTGTATCTCCCAAATGAAACTGGGAAGATGTTCGGGTGGATTGAAAAATTTTTAGGAAAATTTTTCTGTATATAAAAAACGCCCTTATGGGCATATACCCACAGGACACCGTTTATAGCTGATATTAAATTTTCTCCACATTCTACGAGTGTATATAATACACTTTCAATTGTAGAATTTGCCGCATTACTTAAAATGCGACCTATTTAGCTGTCCTTCCACGCAATGGGCAGGATAATATTTCCCAAATACAAAAATATCCTTTCAACGGTTCAGAATCCATAACTCTCCCAAACACATTCAAAGGATAAAAACATGAGAAAAAACCTTTGAATACTGCGTTTTTTTATATGCAATATCCAAAGTTACTTATTTTATTCAAGTGCATTATATCCCTCTGATATAGTGCGTTATTAGTTCATTTTCTTTTTAAATGGTGAACTATACACTATATACGGAGGTGCATGACATGGCTAAATCTAAGAAAATTGATAAAGACATGGGTTTTCGCCTGAAGAAAGCCAGATTAGACCAAAAGCTGACTTATGATGAATTATCCGAAAAATCCGGTGTTTCATCAAGATATATCAAAGAGATCGAAAATCATGGTAATGTTCCAAGCCTTGAAAAACTCGGTCAGCTCATTCGAGCTTTACACATCTCTGCTGATCCGTTCTTTTATCCGGCAGCTCCAACTGATAATCTGGATTACCAAAGACTGTTGGTTTATCTTTCAGAATGTACAAACGATCAGATAACCACCATTCTTGCACTGGTAGAAGCCTATCTTCGTACATATAAGACCCATGAAACAGAATAGCAGAAAGATTTGGATTTTCTCTTGATTATTTCTGCATTTTTCTGGATAAAAACAGGGCGGTCAGCTCTCCATAGCCTTCCACCCTGTCATCTTATCTTTACTTGTATCATTTACATTGTTTGAAGCAAGAGTTCCAATGTGAAGGGTACTATCACTCATATATTATCTCCTAAATAATTTTATATATGTCTCATCGTTGTCATTTTCCGTTTCTGTTCCAGTCAATTATAACTTTTCTAATCTTTCCAGAAACGCAACATAGAATTCTCTCTCTTTCATACAAGCCCTCTGAACTTCTATGCTTTTAGGAACATATTCCAGTGGATGGTCTAAATTATATAAAGCCTCCCGAACCAATACGCATTTAATTACCTCCTTCTGATGTTGTATCATAATACTTTCCTGAAACTGTACTCATACATATCCGAATACATGTTATCATGCGGTTGTGGCGTCAGCCTTCTATCCAATGCCGCCATATCCACCGTAAAACCACTGTCTGCCACAGAAAAAGCACCATTACTGAATTGAAACTCCGAAGTAAAGTCTGGAATCCCCAGATCACCGCTTGTCCTATTATGTCCTATAATATTTATCAATGCATCCTTTATCCGCTCTATCTTGGCATTGTCTTTTGTTTTGTTGATCAGATTAGCGGCTTTTTCCGGCAGCCCGCCAATCTTTCCGTCTGGTGTCAGGTAAAGGTTCTCCAGAGAAATATCTTCTCCCGTAACTCCTTTTAAGTAACGCCTGACTTCCTGCACATCCGTGGCATACTGCCAGGTATTGGACGTCAGATTTCCCACACTGTCAGCAATTCCTGTGTAATACTGATACATCCGGTCACTGTACTTTTCCTCTACCAGTTTCTGAACCTGCTCCCGGACCTCTTTGTCTTCAATGCCGCTCACCGTTACATTCCCATTGCTTTCAATTTTTATCTGCATTCCCTCCAGCTCATCACGGGAGATCCCTTTGCTTTCCAGATCCTTTACAAAATCCTCGGAAAAATCATTTTTCAGTTCCGCCTTCTGCTGTGCTTTCTCAAAATCTTTCATGTTTGCAAAAATCTTCACATACTCCGTTTCCGCATCATCCAGTGTCTTTCCTTCTGCCATGTCCTGCAACAATTCATCCACTGTGCGCCCGCCTTTGTATTGTTTTTCTTCCGGCAGAC
>NZ_JACOPH010000041.1 GCF_014287635.1 Roseburia zhanii | reverse complement strand
AGGCGGTGGAATAGGACTGCTGAATGTTCAGAGCAGTGTAAAAAAATATGATGGAAATTTAATATTGAAAAGTGATGGAAATAAATTTATTGCTGAGTTATTCCTCAATTCATAAAAAGTCTTACTTCGTGCAAAAAAATCGTACTTGGTGCAGAAAAGGTAAAATATCAGAAGGAGTGTGTCGATATAAAAAAATAAAATGGATGATACATATAAAAAATTTAATGATGGGAGGTTTCGCTTATGTCAAGAATTACGGACTACGGTTTTTTATTTCAAACGACATTTGGAACATCAAAAACAAATTTAGTCAACAATATTCAGTTGTCCCAAATGAACAGCAGCTCTGTACAGAAACAATTAAAAGCAGCAGGGATTGACACAAACAGTAAAAAGTATAAAGCAGCATTGAGTGAGATGATGAAGAATGGAAACGGTGCAATGTTTACGAATGTTCAGGCAATTAAGAACCTGATGAGCCAATATGACAAAAATGGAGACTGGATTGATCCGAATACCGGATTAACAGGACTTGCGGTAACGGATGAGAACAGAAACAGTTATAAACATATCATTTCTGTTCCAGAGAGTAGCCGGGAAGAAATGTTTGAACTGGCAAAGAAAGAATTCTTAAATGAAAATGGTACTCTAAATGGTGATACTACCAAAAGGGAGAGTGTATATAACAATTTATACAGAAAAATGGATAAGGATGACCGCTTATCAGCAGGCTGGACAATGGAACAATATGAACATCAATACAGACAGGCATTTGCAAAAGCCGCAAAAGCTGCTGATCCTACATGGAAAGCGGGTAAACCAATACCGGAGGGTGCATTGGATGGCATTACGAGAGAGTATGTTGAGAGTGGAAAGAAGTCAGTAGATATAAAAATATAGTATGCTTTTGTCGGGTACTTTCTTGTGATTATCCTGTAAAGGCATGGTCTTTGGACCGTTATGGAGAGTGAGTAGATTCCGAATGACAGAGGAATGAAAATAATTGGAGGAAACGAAAATGAGTATAGCAGGAATTAACGGTTATAATTATTCAAATTATTATACAGGAACAAAAAGAAACACTGCGAAAGCGAACGGTATGAATTCCGGTTTGTTATCAAATGTAAGCAGTACATCTTCTAATATTACATTACATATGTCGGGAACAGAAGATAGTGGAAATGCATTAACAGCAGTAGGATTTCCGGATGGCAGTAGTGCATCTGTATATAAATCAGATGCATATGATTCGGCAAACCCAGAATACAGGGTAAGATATTGGGACAAAGAAGGAAATTACACAGATACAAATGTACAGATAAATGATGTTGATCCAAGAAATGCAAGTTATTTGGAAATGCTTGCATATACAACATATAGTGATGTAGAAGGCTTTACGAAAAATGCTTTTGGAGATTTCATGAATGCGGCTGGTGGTGTGAATGGCAACATCACTTATGATTCTGACAGCATAAATGAAAAGAAAGACTATATGAGCATGATTAAAGAATTTATGCAGTTACAATATGATTCGAACAACTTATCAGGTTATCTGTCATATAAGGAATTGTATGATTACATAAATGACAGAACAGAGAGGTGATTCAATTAAATGGAAATATCAAATAATTATAGCACAGCAAAAGTGTGGAACACATCGAATAAAAATGTTTCTAAATCTTCTAAAAAAAACAAATGGAAATTAACGGATTCTTTAAAAGAGAAGATTGTTGATCTGGCAAAAAAAGATGCACAGGACAATGTATATATGGGAAATGCATTTATGAATTTGAGAAAGACGGAAGTAAGCAAAGTAGCCCCGAATAGAGCTGCTTTAATTGGAAAGTTTAGTCAATCAATGAATTCAGGTAATATGTCAGCAATGAAAGAAGTTGAGGAAGCAGACAAAAAATGGCTCTGTATGCTGTTTGGAATACCTTATGAGGCAAAATATCAGGGAACAGGGACAGGCTCGGCAATTCATGTATACAATGAAGAGGGCGAAGAAGTTTTGACCTATACAGGGGGAGTAGGCTGGCAGGAAAAAGAAACAAAAGCAGAGTCACAGGTTCATTCAGCATTAAAAATGACATATTATGAGGCATTTAGTGAGGCGAGAAAAGCACTAAATAGTGAAGAAAAGACTGGTAGTGTAGGTGAAAACATAATATTGCAAGATAATTTTGATATGAAGGCATGAAGTATGCAATTAAAATAACAGTAACTTCTACAGTGTTCATTGCAGATGCACAGGGGCATATAAAGAGAATAATTTGTGGCAGGACTTTAAAGCCGTGACAGTTATTATTGATCCGTCAACAGGTAAGTTAATAGATATAGAAAATTTTAATTATTATTATGATTATGCAGTAGGATCAAATTCTTTGACATTCACCAGACGTTATCCGTCAATGACATTGTATAAATATGGAAATTGAGGTGACAATATGAAAATATCTAATTACATGAATAATACGAATTCAATAATGGAAAAAAATACTGATAAAGTACAGAAAGGAAATAGTCAGACAAACGAAAAACATACAGTGGGGCAATCAGTGAAGCTTTCGATTTCTAATGAGGGATTGGAGTATTATCGTAATCGTATACAGCAGAGTGGACAGGAAAAATATGATGATGTGGTTCAAAGAAAGGAACTGTTAGCGAGTAAAAAAATCAGTGATATTGATTATAGTTATGAAATTCAAAAGAAGGCAGCACAGCAGAATCAAAATGTTGATACAGGAAAAAGTGCCTTAAATATTACTGACAAGGCAAATAATTATGTTAAAGCATACGCAGAATTATATGATGAAATTGTGAAGGGCTATGAAAATGGAACCAGAGAAATATATGTAGCTGATGAAAATGGACCTCGTAAGCTTACAAAGGATGAAGAGTTAAGCAATTTAGATGCTGCATATAAAAAAACAGTGGATGACTTTGTGACAATGGAGACAACCAATCAGCATGCCCGTGGAATTATTGGTGAAGAAATGAATAAAATTTCAAAAATTACCACAAGGTCAACTTTGGCATCGGCT
>NZ_JACOPH010000040.1 GCF_014287635.1 Roseburia zhanii | reverse complement strand
CAGGATTACAATCCACCGGCAATACTTCCAATCCAGATAGCTTATTATGCAGGACTTCGTATCGGTGAAGCCTGTGGTCTGGCATGGCAGGATGTAAATCTTGAAGAACAGTGCCTTACAATCAGACGCAGTATCCGCTATGATGGTTCAAGGCACAAGAATATCATCGGACCAACCAAACGAAAAAAGGTAAGGATTGTTGATTTTGGAGATACACTGGCAGAGATTCTTCGTAATGCCCAAAAGGAACAGCTTAAAAACCGAATGCAGTACGGAGAACTTTACCACAAAAACTACTACAGAGAAGTAAAAGACAAAAACAGAGTTTACTATGAGTTCTATCATTTGGACGGAACAGAGAATGTTCCAGAAGATTATAAGGAAATATCCTTTGTCTGCTTAAGACCGAATGGAAGTTTGGAACTGCCAAGCACGTTAGGAATTGTTTGCAGGAAGATTGCTCAGAAACTGGATGGATTTGAAGGATTTCATTTTCACCAGTTGCGACACACCTACACAAGCAACCTTCTGGCAAATGGAGCAGCTCCGAAAGATGTACAGGAACTGTTAGGACACTCAGATGTCAGTACCACAATGAATGTCTACGCCCATTCCACAAGAAAAGCCAAGCGGGAATCCGCAAAGTTACTTGATAAAGTGGCAGGCAACGACTAAATAAAACTTTCCCTTATTTCCCTTACGATTATCTCATAAGGGCAAAAATAAGGGAAAATACATATCATTTCACTAATGAATGGGCTGGAATGTCTGTAAAATAGGGAAAGTTAGAAATATATTTCGGCAAACTTGAATTTAGCGATTTCTTTTTCCGGTATTCTCTGTCCCACGGATTTCCTCATGATAGAAATAATCTACGATCACCGGATGTCCCTGCGGGACTCTGCCATAAGGCATTTCATTATCCACAAAGTCACAATCATACTTCTTAGCCATTTTCTCAGCTTTTACTTCAAGTGCTTCAAAGTAGCTGCGGTTATGCTTGTTATAGATCTCGTCGTAAAGTGGTACAAGATCAGGATATTTTCCGGCGATATAATCCATAATTGTCTTTTTGAAACCGCCTCGAAGATTGAGATTTTCGAGCCAGAACAGATCGCACTGATCCTTTACCCGCTCAAAGATTGCTTCAAAATCCGTGATACCGGGGAATACCGGGGATACGAAACAGACTGTACGGATACCTGCTTCATATACCTGCTTCATAGCAGAGATACGACGCTCAATGCTCGAAGCAGAGTCCATATCGTTCTTGAAATTTTCATCTAGTGTGTTGATCGACCATGAAACGGTTACACGTCCAAGCTTCTTCAGTAGATCAATATCCCGTACCACAAGATCCGACTTTGTGCAAATCAGAATATCTGCGTCACTGCCGATCAGCTGCTCCAGAAGTTTTCTGGTATTCCCGAATTGCTCCTCCTGTGGATTGTAGCCATCTGTCACAGAACCGATGACCACCCGCTGTCCGGCATATTTCTTCGGATTTTTAATTTCCGGCCAATGCTTCACATCAAGGAAAGTGCCCCATTCCTCCTTGTGCCCGGTAAAGCGCTTCATAAAAGAAGCATAGCAATACTTGCAGGCATGTATACAGCCCACATAGGGATTGACCGAGTAACCGCCTACCGGCAGACTAGACTTAGTCATGATGTTCTTTGTTTCCACCTCACGAATGAGGATTCCATTCATTACTTCTTCCATGATTTCTGTACCTCTAACACTTTATTAAATTCTTCCGGCATTTCCTGAATCATATTTTCATCCCCTATGATAGGGACAAGGTCTTCCTTCATAAACACCGGAATGCCGAGCTTATGTGCCTGGTCCGTCAGAGACCATGCCCATTCCGGCTCCGTATGAATCTTCCTGCTCTGCGCTCCGGTCATGGTGCCGACAACGATCCAATTGATTCCGGAAAGGTCAATTGTGCCGGGATCATCGAATAACGGCTCAAAGGTAACATGGTAATGTTTTGCTCTGACGTTTTTCCGAAGGGCGTCGATACGCCACAGTTCTGCTTTCCTCGTCACCGTAACGCCAAACCATGCGTTTTCCAGATCGGTATCAAAATCCAGCAAATCAGGTCGCTTGGTAAGGAACAGGAACTGATGCTGTGGATTTTCACGGATCTTTGCAAATACCTCGCCTCTCCATTCCGGCTTCCATCCAGAGAAATCGCTCATGCCGGTAAGAAGAAAGTTCTGCGGACGTTTCTTTTCCATCATCTTGAGCTTACTCGGAAAGAATTCAGGGGCAGCGAAGTCATCAATCATATGCCAGCGTTTCACGTTGTTGCGGGCATAGCAATATGCACACCCCACTGTGCAGCCAATGACGATATTCATGTTCTGAATCTGATCTTTGATACAAATACTCATGACTTCTGCCACTCCTCAAGATTCTTTCTGATGCGGTCGAGGCATTCCTCAAACCGGGTAATTTCTTCCTCTGAAAAACCTTTGTAGTAAATACTGCCCATCTCATCAGATACAGAATCGTACTCGCCCTTTAAGGCATGTGCTTTCTCAGTCAGAAACAGGAGCGTTTTCCTTTTGTCCGTTTCAGACTGAACACGGCTTATCAGCTCTTGATTTTCCATTCTTTCCAGCATCGTAGTAAGAGATGTTATCGCTAATCCGCATTTAGTCGAGAGTGACCTGATTGAAATACCATCCTTCTGCCACAGCACATAAAGAATACGCCCTTGGGCTCCATTAAACGCATCAATATTCTTTTCACTGAGAATCTTCTCGAAAATCCGGTCTCCAAGCTGTTTTATTTTGGTGACAAGAAATCCTCCATTCATTTCCATACAAAAGCTCCTATATAGTAGTTTGCCAAAAACATACTATATAGGAGCTTTATTGTCAACAGTTTATATGTCCTAATAGGTAAATTCCGTTTTTTTCAATTCTCCAGTCGAGTAGACTAAAGCCTTGCAACTTTAGCCCCTCACAGATCCGTACGTGCGGCTTTCCCGCATACGGCTCCTCATAATAACATTCACTTTAATATAAGCAATAGTACGTCTTTGG
>NZ_JACOPH010000039.1 GCF_014287635.1 Roseburia zhanii | reverse complement strand
GAGGTCACATCACAATATTTTGATTCGATATATGCCATTGGATCAGAATGAGACAAATTTTCTTTGTACACTTTATCATAATGCTCCTGCAAAACTTTTTGTACGAAACGATCTTCCTCTGTAAGTCCATCATACTGATATCCTACAGTTGTACCAGTACTGGAAGTGTTTGGCAGATTATTTAAATCCCTGCCTACTGGTATGTTGTTGTAATGATTATTTACAGTAACCATATTATCTCCTACCTTATATAAGTCTCATAACAACTGCCAACATTCTCTTATAACATTAAACAGCCTTTCATGTCTCTAGAAAATATTTTTTTAAGTATTGTGATATATTGTTTTAGCAAATAACCTCTGAGTCGTTTCCATAAAGTTCTTATCGCTACTCATAATATCCCAAATTACACTCTTTGCAATTCCTGCTGTGTATTTCGGTTCTTCACGCATTTCTAAAAATCTTTTTTGTGCTTTCTCCATCATGGATACCGCAGTATCTATATATTCTTTTTGTTCTGCTGCATTCTTCTTCACATTAGTTGTTTGAAAGAATTTAGAACCGTCATTTGTCTGCTGACATACAATATATCCCGCCAGATTTGCTAATCGCTTATTATATGCCCTGTCTAAACCTGCCAAATCTTCATCAAGTGTTAATGAATTTTCTCCTGTGAGGTCATAAGAAACCTGACGTTCTCCATTCTCATGTTCTTTCACAATATAATTGTAACGTGTTTCATAAGCATCCATCACAGACTTCATCACATCTTCTAGATTGTATTTTCCGTCTTTTAACGTCAGTCCACTATATTCTCTCATTGAAGTATAATGTTCCCATTCAACCTCATTTGTATCTTGTATTGTTAATTCATATCCTATCGGTTCCTCAACTTTTGGCTTTACTTCTCTTAATTTTTCCCGCAATGCCCGCCTTCCTTCATTCGATATTTCTACATTGTCTATCTGCTTATTTTTATAAGCAACATTGTCATCCATACCTCTGAAATCTTTACTCTTTCTTTCCATTTCGAATAAACAAAACCTATCGTAAGAAGGTGTTTGAAATATTTTCATATCAGTTCCTTTCACATTTCACCATCGCCTATTCACTCTCCATAACGGTCCAAGTGATCTATTACTTTTATGACCATCTATACCAAGTTCCGCCATTCAAAAGCTGTGACATACTTTCTTTGTATCTTTTCACTGCTTTCTGCTGAATGGAACTAGGCACCACATAATCGTTACCAACTTCACTTATTTTCCCATTTACCAGTTCGCAATGTGTCCCGTTTATCACAAATTCTCTGCTGGTATCCACTCCCTGGGACGCAAGAAAGTCTAAAATATAATCGGTGTATGGATCTGTCATACTGGAAAAATACTGCTGGTCCGCAAAATGTATCAGGGTATTTAATCCCCCGATTATCATATTACATCTTTCATCATCTGCTTTGCTTCCGTTTCCATAGCCCTCGCCCCAGACAAAAACTTCCTGTACCGTCATGCTGTATCCATTTCCAAGATTAAATCTGCTTCCAACCCCAATCGTGATACTGTTTGTACCGGGATCATATAGTTTGTACCCTCTGGTTTTAAATGGCTGCTGTATGGTTCCAAAGGTTTGAATCTCGGATGGGAGATATGACATACCCGTAATGGCTGTAAACGCTTTCTGCCCATTCACATAAAAGGAAGTATGGGTTGCACTGTCTATATCCGCTGTAATCTCGACTTCCTCATCATTGGCAAAAGGATTCTGTCCGGTTATCCCGGTTCCATATGCATACAGCATTCTTGTAAACTGATATCTTGTATGTTCATCAAAATGATTCAGTGTCTCTGTATCTTCTCCCTTTACATCTCCATTGCAAAAATCAACAAATTTATTTTTGTCTATTTTATGTTCTAGCATAAGTCATTATTTTAATTGCACACCTTACGGTTTCATATCAAAGTTCCTATGCCAAAGCATCAAATGCCGAAACTCCATTTTCTGTCACTCCTATAGAAGTTGAAGTACCTAGCAATTCCACCATTTTTCCTGTCAGGTCAGCTACATCTTTTCCATCAATTTTCAGATTATATTGCCGTTCTTCCTGCTCCTGTTTTTCGGCACGCTGTTTTTCCAGTCTTTCCTCTGTCTCTTTCTTTTCTGCTTTCCTTTTCTCGAGTCTTTCTTCAAGTTCTTTCCTTGCTTTTTCTGTTCCCGGATCAACTTCATCTTGAGTACACATTACAGAACTCATGCTATCATATCCATTTATAGTAATACTATAACTCAGTATCTTTGCTCCTCTTGCTGCCACATAAGCTCTTGACTGTTCTATTGTTTTTGGTATTAGCGATAAATTGTACTCCAACCATTGTTTTGTCTTTTCATCTCCCATAGCCTTTGACAAAAGAGAACTGTTTATATTTACGGAATAATCCCTGCTTCGTAAACATTCGTATTTTTGTGTTAAATAGTTCTTATATTCATGAGCATTCTTATATGTCCTGCCCGTTTTGTTTCCAGCATTTTGTGTATTGCCATAACTATTCGTATATGACGCATATGTTCCTATTCCTGTAACTGCCATATTAACATATCTCCTTTCATTATTCGGAGTCCTTCCAACTATGCCACCTGTTGGATTTCTCTCAGAATCAATATAATATTGATTACACGCTAGCTTCAAATATACTTTGGCTAACACCTTTCATCCACATATTCTGTGCTGCTCCATATCCTTTTTCCTGCCCTATATCATACAATCCACTGCTGTCAAAGCCTATTTTTAATACCAAATCATTTTCTTTCTTCCAGCCATTTTTAGCATATTGCAGCCATCTCTTAGAATAAAGTTCATACCCTGCACCATTTTTAGATTTTTCCTTAAACAATGCAAGTAAATCTGTACCATCCTCTGCAATAAAAGTACCATTTTTATATGTCGCATTGCGTGCATCATACCCGGTTGTCTCATACACTTCATGCCATAAAGAATATTGGTTTGCCTTTGTCATATTTGCCTGCGAATTAACAATTTCATTATCTGCATCATGCATACAAATCCACGCATGTGTCCATATATTTTTCGCATTATCCCCTTCATTCAGTAATTTTTCTATCTGCGATAATGTATCTCTATCTGCATTTCCCGACACCGTTAGTTGAT
>NZ_JACOPH010000038.1 GCF_014287635.1 Roseburia zhanii | reverse complement strand
TTTATTTCTTTCGGTGGGACTGGTTGCGATTAACCTTATCCTTATGGAGTTCATGCAGAATACCATTGAAAAAGAAGAGAGAATAAAAATTGCGGTACTTACGGAACAAAATCAGAAAAATCGTATTGCAGATTATCAGGACCGGGAAGAAATCTATGAGCGTCAGCGAAGAAAAATGCACGATTATAAAAATCAGCTTTCCACAATCCAGACATTGATTAAGAATGGACACACAGATGAGGCACTTTCATTTACGCAGAAGCTGACAGAGAGCATAGCTGTCGAGATGTCGGCAATCAACACAAATCATCCGGTGGTCAATGCTGTTTTAAACCAGAAGTACCGCAGCATGCAGGAGAAACACATAGCGGTTATCCTGAAAGTAGGGGATTTGCAGGAGATCTGTCTGGAAGAGGAAGAGATTGTGATCCTGCTCTCCAATTTACTAGATAATGCAATCCGGGAGAGTGAAAAGGTACTGAAAAATACCGGAAAAGCGGTCATTCATCTGAAATTAGAGTGCGAAGATCATAAACTGATATTTGCGGTAAGAAATCCGGTGACAGAAAAGGTGGAAATTGAAAATGATACGATAAAGAGCAAAAGAGGGGATCATCACGGTATTGGATTGTTAAATGTAAAAGCAGTTGTGGATAAATATGGCGGTGATATGGTGCTTTCCTGCGATGAAAATGAATTTAAGGCAGTGGTCATCTTGTAAAGAGATGGTCTTTGTGTGCGTAATATGGTCGTTTGATGATATGGGACTAGGAGAACAGGTTATTTTATCCGATAAAGAAAGCAAAGGAGGTTACTATGAGTAATACAATTAATGTGAACTATATGACACGGGCTTACAATCAGTACCAACAGAAAAATGCGGCTAAAGATCAGGAGAAGGAAGATACAAGGTTTGCGGATAGTGTAAGAGAAAAGAGCGAAGCTAGTGGAAGTATAGTGGGCAATTCAAAAATAGGTTCTGTGTCTGCTAAAGATATGACGATGGTGGAATACAAGCAGTACATTTACAATAAAATATCTCAAATTCCAATGCACCCCACAAGAGCAGGCGAGTCAATATCTGTTACAATTTCAGAGGCGGGTTTTGAAGCAATGAAGAATGATCCAGAGTATGAAGCATGGGTATTAAATGATTTGCAAGTGGGTTGGTCACAACCAGATAAATGGTCCGGTATATGCGGAGGAGCGTTTTCTACAATATATTATGGAGCATCAAAAGAAGAATGTCATGCTGAGATGTGGAGTGCTGGTTATAACAATGGGAATGGTGGGAAGATTTTTAATGATAAGTCAAAAAATAGTTTTTGGGAGCGCAGAATAGAAAATAAAAAGAGAATAGAAAATCAGGTAAAGAAACAACAGGAAAAAAAGCGGATTCATAAAAAACAAGCGGAAAGAACAGCTTATGAAGAATATGCGCAAAATAAAAGGTTATCTGCTCAGGATGCCAGAACTCGATTGGTGGCTGAGAGTAGTTCGTCTGCTAAGACTGTCACAATAAGTCAGGCAGTAGCTTCTTATGAGGCAAATTTTACAATGGCAGTAAGCGTATCGAACAAAACCCAATAGCCTGCAAATAAAAAATCAAGGCTAAATAGAAAGGAGAGATGCAGTATGGGAATTAATGGAGTATCATCGTATGCCAATACATACACATACGGAAATGTAAAAAATGAAAATGTAAAGCCATCAAAGAATAGTGAAAAGAATTATTATGCAGGATACACTATGAATTCAGCCAATAAGTTTAAAAATGTATCAGACTATTCAAAGTATTTGACTAACAAGTATAAATGTTTGACTCCATGCAAAAATGCTTCTGTATTGATTGACAGAAGTGTAATGCAAAAGGCATGTGGAGATGAAAAAACTGCGAAATGGCTTGAGGAAAATTTAGCAATTATGCCAGATGTTATACGAAATGCACAGAAGGCGGCAATAAGTCATGGTAGTAAACTGATATCAGTGGAGTTTAAGTTTACGAATAATGGAACCGAAATGACAACCTGTGGCATTTTTGGAGAGACTGGTACGGATTCAGAAATTGACAAATGGCTGGAGAGAATGAAAGAGGATAAAGAAAAAGAAGATAAAAAAACAGAAAATATGATTGCTAAGGTAGGTTTTGATACATATGCATAGTATCAATTTCTATAATTTTGAAGAAAGAAAAGATTACAAACAAGGTATTGAAGGTAGTGGAGAGAATTGCCCGGAATGAAGTGGAAAAAACAGTTCTTGGCAGGACGGCAGAGTGTTCAGCGATTTATCACCAGCCGAAAAGACCGAAGAAAAGGGAAAACTAGGTCAGAATAATGAAATATTTTGTGGAGTGTTGCGGTTGTGATTATCGTAATGGCAAAACAAAAGGAGTAAGATAACTCCAAAAGTGTTATCTTACTCCAATAAATCAATTAAAGGTTACTGCTTGGGCTTCGGATGGAGAGAGCAGGTACGGTTCTGACTGACAGAAGAACCGTGGAAAGGAGTTAATATGGGATTAGGCGTTGAAAATTCAGTTAAATCCGGGCGGGAATCTGACCTATCAGTATTACGCAAGTGATATCCGGGAAATTTTAGCATATAACCGGACACAGCACAAAGATATTATGTCTGAGTTGAATGTACAGTTTGTTATAGCAGACGGTACAATTCAGATAAACTGATTGGAGGAATAGAAGTATGCACATTGGTTTTGGCCAGAATACCGTATCTTCATTGTACGGTCATCAAAAAGGCGATCATATGAAAACTATAGAGCTTTCTCATAAAAAGCATAAGGCAAATGAATCGCAAGAAAAAATGACCGTAACATCCGGCAAGGACGTATGCCGGAGGATAGGGCATTCAGATGAAGCCGATGGGGAAAATCAGGAAAACGCATATATACATGATAGGTTTGCCTTAGACGCTGGTTACGCAAATTATATTAGAGAAACAGTGCCTAAAACTACTTGGTCAAAGGATTATCTTCAAGAATTATGGGATGAAGAGACTAAATATTTAAAGAGTATCCGTGAAAGTAAAAATGGATATGGTTTCGATGATATTGGAATGGGAGCTGCATATGCCTATTCTACTATGTATCAAAAAATTGTAGAAGGATATAGGAATGGAACAAGAGAAGTGTATGTATGCGATAATCCAGAGAG
>NZ_JACOPH010000037.1 GCF_014287635.1 Roseburia zhanii | reverse complement strand
GATTGTGATTTTTACACTCGGATTGATATAGGCACATTCCTTGTAATCCTTTGCACACACCTCACAATCTTCATCTACTGCATACTGACTGCATTTTTCCTTGCAGGTGCATTTTGCGGAAGGCTGTGTCTCCTCAGTTGTGCCTTCTGTGGAATTTTCTGTTGTATTCTCCGTGGACTGCTCTGTATGATTTTCTCCACTACCGGAACAGTCCTTGTTATCAGTGCCGGACGCTGTGCTTTCTGCACTGCCTTCTTCTGCCACACTCTCTGTTTTCTGCTCTGCGGTATCCTCCGCATGAACCTCCACAGTATTTGCCCTGTTGGCAAAAAATGCCCCAATCGGCATACAAAAAAGTATTGCCGATAGCATAAAGGACACAACTGCCCTAGCCGATAATCTCCTGTTTTTCATTAGTCGAATCCTCCTTTTCCTGTTCCCGTTTCTGTAATAGATTTCTGACTTCATCCTCACTGAGCTTATTAAGCATCTGCAATCGCTCTGATGAGATTTTATATTTCCGAATGATCTTCATGGCTTCGGCATCCTCCGCCATCTGTTTCTGCTCTGCAAGGTCTTTTTCCTTTGCCTGTAGCTGTGCTATCTGTTCTCTGACCTTTTTAAGCTGTGCATTGATTCTTTCTACTGACAACTGATCTTCCTCCCTTCGCTAATTTAATCTTCCAAAACCATAAAAATGGCTCTGCCAGTAAGAGGTATTGATTGAGGTATACTGGATTGGATCACCACAATGCACCATCGTACCGTTTCCACAATAAATACCAACATGTGTGACGGTTCGCCCTGCATTATAAGTTTTTGTAAAAAATATGAGATCTCCTGCCTTTGCTTCCGATGCGGATACCGAAGTACACTGGTCATAAATGCCCTGTGCTGTGGTTCTTGGCAGGTTATGTACGCCGCTGTTTGAAAATACCCAGCATACAAAACCGGAACAGTCAAAACTTGCCGGAGCTGTGCCGCCAAAAGTATATGGCATTCCCAGATACCTGTTTGCTTCCCGCATAAGCGTCTGCACCGTTGCATCGTCATAGGACTCCGGTGGTATCACATTGCCGGTTCCTCCTCCGGTGCCGCCCGGTGTTTCCCCATAAATGGTCTGCTCTCCTGCCTCAAAATAAAATAACGGGTTATAATACTCCCCGTTATACAAACATTCGATATGAAGGTGGCTTCCGGTACTGCTTCCTGTATTTCCGCTTTTGCCTATATCGTCACCCTTTTTGACACTCTGTCCTGCGGACACATTTAAGCTGTCCATGTGGGCATATTTTGTGGTATATCCCTTACTGTCCGTAATCACCACATAATTCCCATAATAGGAATCGTAAGCCGCTTCCATAACCGTTCCGTCATGTGCTGCATGTACCATGGTTCCAGTCGGTACTGCTATATCCACACCCCTGTGAATCTCCTCGTCTCCTGTGTTTGGATTTTTCCGGTAGCCATAATAACTGCTGATATAGTAATACCAGTAATAATCAATCGGAGAAGCAAAGACCTGCAAGCCGCCTTTTGTCTCCGTATAGGTTTCAAAAATTTCCGTCTGTTCGCTGTCCATGCGTCCGGCTACAATGCTCTCAAGCGGTGTGACCGTAAGTGTGACACGAAGAATTGTTACGGTATATTCTTCTTCCTCCTCATACTCGTATTCCTCGGTACGGGTAGTTCCGTCCGGATTTGTTACTATTCTGGTTCCGGTCTTTGTGACTGTCCTTGTCCGTGTCTCCTCCACTTCCTCGGTAGTGAGTGAATACATGGCATCAAATAATTCCTGAATCTCACTCTCTATTCCTGCGGCAGTAAATTCCGTATGGACTGCGGAAAGATAACTGATCAGTGTGTACGGATCATGCCCGATTGCACCAAGGTTATAATCGTATTCATCATATCCCGGATAATCAGTTTCAATCCGGTCAATCTTATTTTGCAGTTCCATTTCCTTTTCTGTAAAAGATAAATCTGCTGCATCAATCTCTGCCGGAAGGCTAAGATATGTGCTTGCCATCGTTGTTGTCACAGTTCCGGTAAACATGGAACCGCAGCTTGATAGTGCCGACATGATCATAATGAGCAGAAGTGCAAAAATACCCACTGTGATAATCAGTGTTTTATTTTTCGTGGCAATTTCCTGTAACTTCTTTGCAATCCCGGTTGCAGCATTGGCTGTCTTTGTAAATGTTTCCTTTGCAGTCTTGGCTTCTGCTCCTGCCCGCCTTGCCTTGGCATACTCACGCTTGATACGCTGTTTCTGTAGCTGCCTTTGCAACTGCTTCTTTGGACTGTTGCCCTTTAGATGTGGATTTTCACTGATGAATTTCTCATACTCCAGCTTCATATCCGCTGTAACCTGTTTTTTGTGCAATCGTTCTAAGCGGTCACGCTTTCTCTGTGCCTTGCTCTTGCGATGATACTTCATATAGTGGTAAATATCCTCGGCTCGCTGTTCCGTCTTGTGTGCGCCCTCCACAGCAGAATTATCCTTTTCTGTCTCTGCAATCTTGCGATGCACAAAATACATATTTTCGGTCTGGAGCTTGCGAACCGCAGTTTTTCCCAGTCCATCCGGTTTAAATGGCTTCTCCACATCCACCGGAACCACAACATACTTTGCTTTTCCGGTCTGTTCATCAAAGACACGCTTCATCTCATACTGCCGCTTTGTCGGCATCTTGTCCTTTGCTTTCTGCAACTTTCGGCGGTTCTTTTCCGACTTATCAAAAGCCTTCTGTACTTTTTGGTCTGTAAATTCTTCCGCCTGCCCCTGCGAAAATGTGGCATCCTTTGTCTGGAAATCTCCATAATCGGACTGCTTTGTATTTTCTGACTTCGCACGCTCTCTGTGTGCGTGTTCTCTCTGCACACGCCCTTTGTGATATTTTCCTTTTTCCTCAGACCGTTGGTAGGTGTCCCTGACATGAACCTCATTTTCCATCGTGCTGTCAGAATCCCCCGGCTGTTCCTCCTGCATGAAACTGTTTTCCTTTAAGAATGCCTTTTCCGCTTCGGCTTCCAACTTCTGGACGTTGTGACCAGAAGTTGCGTTTCTTCTATGACTGCCATGGTTCGCATCTCTTGGCAGATTGCTCACAGGCTTCATATTGGCATGAAAATGATTTTCCGTAGGAAAGGTGTTATCCTGCCTGTGTTCTGTGTGTTTTGCTCCAGTCACTTCCTTATCCTTGGAAAATGTCTCTTTTTCAAATGCCTTTACTGCCTGCTTCTTCTGTCTTTTTTCTGCCATTTTATACTGCGTCCTCCTTCTGCACCGATTCCTCCGGCTTGGTATTCATAATTCTGTAAGTCTTGGTGTCTGTCGGATATTTGTCTACAAATGGAATTACCACATTGTCAAACAGTATCAGACC
>NZ_JACOPH010000036.1 GCF_014287635.1 Roseburia zhanii | reverse complement strand
TCATCAATCATGTTATAATTCTGTTCCTCCAGTTCCTCGATCTTAGCAAGCGGCTTGTATTCTGCCAATTTCACAAGCAGTTCCTTTGCCTGTCTCTCACTGTCCTCGTCTATCCCCTCGTCAATAGATGCCTGTAAGAAAATACTTAGAGGTTTCACATTTCCAGTTCTTATATCATCAGCAATCATTTGTATCTGTGATTCTCTGTCTGATACCGAATCTCTATATCCATATGTATCAATCTCATAAGATAACTGGTCAAGTTCTGCCGCAAGTGTCTGTATCTTCTGCTCTTTTGTCTCCATATCAATCACATCTTTCTCCGGATATGCCGCAATCAGCTTTTTAATTGCGTCCTGCACCTTTGGTGTATCACGAAGCTCCGGTGTATAATTCAGGAAATCCACATCAATTCTCTTGCCGCTTACAATGTCTGCCTGCTCATCTTCCCATTCTTCAGTCCCCTCGATGTGCATATTTACACCAATAGAAGGAATCCCATGCATACGGGAAGGATCAATGGCATTGTAAAGTTTCATAGCTTCCTCTATCGTTTCAATGCCCTCATGGTATTCACCCATATTATGAAATTCCCCACACTCCGCAACGGTAAATGTGATATGGACTGTCTCTGGTTCAATTACAGGCTCTTTTTCCAGTTCAGAAAGCACTTTTTCTTCTGATACAAGTGCGTTTTGTTCCTGCACCAATTCTCTCCCCTGCGTGACAAGCTGATTGTTGATCTGCTCCTGCTGTGCCTTCTCCTGCAGGTAAGTTTCCACCTCCGGAAGATAAGTCTCCAATGTTCCGGTTCTGCTCTCTGTAATCGGGTTAATATCCACCTGAATACCAGCGATATAAATGCTGTCCTCATGTAGCATATTGAAAAGGTCATCTTCTCTGGTTGAGCCTGTGTATTCCACAACTACATCCAAATCCGAATTTTCCTGCTCAATACCTCTGCATCGGCTTCCGGATACCACCACATCAACAATCTGTGCATCCAGTCCATACTCGTCTATCTGCGACTGTACATAGGCATATACCGTTTTTTCTATATCGTCCGCACTCTGTCCGTCCAGACTATGAAACAGTTCTTCCGTCTTTGCCCGGAAATCTGCAACCACATCCGGATTGTTCTCTCTAAATTCTGCCTGCTTTGCTTCTAAATCTGCCTGTTCCACTTCCTCGGCTTTCTCCGAAAGTTCCACAAAATCAACAATCTCTGCTTCGGAACCTGCATACACTTCACCCTGCAAATATTCGTCACGATAATACTGCTCTGTGACTGATGAAAAGCGTGGTTCTTTCAGATCTGCAATTACCATATCCATTGCTCTTTGAATCGTAATATCCGGATTGTCATAAACACCGCCATCTAGCAAGTGATACTGTTCATTCAGAATGGAGTAATCGTATCCTTCATCACATTCATGCATAAGGATATAACGGTCTGCGATATGTACCGCAAGCTCTGTCTGTATTTCGTTCTCCTTGCCTTCCAATGTCAGCATAAATTTCGGCAGTTCCGTAAATCCAAAAGAATCAACAAAGTGTGCGCTGTTCTCGCCATCCTCATGCAATACTACAATGTCGCTGACTGAAAGCGAATGAGCCTTATAATCTGCCGGGTGGTCAATATTGAACTTTGTATAGATTGCTTCCAATGTTTCCGACTGTGTCTGTCCCTGCAATTCCGTCAGTTCTCCCATATACACGAGCTTATAATTTTCCGGCAATACAGCATCAAAATTATCTTTGGTTATTCTCATACGCTTCAGGCTTTCCGTTCCTTCAAAGCGAAACTTATCCAGTTCAGGATCATCCTTCAACTGATAAATGCCATATTTATCGGTATTTCCATACAAAAGCTGTGCTTCCCTGTTGGAATCACTCTCTGAAAGTTCTTCCTGCATCATCTGGAGCTTTCGTTCATTCAGCCAGTCCCCTTTTTCAATGCCACACATCCCGTCATGTTCTGTAATCTGTTTTCTATCGGATACAGTAGTCTCGGAACCGTCCGTATGCAGAAGATACACAGGCAAATCATGATCAAATAGTTCTATTGCCCTTTCCTGTGTCAGAGGAAACATTTCATTCCATGTATAGCCATATTCCTGCATTTCAGATACACCTACCATGCTATCCGGAAGTGCGTCGATTTCCGCCTCTGCATCAATCATTGCTAATGCAACATCCTGATTTCCATCCACTTCCTGTGCATAGATATGTTCTGCAAGCTCCCTGGTTTTTTCAATGTTCCCCAGCTTGTAGGCATAATTTACAATCAAATTTCTTTCAGCCTCGGAAAAGGCAGGCTGTCCATGTTCCAATCGGTTAATGATATGCTCTGCATGTTGCATGACAGACAGTTCCTCCACATCCGTCAGACCTGCATCAAAATCGTATTCATAATCCCAAAAATCCGGCATATTTCCATTTAAACCCTTACTACTGGACGCAAGTAACGTGATTTTCGCTCCCTGCTTTTCCATATATGAAAGGTAATTGCCATCCCATTCATTTTCATAAAGAGAAGCCATATCTTTAAGAATTTTCCCGACATCTTCCCTCGATATATTTGTGATTTTCAAGACCTCCCATTCGCTTTCAAAGACGGAAGCGAACTTAACAACCACATCATCGGCATTGATCGGCTCCATTGCCTTATCATAGACCGCCTTTCTCTCCTTCATATCAATCAGCTCATCTGTATCTGTGTTATAACGCACATCCAGATGATACTCTCCGTACTCTCTGGAATCCTGATTGCCGATTTCCGTTGTCCATGCACCCCTGCTTTCCAAATATGCCTGTATGCTCAACTTGTCATCGTCTGTCATTTCTGACAATGCCTGCATCAGTTCCGGTCTGTCCATGCCATATACATCAAGCAGACTGAACTCTGAAAGGTCCGTATTCTGTATGAGGAGAATACTTTCCTTTGTCTGTTCCTGTGATACTTCCCTGTTCCTTTGTAATTCCTGTAATTGTTCCTCTATCCCAGTAATCAACTCCGAAGCTGTCCTCCGTATCGTATCCATGGAAGCTCTCAGTTCCTTGGTATCTCTGCCACTGCTCCATCCGGCAATATATCCAAAGGAATAATCGGAAGTGTCCACTCCAAAATGCTGACATACCGTATAAGCTATGCTCTCCGCTTCCACCTCTTTAGTGTTGCGGTCTTTTCGCATCTGCTCATCCTGCTCCACTTCCTTGCTGTGCAGCTTGGAATGAGCCACCTCATGAATCATGGTCTTTAATGTCTGGCTCTCGCTCATGTTTTCCTGTACCGCAATCCGCTTTGCTTCCCTGTCATAGTAGCCTTTGGAATCTCCGGCTATCTCCTCCAGTTCAATCGGTACTGGCGAAATAGCTTCTACCGCACGAATCATATCCTGATA
>NZ_JACOPH010000035.1 GCF_014287635.1 Roseburia zhanii | reverse complement strand
GATTGTGATTTTTACACTTGGATTGATATAAGCACATTCCTTGTAATCCTTTGCACACACCTCACAATCTTCATCTACTGCATACTGACTGCATTTTTCCTTGCAGGTGCATTTTGCGGCAGGCTGTGTCTCCTCACTTGTGCCTTCTGTGGAATTTTCCGTTGTATTCTCTGTGGACTGCTCTGTGTGATTTTCTCCACTACCGGAACTGTCCTTGTTATCAGTGCCGGACGCTGTGCTTTCTGCACTGATTTCCTCTGCCGCACTTTCTGTTTTCTGCTCTGCTGTATCCTCCGCATGAACCTCCACAGTATTTGCCCTGTTTGCAAAAAATGCCCCGACCGGCATACAAAAAAGTATTGCCGACAGTATCAGGGACATTAGTGCCTTAACGGATAACTTCTTCATTTTCATTGGTCGAATCCTCCTTTTCCTGTTCCCGTTTCTGTAATAAATTTCTAACTTCATCCTCACTGAGCTTATTAAGCATCTGCAATCGCTCCGATGAGATTTTATATTTTCGTATGATCTTCATGGCTTCGGCATCCTCCGCCATCTGTTTCTGTTCTGCAAGGTCTTTTTCCTTTGCCTGTAGCTGTGCTATCTGCTCTCTGACCTTTTTAAGCTGTGAATTGATTCGTTCTACTGACAAAAATAATTCCTCCCTTCGCTAATTCAATCTTCCAAAACCATAGAAATGGCTCTGCCAGTAAGAAGTATTGATTGATGTGTACTGAATTGGATCACCGCAATGCACCATCGTACCGTTTCCACAGTAGATACCAACGTGTGTAACCGGACGTCCTGCATTATAGGTTCCTGTAAAAAATATAATGTCCCCTGCCTTTGCATCTGCCGCTGATACCGGAGTACACTGGTCATAAATGCCCTGTGCTGTGGTTCTTGGCAGGTTATGTACGCCACTGTTTGAAAATACCCAGCATACAAAACCGGAACAGTCAAAACTAGCCGGAGCTGTGCCGCCAAAAGTATATGGCATTCCCAGATACCTGTTTGCTTCACGCATAAGCGTCTGTACGGTTGCATCATCATAGGATTCCGGCGGTATCACATTGCTGGTTCCTCCTCCGGTGCCGCCCGTTGTTTCTCCATAAATGGTCTGTTCTCCTGCTTCAAAATAAAATAACGGGTTATAATATTCCCCGTTATACAGACATTCGATATGAAGGTGGCTTCCGGTACTGCTTCCTGTATTTCCGCTTTTGCCTATATTGTCACCTTTTTTTACACTCTGCCCTGCGGACACATTTAAGCTGTCCATGTGGGCATATTTTGTGGTATATCCCTTACTGTCCGTAATCACCACATAATTTCCATAATAGGAATCGTAAGTTGCTTCTGTTACCGTTCCATCATGTGCCGCATATACAAACGTTCCTGTCGGCACCGCTATATCCACACCCCTGTGAAGCTCCTCGACTCCGGTGTTTGGATTTTTCCGGTAGCCATAATAACTGCTGATATAGTAATACCAGTAATAATCAACCGGAGAAGCAAAGACCTGTAAGCCACCCTTTGTCTCCGTATAAGCTCCAAAAATTTCCGTCTGCTCGCTGTCCATAAGTCCGGCAACAATGCTCTCAAGCGGTGTGACCGTAAGTGTGACACGAAGAATTGTTACGGTATATTCTTCTTCCTCCTCATACTCGTATTCCTCGGTATGGGTAGTCCCGTCCGGATTTGTTATTATTCTGGTTCCGGTCTTTGTGACTGTCCTTGTCCGTGTTTCCTCTACTTCCTCTGTAGTGAGTGAATACATGGCATCAAATAATTCCTGAATCTCACTCTCCATTCCTGCGGCATTAAATTCCGTATGGACTGCGGAAAGATAACTGATCAGTGTGTACGGATCATGCCCGATTGCGCCAAGGTTATAATCGTATTCATCGTATCCCGGATAATCAGTTTCAATCCGGTCAATCTTGTTTTGCAGCTCCATTTCCTTTTCTGTAAAAGATAAATCTGCTGCATCAATCTCTGCCGGAAGGCTAAGATATGTGCTTGCCATTGTTGTTGTCACAGTTCCGGTAAACATGGAACCGCAGCTTGATAATGCCGACATGATCATAATGAGCAGAAGTGCAAAAATACCGACTGTGATAATGAGTGTTTTATTTTTCGTGGCAATCTCCTGTAACTTCTTTGCAATCCCGGTTGCAGCATTGGCTGTCTTTGTAAATGTTTCCTTTGCAGTCTTGGCTTCTGCTCCTGCCCGCCTTGCCTTGGCATACTCACGCTTGATACGCTGTTTCTGTAGCTGCCTTTGTAACTGCTTCTTAGGACTGTTGCCCTTTAGATGTGGATTTTCACTGATGAATTTCTCATACTCCAGCTTCATATCTGCTGTGACCTGCTTTTTCTTCAATCGTTCTAGGCGGTCACGCTTTCTCTGTGCTTTACTCTTTCTGTGGTATTTCATGTAATGATAAACATCTTCTGCCCGCTGTTCTGTCTTATGTGCGCCCTCAACTGCGGAATTATCCTTTTCTGTCTCTGCAATCTTTCGATGCACAAAATACATATTTTCGGTTTGGAGCTTATGAACTGCTGTCTTTCCCAGTCCGTCCGGCTTAAATGGCTTCTCCACATCCACCGGAACCACAACATACTTTGCTTTTCCGGTCTGCTCATCAAAGACACGCTTCATCTCATACTGCCGCTTTTTCGGCATCTTGTCCTTTGCCTTCTGTAACTTCCGGCGGTTCTTTTCCGACTTATCAAAAGCCTTCTGTACTTTTTGGTCTGTAAATTCGTCCGCCTGCCCCTGCGAAAATGTGGCGTCCTTTGTCTGAAGATCTCCATAATCGGACTGCTTTGCATTTTCTGACTTTGCACGCTCTCTGTGTGCGTATTCTCTCTGCACACGCCTTTTGTGATATTTTCCTTTTTTCTCAGACCGTTGGTAGGTATTTCTAACGTGGTAATTGTCCTGAAAACTGTCTGCGTCCTCTGTATGGAAATTTGTAGCATTACCGTTTTCCTCATTGATAAAGCTGTTTTCCTTTAAGAATGTCTTTTCCGCTTCGGCTTCCGACTTCTGGACATTGTGACCAGAAGTGTCCTGTTGTTGCTGTCGGTAATATTTTTTCTTATTATTTTTCCTGTATTCTGTCCCAGTATTAAACTCTGACTTCTGGACGCTGTGACCAGAAGTTGCTTTTCCTGTACGACTGCCATGGTTCGCATCCCTTGGCAGATTGCTCACAGGCTTCTCGCTGGCACTAAACTGGTTTTCCACAGAAAAGGTGTTGTCCTGCCTGTGTTCTATATGTTTTACTCCAGTCACTTCCTTATCTTTGGAAAATGTCTCTTTTTCAAATGCCTTTGCCGCCTGCTTCTTCTGTCTTTTTTCTGCCATTTACACTGCGTCCTCCTTCTGCACCGATTCCTCCGGCTTGGTATTCATAATTCTGTAAGTCTTGGTGTCTGTCGGATATTTGTCTACAAATGGAATTACCACATTGTCAAACAGTATCAGACC
>NZ_JACOPH010000034.1 GCF_014287635.1 Roseburia zhanii | reverse complement strand
GTTCTGGCAGATCTATACCTTTTATATTTTGTTAAAATGGCAGATGAAAAGAACTATTATGAAAAGCAGCTCATCGCTTTAGAGCAACAGGCAAAGGTACAATACGAATACTATTTGACCCAGGCAAAAAAGTATGATCAAACCATTCAGATATTACATGATGTAAATAAGCATATTAAAGCAATCGAAGGGTTATATGGTGCAGAGCAGGAAAAAACGGCAGGAGAATATGCAACAAAGATCAGAGAGTTGTTGAAGCTGCTCATTCCGGTTCAATACACAGAAAATCCGATCTTGAATATACTTCTTACTGATAAAGAATCTGTTATGAGAGAAAAGGGGATTTCAGTAACAATAAAGATAGATAATGTGAATTTGAATTTCATTGAACCAATCGACATTACAACTATTTTTGGAAATTTATTAGATAATGCGATTGAAGCAACAGAAAAGCTGAAAGGCGAGAAATATATTTGCATTAAGATTGGCTCATATCATAAGATGATAGTTGTCAGCATTGAAAATAATTGTAATGAAGTAAAGTGGAAAAATGGTTTTCCAGTATCAAATAAAGGAAAAAATGGTGGAATAGGACTGCTGAATGTTCAGAGCAGTATAAAAAAATATGATGGAGATTTAACATTGAAGAATGATGGAAATAAATTTGCTGCTGAGTTATTCCTTAATTCATAAAAGAGCATTTTTGGCTATTTTTTTGTAAAAAGTCTTACTTCGTGCAAAAAAAATCGTACTTGGTGCAGAAAAGGTAAAATATCAGAAGGGGTGTGTCGATAGAAAAAAATAAAGTGGATGATACATATAAAAAATTTAATGATGGGAGGTTTCGCTTATGTCAAGAATTACGGACTACGGTTTTTTATTTCAAACAACATTTGGAACATCAAAAACAAATTTGGTCAACAATATTCAGTTGTCCAAAATGAACAGCAGTTCTGTACAAAAACAATTAAAAGCAGCAGGGATTGACACAAACAGTAAAAAGTATAAAGCAGCACTGAGTGAGATGATGAAGAATGGAAACGGTGCAATGTTTACAAATGTTCAGGCAATTAAGAACCTGATGAGCCAGTATGACAAAAACGGAGACTGGATTGATCCGAATACCGGATTAACAGGACTTGCTGTAACGGATGAGAACAGAAACAGTTATAAACATATCATTTCTATTCCAGAGAGCAGCCAGGAAGAAATGTTTGAACTGGCAAAGAAAGAATTCTTAAATGAAAACGGTACTTTAAATGGTGATACTACCAAAAGGGAGAGCGTATATAACAATTTATATAGAAAAATGGATAAAGATGACCGCTTATCAGCAGGCTGGACAATGGAACAATATGAACATCAATACAGACAGGCATTTGCAGAAGCAGCAAAAGCCGCTGATCCTACATGGAAAGCTGGGAAACCAATACCGGCTGGTGCATTGGATGGCATTACCAGAGAGTCTGTTGAGAGTGGCAAGAAATCAGTAGATATAAAAATATAGTATGTTTTTTATGTGGAATATATTTCATTTTTGAAGGAGGTTGCTAATATGAGAATATCAGAAAAAGCTAAAAAGACGGTTTCAAGAAAAACGTTTATGGCAGTTGTTGTAAGTATGATGGTTTGTTTGCTTTTTGTAACACCAGTATTTGCAGCTTCAAGTTTTTATAGTAAGACAACTACTAAGCTGAATGCTATTAATGGAGGAAAATCAACAACCAGCAGGTTGGTGGAGTGACTTGGTTGACAATAATCCACCATCAGGATCAATTGATGGAAACTATGCAACATCTGTTACAGTACATTGGGTAAGTGGTATTTCTTATGTAAATGCTAGTTGCACTACAATGACACAGATGACATTGGATTATTTAGTTCCTTTCGGAATAATAGTGGGCTAAATATTTAGAAAGATAAATAAATTACGGATGGTATTTTTATACCATCCGTGGATTCCAAGAGGTGACGATAAGATGGGACACTATGTACATTATATAGGTGGCGGAATAGTAGATAGTAAAATATATGAGACAGGAAATGCAGCAAAAAGTTTTAAATCGCCGATGAAAGAATTAAATGAGCAAACGGTGTTAATAGAAAATGCCAAAACAAATAAGAATGATAGTTATCATCAGCATACGAAATACGATGATCAGGTAGATCGCTATTACAGTACATATGATATAGGAACATTGTTGCATAATAATGAAAGTTATTTAGAGGGAACAATCGATTCAAAATATGATGTAGATTACTATTCTTTTTCTTATCCGCAAAAAAGTTTTTACTCTAAAATGGGTATATCTTCAGAGATAACGATTTCATTGGAAAGCAAGAATAGTCAGGCATATAATTTAGTATTGTACGATTTATATGGCAATCAGATTGGAATAGCGACAGATGATGGACATGGTAATAAACAGCTTACGGTACCTAATTGGGACTGCGTTACATCAGATTATGTGATCAGAGTAGAAAATTCCAATATGACATCGGATTCCGGGGAAGGTTCCTATAGAATAAAAATTACGGAAACGAAAAACAGGGATACTTCAAGTAGTAATGTGCAGCACTCACAAGAAATAGCAAATGCAGATAATTCAGAAGAAAAAAATGCAATAAAGCAGAAATATGAAAAAACATATCAAAGCGAAATTGACAAATTACATCAGATGCAATTTGAAGCGTTGCCGGAAGATGAAAAATATTCGGGAACGGATAGTGTAGAAGAATTATTAAATAAGATGAAAAAGGGGGAGCAGTTAAGTGTGTCGGAAATGGCATATGTGAAAATATTTGCCAATTTATCTGATTATGAGAGAGCAGAGAAGTCGAATTATATAAAAAACGATTTTTATGCAGAAATAGAAAGAATAGCAAATGAAAAAGGAATTGAACTGCCAGATACATCATGGAAAATTGAAATAGATGTATCTGGAACTATTACGATTAACGGGGACATTACAGAAGAAAACAAAGAACAGATAAAAAATATGATATCGGAAAATTTTGCTGATGATATGTGGGAAAAATATATTCAGACAGCAGATATTTCTAACACACAATATAGATTAGTAAATGCTTACTATGAAGTGGAACAGTTCATTCAGAAAGCAACAAATGGACAGTATTCATTTGACGATATAAACGTAGATGACAATGGGAAGATTACCGGACTTCCAGAGAAAATGTGTAAAATAATGAACTCCCAGGAAGCCAATGCGAAATATGAGGAAATACGAGATAATATCTATATGCTGACGGATTATAAAAATCAATATGGATTGGAGGATATTCTTGCATTTAAGGCAGGGTATAATATTTCGGACTCTGAGGTAAGTACTGTGGGTACATCTGGCAATAATAGTGTTATGGATAATGCAGGATACTATAAAAATATGAAAACTATAATATAATGATAGAACCTAATAGAAATGGCGGGTTTAAAAGACATGAATCAGTTGATTACATATCAGTATGAAGCTGATAGTATGGACAGACAATGGTATTCTATACTGTAGCAATATAATTTGGGGGGAAAATATAGGAAATGTGCCGTCAAGATGATGGCACATTTTCTATATATATGATATTTATTTAGAGCCTATTTAGATAATATGCAGAGTACTTTATATTTATTTAATGGAAAAATAAAAATTACCGATATAGTAGGAAGATAGGAAGAAGGTGAGTAATATGCTGGAAATTGCTGTTTGTGATGACGATATAGCAGATCTTGAGTGTGCAGTGAATATGCTGCATAAGATTTTTACAAGTCAAAAGATTGCTTATCATATAGAGAAATTTATGTCTGCAAATCAAATGCTTGAAAATATCAGTCGTATTGATATCGGAATTTTAGATATTTCGATGGAAGAACTGAATGGTATTAAACTGGGGAGAAAATTGAAAGAAAAATTTCCAGATGTGAAATTAGTGTATATTACGAGTTATGAAGAATATTGTATGCAGGTCATTAACGAAGTTCACGCATTTTCATTTCTATGTAAGCCATTGGAATATGATAAATTGGAAATGCAGATGTTGGAACTACTGGATCAACTGCCGGATACCGGAGCAGAAAAGGATTTTTATAAAGTGACGGACAGCAATGGGAAAGAGTATCTGTCAATCAAATTGAAACTCAGGGACATTTTATATTTTGAATACATAAAAAGATCAAGAAAAGTACTGATAGCGTTGTCTGATATCACATATGAGTATGACTGCATTTTTGAAAAACTGGTTGAAGAACTGCAGCCCTATGATTTTGTTGTGAATTGCAGGGGAAATCTGGTTAATTTAAGGCATATTGAAAAAATAAAAGGCTTTACCATTTATATGGATAATGGAAAAGAACTCCAGATTGCGCAAAAGAGAAGCAGCGATTTTAGAGAAGAAGTAAATAAATTTTTGCAGAAAAATTCATAGGAGAAACGATGAATACGATTTTACTGATATTATGTAATGCTCTTTCCT
>NZ_JACOPH010000033.1 GCF_014287635.1 Roseburia zhanii | reverse complement strand
TCCGTAAGTACCGCAATTTTTATTCTCTCTTCTTTTTCAATGGTATTCTGCATGAACTCCATAAGGATAAGGTTAATCGCAACCAGTCCCACCGAAAGAAATAAAAATACATTCTGCATGTCAATACATCCCGGCATACTCATATCAGTTTCTATGCCAGCACATCAAATGTCGAAACTCCGCTTTCCGTCACTCCTATAGGAATTGAAGTACCTACCAATTCCACCATTTTTCCTGTCAGGTCAGCTACATCTTTTCCATCAATTTTCAGATTATATTGCCGTTCTTCCTGATCCTGTTTTTCGGCACGCTGTTTTTCCAGTCTTTCCTCTGTCTCTTTCTTTTCTGCTTTCCTTTTCTCGAGTCGTTCTTCAAGTTCTTTCCTTGCTTTTTCTGTTCCCGGATCAACCTCATCTGTTACCAGTACTTCTTCTGTTATGCTATCATATCCATTTATTGTATCCGTTACACTCAGTACCTTACAGCCACGAGCACTTTGAGCAGCTTTCAATTTTTCGATACTTTCCGGTATTAAAGATAGATTATACTCCAACCATTGTTTTGTCTTTTCATCTCCCATAGCCTCTGACAAAAGAGAACTGTTTATATTTACGGAATAATCCCTGCTTCGTAAACAATCGTATTTTTGTGTTAAATAGTTCTTATATTCATGGGCATTCTTATATGTCCTGCCCGTTTTGTTTCCAGCATTTTGTGTATTGCCATAACTATTCGTATATGACGCATAAGTTCCTATTCCTGTAACTGCCATATTAACATATCTCCTTTCATTATTCGGAGTCCTTCCAACTATGCCACCTGTTGGATTTTTCTCACCTACATCTATACTTTAAAATCTAATCCACCAAGAGTATCATCCATCTGATCTAAAATACTTGTATCAAATGCATCTCCTGGCTTCCATCCAGGATTATTTTTCTTTACCAGTGTCTCCATTCTTGAAGCATAATCTCCAGCCATTCTGCTCAATGTCCACGAAGCGGAATTTCGCTGTTCAGAAGGAATCGTATTCAAATACTGTTTGATTACATCATGTCTCTTGCTTTCTTCTGGTATATATGCACCATTGCTACTGATAAAATCCTGCTTTACAACCTTTTCTAAATCCGACTTCACCTTATCCGATACAGACACTATCTTTTTCCAATCCTTACCATTGATACAACGGTCTGCCTGTTCCTTTGATAAAAAAGGTACACCATCTTTATTATAGTAATAATTGTTATTTCTATATTGACACCCAGAATCTACGGTCGTAATCCCAGTCTGCTTGTGTGAAGAATTTTTCTGAAAGAAGAATTTGTTTATTAGCAAACTTTGCGAAAATAAATTTTTATTGTTAATATTTACATTCATATTTCACTCTCTCCTATAATACAAAATTGTAGCCACATTACATTTTTAATATGTATAATATACTTTTATTGTTTCAGTGGATGTTGAAACTGTTCCTTTTGTAACAATCCATATTTTCCACTTGCCTGACGGATCAAAACCATTAAAATCATTAATTGTTATTGTTCCACTCTTACTTACTGTTGTATAATTAACATTTCCATTGCCATCTTCTACATATAAATAAAACGAATCACTTCCTGAACTAACCCTACTATACACCTCTATTTAAAATTCTGAATTATGAACTCAATTCCGTTACCAGTGAAGAATATCTTTTTGTCCGGTTCTTTATATCCTCCTCACTGACACCATAATAACAATATAAATCTCTGGCTATTTTCTTAAACCTTTTTATGACCGACTTATTTCCAGAGTAAGATATTCCAAATATATTCCAGGTATAATCTACCTCTATTTCCATTAAATCCTCACCAATTTTTATTTCATATAAATGAAAATCCATGGGAATTACATTATCAGGCATTTGGTCAATCAATTTATTTCTAATTTCCATTTCATTCAAAAAATTTTTAACAGATTCTTCATTATGAAAATCTGGTTTTGGAATATCTTTCCTTTGGCCCAAAAGTTCTGGTTTATGCTGCATAATCAAACTAGCTTTTAGATTTTTCTGTCGTTCTATCCAATTTGTTGCGGCAGGATTGATTTCCACTAAATCATAATGAACCTTTGCGTATTGCACCACTTCCGCAAGGGTATGCGGGTTGGCCGCTATTCTCTTTTCTATCCTTTTTCGTCTGGATTGATAGATAGCATTTCGGATTCTAATCTTTAGAGATTGCTTTTGAGCTTCTCCAAATATAAAAACACTTGTGGGACCATCTTCACCATTTATTATGGAAACTTGATTGATACTTTTATTTTTCATTCCTATCATTTTTTTCATATCATCACACTCCTTTGCAACTCCAAAGTTATTTTACTTGCGCTCCATAAATTCTATGATTGAAAAATCAATCCTACAATCCCCATTCTGATAAAAAGCACTTTTTCAATATCGTTTATTGAGAATAGTCATTTTACCGTGCATATATATTCAATATCTTTTTATCTATTATAATGAAATCAAGGGCTGGTCTAGCACCAAAGATGTTGTATTCTATACTGATACATCAATAGAATTACGAACTAACCTATTACCATTTTTGACAAGAGTAGATTCCACTGATTCTCTTTTGACATTATCAAGAATGCTTGTATCAAACTTTTGTCCCAGTTTCCAATTTGGATTAGCTGATTTCACTGCTGCATACATAGCGGCTCTATACTGTCCTTCGTATTGCTCTAAAGTCCATGTGCCACTTAGCCGTTTGTCTTTGCTTACACTTAACTGATAATCTTTGAAAATATCTGAACGCTTCGTTGTATCACCATTTGAAAGACCATTTTCCTGAATAAATTCCTTCTTCACATTATCAAACATCTTTTGACGATATTCCTCAGATACACTTGTGAGTTGCTGCCACGATGTACCTTTGCCGGTAACATCCATTCCTGCCACTCCATTTGCATTCAGTAAATCGCCATCCGAATCAAATTGCTTCATCAGATTATTAATAATGGTATCTCTTCCACCGAATGTTTCATATATCATTCTTTCTTCTGATGACATCATGGCTTCATTTTGCATAATACCTGATAACCAGCCCTTTTCTTTCAAAGCCTTATATTGTTTACTATTTGTGTTGATGCCATTATAGGTATTGCCTAATCCGCTGATATTCATTGACATATAAAACCTCCGTGTAAATACATTCTAAATCCGTTTGAATTAACTCTATGCTATATAGTATAGATCGTCATAAATCTCCAAAAAATAAAGGAACCCACTTTATTAAGTATTTTTGTTTTTAGCATATTTCTAAAGCACAGAATACCATTGTCTGTTCATACGATCAGCTTCATACTGGTATGTAATCAACTGGTTCATATCCTTTAAGCTGCTCTTTCCATATAAAATGCTTAAAGTCATATCTGGCACATTGTTCCATCCTCTGGTTGAAATAGTTGAAACCAGGTCATGTATCCAATTATTCATTTGCTGCTTAAACTCTTTCGGAACTTTTCCGGAACTTTCAACTGCACTATCCACTAAGTCTAATATATTCTCTCCCGACTCCGTATAATATGTCCCATTTTTTTCCTCAAGTTTGTCTAATTCATATCCTGTATAACTATAAACCTGATGATATGCTTCGTATTTCATCTTTGATTCCTCTGTTACTTGAGAACTCTCACAGCCATCTTGTGTTGAGCAATAATAGATATGCTTATAGAGATTTTTCCCATTATTACCTACATTTAAAGCATTCTGCATCAACACCTTTGTTTCTTCATCCACGCCATCTACCGTTATCTCGTAACTGTATGGATCAACAGTAAAAGTACAATCTTTCGTAATAGAAGATGTATCTACACCAGCCTGCTTTAAAATATTTGAAATCTGCGAATTTACCAATGCTCTTTCAAATTGGATTTTATCCGAATCTACACTGTCGCCGTCCACTTCAATTCCCCTGAACAAAGAATCCTGATAATTTACACCATTTATTTTTCCTGTCCGGCACATCTGCATCTCATAATTATATGCAATCCTACGTTCTGTATCAGTCAAATTAGTCTCGTAATACTCTGAACTCTTATCAAAATACTTGGAATGAATATAATTTTCAGGGTTAGAATGTGTTTTTGCTTCTGCGGCAAGCTTAGAATACTTTTCCGTTAATGCCGCCCTAAATGCTTTACCTGTACTCATATATTCACTTGTTTTCGCATTAATCTGTGTTCCTGCATTCTCAATGAGCTCTTGATTCGTTTTTTTTGCTGAAGCTATATAGGACTTTAAGTCAATGCTACCGTCAATACTTGTATTATGTGTTCTTCCACTTGTACTTTTTGTCAGTTTTTCCTTTCCCGATGCACTTATCGTTAAGGTATCTCTTGTGCCTCTACAACCAGTGTTTTGACTGCTTGCCGCTTTTTGCTGTTGACCAAACAGAACATTAAGCAATGACTGATTAGCATTTATTCGGCTGTTAAAAAATATATTCATAATATCACAAACCTCCCATAATAATCTTTGTTTTTCTCTTGTTAACTCGCTTTTTCTCATATTTTCATTTCTTCATAGAGATATTTTCTAAGTCTATGTCATTCCCCTTGGCCATAAATCATGGATATTC
>NZ_JACOPH010000031.1 GCF_014287635.1 Roseburia zhanii | reverse complement strand
CTGATAAGAAAAAGAAATCTTTTTAATATCAAGACATCCGAGAAATAAAGAAACAAAAGCTTTTAAAAGCAAGAGCTGCAACGCTATGCAGCGAGGACAAACAAAGGTCAAGCAAAAAAGAGCGCAGGGTGGATGCCTTGGCACTAAGAGCCGAAGAAAGACGTGATAAGCTGCGAAAAGCCGCGGGGAGGAGCAAATATCCATTGATCCGCGGGTGTCTGAATGGGGAAACCCACATGAGAAACCCTCATGTATCCATACGTGAATCCATAGCGTATGGAAGGGAACCCGGTGAACTGAAACATCTAAGTAGCCGGAGGAAGAGAAAGAAACATCGATTCCGGGAGTAGCGGCGAGCGAAACCGGAAGAGCCCAAACCGGAATGCGTGCATTCCGGGGTTCGGACCGCATGAATGATTCAGCAAACCTAGCAGAATGGTTTTGGGAAAGCCAGCCGGAGAGGGTGAAAGCCCCGTAAGCGAAAGGTGAGCAGACATGGCGGGATCCAGAGTACATCGAGACACGAGAAACCTTGATGGAATGAGCGGGGACCACCCCGTAAGGCTAAATACTCCTTAGTGACCGATAGCGCATAGTACTGTGAAGGAAAGGTGAAAAGGACCCCGGGAGGGGAGTGAAAGAGAACCTGAAACCCTGTGTTTACAAGCTGTGGAACATCTGTATATGGTGGACCGCGTACTTTTTGTAGAACGGTCCGGCGAGTTGCGGATGCCGGCAAGGTTAAGTACCACAGGTACGGAGCCGAAGGGAAACCAAGTCTTAATAGGGCGAGAAGTCAGCATACGCAGACCCGAAACCGGGTGATCTATCCATGTCCAGGTTGAAGATGCCGTAAAAGGCATTGGAGGACCGAACCCACATCCGTTGAAAAGGGTGGGGATGAGGTGTGGATAGGGGAGAAATTCCAATCGAACCCGGAGATAGCTGGTTCTCCTCGAAATAGCTTTAGGGCTAGCCTCGTATTAGCCAGATGGAGGTAGAGCACTGAATTTCCGCGGGGGCGTCAAAGCTTACCAAAGAATATCAAACTCCGAATGCCATGCTGGTGATGTACGGGAGTCAGACTGCACGAGATAAGTTGGGCAGTCAAAAGGGAAAGAGCCCAGACCACCGGCTAAGGTCCCAAAGTGCGTGTTAAGTGGAAAAGGATGTGGGGATTCGAAGACAACTAGGATGTTGGCTCAGAAGCAGCCATACATTCAAAGAGTGCGTAACAGCTCACTAGTCGAGAGTCCCTGCGCCGAAAATGTCCGGGGCTGAAACACGACACCGAAGCCGTGGAATGTATTTATACATTGGTAGAGGAGCATTCTTAATACCGACGAAGCTGTACCGGAAGGAGCAGTGGAGGGATAAGAAGAGAGAATGCCGGAATGAGTAGCGAGAGGAAGGTGGGAATCCTTCCGGCCGAATATCTAAGGTTTCCAGAGTAAAGCTGATCTGCTCTGGGTAAGTCGGGGCCTAAGGCGAGGCAGAAATGCGTAGCCGATGGACAACAGGTTGAGATTCCTGTACCGCACGGAAACAGAACTGTGGGGACACAGGGGGGAAGCATGAGCCGGGAATGGAAAGACCGGTACAAGCGAAGGAGGAGTGCTGCCGGCAAATCCGCAGCACAATCCAAGATCGTTATGTGGAGCGAAGTAAGAGTAGCGAAGCATGCGGACCCACTGTCGAGAAAAGCCGCTATTGTTTTCCATGCGCCCGTACCGTAAACCGACACAGGTGGATGAGGAGAGAATCCTAAGGCCGACGGAAGAAGCATTGTTAAGGAACTCGGCAAAATGACCCCGTAACTTCGGGAGAAGGGGTGCCACAGAGATGTGGCCGCAGAGAATAGGCTCAAGCAACTGTTTAGCAAAAACACAGGTCTATGCGAAACCGCAAGGTGAAGTATATGGGCTGACGCCTGCCCGGTGCTGGAAGGTTAAGAGGAGAGGTTAGCTTCGGCGAAGCTTTGAATTTAAGCCCCAGTAAACGGCGGCCGTAACTATAACGGTCCTAAGGTAGCGAAATTCCTTGTCGGGTAAGTTCCGACCCGCACGAAAGGCGTAATGATTTGAGCACTGTCTCGACAATGCATCCGGTGAAATTGAAGTACCAGTGAAGATGCTGGTTACCCGCGCCAGGACGGAAAGACCCCATGGAGCTTTACTCCAGTTTGATACTGGGATTCGGTACTGTATGTACAGGATAGGTGGGAGACTGAGAATCATGGACGCCAGTCTGTGAGGAGTCGATGTTGGGATACCACCCTTGCAGTACTGGGTTTCTAACCAGTCACCGTGAACCGGTGATGGGACAATGTCAGGCGGGGAGTTTGACTGGGGCGGTCGCCTCCGAAAGGGTATCGGAGGCGCTCAAAGGTTCCCTCAGAATGGTCGGAAACCATTTAAAGAGTGCAAAGGCAGAAGGGAGCTTGACTGCGACACCGACGGGTGGAGCAGGTAGGAAACTAGGACTTAGTGATCCGGTGGTATAAAGTGGGATTGCCATCGCTCAACGGATAAAAGCTACCCTGGGGATAACAGGCTTATCACTCCCAAGAGTTCACATCGACGGAGTGGTTTGGCACCTCGATGTCGGCTCATCGCATCCTGGGGCTGTAGCAGGTCCCAAGGGTTGGGCTGTTCGCCCATTAAAGCGGTACGCGAGCTGGGTTCAGAACGTCGTGAGACAGTTCGGTCCCTATCCGGCGCGGGCGGAGGATATTTGAAAGGAGCTGGCCTTAGTACGAGAGGACCGGGCTGGACGGACCACTGGTGTACCTGCTGTCAACCAATGGCATGGCAGGGTAGCCAAGTCTGGAAGGGATAAACGCTGAAGGCATCTAAGCGTGAAGCCCCCCTTAAGATGAGATATCCCAGTTATAAACTGTAAGACCCCTTGAAGACTACAAGGTAGATAGGGCAGAGGTGGAAGTG
>NZ_JACOPH010000030.1 GCF_014287635.1 Roseburia zhanii | reverse complement strand
ATCTATCCTGTCATCACAAATAATAATGTTCATATTTTTCATTCCTGTCTTTGATTGCTCTCATACCTGTAAACCATACAAGTCTCACCTAGCACTCTTTATTATATCAAACAAATCTTTCACTCGATCATTCTCTGCATCAAATGACTATTTTCCGCATAGAACGACTATCTCCTATAGAAACGCAGAAGCACTGTATCTCAAACTCTTTGAAATACAATGCTTCCCTGCATTTTCTATATCGTCATGTTGATATTATTACTTTACTATCCACATTTACTATCCGCCACACCCTCTTGGAGTGGCAAAAAACAATCGTAACAAGCACTGCCTGTGTCATGACACAGGCGAAATTTCCCACACTTTCCTATCATCTGTGCGTGTGAATTTCCATAGGGAAGTGTCCCTAACCATCTTTTATTTTTTCTTCGGTTTTCCTGTGGAATACCTTGACCTTTCCTGCCGCTTTTGCTACAATTTGTTTTGGATGGTTATACCCAAAACTAAATAAAACTTGAAACAAACTGTTGTAAAAATCGAACATTTTACAGCAGTTTTTTTGTACCCAAAAGAGAGAAAGGAAATGGCAGAAATGACAAAGCGAAACCGCACCAATCCGGTGCAATTTTATCTCAGCGATGATGAGCAGTACATCCTCAACACCAAGTTCAAAGCGTCCGGCATGAAGAGTATGTCTGAAGAGGGTAAACAGCACCGGAAACTGCGCCAATTGACTTTAAATATACGCTTGACCATTGCAGGGAAAACAGTCCCAACAAAGCCTATCATTTGATACAGGCTTTTGCTCCGGGCGAGGTCAGTTATGAGGAAGCGCACCGCATCGGAAAAGAGCTTGCAGACAAGGTTTTAGAGGGGAAATATTCGTATGTTGTCACCACGCACATTGATAAGGGGCATATACACAATCATATCATCTTTTGTGCGGCTGACAACATTGAATACAACAAATACCATGACTGTACACAGACCTACCACCGCATCCGCCACCTGAGTGATGAACTGTGCAAAGAACACAATCTTTCTGTCATCATTCCCGGCGGTGAACGTGGCAAAAAATACAAGGAATGGCAGTCTGAGCAGAATGGTTCAACCTGGAAAACCCAGCTTCGACGGGACATCAATTTTTGCATCAAGTCGGCTTCCACTTATGAAGAATTTCTGCTTTTAATGAGAGCCAAAGGATATGAAATCAAAGGGGAAACTTTTGGAGAAGATGCTGCAAAATATATCTCTTTCCGACCTCTGGACAAGGAGCGTTTTGTCCGTGGCAGTGCTAGGTCTTTAGGGAAAGAATACACAAAAGAACGTATCCGGGAACACATCGAAAAGAAACGGGAACAAAAGGCAGTGATCCCGAAAAAAGACTACTCTGCCCGCAGGCTCATTGACACCTCGGACGAGAAATTCCAGAACAGTCCCGGACTGCAACAGTGGGCAGCAATCGAGAATCTGAAAATCGCCGCACAAAGCTATAATGAAGCTGGTTCTCTCTCCGATCTGGAAAATAAAATTACTGTAAAAACCGAAGCGGTCAAGTCCGCCAGACAGAGCGTTGTGGAACTGGAACACCACATGAAAGACCTTGCGGAAATCATCAAATATGCCGAGCAGTACAAAGACAACCGCTCCTATCATATCGCTTACAAGAAAGCCAAGAACCCGGATGCTTATTTCCGCAGATACGAGAGCCAGATCATCCTCTATGGCGGCGCAAGACGGGTGCTTAAACAGGCAGGCATCAAGCTAAAAGGATTGAATGTGGATAAGCTGCGAGCCGAGTATCAGGCATTGGAAACGCAGAAAAAAGAACTGACCGCAACCTACAAGAGCTGCGAAATAGAGGTGCGCAATTTAAAGCGGAAACAGGAAAATCTGAATCAATATCTCGAACGGACACAAACCGATCCGGTGCAGGAACAATTTAAGAAAAAGAATAATCCTATCTTGTAGCTTGTTAATAATGATACCATGTATTATACCTAATTACCACAAACACTTAGGAGATACTATGGCGAAAACAGACTATAAATCAACTGATGCCTTAATGCGGCATCTTAGAAATAACGGAATTTCCATCTCAGGGACTTCTCAAAAGCAGCAACTGATCAATACAGGATATTTTCATGGTTATAAGGGATACCGCTTTTTTGTATCATCCTCAAACCGCCTTCCATTTACCTCATACAATGAGATCAACGCAACCGTACAATATGACACAAAACTAAAGTCTCTTTTATATGGAAAAATGATGTTTATTGAAACTGCCCTTAAAAATATTGCATTAAACACAATATGACAGAAATAGATTCAAGCAGTATCTATGATATGTATGATAAAGCAATCAGCATTCTTACTATGGGCGATTTTGGTTATCTGCTTTCCTGTCTGACTATTGATATGCGTGAAAAATATCCCGTTCAATTGGCATAAATCTATCCAGTGATACCTATCGGGAATTGCTTTATAAATATGTATATGCCTTAAAGGATCTGAGAAATGCTATTGCCCATAATGATGTAGTATACGATACCCGTTTCAAAAAAATGGATCCATCCAGACCAATGAAGCAGTGTCTGATTTTAGAAATGGGAATGCCTTACATAAATTTCAAAACTATTGGTGACTATATTATTCTCATTTGTTATTACTTGAAATTACTGAAAGTTTCTAAAACTGAGATTAAATCATTTATTCGAGAATTTGAAAAGATCACACGAGAATACGAAGCATCCGTAAACCCGAATGTTTCAGCTATTACCATTCATCCCGATTTGTTTTCTCGGCTGGGCATCTTGAAAAATGCCATATAATGCTTGCATATTTCACTTGTATATAGTATATTATGGATAGCAATTGGGGTATGTGTTTGCGGACACATACTTGGAGGAGTCGGAGTAATTCGGCTCCTCTTTAATTTTCAACAAAAAAGATGGTAGCCAAAAGGATATTTCCTAATGACTACCATCTTTTTATTCTGCCGCTTCTAACACTAATTCTGCAAATTTTTTATCATTCATGCCTTCTAATTTTTCTAATACCTGCCCGGCAATATCTTCCATATCACTGTCCTCGTCTATTCCTTCGTCAATCGATGCCTGCAAGAAAATACTGAGCGGTTTCACATTTCCAGTTCTTATATCATCAGCAATCATTTGTATCTGTGATTCTCTGTCAGATACCGAATCTCTATATCCATATGTATCAATCTCTTTTCTTATCAGAATAAGCCATGTCACCAATGACTGATTCAATCTGCATTCCTACAGCTTTACTTTTTTGCACAAGTTTCGGCAGTTCTTTACCATCTGTTTCCATCGACACCTACCTGCCCCGACCGGTACAATCGTTCATTGTTTATGATTTTATCTACATCTCCACTATTTTTCAAGCGCTCCAAATCTATTTTTTTCACTTCTTCATTTGCAAAAAAACACAACAGCCTACAGTCCTCCAGCAACACACAGTCAACGGCATTCGTCTCCTTGCGCCGTGAAACATACTCCGGCAGCCGGTCAACAATGATTTCATTTACACTTTCATGTCCAAGCACTCCATTGGCCGAATCAAAATTAGACAATTTATAATATTTTTTCCTGCGGTCTATGACAGATTCCGATTTCAAAAAGGTGCCTGCGGTCCCACTGGAGCTCCTGATCTGAGACCATTTTAATTAGGTGAGATCCTGTGTCTCATTGATTACCCGATTCTTCATATACGTGCCCTTTCTGTTTTGAGTAGTTCTATACTACTCCTTTTTTGACGCACGTCAAATAGAAAATCTTCATCGGAGATATTCCGGCGCAGTCGGAGCAGAACTAAAGCACTACTAAAACCCGATGCTCTCCTCTCACCAAGGAAAACATCGGGTCTTTGATTACCTTCTCCGTTTCGTTGTGGTAGCTGTCGTGCCTTTTACCGTGGCACTAATCGTTATATTTCCCTTTCCGGATGATACCGGAATTGCAATGGCAGATGCTCCGCCATCACCGCCTCCCGGCTACGCCACCGCCGGTCGATCCGCCACCGGATGAAGAAACCATATAGAGCACGATCGTACCAGTTGCCTCATTATAGTTCTTCGTATCTGTCGGTATAAATAACCAGTGGTAAGCGGTATTTACCTTGACTTCTGTGCTGTCGTCCAACTGCTTTCCGTCTGCATCGACCCATTTGACCGTACCCGCTGGCCAGCCCGGGTTGGCTGCGAGTGCCGCGACCGTTACCGTCTTGCCAGCAGCCGTAATCCTTGTATAAACCGGCTCACCCGCAGGTGTTGCTTTATTCACTGGAATCTCTGTTGTACCCTTTACTGTCTGATATCTGGTGCCATCATTCGGTATAAATGTCCATTTTGCAGTATATGCAGCCGTCGCAGCCGGTTTCGCGTCTGGAGTATCCCATGCAAATGTCCCCTCAACAGCCGCATTCTCATATTCCATTGAACCGGAGAGCTTCATATTGCCTAACGTCTCACCATAAGTGAGTGATGATTTACTCAGTGTCGGCGCTCCGGTCGGTATCAGTTTATTCGTTGCCTTGACGTTGACCGTCAGCGTCATATCTTTGTAGTTTGTCGTGCTGACTACTACTTGAACTGTACCGATCTCGCCCTCAGCCTTTGTATCTACCTGTTTGATCGGCAGGCTGAGCACGCCGTTCTCGACCTTTGCACCACCTGCAGCATAGTAGCCTGTATCCAACTGCACAACCGGCTGACCGTAAGTGATGTCACCATACTGCTTCGGAGCAGTCAATTCGGGGATCAGCTCCGCGAGATCAACGTTATAAGTCTTTGCATGACCGTTCATTACTTCCAGATCCACAGACTGGTCAGCTGCCGCCGCTTTGACTATCTCCTGCGTTGCATTGCCGGCATCCTGCTGACTTCTGACAATTTCTATTTCCCTCTGGCCACCCTCAAAAGTATAGTTCGGATTCAGCATTCGGAATTTTATAATGACCGTTTTAGGATATCCGGCATCTGCATTCTCAAACTGCGCTCCCTCTACCGTATAATCTGTGCCTCTGTTAAAGTATATGATATTGTTTTTTCCTTCGTATAGAAAACTAACGAAATCCAACTGATCCAGCGGCAGATCTGTCGTACCGTCATATTCCTTTCTTAAATTACTGGTTGCTGCCTTATCTGATAATTCACACGGCTTTACCACAAACTGGATGGATTTTGTGCCGGTGTAGTTGCCCTGTCCGGTGACAGTCAGTGTATAGGTACCGGCATCTTTTACCCCTTTATGGCCCGTAACTGTATAGTCAGATGCATCGATCGGTTCCATCCACGGTTCATCAGACTGCACGGTCAGGTATTTGTTGTTATACCACAGATCAAATACGATACGACGCACTATACCGCTATCTTTATCGGAACTATATGGATCATAAGCCAGTTCGTCCTCACCGCGGATCGTAAGTTCCGCGTTCGACAGATCTGCCGGTTTCACGGTCACAGTGACCTCTTTCTTGACGACATCACCATTATCAATAGTTGCCTCGCATCTGAAGGTATGATTTCCCACGTTCCCGTATTCAGCAGGCTCGGGATTTGTAGTATAAGGACTCTTGCGCGGAGTATCCTTCAGCGTCAGGGTCTCTCCTGTCTGACCGGTCAGCTCTGTATCATCCTCAAACCATTTGTAGGTAACTGCGCCTTCCGTAGTTACGTTTGCCGTAATCGTCAAGTCTTCGGTATAGGTGATGCTCTCCGGCGCGTCGAGAGATAGACACTCAGATGGTGTCTCTGCACCTGCGGGGTCACCTGTCGTCAGTTCCTCCTGCCCGGCCGCGGCACTTCCGCCTGCTGTCTCCTCAGCCATCGCTGATATCGATATCATCGACAGGCAGAGTGCGAGCACAAGAAACATACTCAGTAGCTTCTTTTTATAGTTAGCTTCCATTGTCATTCCTCCCATAATAATCTTTGTTTTTCTCTTGTTAACTCGCTTTTTCTCATATTTTCATTTCTTCATAGAGATATTTTCTAAGTCTATGTCATTCCCCTTGGCCATAAATCATGGATATTC
>NZ_JACOPH010000029.1 GCF_014287635.1 Roseburia zhanii | reverse complement strand
CAATAGCTGGTTTACTGTGTTTACATCTGTTACTGTCTTCATAATTATTCTCCAAACCCTTTTTCAACATTAAACGCCAAACATATGCTGCAATTTGTCCAGCATATTATTTACTCTGCTTTCAACAGCTTCTGGCTGATTTCTTAATTCATACCTGCTTCCATAGTAATCATTTAAACGGTCTTTCATTTCATTACAAAATAATTTTTGATCTGTTTTACCATTTAAAAACTGATTGCAAATACCACTTATCTCTTTCTTCTCATTTGCATAAAAAGCTGTCTCATCTGAGATTATTTCTGACTTGTACTTATAAGATTCTGTTTTACTTCCAATTCCAACAACCATGTAATCTGGTGTCATTTTCTCCATGATAGAATTACGTGCCGAATCATTAAAATGAACATATTCGTCAATCATGTCTGAAAAACCTGCTTGTAATTGCTCTGGAACATACATTTCATTTACTTTTCTTAGCCCCGCTTCACTTGCACTTAACAAAAATACAGATTCATAGGAAGTTCCTCTATATCCCTCTTTGGCATTTAAAGAGTCCATATCTGCTGTCATTGTATTAATTTTCTCTTTTAAATCTTTCATTTCATCTTCTGTCAAATATTCAGAAGCATTTTCGTCCAGCCATTTTCCAAAAACCTCTGACTGATTTTCCAAACAGCCTTCAAACGCACTTTGTTCTCCAGAAATGGAAGCTGCTTTCAAATCTAATTTGAATAAATTTTCACATTTGTATTCTGCTGGTATTTCTTTTATCTCTCCATTGATTGACGAAAAATGCATTGCCTGAAAATCTGAGACTTTACCACGAGCAGTCTTAACTAACTTTCTTGCTGAATCACTGATTTTCACATCATCCTCCGAAATAATATTCTGAGGAACAGTTGTTTTCTTCTCGACCTTATTTTTTATCATCTCAGGATTATTAATATACCTATTTCCTTGAACTTTCATAGCAACCTCCCTAAGTTAGTCCACACTTTCTATACTTCTTTATCTATCTTGCTCGATGTCAAAGAAGAATCCGTCTTAGAGTACGTACCATTATTTGTATAGGTTGCACTCGCCCGGTTTGCAGCATTCGATATACCTACCAGTTGCTTTCTGCGATATTTTGCTTACAAAAGAATTATATCCTGTAAAGACCGTTTTCAGCGAACTGATATCTGCCTGCTTTAAAGCATCCTCATCTAATTCCAACTTGTTTCCTTTTCCTATGGTAATACCTATTTTGGCAAGCATATTACTGTTTTTGTCTGTCATTCCAGTCATCCATGAAGCATTTCGCAATACATCCTTTGTATTAGATTCTCCGGCTTCCTTAACTACATCATTATAATCTTCAACAAAAGATTTTACTGCCTTGGTGATTTTATCCCAGTCATAATCCTCTACCTCAATCTCTTCCCCCGTTTTTTCATCTTTCTTTTTTATTTTCTTTTTTTCCCAAAGAGAAGAGTCATTCAAAGCATCTGCTGATTTTTTCAGAGAATCTGCACTTGTTTTCATCAAGGTAAGTTTTTGTGAAGTATCACCTTTTCCCGATAATTTTTCAGCATCCTGTTTTGCATAATATGCTTTCATAAGTTTTCCATAGCTTCCATTTTTGATTGCAGCATAATCAGAAAGCATATTTGTATTGCCTACTGATGAACTATCTGACGTTCCACTAAACAACGCTGAAAAATCTACATTGCTGTTATATTTACTTGTATAATCACTAAAACTTTTGATTTCTGACATAACACCAGCCTCCTTTCCGAACTATAAACGTATATCTATCGGTGTATATACTACCGACTGTCCACTTTCTGATGCTGGATTTGTTATTGTTTCTGCTGTTTCTGTTTTGATATCTGCATTATCTGATGCATCTGTTGTCGTATCTACATTTTCCTGTGTATTCTCTGCTTTCTGAGGTTGATCCTTCTTTGTTTCTGCTGCATCTGTACGGTTGTCTGCCTTTGCTGCTTCTTCCATAGATTTATTTGCATCTGAAAGTGAAGACATCTGTGCTGCTGTTGCAGACTGCGCTTTTGCCTGCAAATCTGCCAGTTCTTCTTCTTTCTTTTCGGTATTGCCTTTTCCAGCATCCTGCTTGATTTCAGACTCAAGCACACCGGCTCTTCCTTCCATCTGTGTTGCCATACTACCCTGCACTTTTGCTTGCTTCATAGATGAATCTGCGGAAATCATTGCCCGCATACCTGCCTGTGACAAGCCTGTTCCTTTCTTTGCAGATGTATTTTTTGTACCAGCCACCATATCATCCATAGATGATTTTTTACTCTGCTGTTCCTTTCTCTGTTCAATCTGGTGCTGTCTTAACTGTTGATTGAGATTTGTAATTTCCTGTTGTATCTCCTGACGTTTCTTCATCTTATCCTCTAATGACAGTTCTTCATTTGATGATAAGTCCTGCAATTTCTGCTGTGCATTTGCAATCTGATTCCGAATATTTTTACTCACAGAATCATTCGCCTGTGCCATTCCAATTGCTCCTGTCTGCGTATTCGTTCCGTTAAATCCATTAATTTTCATCATTTCGTTGTCCTCCTTGAGCTAATACTCTGAAATCCGTTTCCTGAAAATCTGTATAACATGATTTCTCTTTATTTTTTCTTTCGGCATATCTTTCTTCACAATAAACTGTGATGTTGTGAACCGCCCTTTTTTCGTTGTGAAGCAGTCTGAAAATGCTTTTCAGACTGTCGCAGTGCTCCTCAAATATTGTTGCAAGCAACATATTTTCATCGCTACCTGCGCAAAAAAAGCACTACATATTTCTGTAATTTCTGTAATTTACAAAATACATAGTGCCAATTTATTTCTTTATTCTACCTGCATCATAATGCTAAGGATTACTTCCTCATTTCCCTGCTCCAAAGATATATCTCCCATATACATTCTGGCAACCCGGCGAATGTTATTCAGACCCATTCCATGTTCCCTCCCAGATTTGGTTGTTTCTGGCAAATCGCTGTCACCAAAATTAAGCTGACCCCCAAAACTGTTTTTTATGGTTATTATAAAGATACTGTTTTTCCGAAAAGAATAAATGCTGATATACGGATCATCTCCACTTACATTTTCCATGCAGTTATTCAAGGCATTATTCATGATCACACTCAAATCAAATGCATTTAACTTCGTATTCTGCGGATAATGAAAATCCAACAGAAAACGAATCTGCCTTTCTTTTGCTTCTCTCAGCTTTTCCATCAAAATAACATCAATTACCGGACTTCCTGTCTTTATTTCCGGAGATACCTCGTCCCATTCATTTTTCAGATGTTCCAAGTATTCTGTAGCATCATCCATGTTATTATGTGCCACCAGATGTTCCAGTGTCTGTATATGATTTCCCATATCATGGCGCATGGAGCGGATATCCCGATATAACTTTTCGACTTCCTCAATATGCTTTTTCATGTCACTGATCTGATTTAATACCAGCTCTTGTCCCCGCTGTTCTTCCTGCATCTCTTTCCAGTTTTGAAACATTACAATCACAACAAGAATAGCAACTATGGAAATCAGATAGTGTAAAAAGCTTAAAGCTCCATAAAATCCATATGTATCAATCAAGTTCTTTCCAGTATCTCGTTCGTATATCATGAGATAATATTGTAAAATGCCATACCCAGTGACGCCTACAAGTGAAGGTATAATAAGCATTACCATCTCTTTGACGCTCATTTCATCTTTTTTGTATATATACGCTTTATTGATCAGTCCTATTGCAACCGCAATAAAAGCAATACAAAGTACAATATCCAAAACTCTGGTTCCAACATATAGTCCGTATTGCAACCACACTTTTTCTGCACTCATATTCCGAAATACAAGTGCTTTTGTAACAAGATTATCAAGTCTGGCTGCCATTGCAACCGTTAACCATCGGATAGAAAAGAACGTAATTGCAAGAAATATTTTCTGATATATATTTCTTCTGTCCTCTGCATACATCACAAGAAACGCTGCTATAACTCCAATCAGATATGCGGAAAAATTATCAATCTGTGGCGGAATCATATATAAAACAAGCATAATCGTAATATAAACAATACTGACTGCCACAGCCCCTTTTTTCTTTTTTATATAGGGACAAACAAATTTTCCAAAATAGATTCCTGTAATCATAAGGAGTGCGATAACAGAAATTTTCGATGTAACCATCCAGCATTTTTCTACCAAACTCATCCGATTTCTTTTCCTTTCCTCTGATTATATTTCAAATATTGTTTTACAAACTCAGAATAATTCTGTTTTGCAATCAATGCAGTTCCATTTTCCATCGTCACACAATTTGCATCATATTTCTGAACATATTTGAAATGTACGAGGTAGGCTCTGTGTGTACGAAAAAAATCTGCTCCCGCAATTTCACTCAGTTCCTGCAATTTTCCATAATATTCAATATTCGTATCCCGTGTATGGATAATGACTTTTCGATTATATACCTCAGCATACACAATATCCTTCAAAAACACTTTCATATGGCTTCCTCCGGACTGCACCATCATGTATTTTTCATCCGATTGATTTTCAGAATATTTTTCAATGCTTCTGACTGCACGTTTCACAACTTCCTCAAATTTTTCATCTGAAAACGGTTTCACCAGATAATGAAATGCTGCAACATCAAATGCCTGAAAAACATACTCCTCCACAGCAGTTACAAATATCAATACCATTCTTTCATTTTTCTGACGCAGAATCCTTGCCGTTTCCATTCCATCCATTCCTGGCATCTGAATATCTAAAAATAGAATATCCGGCTCACAACCACTTGCAATCAATTCATCACCAGATAAATATTTATCTATTACTGCATCCGGCAATAATTTCTTTATTTTTTCTTCTAATATCAATCCTATAGATTTTTCATCATCACAGATTGCTATTTGCATCTTGTCACTTCCTTACTTACATACAATTATATTTATAATATCGGAAAAGTTCTTTAAATAGCTAGCCGCCATGTTGTGAACTGACCTTTTTTTGTTGTGAAATAGAATATCACATATATCGCTTTATCTGCTTCCTGTTAATTTGTTTTATCCGGCACACGCTCCTGGGAGTGACTGTATCTATCAAAAAAAGAAGTCAGCAGTTTATTCACGCACTACTGACTTCCTATACTACTTATTTTAATTGCCTCCCACATCCATCTGAATCTGATATCTTGGAATTGTCCCATTTTCCTTTTTATAAGCCAGAACATCATAAATCATCTACTGTTACGTTCCCATTTGATACCTTATTCAAAAAACGATCTAATTCCTCTACATAGCCAGCCAGACGATATTCCTCATCACTCATATTTTCTACAGTCTGTGAATGACTCAGATATGAGTTTTTTATCTGCTGCATAAATTTATCTTCCACGAGTTTTTTCACTTTTTCATTGTCTTCATCACTCAGTCCGGTCACACACTTCTCCCGCAGAGGAAATCGAAATATGCATGGTACTATCCAATGAAATCCCTGTCTCCTGCAAAGCATCCCTAAAATCATTCTGGAATCTCCGATCCGCTTCATCGGCTTCTATTTTTTGTATATCCTTGATGTTGCCATAAATTTTCACATAGGCTTCTTCCGCATCTGTGAGTGTTTCACCATTTTGCTTTCTTGCCAGCATTTGTGCAGCACTCTCATTTCCAGAATATTGTAATTCCTTAGGAAGTGCCTCAAACTGCTCTTTGTGAAGTCTGTCAATGCCTTCTTTCTCTAAATCCTTTCTCATATTTTTCCCTGTTAAGGAATCCAGTAAGCTCTTTTCCCCATTCTGAAGTTCACGACCATTTCGCTCCCGTGCCTTTACAAGTGCTTGTGCTGCTGTTACATTGTTTGAAGCAAGAGTTCCAATGTGAAGGGTACTATCACTCATATGTTATCTCCTAAATAATTTTATATATGTCTCATCGTTGTCATTTTCCGTTTCTGTTCCAGTCAATTATAACTTTTCCAATCTTTCCAGAAACGCAACATAGAATTCTCTTTCCTTCATACAAGCCCTCCGAACCTCTATGCTTTTCGGAACATATTCCAGTGGATGGTCTAAATTATATAGTGCCTGTTTCGTTGCCTGAATTGCAGATTCTGTTGTGTTTCCCAAAATGTCGATGTTATCCACATCGCCCTCACCCTTCATCTGCTTATTCAGCCTTTGTACCATCATCTGCGATATATGGCTCAACATTCCATTTTTCGTTATTCCCATACCATTCGCATTTACTTCCTTCGCTGCTTCCATCCATGCGTCCTTTACCTCCTGCGGAGCATTCGGACCAATCATATCAAATGCTTTTTCGTTAAAATCCGTATCTGCCATATATGGATTTATACTCTCATTTTCCTGTTTGGCACGTTCTGTACTAAATAGAGGAATATCTTTCTGTCTGCGCCTGTTTTCGTATGACACACCATTCATAGAATAGTTGGAACTAATCTGCATATATCAATCCCCCCTTTTTTATTTGAATTGCATTATTATCATTAGGCTTTCGCTTCAAAAATTGGTCTTTTTTCCAGATAATCCGGTAGTTCTTTTAATTCAGAATGCATACCATTCTTTACGGCGTTATATTCCTTCCAGTAAATGGAATAGAATTCATCTTTTTTTGTAAGTTCCGCCGGAGTCATTTCATACCCCCAGCCAGCACCAGTATTTAACAATACATTCACGCCCTGACTCTGAATTTGAACACCATAACCACCTGATGTTAAAATAGTGAATTTTAATGTTCCGCCTCCTGCCAGTGCAATCTGCTTGTCCGCAAGATTCTGATTTTTTCCCTCTGCCTGTTCCAAAAAATCCAGTAAGGTTAATTCTCCAATCCCTTTACATTTTGGATTGGCATTTTGATTTTTCATTGCACTTTTTGCCTGTTGGTATAACTGCTTTCTATCCGGTGCAACCTCTGACAAATATTCTGCCCTTAACTGCAATAGCTG
>NZ_JACOPH010000028.1 GCF_014287635.1 Roseburia zhanii | reverse complement strand
CGGATGGATTCAAAAATATCTTTATACATAATAAAACCTCCAGAATAAGTAGTGTTAATAATTACATCTACCTATTCGGAGGTGCATTAGCGTCATAATTCCGATTGCGGAAGAGACTGGAAAATGTTATTCTTATCATAGGCAGTGGAGCTTTCTTAGTTCAGTTGTTTCGTGTGGTAACTTAACAATAACGGATTATGAAAAGTAATTCCACTGCTTTTTAATAAAAATAAAACTGCGCCACAGCCTTGGCAGGCCATCGCGCAGCGATTTTGTTCAATCGGGATTTGTGGAGAGATTTCCTGAACTTTCCTTATTTTTCAAGGCTTACAGCCTCTTAGATAGTGAAATGATATGTATTTTCCCTTATTTTTGCCCTTATGCGGAATCCGCAAGGGAAATAAGGGAAATTTTTAGTTAAGCATTGCTCACTACTTTATCAAGAAGTCTTGCGGAATCCCGCTTTGCTTTTCTTGTTGAGTGAGCGTAAATATTCATTGTGGTACTGACATCAGAGTGTCCTAACAGTTCCTGTACATCTTTCGGTGCAGCCCCATTGGAAAGCAGATTGCTGGTGTAGGTGTGACGTAACTGGTGGAAATGGAAATCTTCAAATCCTTCCAGTTTTTTTGACACTGATCTGCATACAATGCTGAGTGTACTCGGCAGTTCCAAAGAGCCATCCGGTCTTAAGCAGACAAAGGAGATTTCTTTGTAATCTGCCGGGACTTCCTGTGTTCCGGCAAGATGATAGTATTCATAATAGACTCTGTTTTTCACATGAACTTCTTTGTAGTAATTGCGGTGATATAATTCGCCATACTGCATCCGGTTTTTGAGTTGTTCCTTTCTGGCAGCTTTTAATATTTCAGTCAGAGTATCGCCAAAATCAACAATCCTTACTTTCTTCCGTTTCGTTGGTCCGATAATGTTTTTGTGTTTTATGCCGTCGTAGCGGATACTGCGTTTTATGGTCAGGCATTGTTCCTCAAGGTTAATGTCCTGCCATGTAAGACCACAGGTTTCTCCGATACGGAGCCCGGCATAATACGCAATCTGAATCGGCAGAATGGCAGGTGGGTTTTTCTTTTCCAGATACTTGATAAGTCGCTCGTAATCCTCGTGTGAAATCGGCTGTGTGCCTTCTTCCACTTCATCATCGGAAAAGAGGTCAACTTCCTCTGCCTGTCGTTTCAGTTTGATATATTGCATCGGATTGAAACTGATTAGTTGTTTTGGAAATACTGCAAAACGGAATGACTGCTGTAACACTGCGGAAAAAGAATGTATATAATCTTTGCTGTATCCCTTTCTTACTTTCCCGTCTGGAAACTCACCACCGAATGTAAGCAGATCAAGAAATGCCTGTAAATGTTCGGCAGTAACTGTTTTCAGTTTGCGGTCTGCAATCGGGTGTTTTTTGATACAGCGGATTGCACCAAGATAATTTTCCACTGTGCCGTTGCTGAGTGTCCCGGTTTTCAGTTCTTCTTCCGCCCACATATCCAGAAGCTCTCCTACCGTAAGGCTGTCTGCCTTTGCGACAAACTTCTTATTTTCGTAATCTTCCAGTGCTTTGCGGAGAAGTTTTTCCGTCTCACTTTTACTTTCGGTTCCAGCATATTCTTTCTGAACCATTTTACCGCTTGCATCTTCTACATAGAAGCGATAGTACCATTTTTTTCCTTTTTTTCTAACAGATCCTTTTGCCATAATCGTATGTCTCCTTTCGATATCAGACAATCGGAACTGTTGAAATGCTTCTTGCGTGTAAGTATATCACAACTCCGGTTGTCTTACTATACCGATTCAGAATCCTCATACATAACTTCGGATAAAAGATTGGCAAGTCTTTGTTCTGCTGTTTCCGGTTTCTTAGAATAGAGTCTTATCACATCTGCCATATCGTTAAATGCGTTGACAGTATGTGTGATCTCCCTGAGAAACATGATCTCGTTATATTCATCTTTCGATTCAAAGCCCATTACTTTGGCAATGTCCGCATCTTTGGTACTGCCCTTGTAATTTTTACAGGCGAACTGAAACGAATCCAGAAACAGTTCATATTGCTTTAACATTAACAGCAGTAAGTCTTTAGAAAAAGCGTCTTCTGTTTTATTGAGGTCAAGAGGAAACTGTTTGAGAATGTCGCCCATCGCATCACGAATCTGCAATTCTTTCTTATCCGTAATATCAGTTTCATATTCATCGGTTTCCCCTTTGAGCCATTCAATCGATACATGAAGTGCTTCCGAAAGACCTTCCAGTACCATCTTTTTGGTATTGTCAATCGAACCATTCTCATAACGCAGGATTGTGGAAGCGGTAACTCCCATCTTCTCTGCGACATAAGGCTGTGTCAGATTTAATTCCAGACGGCGCTGTTTTGCCCTGCTGCCAATCAGCTTGCGTAGTTCTTTATCTTTCATGCTGATGTGCCTCCTTTTTCGGTATGTCATTACTATACCACGCAACAAAATATATTGCAATATGCAATTTTAAGAAAAGCAGAAAAATTTCATAATGCTTGACAAAGCAATATAAACACGCTATACTGACAGCACAAATGAAATTGCATAATGCAATTCGAAAGGAGGTGGTCATATGACGCAAAGAAAGATTGCCTTATCTATTGAGGAAGCTGCTGATTATACGGGAATTGGCAGGAACACCCTGCGAAAGTTGGTAGAGTGGAAGAAACTTCCGGTATTGAAGGTTGGGAGAAAAGTCCTGATCAAAACGGATATGCTGGAACTTTTTATGGAAGCCAACGAGGGCAGGGACTTGAGGGATAAGGGAAATGTGAAAGCAGTCACAAGAAACGGTTCAACTTAAAAAAGCGGTTCCCGAAGAAACCGCCAAAGGTTCTATCAGACCGGAGTCATGATATACCTACACGCAAGCAGATTATACCATGTACTTCGTCTGACAGACAACAGGAAACTTATGTTTGGAAAAAAAGAAAGGACGATGATATTTATGGCAAGATCAACAAAGAGTTATGAGGAGCGTATGCTCCAGTTGGAAAAGAAAGAACAGGAAAGCCTTGAGAAAGCAAAACAGTATGCAGCACAGAAACGGGAACTGAAGAAACGTCAGAAAGATGTGGAAACCAAAAAACGGACACACAGGCTCTGCCAGATTGGCGGTGCAGTGGAATCGGTACTGGGTTCTGCGATTGAGGAAGATGATATCCCAAAGCTGATCGGCTTCTTAAAAAGGCAGGAAGCAAATGGGAAATTCTTCTCAAAGGCAATGCAGAAAGAGCCAGTTGCAAATACGGAGGAAGTGTAATGCCGGAGGGAGTGGAGTTTCCATTCCCTTCATTGCTTTTTTATGAAGGGCGCACTTATGGACAACCAGAGGTCGTCCGTATAAGTTTGCCACAGGTGGCAACCGGTCTGCGCTTACGCTTGCCGGGCTCGTTCCGTCGGCGGGGCTTTCAGCCAGACCTGCTCATGCCGCAGGAGGCACTCTTCGCCAGAGGGGCACATTCCATGCAGGCTGTTATGCACAGGGCACTCTTACGCAGAGGGTGCTCCGGCAGATACCATTTTCTTTTAGGAAAAACGTTACCTGCCGGAAATCAAAGCCGGATACGGCAGAATGGGGGAAACGGAGCATGGCGATTTTTCATTATACAGTAAAGATTGTTGGACGCAGCAAAGGAAAATCCATCATATCGGCGTCTGCTTATCTCAATGGCGATGTGATGAAAAATGAAGAAACAGGCAGGATCAGCTACTATACTTCAAAAAAAGAAGTCGTTTATACCAGCCTGCTGATGTGTGAAAATGCACCACAGGAATGGCAGAATGTACCTGCTGAAAATATCAGACGGTTCCAGAAATCTGTCCGATATAAAAGGGCAGATAACCAAAATGCTGCACTGGAAAAATTCAAACTTACTTTTCAGAAGCAGCGTTTATGGAATGAAGTCTTGAGGATAGAAAAAAGTTCAGATGCACAACTCGGCAGGTCATTTGAGTTCTCACTTCCGAAAGAATGGAGCCGACAGGAACAGATTGATTATACAACTGAATATATTCAAAAGACCTTTGTAGATAAGGGAATGTGTGCGGATTGGAGTATCCACGATAAAGGAGATGGTAATCCCCATGTGCATTTATTGGTGACGTTGCGACCATTCAATTCAGACCACTCATGGGGTAACAAAGAAATCAAGGATTGGGAGTTTGTCAGAGATGAAAATGGAAATATTGTGGTGGATGAATCCCATCCGGACTGGTGGCAGGATAAAAAGAACCCTGACCGTCATGGAATCCGAATCCCCGTACTTGATGAAAATGGAGTCCAGAAAGTCGGGACAAGGAACCGCAAACAGTGGAAACGTGTATTAACCGATGCTACCGGGTGGAACAATCCGAAAAATTGTGAGCTATGGCGGAGCGAATGGGCAAACGTCTGTAATGCACATTTGAAAACGGAAAATCACATTGACCATCGTTCTTATGCAAGGCAGGGAAAATTAGAGATACCGACGATCCATGAGGGCGCAGATGCCAGAAAAATTGACGAGAAATTTCAAAACGGACAGACATCCTCTACTTCATGGAAAGTAGAGGAAAACCAGATCATAAAAAGACAAAATGCACTGCTGGATAAAATACAGATTTCTTTTGGAAAAGTATCCAGTGCATTAACACAATGGAAGGAGCGATTGCGTGACATTAGAAGAAAGCCGGGAAGTCATTCCCATGATGGAGACAATGATAAACCAGATCGAGGAACAGCAGAATCTTATGGCAGAGATGGTACAGGAATTGCAGGAACGGGACAGGCAGCTCCTGTCTTTTCAGGAGCAGAACCAGAGTTTAAAAAGCTTAAACAGCGAATTATCCAGGCTGCTAAATCTTTTGCCAGATACAGAAGAACTGCTCTCACAGATCGAGCAACAGAAAACCAGAATCGAACAGTTGGAAAACGAGAATCAGCAATGGCAGGAATTAACGCAGAAGCTGAACAACGAGAACAGCTTATTGCAGAAACAGAACAGCGAATTGCTGACCTTAAACAGCAGATAGAGAAAGCGAGGGAGATCGATGAGCGAATGCAGAAACTTAGAGAACGTCGGGCAGGTGGAAGAACTTCTGCTGATGACCGAACAGATGCAGGACGAACTGGATCAGAAAGACCAGACAATCCAGGAACTAAACAGGCAGCTAAGCGAATCGCTGACCTTGAACGAGAAATTGAACAGCGAAAACAGAGCCGAGAATATCGAAGCATTGCGGACAAGATTAAGGCAAACAGAGGAACGATTGACCAGCGAGACAGACAGCAGGAAAAGAGCCGACGCAGAAGCCGTGGCATGGAAATTTAAGTATGAAAAAGCAGAGCAGGAAAAACTTTATGCACAGACACACCAAAAGACGGTAGAGGTAGCTGTTGAGAAAAAAGTGCCTTATGAGAAATGTGAAAAATGTGACCGTACTGCTTACCGGAAAGCAAAAGAAAAATGCGATAGCCGTAAAAGCCAGTTAGAAAAGAAATATAAAAATATGACGATTGGTTATGAAAGTATCTTGTTTCTACTGGCATGGTACAGCATAACAACAACACTGTTTACTGCGATTCTTTCGCCGGTTTTCCTTAACGACTGTGTCGTCTTTTTCGGTGCGTTAGGAAAAGGAATGGGAAGTTTATTTCGGGAGTTTGTGACAGGTGCAGACTCTTTCGGACAGTTAAGCAGTGGAATACCTAACAGTATTCTTTCCGGGATTGTGTACTGGCTGATTGCCGGTACTGTCATGGCAATTTTATTCGTAATAACCGGGTGGCTGATAATCGGGATTGGTTATCAGGTAGGAAAAATCTACCGGAAATATTGTTGGGATATCATCAGTATCGTGGTAGCGATAACGAGTACAGCTGTTGTAATTTACTTTGGAGAATGGATTAAAAACGCTAATCCGATAAATCTTATTGTATTGCTATTACTGTCGCATATTATTTATATTGGAATCAGATGTTATGTGAAAGACTGGATGGAAGAACGAGGATATTATTAAAAGAGGACAGGGAAATTTCATAATCTTCCTGTCCTTAGTAAGGGACTATTGATTGTTTATATAAAGAAAAAGTATATAAATAAATCTTGACAATTAGTACGAACTCGGACTATAATACAAAAGTCCGGATTCGTACTAATTTAAGGAGGAAAAAGATGAGAAAAGATAATAATATGATAATACAGTTGCAACGATATTATGCTTTATGGAAAGAATGTACAGCAATGTATGAGGAATGGTCAAAGGATCAGGGACTGTCTTCAAATGGAGTTTTTGTTTTGCATTCATTTTATGAAAGTAATGGAAGATGCACGCAGAAAATGATAAGTGAAAAATGGAATATACCTAAGCAAACGGTAAATACGATACTAAAAGATTTTCAGAAAAAAGGATACATCAATATGGTATCTGATGATTCAGACAAGAGAAATAAGCTGATATGCCTCACAGAATCAGGAATGGAATATACGAAAGATATCATAGAAAAACTGCACTCAAAAGAAATATATGTAATCGAAAAAATGGGATTAGAGAATATAGAAAGTCTTAATGATAATACAGAGCTGTTTATCAGACTTTTCAAGGAAGGAGATTGTAAGAAAAATGAATCATAAATCATTATTTTTTAAATATGTTATTCCATCTATTATAGCATTTGCATTATCAGGAATATATGCGATAGTGGATGGATATTTTGTAGGCAATACCATAGGAGATGCTGGACTTTCGGCTATTAATATTGTATATCCGATTGAGGCTTTGATTCAGGCTCTTGGAACAGGAATTGGTATGGGAGGAGCTGTTTATTACTCAATTAATGCAGCAGAAAAGAAAGGAAAACGGGCAGAAGAATTTATTGCTACAAGCTGGTGGCTTCTTGTAATAGTAAGTGTTATCAGTACCATAATTATTTACTCCTTTTCGTCTAAAATTTTAGGATTGCTTGGAGCAGATGGAATTATATTAACAAATGCGACAGATTATATCAAAATTATAGCACTTGGAGCAATATTGCAGATTCTTGGAACTGGAATGATGCCATTCATTAGAAATTATGGAAACTCTTTCTGGTCAATGTTTGCGATGGTTGGTGGATTCATAACCAATATTGTTCTGGATTTTATCTTTGTATGGATATATGAAATGGGCATGAAAGGTGCAGCCACAGCTACAATAGCCGGACAGGGTGTGACTGCAGCAATTGCAATCATATACGCATTATATAATAAAAAGTTTTATGTGTATGTATCCTTAAAAAATGTAAAAGAAATGTGTGGCGCTATATTCAGAGTAGGTCTTGCACCATTTGGGCTAGCATTGACTCCTAATATTTCATTGGTGTTTATAAACCGATTCTCCGCTTCTTATGGGGGAGAAAAAGCTATTGCAACTTATGCATGTGTATCCTATATTATCTGTATCATATATCTCATATTGCAGGGCGTAGGTGATGGAAGTCAACCTTTAATGAGCCGTTTTTATGGTGAGAAGGATCAAGAAAGCCTGAGAGGAGTTCAGAGAATGGCATACATTTTTGCAATAATTCTTGCTGTTTGTGGTGGAATTATCATGTATGTAAACAGAGCAAATATTGGAGGGGTTTTCGGAGCTTCTTATGAAGTAAGTATTGAGATTTCTAAAATTGTACCTATATTTTTAGTGTCATTACCATTTGTTGCGATTACCAGAATAGCGACAGCTGGATTTTATGCTACTGAAAAAAGTGGATTGTCATACATTCTTACATTCATTGAACCAGTATTGATGCTGATATTTATGCTTGTTTTACCACCTTTATTTGGTGGACAGATTATGATATGGTGGAGTACGGTATTGGCACGTGTTTTTTCAGCGATTCTGGCATTCATACTAATAAAATATTGCGAAAAGGGAGATTTGCAATATGGAATACAGAAAATTTAACAATCAGATAGTAGCAAGAATAATCTAGGTTTATCTATTGTATTTTTAAGGACAGCCTCATAGCAATAGGGCTGTCCTTTTAAAATTATGAAGCTAATTTTTAATAAATTCTAGTAGATTTTGATTGGAATAATCATAACTCTAATGAATCTTCAGCATCTACCCACATCTGTAAATTCCCATCAAGATATAACCTTGCATATTCTAATGGCTCATCGATTGCAAGCGATGTCAAAGCACAATCAGATCCAGGTGTGGTTCTTAAATTTTTTTCTGCTTCCCAACAATCAATACGGAGTATATAGCCCGTATTAGTATATACATCAATGCTGTTGCACTGTGGATTGTATTCTGCAAATATTGTTCTCATCGTATCCCATCTCCTTATCATTTAATCAATCAGTAGTAGCAAAAATTAAGAAGCATTTCAATCAGTTCACCATGTCACTTTTATTTTGTGTTATACTGTCTTATAGATTTTTCTTGCCCTTGTATTTGCCCTTATCAGAGTGCATAAACACTGATGGGACGATATAACACAAGGGAAATAATAAGGGAAAGCTCACCTGCGACAAATCCAGTGTTTTCAAGGGGTTGCGAAGAATTTAATAATAAAATATAACAGTTATTAAATTTCTTAAAACAGGTGAAATCTCAATCGGAATTTATTAAGGAGGATATGGATGAAACTGTTTTTATGTTCGCACTTTTCAAGTGTAGGAAGTTTGATAAAAGAAGAAATTGATAACAAGAAAGTCGCATTTATTCCCACAGCTTCGCTGCGTGAAGGCTATACCGGTTATGTCGGCTCGGCTCGAAAGCTATTCAATAAACTGGGAGCAGCCGTAACGGAAATTGATATTTCAACGGAGGCTTATTTAACGATACAGTCCGTTTTTGAAGATGCGGATGTGATATATTTTACTGGTGGAAATTCTTTCTTCCTTATGGACCAGCTCCGTAAAACGGGAACAGATGAGCTATTGAAGAAAGAATTGGCAAAGGGAAAACTGATGATCGGTGAATCGGCGGGTGCGATTATATGCGCTCCAACTATCCAATATATTGAACAAATGGATGAAAAGCCGGAGGACTACTCACAAGAAGATGATGCAGGGCTTGATTTGATTGATTTCTATGTTCTTCCGCATTATCTTACAGCACCATTTAAGAAAGTTACTGAGAAAATAATGACTGAATTTTCGGATTTGAATCTATGCCCAATTAACAACCGTCAGGGAATTGTAATTGATGGTGAAGGTTCAAAGGTTATTTGCAAAGACTAATTTGAAAATCCCAGTTGTGCGCCCAGCTAAGGGTGTGTAACCAAGTCGGTGGGAATCCGATTTATCCAAGGTCTAGCCAGCCAGATAATAGCGAGTCTTGGGATGTTGTTGGTAACAGCAACTGACAAG
>NZ_JACOPH010000027.1 GCF_014287635.1 Roseburia zhanii | reverse complement strand
AGTGCCGTATGCAGGTTGTCGGATACTGCCACACCAGCCACAAGCACTGCATAGATTGCAACGCATACCATCATAAAAAATCCCTGAAATGCTAGAGCACAAAGCCCCTTAAAATAATTAGTTCCTATCGTTCCCCATTCCCGGTTGGTTACGGTTGCACAGGGAACGGGTGCTACTGATACATAAAGATATATTTCAATCATTCGCCCATAAAGAATGACGGTGATAAGGACTGACATGATTTTCATACATAAACTGACGATCATGGTCTCCATCCCCAATCCTAACAGCTCGCCTATACTCATTTCCGAAAACTGCTCATTGAACATCGTCTGCAGCGTACTTGAAACATCAATACTGGTTTCCCCACTGATTGCTGCGGCGGCAGAATTGACGATGTGGCTTCCCACATCAAATACCGCCATTACAATGTCAAAAGTCTTGCTTAACAGCATGACTGCAATACACGCTTTCATAAAAAAGCGGATAAAAATTGCCGTATTGAAGTCATGCAGATTATTCTTATCAATAACCATGGAAATAAGCTCGTAGACGAGTACAAAACTGATGATCATGCCCGCTATGGGAATCATCACGTTATCGGACAAGGTTTTTATCATGTCAAAAATACCGGAGTTCCAAGTGCTGGGAGTTTTGCTGACCTCCCCTGCAATCGTGCCTACCTTGTCATTGACATCGGTAAACATGGTTTCAAAGTTTGTCAGCACCCATCCCTGCAACAGTTCCTTTATGAATTCAGTAATCTTATCAATGATCCCGCCCATGAATTATGAGAACAGTGTGGTAAGCTGTGGAATTACCGTCTGTGCCACAATGATGATGCCACCGCCACTCATAAGCTGTTTTATCCCCAATTAGGTGTAAAACTCTGCTCGATGGCGGGCGGCGGCGTACAAAAAATCTATATGGTGTTTTTAAGAGAACCGTCCCGGCGGGACAGGTCAGGCAGTGACCTGTTCCACCTCTGGGATGGGTTTGAGATTAAAATGAATTTCGATAGAAATGTGTCTTGTTTTATCTTCGTCAATGCGCTCATGCACGACGATTTCTTTGATTAAGCGGTTGAGGGTGGCTGCGTCCAGCTCTGTGATATTGGCGTATTCCTGAATGGCTTCCACCCATTGTTTTGCGTCATTGGCAAGCTGGACTTCATCGGACAGCCGCTTTCTGCCCTCGGACACTTTTGTTTTAAGCTCCGCTTGCTCGGTCTGTGTCTTTTCCAGCATGGTGTTGAAATTCTGCTCACTGATACGCCCTGCAATCATATCCTCATAAAGCCGCATGACCATTTTATCCAGAACCTCAATCCGTTCCTCGTCCCTTGTAAGGGAGCGTTCCATTGCTTCCCGCTGTTCCCGCTGCTCGGCTTCACAGGTATTAGTCAGGCGGTCGGCAACCGCTTTCCCGTCCATCAGGGCAGCTCTGGCACATTCCCGGATTTTCCGCAGCACATGGCTGTAAAGGGTGTCATAGTCAATCCGGTGCTGGGTGCAGTGGTTCTTTCCAAAGGCATTGTAGGTCTTGCAGGAATAAATCTGCTGGGGATGTTTTGCGTTTGTGTAGCGTATCGTCAGCGACTTCCCACACTCGCCGCATTTTATCAGTCCGGCAAACAGGCTGATTTCATTGGTCTGCCCCGGACGCTGGCGGGATTTCAGCTTGTTCTGCACAATGTCAAAGCTCATGCGGTCAATCAGCGGTTCATGCTGTCCCTCCACCACAATCCAGTCCTCCGGCTTCTTTTCTCCAATCGTGCCGATTTTGAAACGGTAGTCTTTTTTCTGGGAAGCAATCGCCCCGGTGTAGACGGGATTCATCAAGAGGTCTTTGATAACGGAGAAGTCCCACATATACCGTCCGTTTTCTGGGTCTTTCTTTTCCCATTTGGTGCGGGTATTGCGAAGCCCCCGTTCCCGGTTCCACCATGTGGGGCAGGGGATTTTTTCTTCCTCCAGCCGTCTGCGGATATAGTTCGGACCATGACCGTTCAGGGCATATCCGAAAATCAGCCGCACAATCGGGGCGGTTTCCTCGTCAATGAGCAGATGGTTTCTGTCCTCTGGGTCTTTCCGATACCCAAAGGGGGCAAGACACCCGGTAAACTGTCCTTTCTGCGCTTTCAGAAGATAAGAGGAATGGACTTTCTTGGAAATATCCTTGCTGTACATCTCGTTCAGGATATTCTTGAACGGGGCAATATCGTTGTTATCCCGCAGGGTGTCGATACCGTCATTCATGGCGATATAGCGGACACCGTTTCTTGGGAAAAAGTCCTCAATCAAATGCCCGGTTTGCAGATAGTTACGCCCCAGTCGGCTGAGGTCTTTCGTGATGACAAGGTTGATTTGCCTGCGCTCAATGGCTCTCAACATTCTCTGTAAATCAGGACGCTCCATGTTAAGACCTGTGAAGCCATCGTCCTGATAGACCGCCACAACCTCCCATCCCTGCTTTTCGCAGTATTTTTCCAGCATATCACGCTGGTTTGCGATACTGGCACTTTCGCCTTGCAGGTCATCGTCCTTTGACAGCCTGCAATAGACCGCTACACGATAGCCCCCGGCAAGTGCCTTTCCGATTGTTCTGTATTCCATTTCGTTCATCATAGCCATTTACCCACACAATCCAGACGGTATCTGGCTCTTTTGAACCTCATCTTCATTATAGCTTATACCTTTCTTTTTAGCAAGATATTCTTTTGTATTTGTCTTTCCGTATTTCTGGGAAATCAGGCTGACGAACACATCAGTGGCGTCCAGTTCCCCGTCAAACACCGTTGTAACATGAATCTCTGTTTTGTTTTTTGCCATAGGCAGTTATCCTCCATACATGAAAATAGCCAGACAGAGGGTGTCGGCAACGAAGTCCGGCAACGGGCTTCAAAAGACCTTGCAAACAATCTCAATCTGGCGATGGTTACTATTTATACTTTTCTTTTATTTTTCTGTTGTTTTGGTTGTCATAGGGGAGAAAAGCCGATAGTTTCGGGATTTTCCCCGGCAACCGGCTCGGCAACGGGATAGCAACAGGGGGTGCAACGGGCTGCCATTTTCAGAACGGAAGCTCCATCTGTTCTGTAACCTCCACAAAACCGTCCATCGTTTTTTCAGACGGGTTGCCGGAGTCCGTTGCCGGGTTTTCACGCTCCCAGCCCTTTTGTCTGCCGTATTCGGAAAACATTCTTGGGTTCGGGAAGTACCGCCAGCCAGAAATGCACTGGTTCATAATCTCGTTGATTTCCCGGATTTCCCATTGCTTCGGCTCGTCAAAGGCATGGTTCAAGGCTTCCTTATAGAGCTGCTTGGAGCAGACCATGCTCCCGGTGTACTTATCAAGATACGCCTGTATCATCCCGGCTTTGGTGTCCTCCGGCATAAAATCCCGCTGGTGTTCTTTGAGATACCGCTGCATGGCAGGGCTGAAAGCCAGCTTGAACCTGCCGCTTCTGTAAATTTCCATCGCTTCTGCCCACATCTGCTCGATATAGGCTCTGGAAGCGGCTTCGTCCTCCAAAATGTGAACCTCGGCTTGCTCCGGGTACACCATGACGGGGATAAAGCGGCGGTTGCCGGAACGGTCAAGGGGCAGGAAGTCAAGGGCATTGGAAGTGCCGCCAAACACGCACTGACGGGGGCGGTCTGCTGGGTGGGTTTCATAGGGTATCTTGTAAACCTCTTTCTGTCGGCTTAAAAATGACTTGATTTCCTCAATGCTCTTGGCGTTTGCGGTTGCCATCATTTCCGACATTTCGATAATCCAGTGACCTTGCAGCTTACGGTACACATTGTCATCGTCCAGCTTCCGCAAATCATCGGAGAACCACTCGTCCCGGACTGCCAGCAGACGGAAGAAGGTGGACTTTCCAGCCCCCTGACCGCCTACCAGACAAAGCATGATTTCAAACTTGCACCCCGGCTGAAAGGCTCGTGAGATTGCACCCAGCAGGAACAGCTTCAACGCTTCATAGGTGTAATCGTCTGCGTCAGCCCCCAGAAAGTGCCGCAGACAGAAACGGATTCGTTCTGTCCCGTCCCACACAAGGGCACTTAGGTAGTCCCGGATGGGATGGTACTTGTTTTCATTCGCCACAATCCCGATGGCATTATCAATCTTTTTCTCATTGGTAAGCCCATAGGTTTCTTCCAGATAGAGAAGCAGATACTTCATATCCGTATCGTTCAGGGCTGTGCTTTCTCTGTGAAAACCGATGGGCTTTATGATGTCCTTGCGGTCGGTCAGGATGTTGTATGCGATAGCCCCGGAAAGCAGAGGGTCACGCTGGAATACGGTCAGGCAGTTCCGTATGCTCTGGCGGACACCGCCTTTCTCGGTGGTTTCCAGCCCCGCCTTGATTTCCTCAATGCTCTGGGGCGGCTGCATGGCGTTCATGGTGTTTTTTAGTTCTTGCTGCGTCTGCGGCTGCAAGCTCTGCCATTCGCTGTTCAAGCTGTATCACATCCTTTCCGTAGTCCGCAATCAAAGCCGCTTTTTCCTCTGTCTCCCCGAACAGCAGCACATCCAGCAGATATTCCACATGGGCTTGCTTTTGTAAGGCTTCCACAAACCGGGGATGAAAGGCTTCCTCTGGGGAGTGCGGGGCATATTCCGTTCTCCATGCCATAAGCAAGTGGAGATAATCGGCAAGGATACGGAAGCAGCGGTTCTTTGCTTCCTGAAACTGTTCCTCCGGGGATTTCTGCCGGGGCTTGGGCTTTTTTGCCTTTCCCGGCGGTTTCCAGTCCTCATAGGAAAGCCCAAAGTCATTTGCCAGTTGTACGGCGGCTTCTTTCTTTGCCAGCCCATACAGGGCGGCGGCAAAATCAATCACATCCCCATCCGCACCGCAGCCGAAGCAGTGGTAACGCCGATCCAGCTTCATGCTTGGGGTTTTATCATTATGGAACGGGCAGCAAGCCATCCCGTTCCGACCTACATGGATTCCATAATGCTCCGCAGCCTGTCTTGTTGTGACGGACTGCTTCACAGCTTCAAATACATTCAAATCTATCCCTCCTTGAAAATAAGAAAAGCACCTGACATTCTCTGATTGAAAATGGCAAGTGCCTGTTAAAGTTCCATATCCTGTTGTCTGTGTTTCGCCTGTGCCGGGGCGGTTCTTTGAGCCTTTTTCTCGTCTGCCTTATCCTGCAAGACTTCCTTGATGGGCTGCTTCTTAGGCGGCTCTTTACTTTCCTCTGTGCCGGGTGTGGCTTTCCGTACCCAGTAGCGGATGTCCCGCAGCTTCTTCAAATCCTCCTGTACCTCGGTCAGTGGTACTTTCAACTCTGCGATTTCTTCCAGAAGCGTTTCCTGCTCCTCTTGCAGCTCCTTTTGGGTACTGTCCTTATCATCTGGGTGCTTGGCAAGGTGGGTGGCGGCTTTTTCATACCGGGCAACCTCCGAGTGTTCCTGTTTGAATTTCTCCTTTGTTTTCTTAAAAAATATCTTCTGGTACTTCTCATAGACAGGCTTACATTCCTTGCAGTCTGTCCGGCTGGCAAGAATCCCGTCAATCACTTTGCTTCGGGCTTCCTTTGGCTTCATCTGATTGCGGTAATCTGCGGCTGATTTCCCGGAAGATTCCAGAAATGCTTCTAAGTCCTCCACAGTGGAAAGCCCCTTTTGCTGGAGATAGGACAGGGCTTCGCTGACTGCCTTTAAGTCCTGTGAAGTCCCCCGATTTTGTCCAGACCTCGTCCAGTCCTTCCGTTCTTCCTTTCGTATCTCCATATATTTCATCAGTAGATTGGGAAGAAGTGTCGCTTCCTCCGCCGCCTTTTGTGCAAGCAGTTCTTTCCGTTTTTCTCCCAGCTCGGTAATCCAGCCTTTGAGGTTTTGGATAAGCTGCCGGATGGACTTCATCAGGCGGTTGGCGGCTCTGATTTCCCGGTTCAGGTTGCCGATGTTCGTCTGGATACCCCGCTTTTCCATCTGCCGGACAGCAGCTCCCTCATGGACAGTAGGGATAATATCAAGCCCCTGTCTGGCATAAGAACGCAAGTCCACACGCTCTGGGCGGTCATTGGCTTCCAGATAGCGGTTCTGGATGACCTCCCATTCATGCCGCCAGATTTCGCAATACTTCTGGTCGTTCCAATCCACCGTATCCTCCTTGTGGCTTTTCCATCTGCCGGACGGAAGTTTTATCCGTTCCCCGTTTTCGTCAAGGTCATAAACCTTGCGGCTCTTGGGAAGCCATTTTCCATGTTCGTCCATTGCCCTCATAGTGAGCATGACATGGGCGTGGGGATTGTGTCCCGGCGGATGGGGGTCATGGATTGCAAAATCAGCAATCATGCCTTTGGAAACAAACTGCTGCTCACAAAACTCCCGGACAAGGACAGCATACTGGTCGGGCGGTATCTCTCTGGGGATGGTAAGCACCCACCGCCTTGCAAGCTGGGAGTTCCATTGTTTTTCCACCGCTTCGGCGGCGTTCCACAAAGTATTGCGGTCTGCATATTCCTGTGGGGCATTAGGTGGGAGCAGGATTTCATTGTGGACAATACCACGCTTTTCCGGGTAGTGCTTCACTTGCTGGTCGTATTCACAGAACAGCTTTTCGCCGCTTTGGTAAGCAGCGGCGGCAACCGCAGACTGTCGCTGGCTGCGCTGAACAATCGTGATTTCGTTGTGTGGGCAGGGCATTTCGTGTCCCTCCTTTCGGTAATTGGTGGATGGGGTGGCGTTTTACCACCTCATTTTGGCAGAAAAAAAGCAGGAGACCTTTTTCAGATTTCCTGCTCGGTGTGCCGCTATGTGGGCGGCGGGTATTTAATTGTAAAAGTTCGGGGCAAGTTGACCCGATGTGAAGCTGACAAACTTGAATTGATTTACTTTGTTTGTAAATCTTCCAGAAAGAAAATTCCCTCTGTTAGGTTGATAAACATTTCCTTGTCCTTGATTACATGAATTTTATTGTTCCACCAGACAGTAGTGTTATTAGCGGAGATGGTTTTGCTTGTTCCATCTTTAAGAAAATAAGTAATTGTAATAGCAGGTTCTTCTTCGCTATTCACTTCCCCAAATAAATCATATTTCAGAAATCCCGTTAGCTTTAAGGCTAACTCAATATCCTCACGGCTCGAAATTTCTTTAACATCATCCGTGACACTCGGATACGTGATATTTACAGACTGAATATCATTTATGCGGGGCAATCCCCAAAGATACATACCATTCATAAATATGTTGATTCCAACAATCAAAACTGTCATAACTATCACTTCTATCAAAAATCGAATAAGACATTTGAAAATCTTGTTCACCAATTTATCCTCCAATCTCGATTTCTCCTGCTCCCAAAATCCCGATTTGTTGTCATCTCCATTATACTTCATCGCCTATCGAAAAGATAGCGTATTTTATGAAACTTGTCGGCTGGGAACAGCTTGCACCGCAAGGTGTCCCCAACAGGCAAGTCCACAAAAGGGTAGCTGGCGGCAGCCAGCGCAGGGGAAGTGTAGCGTCCCCTGTATGATTTGGAGCAGACCATGACTGCGGAAAATCACAGCCCTCCGGCGAGGAGCCTTCGGAGAACGCAATGCACCAACCTCTGGGTGGTGTATAATTGCGCCCTTAGTAAACTAAGGGGTTTCCGGCTTCTCCCGTTCCAGCAGTTTTTTCAATAGTTCCTGCGTGTCCTGCCTGTGAAAAATGAGTTTCAACAACAGCATGACATCATCATCTGTCAGGCGTTCCGGCTCTTGCAGAAAACTTTCCAGCATACCGCCACGAGTACAGAGCCGGTGCGTCCGTTCCTTTCGGGTAAGCTGCTTTAACTGGTGCTGCAATGCCTTTTCATCATTGATGGCTTTCCGCAGTTTCTTTTCGCTTTTCTCCAACTCCCGATTGAGTTTTTCCAGCTTTGAGGTATCAGGCAAGGGCAGCGTCCTCCTTTCCCGGTATCAGCACATAAATCCTGTTTGGTTCTCCAACGCCCTGACGCACCCGCATGATAAGTCCGGCGTTTTCCAGTTCATTCAAAGAACGCTTGACCGTCATAGAGCTGCGGGACAGGACTGCGGCAATGGCTGTGACAGGGAAGCAGACAAACAGGATTCCGTTCTCGTCCTCCTGCCCATTGGAGAGCATAGCGTCCAACATCCGGCAGTACATGATCTTTGCGGTGCTGCTGACTGGAAACCCTGTCAACGCTCTTGGAAAAGCCATACAGGGCGGCAATGGTGTGTCTATCGTCATAAATTCAAAAATCATTCGGTGTGTTCCTCCTTTTTCTTTGCTCGTTTGGATAAATAACGGGGGCAGTCAATCACAACCGCCCGGAAGCTCTGCTTGCACCCATGCTGGCATTTCCGGCATAATTCGTTGTAAGTGACACGCCCCCGGTCATTGAGGTAAAAAGAAAGCTCATGCTTCCTCTTTTTGCTCATTCTCGGCATATTGCGCTTCCTCCCGTTTTCGTGTATGGTTTCGGGGCGATTTTCGGCAAAATTACAGCCATAGAGCCGCCTAAAATCTCCCGAAGTATCAGAGATAGGGTAGACTATCCCCCTATCAGATTGTCGTGTTTCGGTATCATTTCGGTGTCAGTTCGCCAGTTCTCCCCGGTGTCGTTCCTCCCCTGAATCTCACAGCGGCGTATCGCTCCCTTTGGTACGCTCGTTTTGGTCAGGGTTCCTCCATATCCCTGCCAAAAGTCATGACGCTACATCGCCGGGGAAGCATATCCCACACAGGCTGGTCATTCGATTGGAATAATCCATCGATGAACTACCTGTATCATAGAACATTTTTGTGCCCTGTGCCGTATGTCCACAAAGTAGGAATTCGGGGTAAAAATCAGAAATTTCCACGATTGCGGAATTGATATGGTATAATCAATTCAACGGTTATAAATGTCGTTAGAAAGGGGGAACTGCTTCAATGAACGGAGCTACTACAATACAGGAACGGCTAAAAGATTTACGATTAAACAAAGGATTAAAACTGGAAGAACTGGCTGAGCAAACGGGTATTTCAAAATCGGCTCTTGGCAGTTATGAAAAAGACGACTATAAGGAAATCAATCATGGCAACCTTATCCTGCTGGCAGATTTTTATGGGGTGTCCCTCGATTATCTCTTTTGCCGGACAGAGAACCGGGCGGAGATCAACACGCCATTAAGGGAGCTGCATTTGAGTGATGAGATGGTAGCACTTCTGAAAAGCGGTCGGATTAACAACCGTCTGCTGTGCGAACTTGCCACCCATAAGGACTTTATCAAGTTTCTTGCGGACATTGAGATTTATGTGGATGGGATTGCCACCATGCAGATTCAAAACCTCAACGCCCTTGTCGATACCGTCCGGCATGAAATCATTGAACGGTATCGCCCCGGCGAAGATGACCCCCATTTGAAAGTGTTGCAAGCCGCCCATATCAGTGATGATGAATATTTCAGTCACATGGTACGGGATGACCTCAACCTGATTATCCGGGATATTCGGGAAGCCCATAAAAAGGACAGCGAGAGTGCACCTCAGACCACCGTTGCCGATGAACTGAAAGAAAATCTGGAAGCGGTTGAAAATTTCAAGGGCAGCCGTGATGAAAAGCTGGTTGTCCTTTACTGTAAGCAGCTTGGTATCAACTATAAAAATCTGTCAGATGAAGAATTTCGCTGGCTGATTCGGATTCTCAAAAAATCAAAGAAAATGGGAACGCCTATCAGCCAGAGGAAAAAACGATAAAGAAAAACCGCTGTTGCATGGTTTGTTGGCTTCCATGTAGCAGCGGTTTTTGCTGGGATTATTCAGTTGAATTTTTAGCACGACAGTCGAGTAGACTAAAGCCTTGCAACTTTAGCCCCTCACAGATCCGTACGTGCGGCTTTCCCGCATACGGCTCCTCATAATAACATTCACTTTAATATAAGCAATAGTACGTCTTTGG
>NZ_JACOPH010000026.1 GCF_014287635.1 Roseburia zhanii | reverse complement strand
TCCTGTACCGCAATCCGCTTTGCTTCCCTGTCATAGTAGCCTTTGGAATCTCCGGCTATCTCCTCCAGTTCAATCGGTACTGGCGAAATAGCTTCTACCGCACGAATCATATCCTGATAGCCTTCCACATCTGAAAGAAGCTCCTTTGCTGTAAGTTCCGGTATCGGCTTTCCGTCCGTCTGAGATAGGTCAAAAACGGATACTGCCCGGAATGCCGGAATTGTTATCTCGACTTCCTCTTTCTGCGGATTTCCGTCTTTATCAAGTAAAAGTTCTTGTGTGACCGGATCAATCTTGTCCCTCTCCTCTTTGATTTTATAGGGTGCAGGTGCAAGGATACGGATTGCCTTTTCCCCTTTATTTACATGACGCTCAAAATTTTTCTGCCAAACCTTGTATCCGGCCACTAACGTAGCGTCAGGCTTTTGCATCGCAATTAAGAGCGTGTTGTTAAAACTGTAATTATGAAATTTTGACATTGTACTAAGATAATTGCGGTAACTATCGCTGTTGAATAAGTCCTGCAATCCCTGCTCCAGTTTGTTCGTAAGCTCCTGCACACGCTGTTTTTCTGTATTGTTGTCTGCCATAAACGACCTCCATCTTGTACGATAAAAGGCAGCCACTACGGACTGCCCTTACATAAACTGCTATAACACTTTTTAATATTCCCAACCCAAATAATGCTGACAGGTTGGGAATAAACTTAGGAATAAAATAGATTTTCCTATAAAATTTCTTCTTTTTTCTTTGTCTTATCCGCTGCATCCCTTCCTGCAGGTGTCCCAGACACCCTTGCCTTCATTGCTGCGAGTTTTTCTTGCAATGAAGTCCGTTCTGCCGGTCGGTCTGACAGCTTACCACCCACAGCCGTTTTCCCAAGATTACTCTGCTTTGCTGGCATATCTGCGACCTCGTCCCTTTTGTTATCCACTGTTTTCACAGTTTCCTGTGGTTTTTCCGGTTCTGCGGCTTCATCATCCATACCAATCGCATCATCGCCCTTTTCATCCATGTTGAGTAAAGAATTAAGCTCTGCCAGACGCTCCAGTTTCTCGGCAAGTTCTGCTTCCTGTGGAAATGGCTTGTCTACCTCTGCTTTTGCTGTTTCAAGCTGATGTTTCACATTGGATAGCTTCATCTGTGCTTCCTCAAGCTGTGAAGGCATGGCTTCCAGTACATTGTTGATTCTTGTGATATTTCCAAGCGGATCAGAGCCTACTTCCATCGGGTGGCTCATGGCACCTTTGACATTCATCACAAACTTATTGTTAAAAGAATCAAAGGTTACATTCAACTTAAATCCAAGATATTCCCCTACATCCGCACTGGCATTGATGCCTTTGATTTCCTTACACATGGCTATGATCGCAGTTCCAGCTTCCTTCTTATCGGTGTATGGCTTTCCGCCCACCTGCATAAAGAACTGCTCCTTATCCTCCGGCTTATTTTTCGCATATTTTTCCATATCGGCAGTAAAGCCTTCGATACGCTCCTTAAAAACAGCGATCTGGTGCGGATAATGCTGTGTGATGTTATCCTCCAGCCTGTACTTCTGACTGGTATGGTTTGCCTTCATCAGTTTCAGCTTTGATACCTGAATATCGAGATCCATTTTTTCTTTTATATAGGGATTGCCTGTGGCAAGTGCCTTGACCTCTGCATAGGAAAGTGCCGCTTCATCCACATCCTCACAGCTTCGCACCGGGGATTTACTGGTCATGATCTGTCCGATGAATTTCTGCTTATTCTCAATGAGCTGCCATGAGTAACTATCAAACGTACCTTCCGTAACATAACGAAATATCTTGACCTTATCATTCTGGTTGCCCTGTCGTAAGATTCTTCCCTCCTGCTGTTCAATATCAGAAGGTCTCCAAGGCACATCCAGATGATGCAATGCAATCAGTCTGTCCTGCACATTCGTACCGGCTCCCATTTTGGCGGTGGAACCTAATAAAAAACGAACCTGTCCGCTTCTTACCTTTGCAAACAGCTCCGCTTTTCTAAGTTCTGTATTGGCATCATGGATAAATGCTATCTCATTCTCCGGCACTCCTTTTTCCATGAGCTTATTTTTTATATCCTCATACACATTGAAAGTGCCATCGCCTTTCGGTGTAGAAAGATCACAGAAAATCAACTGTGCTGACTTCTGCTCTTTGGTGTTCTCCCATATCTCATAGGCTTTCTCCACACAGGTTGCCGCTTTGGAATTTTCCTCATCCGGCAGCATATCATTGAGTAATCTCTGATCAAGCGCCAGCTTTCTTCCGTCATTGGTAATCTTTAGCATGTTGTCCTCGTAAGGCTGTACCTGCCTGTCCCGGACTGCTTCGGCACGTTCCGCTAGGGACGCTACCATGTCTTTCTGGAACTCGCTCGGCTTTAGAACCACATTTTCATACTCCGCTTCCGGCACTGGAAGTTTCAGCATATCCGGTGTCTGAATGTCGGCACTTTCCTTGAAAAGACTGATCAGTTCCGGTAAATTAAAGAATTTTGCAAACCTCGTCTTTGCCCGGTATCCGGTTCCTTCCGGTGCAAGCTCTATGGCGGTCTGTGTTTCTCCAAAAGAAGCCGCCCATGCGTCAAAATGTCCCAGTCCCAGCTTTTGGAGCGTTCCATACTGAAGATAACGCATATTCGTGTAAAGCTCCGTCATGCTGTTGGAAATTGGCGTTCCGGTCGCAAAAGTTACACCCTTGCCGCCCGTGATTTCATCAAGATACTGGCACTTGGCAAACATATCAGATGACTTCTGTGCTTCTGTCTGTGCGATACCTGCCACATTCCTCATTTTCGTATAAAGGAACAGGTTCTTGTAATTGTGGCTCTCATCCACAAACAGCCTGTCTACCCCCAACTGCTCAAAGGTTACGACATTATCTTTCCGGCTCTGGTCATTTAATTTATCAAGACGCACCTGCAATGCTTTTCTTGATTTTTCCATCTGCTTAATGGTATAACGCTCCCCATTATCTTTTTTCGCCTGTTCAATGGCAAGCTCGATCTCATCAATCTGTCTTTCGATTGTAGCTGCCTGTCTCTCCTGCGATAATGGGATTTTTTCAAACTGGCTATGTCCGATGATAACGGCATCATAATCGCCTGTGGCAATACGGGAACAGAACTTTTTACGGTTGGCAGGTTCAAAATCCTTTTTCGTTGCTGCAAGGATATTTGCTCCTGGATATAACCGTAAGAAATCACTTGCCCACTGCTCGGTCAAATGGTTCGGCACTACAAATAATGACTTCTGGCATAGTCCCAGACGCTTGCTTTCCATTGCCGCTGCTGTCATTTCAAAGGTCTTTCCGGCACCGACGCAATGCGCAAGCAGGGTATTATCTCCATACAGCACATGGGCAACCGCATTTTTCTGATGCGGCTTTAATTCAATATCCGGTGTCATGCCCGGAAATTTCAGATGCGAACCGTCATATTCTCTTGGTCTGGTGGAATTGAAAAGCTCATTATATTTTGCCACAAGTGTCTGCCTGCGTTCCGGATCACGGAATACCCAGTCCTTAAATGCCTCCCTTATTGCTTCCTGCTTCTGGCTTGCAATCATGGTTTCCTTTTTATTGAGGACTCTCTTTTCCTTTCCATCCTCCTCAATGGTGTCATATACTCTCGTATCTTTGAGGTTCAGGGAATCTTCCAGTATCTTATAGGCATTTACCCGGCTTGTACCGTATGTCATGTTGACAAGCGTATTGCCATAGTCCGCATTTTTGCCCTTTACATTCCACTCTCCGGTTACACCCGAAAACTGCACACCTATCGTATCCCTGCGGAATAAATGTTCCGGTGTCTGGAAGATGTCACGCATAAAATCATTGATATACTTTGGTTCAATCCATGTGGCACCAATACGTACCTCAATCTCCGATGCGTCCAGCTCCCTCGGCTGTACCTGAGTAAGAGCCTGCACATTTGGAGCATATTCCGGGTGATTTTCCGCATAAGTTGTTGCTATGGCAAGTTTCTCACGCACATTACCGCTTAGATACTGGTCTGCTGTCTCCCACACATCCGTAAGCGGATTCTGGAAAATGACACCACGAAGCTCCTCAGTAAGTGTATCCTTATCTTTTCCGGTAAGCTCTCCCATAAAATCAAGGTCAATTTTAGCTTTCTCTGCTAAAGATATTGCCAGCGCTTCACTTGCAGTATCCACGCTTGTGACAACCTCTGCCCTTTTAATGGTACGCTTCGTAAACATATCCGCTTTGCCTTTGAAATTGCCCTCATCATCAAGTTTTTCCAAAGAACACAACAGGCAATAACTGCTATCCTGATTAAAGGCTCTCTTATTCGTCTGTGAATTGATCAGACCATATTTCTTAGAGAAATTATCATACAGGCTATTAAGTTCTGCCTGCTTTTCCTTAATTGTTACATCGAAGTATTCCTCAAGCTGCATATTAATCAGTTCCTGCGTACAGTTACGGATTGCCACCATTCCCTTGATACGTTCTTTTGCGGTGTCTGATACTTCCACCGGCTTCATGACAGAGTTTTCACGGTAATATACCTCATTATCGACTACGGTATAACTGAAATTCTTAACGGACGGATCAGCCGGAATACTCTGCCTGCTCATGTCATCCGCAAGCTCCTCATCCAGATCAATCGTATCAATCTGTCCTGTAATATTTTCAAGTGCTTTTGCTAACTGCTCCGCAAAAGGTCTGCTGTCATCTGCCCCGCAGGTGCTTTCCATGCCATAAGGACCGGATACCATTTCCATCTTTCCTACAATCTGCTCCGGGTGTTCTGCAAAGTAAGCGTTCATTGCAATGCCATCTGCATCCTCTCCCAGATGTACCCAGTCCGGCTCACGCTCTACCATGCGGTCACGCTTCTGGAAAAATAAAATATCCGAAGTGACCTCGGTTCCTGCATTTGCCTTGAATGCGGTGTTCGGAAGTCTCACCGCACCAAGCAGGTCTGCTCTTTGTGCAAGGTATCTTCTGACCTCCGGACTTGCCTTATCCATGGTTCCCTTGCTTGTGATAAAAGCAACCACACCACAGGGACGCACTTTATCCAATGTCTTTGCAAAGAAATAATCATGGATCAGGAAATTGTTTTTATCATACTGCTTATCTGCCACCTTATACTGACCAAAAGGCACATTTCCGATTGCCACATCAAAGAAATCATTGGGATATTCAGTCTTTTCAAAACCTTTGATCTGCACATCTGCCTGCGGATAAAGCTGCCTTGCAATGCGTCCGGTAATGCTGTCAAGCTCCACTCCGTAAAGCCTGCTCTCTTTCATGGAATCCGGCATCATACCGAAAAAGTTGCCGATACCCATGGAAGGCTCCAGTACATTTCCTTTGGAAAATCCCATTTTCTCCAATGTTTCGTACATCTGGCGGATAATGACCGGACTTGTATAATGGGCATTTAAGGTACTCTCCCTTGCCATGCGGTACTCCTCCGGCGATAACAGCTCCTTTAACTGGTGATATTCTGCTGACCAGTTTGATTTGCTCTCGTCAAACGCATCGGCAAGACCGCCCCAGCCAACATACTGGGATAAAATCTGCTGTTCTTCGGGTGTTGCATAACGGTTCTCGCCCTCGATCTGCTCCAACAGCCTGATTGCTGCAACATTTCTCTGGAATTTTTCTTTTGGAGATCCTTCGCCCAAACGATCATCGCTGATATGAAAATTTACCGCACTACTCTTATCCGGTACTGGTTTATTTTCTTCCTGTGAAGGAAGAGTAACCGGTTCCCAGTCTCCGGTAAGCACCTGTGACAGCATTTCCTCTGTCTGTCGGTCTGCTTCACCATTCTCCAGACGCTCACGGGCAGCCTTCGTGTCTATGTTGTCCAGCTCATCTTCGGTCTGTTCCCTTTCATCAGTGAACTCCGTCTCTGCTTCCCTGCCACTTTCTGCAAGCTCATTCCCCCAGTCCATTGCTTCCTGCAAAGTCGAAAATGTCTCCAATGCCGGACGGGTGGTGTCTGCCGTATCATAAATAGCATATCCCTCCGCTTCCTTATCAATCCAAAGGAATACTCCCTCTGATAAGGTGGCACTCCACTGTGTCGGATTGCCATATTCATCATCTGCATCATGTACCACATGCCATGATAATTTCTGTGATTTCTCTTGTGAAAATTCTTGTTGTGGCTCAGTTTCATCCGGCTCTGCGATACCATCCGTCCCCTCAAAGCGTGAAAACACTTCTGCTTCATGCCTGTCAATATCTTCCTCTGCAATGGCATTGATATAATCGTCCTCTACCTCGCTGCGCTCCGGCTTATGGTCGTATTCAAAGGTTTTCCCATTGACCTGGGCATAATAAAAACTGCTGTCCTCAATGTCATTTCCAAGCAGATATTTCTCTTTTTCACTGCCCCACTGATCAACCGGAATACATTCATATCCATCAATCGTGACTGTTTCCTGTGCTTCTTTCTCTTTTTCCCGAAGCACATTGATATATCTTCTTGCCTGATTGGTAAAGCCATCCAACACCGCCGGGTGCGTACTTAAAATCAGATCATTGTTCTGCCACTCATTTTCCGCAACGATGCCCTTTGCCCAGTCCTTGTTGTTCTGTGAAAAACGACCATCATAATCAAAATGCGTAACCGTATTTGCAAGAACAAATTCCACACAGTCAATGCCATATTTATCTATGATCTCATCTGCGGTATTCCTCGGAAGTACAAAACCGTTGAATTTCTCGGCAATCAAGGCTTCGATGTCCTTCTTACATTCAAGTCGCTGTCCATGCTCCAGACGGGAAAGTTCTCGCTGTCTTGCTTTCTCTGCCTGTTCTTCCTTATAAGCCTTATAGTTTTCCTTCCCCTGTGGAGATAAGTATTTATCCTCTTTGATCAGCTCACGAAGCCTTTTTTCCACAACATTCCAGTTCAGAAGCACTTTTGCATACGGATTGCCATAACTGCCTTTCTCCAGACGGATACCTTTTCCATCATGTTCATTATGGGAATCATCATTGCCCGGCAGTCCGCCGGAACCACCACCAATGCCATATTCATTTTTCAGAAAAGCAACTGCTTCTTTCTGGTCATGTCCTTCCATGAAATACTCATAAATGCGGAAAGCTCCATGCTCATAGCCGCTTCCTCTGCCAAGTGCATAGTCAATTTCATCCTGCGTGATAAAATCTTCCTGTGCTACCTCCACCGCATCCGGCAATGGAAATTCCAGTCTCTCCCTGTCAAGGTCTGCTATCTCCGATAACAGATATTCCGGTGATTTCACATGCCGCCATTTTAATTCTGCTTCTCCAGAAACAAGGCGGTTTGCCGCATCTTCCAAAATATTTTTAAGCTGTTCCCTGCCCTCATGGGTAGAAAGAAGTTCCATGAGTTTTGCTTCACTCTCCGGATAGTTTCCGGCTTTTAATCCAAGTTCTTCAGGTGTCTCATCCATGCCATCCCGAAGGAAGAAAAATATCTGATTAGCAACACGGTTTCGTTCCTGTGTGTCCACAAGAAATGCTTCACTCGCACTCATATAAGTGCCATTCTCAATCATAGAGCGAATATGGCTCTCCACATCTTCCCAATCCATCGTGACAATCGGTGTTTCCCTTGCCTGTGTTCCATAGCCGACGCTCATACCATGCTCATCAAACCACACCGACACCGGATTTCCATTGATTTCAAAGCCTTTTCCGGTCTGTCCGTACTCATTTTTCAGAAAATCTACCATCTGCTCGGCATTTCTGCCCTCGGTATACTTTGCAAAAATTCGCTTTCTGCTGTGCTGTTTTCCTCCTCCACTGCGAAGAATGGTTTCAAGCTCATTCTGCGGCAAAGAAAAAGCAGCGGGCATGGTATATTTCATACTTGCTTCCGCTGCTGCGACTGTTCCGACCTGCTCCTCAAAAGAAGGAAACAGGCTAAGTTGTGTAAATGTGGGTTCCGGTGTGTCTCCCCGGAGCGGTGTATCTGTTACAGGCTGTAAACCAGCTCGCTCAATACCACTTCCTCGGCTCTGCTCTGAATGTTGTTCATCTTTGCTACCCAGAGCATCTGATCGGCTTCCTTGAGCTGTTCGGTCACTCCCTCTGTTGCCGCCATCTGGCTTATCAGCTTCTCCATTCTCTCCTCTGCCTGCTTCTGGATCGTCAGCAGGTGTTCTTTCAATGTCCCTTTCAGAAGAAACGCTGAGTACACGCCCCTGTGGTTCTCCTTCAGATAAGTCTCCCTCATCATTCCGTACTTCGTTACCGTTCCCTCCGGCTGAATGTCCGCCTGTAATATCGGGATCAGATAATCCCCGTTCTTTTCGTATGTCAGATTCATTGCTATTGCCCCTTTCTACGCTATTTTGATTGTTGTCAATATATTCCTCATGTCCGCTCTCGCTTTCACGCTTTAACGCATTGTAGTCTATTTTAGAAATATTTGCAAGTCCTTTCTGCGTTAAATTTTGCGATTGTTCCTGTTCGTGGCTCCTGTTATATGCCCTTATGGTTCTTCCAATCTCTAAAAGTACCGGTTTTGCAAGCTCATTGGCTGCATCACCAAGTACTGCAAGGGTATCCATGGAATTAAATTCGTGAATAAAATCAAAAGCAAACTCCGAACCATACTCCTGCATATCTGCACCGCAGGCAGATAAAAGTGTAAAGGAAATGCTGTCCGATAATGTCTCCCTCAAGCGGATACCGACATTCTGCTCGTCCAGTCCCTCTAAAAAACTGTCCTCGATCATGTACTGCAGATCCGGCAGCAATTCCTCATAATAATCTGCCGCAATCCTCTCAGCTATCTCCATAAGTCTTTCTTCAAACAGCTTCTTATCATCGGTAGCACCATAAGTCTGCTCCAGACACTTAATTACATCTTCCTTATGTTCCCCATGTAATTCCCAGAGTTCCGGATACCGTCCGATTCTTCTTGCCGCATGGACATCTGAAACATCAAATACATATTTCAGACGCTTGCCATGTGCTTCGTCCTCGTCCAGAAGTGCAATACCCTTTGCCCCTTTGTTTACCCAGCAGTGCATCCGCTCATTCCACAGTTCTATGGAAGCACACGCTGTTGCGTCCGGTCTTTGTGCATAGATCAAAAGCTGTTCCCGGAACGGATACTTATACAGCCTTGCCGCTGTAGTCAGGTATTTCATCCATTCCTCACGATTTTTGACAACCTCGGCTGCTGTCTCTTTTGCCAGAGCCGATATAAAATCATATTTTCTCACACAGTTCTCCTTCCTGTCATAGATACGACAAAAAGGCAGCCACATACACTACATGACTGCCTTTCCCTTACTTCCCGTTACATTCCTATTCTGTTGTACCAAAGCTGAAAGTCTTACTCTCAGCCGCTTTCTTAGGCGTAAATCTCGCCTTAACTTCCGCAACCCTCCCCTCTAATGCCTGAAACATAGCATCTACCTGTTCCTGTGTATATTCGTAGGAACCTCGATTTGCAAGATTCTCCAGTCTGCCAATAGCATCCACCGCCTTATTCATGCGGTACTCACCAATACGGATAAACTTCTCCGCCTTTGTCTCATTTTCCTTTGCCGCAGGCTCACCCTGCATTTCCTCTGCTGTCATTGTTACATTTGTTTCTTCCATGTGTTTTCCTCCATTTTTTGATAAAAAATTAGAGCGTACAGGTTTTCCCATACGCTCTGACGCTGTGTTGTTATTAAATTGTATGTGGTATAATGTCGTACCGCTAAATTAAATTTCTCGACATCCACAAATAGAGAATTGTCTATTACATTTCCCATTATAGTTGATTTTCTAATTCGTCGAGAATGAATTTTTGTGAAATAGATGAAATCATTTCTACAACTTCCATAACAAAGTTCCTCATAAATTCTCTATAACAAATCACAATTTCACCCTTATATAACACTATGAATAACTTCTCTTTATTGCTACCTTCTTTATACTCATCATACTCAAGTTTAATATTAGTTTGATGTACGATTTGATCTCTTAATGATCTTCCTCTCTCGCTACCACAGAGTAAACGAAAAGCATGTGTATCAAGTTTATCTATTTCACAAAGATATGATTTTAAATAAATAAATTTATCATTTTCATCCTTCAATATTTTCTTTGTGAATTTATTGAAACTATCATTTCTTTCATGAAAAGCCATACAATGAAAAATAGTAGCTACTACATCTAATGCATTTCTTGCAAAAAGGATTGTACTTTCAGTATGATAAAGCAATGTTGTTTCATCATCTCCAAAAAGGCAAGGCATTTCCATGTTCTGTGAGACTTCAAATTCATTTAAATTTTCAATAGCACATTTTTCTGCAAACAACATCATTTTGATTTTCTGATGACATATTACTGCTTTCTCTTTTAAATTGATTTTAGTTTCTGTATCTATACTGGTATTATGTTCAATAAGGTTAAATAGATCATAACCTATTTGTATTTTTGGTATGATATCACCATAGTCCGATGTCAACTTCAAATCAAGTGATACAAGTTCATTTCTGTCTAACCACATTAAGTATTTCTCCTTAACTTTACAAATTCCGATATTTTCCCAACTATACCACAATCACAGCTACATTTCTACCCTCGCTTTCCTGCCTTTTGAGAAAATTCCATCTTAAACTTATACTGGAATCCCTTGATTTCTTTACCATCTTTCGTATAGGAAAATTCCTGTACACTCTCTGGAATCAGGTACGCATCATAGCTACCCTTCTTGCCTTTTA
>NZ_JACOPH010000025.1 GCF_014287635.1 Roseburia zhanii | reverse complement strand
TTTCTCCCGTGCTGTTTACGCTCTTTGTACTTTTCGTTGTTGCAACATTGTTCTGATAATAACTCTGTCCTACTCCACTAATAGCCATTTTTAATCCTCCTTTATCAGCACTTTTTCATAATATCCGATAGTATGCTTGTTGCTGTTCCTTGTTTGTAATTTATACTTTTAAAGGCTACCAAAAACTTCTCTTTAGCCTGCTCCATTATTGATACTGCGGTTTTCTGATATTTTGTATCAAACATTTGAGCCTTATCTTGTGTTTTTACTTCATTTTGAGGGCTATTTCTACGGAAATACCATGAACTGCCTGCGTTTTCAAATGCTTTATTGGTTTGTTGACAGGTAATATATCCTTCTAAATTTGCCAGACGCATTTTAAAGGCTTCGTCCAATCCGGCTAAATCTTCGTCAAGTGTCAATGACCTTTTCCCCGTAAGTTCGTAGGAAACTTCACGATCTCCATTTTCATGTTCTTTTACGATTTCATTATAACGGGTTTCATATGTATCCATTATAGATTTCATCACATCTTCAACATTATAATTCCCGTCTTTTAATGTTAGGCTGCTAATATCCCGCATTGCGGTATAGTGTTCCCAAGCAACCTCATTTGTATTTTGTATTGTCAGTTCCCTGACATTGGTATAATCCGAATCGGGTTCAAATTTGCTTGCCATTTCCCGCTGCATATTTCTTCCTGCATCAGAAATAGAAAGATTTGCCTACTGCTTCACCATCTTTGAGATTGCTTCCCTAACAGTTGCTTTTCCCCGTATATAATTTGTAGTCGTTCCCAAATAATCATAATTATGTCCGACTCCATTAATAGCCATTTCCTAATCCTCCATTGTCATCAATTTTTTATATTGCCGCCCCTGCCCCCTTGCAATAAGTCCGGGCAGTCCGCAAAAGCAAAGGTTTATGCGCCTTGCGGAATATGAACAATTTCTCCTTATGCCTTTATATCAAAACTTGCCCCTGTCGGCGCAGATGTACCAGAAACCGCAGCTAAGAGGTTCTGCGTAACACTTTTTACATCAGTGCCAGTAGCTGATATTGTAAACGTTTCATCTTCTGTCAGCTTCTCCAACTGCGCCTTTTTCTCTGCCCGTCTCTTAGCTGCCTTTTCTTCTGAGATTTTTCTTTCCTCACGCTTTTTCTATAATCTTTCTTTTTGTTTCTTTTCCGCATTCAATGTAGTTGAATTTTGTTTTGAACCACTGGTTCTTGTCATACCTCCGCAAGTAACAGAAGCATTCCCATCGGCATCTATTACAGTTGTAACACCATGTATCACTGCATTATCAGCTTTGGCTTGTGCAAACATTCTATTCTGTCCCGGTACTGCACCAGTTAAATTAAACTCTACTTTCTTGGCAAATTCCGGATCATTTGCCATTTTCTTTAGACATTCGCTAGAAAGATTTATTACCACTTTATTTTCATTTCCACTCATAAGACTGCTACCCGTATTAAAAGTAATCTCCGGGAACTTTTTACACAGTTTCTCATAGTATTCCTGCACTTTGTCCTTGCTGTTTGTCTTTACCTCCGTTGCTACATTAGTGTTTCACACTCTTCTACTTCGAGAATTAATTGCTTTTTCATATCCTGTCATAAAACTCGCTATGTTAAACAATTCCACCGTGCTTATATTGCTGTTCCCGAAGCTTATCCAACGATTTTGCTCCATCCGGGCTATACAAATCCAATAATTCCAAAAAATTACCAGACTCCTTACACCCATTCAATATCATACGCATACTATCCGCATCTTTACCGAATAACATACCCAACAGACTCATATCATACTGATTTTGACTATCACTTAATACTCCCTGCTGATGTAAATCCTCCATAAAACCATAAGAACGAACCTCGGAACCTATTCGCATCGCCACATTATATAAATCCGGATCAACAGTATGAAGATAATTTAGGTAGCGTGTCTCAATATTTCTATTGGGCGTGCCGCTCATCATCCAATTTGCTATATCTTCCAAAGATGCACCTATGGCAGCATCATCAATCAAATGCATCTGCCATCTTCCGCTTTCAGTCTTTGTAAAGGTATATTTTCCATCCTCCGAATACAATGTATTTGACCATGAGTTTTTTGGAGCCGCCTGGTCTCTGACAAGCACTTCAAATGCATCCATTGCAACTCTGTCTGGGATACACTTTTTCTCATCTGTTGGTAATTCCATTTTCCCCAATGCTACTGCAGTTTGCACTAGTTCATAATCCGATATGTTTTCTCCATGATAAAAATAAGAATTTTGTTCTTTCAATTTATCAAATGATGCCGGTAGTTTTACTTCTGCCAACTGTTCTTTGGAAACCTCAGTCCAATCTTCTTTTTTCTTACTACCTGCGGTCTGCATCTGCACTCTCGAACCGTTTGTAATCTTTGTACCATATTTTGCATTTACCATATGTTCTGTTATTGTCACATGTGCAAACTGAAATAAACTCCTTTGGTTTCTTGTATTTCCGTAACCTTCAACTTTCACAGCATATGGAAATGATGACTTCGTATTCAAAACAGAGTAAGTACCTGTATAAAATGTATTTGCCGCTTGTATTCTCATAATATAACCTCCAATCCAAACAGAAACAGCGTCTATTTTCACATTCAATCCCTTGAAAACAGACGCCATCCTTAGCTCATAATATTTATCGACATTTATTCATTTTTCTTTACAGAATGGAACGAAACCTGAAATTTGGGCGTGCCTCTTACTATATCTGTAACCCTATAAGTTTTCGATACTCCTTTGCATTTTCACAATCTGATACAATTCCTGATTGCGCATCCAAGCAAAACGGTAACATCTGCCAATCCTCATTGCCACATGCTCCTACCAATAACAATTTTCTGCCATAAATGACCTCCATTTTGTACGATAAAAGGCAGCCACTACTGACTGCCCTTACATCAACTGCTATAACATTTTTAATAATCCTGCTTTTATTCCCAACCCGAATAGTGCTGACAGGTTGGGAATAAAGTTGGGAATAAAACTTTTTTTATAAAATCTGATCTTTCCCCTTTGCCTTATCCACTGCATCCCTTCCTGCAGGTGTCCCAGACACTCTTGCCTTCATTGCTGCGAGCCTTTCTTGCAATGAAGTCCGTTCTGCTGGTCGGTCTGACAGCTTATCATCCGTAACCGTTTTTCCAAGATTACTCTGCTTTGCTGGCATATCAGCAACCTCATCCCCTTTTTTATCCACCGATTTCACATCTTCATGTGTTTTTTCCGGTTCCGTGGCTTCGTCATCCATGCCAATCGCATCATCGCCCTTTTCATCCATGTTAAGCAAGGCATTAAGTTCTGCAAGACGTTCCAGTTTCTCGGAAAGCTCCGCTTCCTGCGGAAACGGCTTGTCTACTTCTGCTTTTGCTGTTTCAAGCTGATGTTCCACATTGGAAAGTTTCGTCTGTGCTTCCTCAAGTTGTGCTGGCATTGCTTCCAGTGCATTGTTGATTCTTGTGATATTTCCGAGCGGATCAGTGCCGACTTCCATCGGATGGCTCATGGCTCCTTTGACATTCATTACAAATTTATTGTTGAAAGAATCAAAAGTTACATTCAGCTTAAATCCAAGATATTCCCCTACATCCGCACTGGCATTGATGCCTTTGATTTCCTTACACATGGCTATGATTGCAGTTCCTGCTTCCTTTTTATCTGTATATGGCTTTCCTCCCACCTGCATGAAAAATTGTTCCTTATCCTCCGGCTTATTTTTCGCATATTTTTCCATATCAGCGGTAAAACCTTCGATACGTTCCTTGAAAATAGCGATCTGGTGCGGATAATGCTGTGTGATGTTATCCTCCAGCCTGTATTTCTGACTGGTATGGTTTGCCTTCATCAGTTTCAATTTCGATACCTGAATATCGAGATCCATCTTTTCTTTTATGTAGGGATTACCTGTTGCAAGTGCCTTAACCTCCGCATAAGAAAGTGCCGCTTCGTCCACATCCTCACAGCTTCGCACCGGGGATTTACTGGTCATGATCTGTCCGATAAATTTCTGCTTATTCTCAATGAGCTGCCATGAGTAACTGTCAAATGTACCTTCCGTAACATAACGAAATATCTTGACCTTATCATTCTGGTTGCCCTGTCGTAAGATTCTTCCCTCCTGCTGTTCAATGTCAGAAGGTCTCCAAGGCACATCCAGATGATGCAATGCAATCAGTCTGTCCTGCACATTCGTACCGGCTCCCATTTTGGCGGTGGAACCTAATAAAAAACGAACCTGTCCGCTTCTTACTTTTGCAAACAGCTCCGCTTTTCTGAGTTCTGTATTGGCATCATGGATAAATGCTATCTCATTCTCCGGCACTCCTTTTTTCATAAGCTTATTTTTTATATCCTCATACACATTGAAAGTGCCATCGCCCTTCGGTGTCGATAAATCACAGAAAATCAACTGTGCTGACTTCTGCTCTTTGGTATCTTGCCATATCTCATAGGCTTTCTCCACACAGGTTGCCGCTTTTGAATTTTCCTCATCCGGCAGCATATCGTTGAGCAGCCTCTGGTCAAGTGCCAGCTTTCTTCCGTCATTGGTAATCTTTAGCATGTTGTCCTCGTAAGGCTGTACCTGCCTGTCCCGGACTGCTTCGGCACGTTCCGCTAGGGACGCTACCATGTCTTTCTGGAACTCGCTCGGCTTTAGAACCACATTTTCATATTCTGCTTCCGGCACAGGAAGTTTTAACATATCCGGTGTCTGAATGTCCGCACTCTCCTTGAAAAGAGCAATCAGCTCCGGCAGATTGAAAAACTTCGCAAATCTTGTCTTTGCCCGGTATCCGGTTCCTTCCGGTGCAAGCTCTATGGCAGTCTGTGTTTCCCCGAAAGAAGCCGCCCATGCGTCAAAATGTCCCAGTCCCAGCTTCTGAAGCGTTCCATACTGAAGATAACGCATATTCGTATAAAGCTCCGTCATGCTGTTGGAAATAGGTGTTCCAGTCGCAAAGGTCACACCCTTGCCGCCTGTGATTTCATCAAGATACTGGCACTTGGCAAACATATCAGATGACTTCTGTGCTTCTGTCTGTGCGATGCCTGCCACATTCCTCATTTTCGTATAAAGGAACAGGTTCTTGTAATTGTGGCTCTCATCCACAAACAGCCTGTCTACACCCAACTGCTCAAAAGTCACGACATTATCCTTACGGCTCTGGTCATTTAACTTGTCAAGCCGCACCTGCAATGCTTTCCTCGATTTTTCCATCTGCTTAATGGTATAACGCTCCCCGTTGTCTCTTTTTGCCTGATCAATAGCAAGCTCAATCTCATCAATCTGTTTTTCGATTGTGGCTGCCTGTCTTTCCTGTGATAACGGGATTTTTTCAAACTGACTATGCCCGATAATAACGGCATCATAATCACCTGTTGCAATACGGGAACAAAATTTCTTACGGTTGGCGGGTTCAAAATCCTTTTTCGTTGCCGCAAGGATATTTGCTCCTGGATATAACCGTAAGAAATCACTTGCCCATTGTTCAGTCAGGTGGTTCGGCACCACGAATAATGACTTTTGGCATAGTCCCAGACGCTTGCTTTCCATTGCCGCCGCTGTCATTTCAAAGGTCTTTCCGGCACCAACGCAGTGTGCAAGCAGGGTATTATCCCCATACAGCACATGGGCAACCGCATTTTTCTGATGCGGCTTTAATTCAATATCCGGTGTCATGCCCGGAAATTTCAGATGCGAACCGTCATATTCTCTTGGTCTGGTGGAATTGAAAAGCTCATTATATTTTGCCACAAGTGTCTGCCTGCGCTCCGGATCATGGAATACCCAGTCCTTAAATGCTTCCCTTATCGCTTCCTGCTTCTGGCTTGCAATCATGGTTTCCTTTTTATTAAGAACTCTTTTTTCCTTTCCATCTTCCTCAATGGTATCATAAACTCTTGTGTCTTTCAGATTTAAGGAATCTTCCAGTATCTTATAGGCATTTACCCGGCTTGTACCATAGGTCATGTTGACAAGCGTATTTCCAAAATCAGCGTTTTTCCCTTTAATGTTCCACTCTCCGGTCACACCCGAAAACTGCACCCCAATCGTATCTCTGCGGAATAAATGCTCCGGTGTCTGGAACGTATCACGCATGAAATCATTGATATATTTTGGATCAATCCATGTGGCACCAATACGCACCTCAATCTCCGATGCGTCCAGCTCCCTCGGCTGTACCTGCGTAAGAGCCTGCACATTTGGAGCATATTCCGGATGATTTTCCGCATAGGTTGCTGCAATGGCAAGTTTCTCACGCACATTTCCGCTGAGATACTGGTCTGCTGTCTCCCAGACATCGGTAAGCGGGTTCTGGAAAATAACACCACGAAGCTCCTCAATCAGCGTATCCTTGTCCTTTTCAGTCAGCTCTGCCATATAATCAAGGTCGATTTTAGCTTTCTCTGCTAAAGATACTGCCAATGCTTCACTTGCAGTATCCACACTTGTGACCACCTCTGCCCTTTTAATGGTACGCTTCGTGAACATATCCGCTTTGCCCTTGAAATTGCCCTCATCATCAAGTTTTTCCAAAGAACACAACAGGCAATAACTGCTGTCCTGATTAAAGGCTCTCTTATTCGTCTGCGAATTGATCAGACCATATTTTTTCAAGAAGGAATCGTATAATGTGTTTAATTCCGCCTGTTTTCCCTTGATTGCCGCATCGGAATATTCCTCAAGCTGCATATCAATCAGCTCCTGCGTACAGTTACGGATTGCCACCATTCCCTTGATACGTTCTTTTGCGGTGTCTGATACTTCCACAGGCTTCATGACAGAATTTTCACGGTAATACACTTCATTCTCAACTACGGTATAGCTGAAATTTTTAACGGACGGATCAGCCGGAATACTCTGCCTGCTCATGTCATCCGCAAGCTCCTCATCCAGATCAATCGTATCAATCTGTCCTGTAATGTTTTCAAGTGCTTTTGCTAACTGCTCCGCAAAAGGTCTGCTGTCATCTGCCCTGCAGGTGCTTTCCATGCCATAAGGACCGGATACCATTTCCATCTTTCCTACGATCTGCTCCGGATGCTGTGCAAAGTAAGCGTTCATTGCAATGCCATCTGCATCCTCTCCCAGATGTACCCAGTCCGGCTCACGCTCTACCATGCGGTCACGCTTCTGGAAAAATAATATATCCGAAGTCACTTCTGTTCCTGCATTTGCCTTAAATGCGGTATTCGGAAGTCTCACCGCACCTAGCAGGTCTGCACGCTGTGCAAGGTATCTTCTGACCTCCGGACTTGCCTTGTCCATAGTTCCCTTACTTGTGATAAAAGCAACCACACCTCCGGGACGCACCTTATCCAACGTCTTTGCAAAGAAATAATCATGAATCAGGAAATTGTTTTTATCATACTGCTTGTCTGCCACCTTATACTGACCAAAAGGCACATTTCCGATTGCCACATCAAAGAAATCATTCGGATAATCAGTCTTTTCAAAGCCTTTGATCTGCACATCTGCCTGCGGATAAAGCTGCTTTGCAATGCGTCCGGTAATGCTGTCCAGCTCTACTCCGTAAAGCCTGCTCTCTTTCATGGAATCCGGCATCATACCGAAAAAGTTGCCGATACCCATGGAAGGCTCCAGTACATTTCCTTTGGAAAATCCCATTTTCTCCAATGTTTCGTACATCTGGCGGATAATGACCGGACTTGTATAATGGGCATTCAAGGTACTCTCCCTTGCCATGCGGTACTCCTCCGGTGATAGCAGTTCCTTTAACTGGTGATATTCTGCTGACCAGTTTGATTTGCTCTCGTCAAACGCATCGGCAAGACCACCCCAGCCGACATACTGGGATAAAATCTGCTGTTCCTGCGGTGTAGCATAACGGTTTTCGCCCTCGATCTGCTCCAACAGCCTGATTGCTGCAACATTTCTCTGGAATTTCTCTTTTGGAGAGCCTTCGCCCAAGCGATCATCACTGATATGAAAATTGACTGCGTTGCTTTTATCCGGTGTAGCCACAGATCTTTCCTGTACAGTCTTATTCTCCTCTGCCGAAGGTGTAAGCGGCTCCCATTCTCCGGTAAGCACCTGTGACAGCATTTCCTCTGTCTGTCGGTCTGCTTCACCATTCTCCAGACGCTCACGGGCAGACTGCGTATCTATACTGTCCAGTTCATCTTCGGTCTGTTCTGTAACAACATTCTGTTCCTTTTCATCAGAAAACTCCGCTTCTGCTTCCCTGCCACTTTCTGCAAGCTCATTGCCCCAGTCCATTGCTTCCTGCAAAGTCGAAAATGTCTCCAATGCCGGACGGGTGGTGTCTGCCGTATCATAAATAGCATATCCGTCCACTTCCTTATCAATCCAAAGAAATACTCCCTCTGATAAGGTGGCACTCCATTGTGTCGGATTGCCATATTCATCATCTGCATCATGTACCACATGCCACGCTAATTCCTGCACTTCATCCAGCTCTGCAATACCATCCGTCCCCTCAAAGCGTGAAAACACTTCTGCTTCGTGCCTGTCAATATCTTCCTCTGCAATGGCATTGGTATAATCGTCCTCTACTTCGCCACGCTCCGGCTTATGGTCATATTCAAAGGTTTTCCCATTGACCTGCGCATAATAAAAACTGCTGTCCTCTATGTTATTTCCAAGCAGGTATTTCTCTTTTTCACTGCCCCACTCATCAACCAGAACACACTCATATCCATCAATCGTGATTCTTTGCTGTGCTTCCTTTTCTTTTTCCCGAAGCACATTGATATATCTTCTCGCCTGATTGGTAAATCCGTCCAATACCGCCGGATGTGAGCTTAGAATCAGATCGTTGTTCTGCCACTCATTTTCCGCAACAATGCCCTTTGCCCAGTCCTTATTGTTCCGTGAAAAACGACCATCATAATCAAAATGCGTAACCGTATTTGCAAGAACAAATTCCACACAGTCAATGCCATATTTATCTATGATCTCATCTGCGGTATTCCTCGGAAGAACAAAACCATTGAATTTCTCAGCAATCAGTGCATCAATGTCTTTCTTACACTCTAACCGCTGTCCATGCTCCAGACGGGAAAGCTCTCGCTGTCTTGCTTTCTCTGCCTGTTCTTCCTTGTATGCCTTATAGTTTTCTTTCCCCTGTGGAGATAAATATTTATCCTCATGGATCAGCTCCCTAAGCCGTTTTTCCACAACATTCCAGTTCAGAAGCACTTTTGCATACGGATTGCCATAACTGCCTTTCTCCAGACGGATACCTTTTCCATCATGTTCATTATGGGAATCATCATTGCCCGGCAGTCCACCGGAACCACCGCCAATGCCATATTCATTTTTCAGAAAAGCAACTGTTTCTTTCTGGTCATGTCCTTCCATGAAATACTCATAGATACGGAAAGCTCCATGCTCATAGCCGCTTCCTCTGCCAAGTGCATAGTCGATTTCATCCTGTGTGATAAAATCTTCCTGTGCTACCTCCACCGCATCCGGCAATGGAAATACCAGTCTCTCCCTGTCAAGGTCTGCTATCTCCGATAACAGATATTCCGGTGATTTCACATGCCGCCATTTTAATTCTGCTTCTCCAGAAGCAAGGCGGTTTGCCGCATCTTCCAAAATATTTTTAAGCTGTTCCCTGCCCTCATGTGTGGAAAGCAGCTCCATGAGTTTTGCTTCACTTTCCGGATAATTTCCTGCCTTTAAGCCAAGCTCCTCCGGCATTTCATCCATGCCATCCCGCAGAAAGAAATAGATCTGGTTGGCAACACGATTTCTCTCCTGTGTATCCACAAGAAATGCTTCACTGACACTCATATAAGTACCATTTTCGATCATAGAACGGATATGGCTCTCCACATCTTCCCAATCCATCGTAACAATCGGTGTTTCCCTTGCCTGTGTTCCATAGCCGACACTCATGCCATGCTCATCGAACCACACCGATACCGGATTCCCATTGATTTCAAAGCCTTTTCCGGTCTGACCGTATTCATTTTTCAGAAAATCCACCATCTGCTCGGCATTTCTGCCCTCTGTGTACTTTGCAAAAATACGCTTTCTGCTGTGCTGTTTTCCTCCGCCACTCCTTAAAATGGTTTCAAGCTCATTCTGTGGCAAAGAAAAAGCAGCGGGCATGGTATATTTCATACTTGCTTCCGCTGCTGCGACTGTTCCGACCTGCTCCTCAAAAGAAGGAAACAGGCTGAGTTGTGTAAAGGTAGATTCCGGTGCTTCTCCCCGGAGAAGATCATCTGTGTCTGTTACAGACTGTAAACCAGTTCTCCCAGAACCACTTCCTCTGCTCGGTTCCGAATGCTGTTCATCTTCGCTACCCAAAGCATCTGCTCGGTTTCCTTGAGCTGTTCTGTCACTCCCTCGGTTGCCGCCATCTGGCTTGTCAGCTTCTCCATTCTCTCCTCTGCCTGCTTCTGAATGGTCAGCAGATGTTCTTTCAATGTCCCTTTCAGAAGAAACGCTGAGTACACGCCCCTGTGGTTCTCCTTCAGATAAGTCTCCCTCATCATTCCGTACTTCGTTACGGTTCCCTCCGGCTGAATGTCCGCCTGTAATGTCGGTATCAGATAATCCCCGTTCTTTTCGTATGTCAGATTCATCTCTATTGCCCCTTTCTACGCTGTTTGGATTGTTGTCACTATATTCCTCATGTCCGCTTTTGCTTTCACGCTTTAACGCATTGTAGTCTATTTCAGAAGTATTTGCAAGTCCTTTCTGCGTTAAATTTTCTGTTTGTTCCTGTTCGTGGCTTCTGTTATATGCCCTTATGGTTCTTCCAATCTCTAAAAGTACCGGTTTTGCAAGCTCATTGGCTGCATCTCCAAGTACTGCAAGGGTGTCCATGGAATTAAATTCATGGATAAAATCGAAAGAAAATTCCGAACCATACTCCTGCATATCTGCACCACAGGCAGATAAAAGTGTAAAGGAAATGCTGTCCGATAATGTCTCCCTCAAGCGGATACCGACATTCTGCTCGTCCAGTCCTTCTAAAAAACTGCCCTCGATCATGTACTGCAAATCCGGCAACAATTCCTCATAATAATCTGCCGCAATCCTCTCAGCTATCTCCATAAGTCTTTCTTCAAACAGCTTCTTATCATCGGTAGCACCATAAGTCTGCTCCAGACGCTTAATTACATCTTCCTTATGTTCCTCATGTAATTCCCAGAGTTCCGGATACCGTCCGATTCTCCTTGCCGCATGGACATCTGAAACATCAAATACATATTTCAGACGCTTTCCATGTGCATCATCCTCGTCCAAAAGTGCGATACCTTTTGCCCCTTTGTTTACCCAGCAGTGCATACGCTCATTCCACAGCTCTATGGAAGCACACGCTGTTGCGTCCGGTCTTTGTGCATAGATTAAAAGCTGTTCCCGGAACGGATACTTGTATAATCTCGCCGCTGTAGTTAGGTATTTCATCCATTCCTCACGATTTTTGACAACCTCGGCTGCTGTCTCCTTTGCCAGAGCCGATATAAAATCATATTTTCTCACGCAGTTCTCCTTCCTGTCATAGATACGACAAAAAGGCAGCCACATACACTACATGACTGCCTTTCCTTTATTTCCCGTTACATTCCTATTCTGTTGTACCAAAGCTGAAAGTCTTACTCTCAGCCGTTTTCTTAGGCGTAAACCTTGCCTTAATTTCCGCAACCCTCCCCTCTAATGCCTGAAACATAGCGTCCACCTGTTCCTGTGTATACTCGTAGGAACCTCGATTTGCAAGATTCTCCAGCCTGCCAATGGCATCAACCGCCTTATTCATGCGGTACTCGCCAATACGGATAAACTTCTCCGCCTTTGTCTCATTTTCCTTTGCTGCAGGTTCGCCCTGCATTTCCTCTGCTGTCATTGTTACATTTGTTTCTTCCATGTGATTTTCCTCCATTTTTGATAAAAAAAGAGCGTACAGGTTTTCCCATACGCTCTGACGCTGTGTTGATATTAAGTTTTGTGTGGTATTAGTGTTGCACCGACAAACTTGAAGTTGTTTATCCAAAATGAAATGGAATAACCATATCAAGTAAAACTGCAAGAACTATACTAATTGTTCCCATTAGCGCAGAACTCCTCAATGTGTCTCTCCTCAAAACAATAAGTCCAATAATAAAGACTATCACTTCCAAAACAGATTTTGCATTAAAATACCAGCATCCATATACAAAGCACATATTGAACAATACTGCCAAAATCAGCGCCGATAGTATAAGTGCCAGTTTGCTTTTCCCCCTTGCATACCAGCAGGCAAAAGACAATAATGGAGAAACAGCTGTAAATCCAAACCAAATCACCGCATAACTTCTTGGAAAAAATCCTGCAATATAGTTTGAATACAAATAGTAACTTGCAACCATACCAATAAAGAATGCAAAAACATTAATGCTTGCTCTTATTGCAGAATTGCTATAAATAGAAATACACAGTGCAATCAATACCCAGATTGCAAAACGTCCAAGGAAGTTATGAACATCTAATGCTGCATCTATTGCCATAAGCCCACTGGGAAGTTCAGCTTGACGAAAATCCAAAAATTTTGAAAAAGTCCCCAAAGCTATTCCAAGGAACAATACAGCTATAGTATTTATAATTTTTCTATTATTAGATATTGGTTTTTCTACATTCCTGATATCATTCAAAAACTTTATCATAATTACCCTCACAACTTGCGATTTGCAAATTTCTTTCTCTCATAATACCACACTTTTTTCATCATAGATACAGCTATTTCTGCTTCCGAAATTCTTCTAGTATTTTTTCCTCCCTTTCTCGTTCCTCGCAATATTTCCAGAAATCGTCCAAAAATTCATCAACAGATTTTTCCGGTGCTTCTGTCGGTTCAAGTTCTTCCAGCCTTTTTACAATTTTTATAACTTCTTCGGCATCAAATTCCTCATCGGTTGCTACCAACGTATAATAGTCAAGTTTTTCTTTCAGCATATCTATTTCTTTTTCCTTATTCATGCCAAAGTCCTCCCTTCACTATATACATGACAGTTTTCGACAAAATCTTACAAATTATTTTGGAATTGTTTTCTTCTATTTGTCCTTTTTCGGTGGAAATTCCATCTTAAACTTATACTGGAATCCCTTGATTTCTTTACCATCTTTCGTATAGGAAAATTCCTGTACACTCTCTGGAATCAGGTACGCATCATAGCTACCCTTCTTGCCTTTTA
>NZ_JACOPH010000024.1 GCF_014287635.1 Roseburia zhanii | reverse complement strand
GGGAAGTCTTTTTTCATGTCTAATTTTGATGTCACCTGCTTCTCATCTTAAGAATCCTGCATTGCAGGATTCTTACCGCATTTTTAATCAGGATTGCGAACTTGTTTCGCAATTACCTAGTTACCATTCACCGATGTACCCGGATTGCCCTATTGCCCTGTAATTTGCACAGGCACAAGCGTATTTATACTTTCAACACTTTATATATTACGGTTTACACCTTTATATCTATTTTAACATATTATAGCGAAATGATTGAAAATTTGGGGTGAATTATATATACTAAATATAATATGATGTGTTTACACCATTGTATGGGAGTTTGAGGTGTTCGAGGATTGTGATAATTGCGTAGCAATGGAGCAATCTGGGTACATCAGTGAGTGGCAAAATCTGCTTTTGACACTCACTTCATAATATATGATAATTTTTCTGTAATTTACAAAGGTTATGATTGGGAGGATATAAAATGAAAAAGAACAACAAAGCAAAACCTATCAATCTGAAACTTCAGATCGTCATAGGTTTTATCATTCCGATTTTTATTGTCATTTTCGTTGGAGTTTCCGCATATAACAAAGCAGAAACAGGATTGATAGAAACATACGAAACGTCTACTTGTACTTCCATCGAGATGGCATCACAGTTAATTGATTTCGGACTAAAGAATCTGACTTCAACCGCTATCGAGATTTCATCAAATTCTGATTTTCTTGGATATGTAGCGGGTACAGAATCCTTAGATTCAGTACAATCCATGAACGATCTAAAGAGTACACTATTGATGAAACAGCTCTCTAATGACTTTATCCAGAATGTACATGTGATTCCAAACAGCAGCAGCATCTGTCTTTCTACCGCAAAGATCAATGTCTTTAAAGGAGAAGATTCCTATAATGATATCTGCAAAGAATTTGAGTCACAGTGTTCTGCTATTGAAAGCGCAAAAAAATGGGGATCTTCCCATTCTGAATTAGATAATTTATTTGGTTTAAATACCGATGATTATGCCGGATTTTTGTGTACTGTATCTTCTTATAAGAATACACTGATCTTAACAGATGTCAGTACCCAAAAGATCACTGATATCTTATCAGAAATCTCTTTAGGTGAAAACAGCGTCATTGCATATCAGACACAAGATGGGAAAGAAATCTCCATCGGATCCGATTCATTTACTTTCAATGATAAAGAATATGCACAAAATGCCTTTGCATCCGAAGATATAAGCGGCAGGTCTTACGTTGAGGAAAATGGAAAAGAATACCTTTATATGTACAGCAAATGTGCCACAAATGGTGCAATGATCTCTGCGATCGTCCCGAAATCGATCATCACAGCAGAAGCTGATTCTATCCGTAATACCGTTATCGGTTATGTAGTACTCGCCTGCATCATCGTCGGCATTATCGGTATGGCGATTCTCCTTGGCTTACAGCGGAACTTAAAACGGATCACTTCCGGTCTTGTGAAAGCATCACAGGGCGATCTGACTGTTGACCTTGGACTTTCCGGAAAAAGTGAATTTGCAACCCTTGCAAAACACGTTATGGAAACTGTCCGTAATACAAAGACCTTGATCTCAAGCGTACAAAATACCACACAGGATGTTTCTTCTTCCTCTGCAAATGTCGGTAAAGTCACAGATGTAATCTCTGATTCTGCTGATGCCATTTCAGATGCCTTAGAAGAAATCAACAGCGGTATGAGTCAGGAAGCAAATGATGCTGAAGAATGTCTGTTAAAAATGGATGCTCTTTCCGGTAAGATCCTGCGTACCAGTGATAAGATCTCTGAAGTAGAATCACTTGCCGTTTCAACACAGGAGATGGCACAAAACGGCTCGCAATCCATGGAAAGATTAATTGCACATTCAGTCGAAACTTTCCAGATCACCGCAACCGTAAATGAAAAAGTAGACAAGCTGATCGAGCACTCAATGCAGATTGAAGAATTTGTTAAAAATATCAATGATATTGCAGACCAGACAACGTTACTTTCCTTAAATGCTTCGATTGAAGCTGCGCGTGCCGGTGAAATGGGACGTGGATTTACCGTTGTCGCAGAGGAGATCAAGAAGTTGTCTGAGAACTCAATGGAATCTGCAAAAGCGATTGAAGACCTTGTCAGCCAGATCCATATTATGACAGATGATACCAAAGCTGCTACATTAAAATCCCAGTCGATCGTTGAGGATCAGCAGACACAGGTAGAAGCAACGAAACAGATGTTCTTAGATATGAACCAGATGATCGAACAGCTCATCAATAACATGAATGATGCGATCCAGGAAATTTCCGCAATGGACGCAGATCGTGCGGATACATTAAATGCGATCCAGAACATTTCCGGTGTCATTGAAGAAACCTTAGCATCGACAACCTTAGTCAGTGAGCGCATCAAAGAGCAGGTATCGATCATGGAAGGACTTGCGACTGCTACGAACCAGTTGAATGATAATACCAATGAATTGAATGAAGCCGTTGGTAAGTTCACCGTATAATATCCAAAGCAATCCAAACATTGTATGTATGACATGAGGCATACACTGATGAAACTGCAATGTATAATGAAATATCATCTGTGGCAGACTATCTTGTATCATTATTTATCATAAAGGAGATATCTGAATGGACGATAGCTTAAAAAGTGCAGATTCTAACTGCCACAGATCCCATAGAGAAACAGACAGCAGCAAACGCAGACAGACATCACCTGATCCTGCTGCAATACGTGAGAAAAGCCTTTATTCCAAAAAAGATAAACCCATACCGGACAATAGTCCTTTTTTCGAAACACGTAGCAATCCTTTAAGCAGTAAAGGCAATTAAAAAGAGAGTATGAGAAAACATTCGTTGTTTTTTCATACTCTCTTTTTTAACTTCACTATCACTTATCTTCTTAATAAATGGCATTTTTCTGCCACTCTGACGATCAATTGTCCTTTCGGCAGGTTCAATAACTGTTCCCTGCCTACTGCCCCGATCATCAGCGCTGCTACAAAATATATGATAACAGCCACTAACAGGGACGGTACTAAACAGATGATATTGCTCGATACAAATAGCTGCATTCCCATATAAGTACCTTTTGCGGCTGCTCCCATAATTGCTGCAGCGATCGCAGGCATCAAAAACATCGTTTTAAAATTCTCCCCTACACCAATACAATGCCTTACAGAAATACTGTTTAATACGCACATCATAAATGAATATACAATCAGACAGATTACAAGTGCATACAGATCGAGTTCTGTAAACATCAGTAATACTACCAATAAAACCGTCTGCACAGCTAATGCGATCGCTGCATTCCGGACTGGCAGTTTTACCTGTCCGATCCCCTGTAAAATACCATTGCTGAGTGTCGATAAGGAATAGAATACAACCGTGATCGCGATCATTGCCAAAAGTTTTGCAGCCATATCCAAAGAATCCTTCTGTGGGAACAAAAGCTGCATGATCGGTTTTGCTAATACCGCAAGTCCAACAGACGACGGAATTGCGATCAGCATCGTTGTCCACATCGCATTGACTACTTTTCTGCGGGTAGCTGTCTGATCCCCTAATGCACTGCTTGCAGAGATCGTCGGTATCATAGCCGCTGATAATGACGAAGCTAATGCGATAGGTATATTGATGATGACCATGGCTTTTCCCGCAAAAATACCATAAGACGTTGCTGTCTGTGCCAGGCTGAGCCCCCTTGCATAGATCATGACTTTTGAATATACCGTCTGATTAAATGAAGTACTGAAATTATAGATAAACGTACTCATAATGATCGGTGTGACTGTACTAAGCATTCCACGCAAGATATCTCCATAGGAATCCACATACCGGTGTCTGTCTTTTGCGATACGGGTATAGATCATCTTCCGGTTGATCGCATAGACAAACAGCATAAACAAAAGTGCCGCCACAACACCGCTGCCTGTTCCTAATGCACTTCCTGCTGCTCCGTAAATTGCCTGTGCCGTCGTGCTCTTTGAAGTCACAAGATCGATCAGCAGATTTGCCGCTAAAATACTGATGACCGCATTTAAGATCTGCTCTAATATCTGTGAAAAAGAAGTCTGGATCATCGATCCATGTGCCTGAAAATATCCTCTTAATACACCTACAAATCCGGACAAAAATATCGTTGGGGAAAATACCCGGAGAACAACTGCTGCCTCACCCTCTAAAAACAGTTCCGCTCCAAACAGTGTAAACAGGCTTGCCGCCCCTCCGATCACACACACATAGATCAATGCACAGCGGAAGATACGGTGTGCATTGCGGTATTCTTTCAGGGCTAACTTCGATGCAATGATCTTCGACACCGCAGATGGGATACTATATGAAGATAACAATAGTATGATCGTATAGATATTGTATGCTGAAGTATAATATCCATTACCTTCATCACCAATGATACTTGTCAGCGGACTTCTATATAAAATTCCGATAATACGACAGATAATTCCGGCAGCCGCAAGAATACCTGCCTGTTTGAGATAATTATTTTTGCTGCTTTTCCTAGCCATAAAAGACCTCTCTTTATCTTTCTATGTAATATCGCAGTAATTCAATTTCTGATAATTCCACAATCTCTTATATTATACTCGTTTTTTTTAAAATGACCATACTATAATCACATCTTAAAAAACTTTCCCTCTAATTTATTATACTTTCGTAACTATTCAGAACCCCTTAGAATCATAAAAATTGATACGTCATGCTTGCATGTAAGTAGCAGTTTTTATGATTCGTAAGGTGGCTCGAATAGAGCCACCGCCCCATATATGAGCAAAATAGCTGCAAAGCAGCGGTAAAGCACGATTTATCGTGCGGTTTTGCGAATATATGAGTGGAGTTCTGAATAGTTACATACTTTCTTAAATTCCCTGATGATAGAAAAAGAATCCCGCAAATGGGATTCCTCTCTTTTATACTTCCTGTGGCTTTTCATAGCGGTTCCAGATCTTATCTTCACCACATACATGTCTTGTTCCATCTTCGTCTGTGATGATATAGTCCCCTTCACAAATGAACACCCTGCCTCTGCGGTTTAAAATATACGGACACATAATACTGCCATCGTCCTTTTTTAATTTTACCAGATAATCGGTTACGATCCAGCCTTTTGTCACTACATCCGACCAAAGTTCTACGCCATCTTCCAAGCCTTTCCCCGGTTCATATCTGACCACTTCTGCTTCTAATCCAATTCTTCTGCTCTTCATAGGCATCCTCCTCTTTTATAACTTTATCATACCACGCTTATGAGTAAAAATCCACACTGCAAACAGACATATTCCAAGAATACTGCATATAATCCCAGCTGTAAATCCTGGTTCCTTATAAATAAGGATCAGTTCCTGTGTCCCTTCCTCTATAGGCACTGCCATCAGTCCACCATCTGTTTTGATGATAGCTGTCTCTTTTCCATCAACATAAGCCGTAAAGCCGCTGCTGTATGGAACAGATAAAAATGCCAGACCACTTTTCGCTTTTGTATAAGTAAAAGTCAGTTTTGTATCTCCTTCCTCAAATCTGTCTGCCGCCGTCTGATTCAGTTCCATACACTGTTGTTTTACGGTATCATCAAATGCCACTTTCTGCATCTGCTGTTGAAATTCTTCCGCAAAAAGTTCTGTGATACCTTTTGTTTTTTGAAATTCTGCTGTCTTATCATCTTCCATGACCAATGCAAAAAGCAGTACCTGATCCTGTTCTTCATCTGAGAGTTTTTCATACTCCGAACGCTTCATATAATTGTTAAATACCGTCCCCATATGCAGGTAATTTTCATTTTCATAAATACTGTATCCATTTTCTTCCCCAGCTTCCTGATATCCGGCTAAAAGTCCCTGATCAACAAAAGCGTAGTCGTCCGAATTTTTCTCATTCTGCAAAAAATAACGCACGGATAACAGATTCCGAATCCCCAGCCGTCCGTATGGAAGCTCACTTGCCACGCTGCGGTCAATCCCTGCAAATCCATAAAAATCCATGATGCTTCCGGAAACCGTACTCAGAAAACAGGAAACAGATGGCATATCCTGTGTCAACATTTCATTCGTGCTTGTATGATCTGTTTCTATCCGGTAAAACTCACCAGCCTGTGGTCTGACCATACTCATATCCATAAAAAGCTGTTCTTTATAAACTGACCTTCCTTCATCACTGACCTGTATAGCCCCCATATACATATGCAGATAAAAAGTTCCCATACAGCAAAGTATGCCAGCCCCTAAAAATATATTCAGATATTGTTTTTTCTTATCTTTTTTCAATATCCAGACCAGATACGCAAGTATGAAAAAACAGCTGATACCTGCTGCCACTTCCATCTCATAATCTGAACGGTTCTTTATTAGAAAGACACCTTCTGCATTGACAAACGCAGATTTTGTGATCATGCCGATCAGTAAAAATACGACTAAGAGTCCTCCATAGAGAAGCGTTCCCTTCGTAAATGCTTTCCGTTCAAATTCCTCAACCGCTATAGCTGTCATAACTGCCATCAAAAGCAGCGGCATAAAAAACCATCTTGCATAATACGTTCCATTTCCTGCCACAAACAGAGAATTGCCCAGCGGGATCAGTGCCAGAAACAGACAGATCATACACATCTTTTTTAGGAAATCCCAGCCCTTTTTCTGCATAAAATAAGCTGCTACCCCACAGAAGGCAAACAGCGGCAGATACAGACTAAGAGATGCCACCGTTCCTTCGGTCGTTCCAAATAAGGTTTCTCCATTGATCACGTCCGGCTGCAGCACAAGGCTTTTGATCAATGCCAGATATGTTCTGATATCTCCATACACAAACAGATTTCTGTCAAAGATCGTTTCCGACACCCTTTTATTTCCAGCTACTGCGATCAGTGACGGAAGAAGTAAAAATGCAGAAATCAGGATCCCACTCAGACCTTCTACTGCAAATCTTGCCAGACAGGAGAGTTTGTCCTTCGTATCATACTGCTTATCTGCCACATACCGTACCAGCACATAGATCACCAGAAATACAGCCTCACCGATAAAAAAGAAATAATTTGTGACTGCCATAAGTGCTGTCAAAAGTGCGAATACTCCATATTTTTTCTTCTGTGCAAGATCATCTGCTGCCAGCAGATAAAATGGAAAGAATGCTACGACTTCCCCAAAGTGATTAAATACCAGACTGACCATCATAAAACCGCAAAATCCATAGAGCAGACCGCCTAAGCAGGCACTCCGGTCATCTTTTGTAAACTGCCTGCTGTAATAATATCCGCCCAGGGACGCAAGTGCGATCTTTAGCATCTGCAAAAACGGCATCAGGTATGGAAGTGCCTGTTTTGGAAATGGGATCGTCAGCCAGAAAAATGGACTGCCAAGCAGGTAAAAGGAATAACTTGTATAGATACTGCTGCCAAGATCTGTTTTCATATCCCAGAAAAATTTCCCACTTCTGACGGCTTCATGCACTTTGATATAAAATGGTATCTGCTGTGAATCATAATCACCGAAATATATAAAAAATCCTCTATCCCGTATCAAAAATGGCAGAAAACAGATCAATGCCATGGCAAATGCGATCAGAAATACGTTTCTTCCGTTTAATTCTTTTTTCATTATTGAAATGAGCCCCCTTTATTCTATATACATCATCTGGATTATTGCAATGCTGTCTGTATCTATCATACGGGATATTCTGGCTTTTTTCAAATTGTATTTTTGAGATGGGTTGTGGTGCGTGAAATTTAAGGATTGTAATACATGGTATAGAGCCTGTGTCACTTTAATTTTTCGACAAACTATCCGCAGGTGCCACTGTCTGCAGCAAATTTCAGAGTCAGCTTTTTAGTGCCTCTAAGCAGGTGATGGCATATGCGTTTATTCAAAAGCTGTCCCAAACTCGCTTTTTATATAGTGAATAATTCTGCGTTATCGTGCTCAGACAGTGGGACAGCTTTTACGCATATGTCATCACCTGCTAAGATGCACACAAAAGCTGGCTGATAAAATTTGCTGCAGACAGTGGCACCTGCGGATAATTTGCTGATTTCATAGAATGACACAGGCAGTTGAACAACAGAGTACAATCCTTAAATTTCACTATCTACTTTTTTAACAAACCTCACCCACAATTTAGCCTTATGGCTAGTTCCCATTTATTTCCACCTCTGCTATACTCATATTGAATCAATATACATAACATATAAAATTTAGGAGGTATTATGAGAAAAGAACTAAAAAAACTATTAGCTTACCTGCTCACTCTCGGTATTACCGTATCTTCCGTATTTACCGGAGATGCCGCAGTAAAAGCAGCAACACTTGCTTACACAGAAGATGACACAAAGATTACAGAATCAAATGATGCCATCACAATTACTACGAATGATGACAACCAGACAGTCTATACTCTGACTTCCTCTGTCACAGATGGCTTAACCATTTCCTTAAAGGATAATGAAACAGTCATTCTTGATGGTAAAAATTTTACCTTAAACGGCACCAACGTACATTCTGATTCTGGTGACTGCTTTGAATCTACTCCTGCGTTGACCGTAGATGGTTCCGGTACACTGATCATCAAAAATATCATCCTTAAGGGTGGCAATGCTGTACGCAATGCTGACGATCTGGGTAGTTCGCCAGCTGTCTATGTCGACTCTGATGAGGTATCTCTCATTTTACAGGAAACTGTTACCATAACAGGTGGCGATCCATCTGAAGGTCATACCCAGTCTTCTATTGGCACAGAGAGCAGTTGTGGTATGGACTTTTCTGGAAAAGATCTGATCATTGATACGAACAGTACGGTTACAATTACAGGTACAGCCGGATATCCTAGTTTTATTGATCTCGACAGGCACTGTCCTCAAGCTGCTACTGAAAGTTCTAATGGACTTGAATTTGCCGGACGTACCCTTAGTGTTGCATCGGGTGCCAAGTTTACAGTAACCGGTGGCATGGGACAAAATGGCTGTAATGGTTCAGATATCAACGATGAAATTCCCCAAAAATATATAGATGATTATATAAATGCCCAAAATGGAACAGGTGGTGGCAATGCGATCAATTTTTACTGCAGTGTCTTTGATATCGCAAAAGATGCCGATGTAACCTTAATCCCAGGCACCGCTGGAAAAGGTGGTACTGCCGGAACCTTTACCGATACTGACGGCAGCACAATAAAAGGAACCGACGGTTTCGATGGTTTAGATGGCAAACAGATTGCTCTTGAAAGTGGTATCATTTCTGATCTGGATCTGTTGAAATCTTCCATTCCGGAAGAAGACATTGTTTCGTTAAAACTTCATTATCTGAAAGAATCAGAAAACGATTATCATTCGGCTGTTTATTATTCCCAAAAAGCAAATGGCGTCCTGTTCGCACATCTGCCGGTACTTGATATTGACCATTATAACTTTGAAGACTGGTATGCTGATGAATCATATGAAACAAAACCGAATTTATTCTATAATAATTATGCTTTAACTGCTGATTCAGAACTTTTTGCAAAATACACCGGAAAGCAATACACTGTTACATTTTATAGCGATCCTGATACCATTTATACATCAGAAATTGTCACTTATCCAGCTACCGCCCCAAATATTACATCTCCAACTATGACAGGTTATACATTCCTTGGCTGGTTTACAGATAAAGCATGTATATATCCCTATGATATTACAAGTCCGGTAACAAAAGATACCGCTCTTTATGCTAAGTGGGAGATCAATTCTTATCAGGTAACATTTGATTCCATGGGTGGTTCTTCTCTTGACAACCAGCAGGTTACTTACAATGGAACCGCAGCAACCCCATCTGCTCCGACAAAGGCAGGCTACACTTTTGATGGCTGGTTTACGGATAAAGACTATACAAAATCTTATGATTTTGCTACTCCGGTGACAGACGATATTACTCTTTATGCTAAATGGGATATCGCTTCTTACAATGTAAACTTTGATTCCATGGGTGGTTCTTCTCTTGACAACCAGCAGGTTACTTACAATGGAACCGCAGCAACCCCATCTGCTCCGACAAAGGCAGGCTACACTTTTGATGGCTGGTTTACAGATAAAGACTGTACGGTTGCTTACGACTTTAACGCTCCAGTGACAGACAATATCACCCTTTATGCTAAATGGAACAAAATTCCAGATCAGCAGAAACCAAACGAAACACCAGCTGACAATCCGTCCACAGGACAGACTGATACCAAGCAGCCTTCCACCGAACCGACAGATACAAATCAATCCTCCGATGGAACTGCAAAAACTTCGATTACCTTAAATGTTTCTTCCCTTCCATTACAGAAAGGCAAGAGCACAACTGCTGTAAAAGCTACACTTTACGACGGTGACTCCATAGCCAAATGGGAATCTTCCAACACTAAAGTTGCAAAAGTATCCCGGAAAGGTAAGATCACCGCAAAGAAAATCGGAACTGCTACGATCACTGTCACCACAAAAAATGGTGCAACTGCATCTGTAAAGATCAATGTACAAAAAAACAAAGTAAAAACTAAAACACTAACTGTTACCAATGTTACCGCTAAGAAATTAACCCTCAAAAAGGGCAAATCTTTCACTTTAAAAACGGCTGTAACACCGCTCACCTCACAGGATAAAGTCAAATTTACTTCTTCTGATAAAAAGATCATCACTGTAAATGGCAAAGGAAAAGTAAAAGCTGTTAAAAAGGGCTCTGCTAAGATTACTATAAAGAGTGGTAAGAAGACTACCAAAGTGCAGGTGCAGGTAACGAAATAATATCTATGATATACACAGGTATTATCTATAAAATCTTTTAAACGATGTACGCTGGTAAAACCTATGAATGATTTTAAACGGTGTATGCCGGTAAAACCTATGAATAATTTTAAACGGTGTATGCTTATATAGCCTATGACATATTATAAGCAGTGTACACCAGCATAATTTACAAAATATTATAGAACTATAGCGAAATATAAATAGTGCCGGAAATGACCGATGATTCGGATCGTTTCCGGCACTATTTTTTACATATATTGTTAGTATTATGAAATTCGAGTTACTAGTACATCGTTTTCGAAATAACCACACCATTCACTTGCCTGCGAATCCGATCGTACAGGTAGAAAAGCCTCGGCGTAGCCCGCTACGCCTGCGTTTTTATACCTGCACGCTCGAATCCGCATCCTACGTGATTGGTATAGTTATTTACGAAACGATGTACTAGATAGCCAATTAGATGCTCACTTATTTCTTTTTCACCATTACTTTGATTTTCATCACTTTTGCTCCACTCTTGACCGTGATCTTAGCAGAACCTGTTTTAATGGCTTTTATTTTTCCTTTGCCATTTATAGTGATGATTTTTTTATTTGAAGAAGTAAATTTTACTTTATCCTGTGATGTAAGCGGTGTTACAGCCATTTTTAAAGTAAAGGTTTTTCCTTTTTTCAAGGTTAATTTCTTAGCGGTAACATTGGTAACACTAAGTGTTTTGGTCTTTACTTTACCTTTCTGTACATGGATCTTTACAGATGCAGTTGCACCATTTTTTGTGGTGACAGTGATTGTAGCTGTTCCGACTTTCTTTGCGGTGATCTTACCTTTCCGGGATACTTTTGCAACTTTGGTGTTGGAAGATTCCCATTTTGCAATGGAGTCACTATCGTAAAGGGTAGCTTTTACAGCAGTTGTGCTTTTTCCTTTCTGTAATGGAAGGGAAGAAACATTTAAGGTAATCGAAGTTTTTACCGTTCCATTGGAGGACTGATTTGTATCTGTCGGTTCGGTGGAAGGCTGTTTTGTATTGGTCTGTCCATTGGAAGGCTGCTTGGTATCAGTCTGTCCTGTGGACGGATTGTCGGCTGGTGTTTCGTTTGGTTTCTGCTGATCTGGAATTTTGTTCCATTTAGCATAAAGGGTGATATTGTCTGTCACCAGAGCGTTAAAGTCGTAAGCAACAGTACAGTCTTTATCCGTAAACCAGCCTCCAAAGGTATATCCCATTTTCGTCGGTTTTTCCGGCTGGCTAACCACTGTGTTGTAATCAGCTGTTTTAGTATCTATAGAAGATCCCCCCAATGAATCAAACGATACTGTATATGTGTTGATCGTCCACTTTGCATAAAGTGTCATATTTCCTGTCACCGGCGCAGCAAAATCGTAAGCCTTCGTGCAGTCGTAATCTGTATACCAGCCTCCAAAGGTATATTCCATTTTCGTTGGATTTTCCGGTTTTGTGATCGTTGTGTTGTAATCAGCTGTTTTAGTATCTATAGAAGATCCCCCCAATGAATCAAACGATACTGTATATGTGTTGATCGTCCACTTTGCATAAAGTGTCATATTTCCTGTCACCGGCGCAGCAAAATCGTAAGCCTTCGTGCAGTCGTAATCTGTATACCAGCCTCCAAAGGTATATTCCATTTTCGTTGGATTTTCCGGTTTTGTGATCGTTGTGTTGTAATCAGCTGTTTTAGTATCTATAGAAGATCCCCCCAATGAATCAAACGATACTGTATATGTGTTGATCGTCCACTTTGCATAAAGTGTCATATTTCCTGTCACCGGCGCAGCAAAGTCATACGCATTCTGGCAGGCTTCGTCTTTATACCAGCCTCCAAAGGTATATCCTCTTCTCGTTGGATCCTCCGGTTCGGTGACTCCTGCCGGATAAGTTACTACCTGATCCACGACAGGAATTGTATCTTCACCTGTAGAAAAGCTGACCTTGAAAGTCGCAGCTATATAATCCGCATAAAAATCTGTATCTTGAGTAAGAGTAAGTGTTTCTCCCATATTAACCGGTGTTTGTAAACTCTCATCGGTATACCACTTTGTTACCCTATAATATTCGCTATCCGAAAGATACGCAGGGTTGATCGTGCTGTCTTTTTTTGCATAATAGGTCTGCGTGTCATCTGAATAATGTAATGTAACAGATATCACCTCATCACCATCTGAAAGAGCGGATTGTAAGATAGTCTTATCAGACATCAGACCGCTGCTGTATGCCAAGTTCTGGCCATCTATGCCTTGTTTGCCGACCTCGCCATCTAAAAGTGTTGTACCATCAGAATCCTTGTAGGTACCAGCCGCACCACCGGTTCCACCGGTTCCGGGTGTATAGGTTATCTTTGCTGTGGAAGAAATGGCATAAACGTTTCCTTCAAAAGAAAGTGCATCGCCACCGTTACCGCCATTGGTACCATTTGCTGCTTTCTGGTATATTTGATACGAATTTTTAACTCCTTGAGAACCAGAAGCACCTTGCCCACCATTGCCCCCGGCAAGAGTAAGACAAGCATCGTCACGTACCAACAGACTGCTGCCGTTAAAGTTCAGTGCACAGCCTCCCGGAGTGCCATCTAATCCGTTAACATATGCATCCCCACTCATTCCCTGGTATCCATCCGAACCCTTAATGGTAATCTTGCTTCCCCTATCCACTTTCAGTATGGCACCGGAAAACTCTATCCCGGAACTTCCGTTTCCAGCTTTGCTACCCGACGTATTTCCGCTTGCTGCCTTTCCACCGATGATGTTAACCGTTTCCTGTAAGATCAGCGATACATCTGGTGAAGTAACACGGATAGCGGTGGCACCCTGTCCATTATGCCAAAACTTTTCGTTTCCATGACCACCTGTTAAGTTGGCATTTTTCAGGATCAGCGTCCCTGCACCGGCAATTTCCAAAGCCGGCATTGATTCCGAGCCCTCATCAATCTGATCTTTCCCATTAATAGAATAGCCTTTTTCATCTAAGATAACAGTTTCTCCTTCTGAAAGAGTAATCTTTAATCCATTTTTGACATTACCTTTCAGGGTATAGACGGTCTGCCCTTCTGCATTTGTTGTGATATCGACAGACGCCTCTGTCTCTGCAGTGATTTCTGTCCCATCATTTTCAAGTGTTGCCGCTTTTACTGTCGTCTTTGTCACAATCTGTCCGGTAAATACCGAGGTAAGTGCTATCGCAAGAACGAGCAGATATGCAAATAGTTTTTTGAGTTCTTTTTTTAAATTTTCTCCTTTCTTCAGGCATTTAATAAACACCTAAATCCACTAATTATTTTTTTACTTCATCTATATAAAAATTTTCTCTCCAAAGTGCTAAAATACAGATGGCATCATCAACCTAATCTACAACTATAGGATGAGAAAATATTATGCATTGATAACCTTTGCCAGATACAGCCGCAATGCCTTCTCACTGCTTTTTTCGCCCTCGGCATATTCGATTTTCGTGATATCCTTTAAGATACACCCACAATGTCCCGGAAATGTCGGAAAACATGTCACATGCAGATACGTGTCGATCTCAGGACTGTAATCTATGATTTCCTGAATTCTGCCATATAGGACAACCTGTTCATAACTTCGGAGCCATTTGGTATCCATGTTAGCAAAAACAGAACCAAAAGAATTTCCGATCATATCTTTTAACGGTGTCTTCTCAATCTGAGCAAGTGCGTCATTGCCATAACAGAAAATCCAGTCTACCGCTTCCGCATTATCATCAAATACCATCTCAATATCTGCAAATGCAAATGGCATATGATCGAAACTTTTGTAATGTTCTGCATAATCCTCATACGTCATCGCTTTTTTACTTTCATGTAGTTTCTTCAATATCTTCTTCTGATTCTCATGCTGTGTACAAATGATTCTTTTTCTATTCCGGTTACTATAAGAAAGTTTCTCTCCTGTATTTAAAAGAATATGCTCCTTAGTCACAGAATGAATTGCTTTGGATGCCACGATACACTGGCGGCTGATACGAATAAACTCTTTTCCCAGTTCTTCTTCTAATGTTCCCATAGAATTCGGATAAGAAAATTGTTTTCCGTCTATCATATAAATCCATGGTTTGGCATGACTTTCTTCCTCTGTTTTCATCGCATACAGAATATCGTCTGTATTTATCTGGAATTCCTGCTGTAAAGATTTATTTTTGACTGTCAATAATGTCGCCTTTTTCTCCATATGTACTCTCCTCATTTGTTCTGTTTCATCAGTCTCATCGCTTACGGACTACTACAAAACATCCCTATTCTTAGTCTATCATAAGTATTTGGCAGTTTCAATAGCAATATTGTTCATTTAGGAATGTTTTATTCTATTTTCGTTGAAATATCTTTCACTTTTCTGTAATTAGAGTATTTTTTCTTCTCAAAATCAATACTGCTTTCCTAAAACGTGCTTTCCTAAAACAAATGGGAAGCCATCCCATTTATACTCATTGATAATACGGAAACAGACTCGTAAATTCGAGCTGATTCTAATTGGATTTTTACTTCATCATATAGAAAATTTTGCGGACACATTGCGGACATTTACCCTAAAATGCTCTGGTATAATGATGATCTGATGTAAAATATGACATTGGAGATTCAATATTTACTCCGGTCGGTACTATACAGAATGAAGATGAAACAGCCGCCGGAGCATTAGAAGATCTACTGATAAAAAAATAAGATGTTTGTTAGTCAAATCTTAGTCAAACAAAAAAAGCTCTCCTTCTATGGAGTGCCTCATCTTTGTTTATGTCTTATTTTATGGGATTTTTCAATGTAGATATTAGGGATTCGTTCTTCGCTCCAGTTGGTGCTATAAATGCATCCCCCGAACGTCTAGCACTCCCAGACAGCTAGATTCTCTGAATTTCGAATCTCTATTTATACTTAGGTGTAACAAAAAAGATCGTTCTATTGAACGACCTTTTTTATTACACTAATGAGACATCGGGGATTCGAACCCCGGACAACTTGATTAAAAGTCAAGTGCTCTACCAACTGAGCTAATATCCCATACTCGAATTTCTTCGAGAGTGCCCAGTTCCGGAATCGAACCAGAGACACGAGGATTTTCAGTCCTCTGCTCTACCAACTGAGCTAACTGGGCATCTGAGTTGCGGGGACAGGATTTGAACCTGTGACCTTCGGGTTATGAGCCCGACGAGCTTCCAGACTGCTCCACCCCGCGATAATGATAATATTAAGTTAAAACAATGGGCAGAGGTGGATTCGAACCACCGAAGCAATATGCAGCAGATTTACAGTCTGTCCCCTTTGGCCACTCGGGAATCTGCCCATTCATACAACATACAGATGTATATTGTAAAGCCGATGATCGGACTCGAACCGATAACCTGCTGATTACAAATCAGCTGCTCTGCCAATTGAGCCACATCGGCATATGCAATTTAGAATAAAAATGGGACCTACAGGGCTCGAACCTGTGACCCTCTGCTTGTAAGGCAGATGCTCTCCCAGCTGAGCTAAGATCCCACAGCGACCCAAGCGGGACTCGAACCCGCGACCTCCGCCGTGACAGGGCGGCGCTCTAACCAACTGAGCCATTGGGCCATATACATATTATTAAATAATCATATACCTTCAAAACTTCATACAGATTTATCCGATCTTTTGGTCAAGCCCTCGACCGATTAGTAACAGTCAGCTCCATGCATTGCTGCACTTCCACCTCTGCCCTATCTACCTTGTAGTCTTCAAGGGGTCTTACAGTTTATAACTGGGATATCTCATCTTAAGGGGGGCTTCACGCTTAGATGCCTTCAGCGTTTATCCCTTCCA
>NZ_JACOPH010000023.1 GCF_014287635.1 Roseburia zhanii | reverse complement strand
ATCAAACTCTCATGTTCATGTCTGATCTTTGGTTCAAGGAAAAACTTGGCTTTCCTTGTTCCGTTCATCACTTCTGTGATGTTTACTGTTTTAAGGTTGCAACTTGCGTTGCTGTTCTTATGATTCTCAAAATCTTTCAAGGTTATTTCACTGTTTAGTTATCAATGTTCATTTGTTGTCGTTTCTTGCGACAGCTTTGATATTCTATCATCTCTCAGTCGCTTTGTCAACAACTTTTTCATTTTATTTTTTTCGCATCCGCTTTTCTTTCTTGCGGTCAGCTTATTTATAATATCATTCGTTCAATCAGTTGTCAAGAACTTTTTTGAACTTTTTCGACATTATTTTTGCCTTGCGAGCGGAGAAGGAGGGATTTGAACCCTCGCGCCGCTATTAACGACCTGCACCCTTTCCAGGGGTGTCCCTTCGGCCAGCTTGGGTACTTCTCCGAATGAATAAATATATTCTGTTGTAATCATATTACCAAATATGATTGAGCGGAGAAGATGGGATTCGAACCCATGCGCCCTTTCGGACAAACGGTTTTCAAGACCGCCTCGTTATGACCACTTCGATACTTCTCCGTATTTATTTTTACAAACGCTTTACAAATCAGCGCAAAAATGATTCTAGCACCATGTATACCTTTTTGTCAACAACTTTTTTACATTTTTTTCAATTTTTTCTAAAATAAGTTCTTTCTGTTGAAAAATGCAGTTTTCCATCACTATTCCTATATGTTCTGACTCGTTTTCAACAGGGCTTCTGCAACTGTGATATCTTCTGGTGTCGTAATCTTCATATTATCATAACTGCCTTCTATCAGTTTTACCCTGACATCACTTTGATATTCAGCTACCATTGTATCATCTGTAATCCCTTCGACCTGTTTTGCAAGCACTTTTTCATAGGCTGCTAAGATCAACGGATAGGAAAAGGTCTGCGGTGTCTGTACCTGCCACACTGTTTCTCTTTTTGGTGTTGTGACTGTAAATCCACTTTTATCAACAATCTTAATCGTATCTTTGACAGGCATACCGACCGCACAGGCACGATATTTCTTTACCGTTTCTATAGAATGGTCGATCATCTCTTGCGATACAAACGGGCGTGCTCCATCATGGATCAGCACATAGCTGCTCCCTTCTGCTGCTAAAAGTCCTGCATAGACAGAGTTATACCGTTCTGCCCCACCGGACACGATCTTTGTCACTTTATCAAAATGATACGCCTGAACGATCTCTTTCTGACAGTATTCTTTCTCATTTGTCACTAAAATAATCGTATCTACACTGCTTTTTTGAAAAGCTGCTAAAGAATAATATAGTACAGGGTATCCTGCTAAAAGCATATACTGCTTTTTTACAGTGCCACCCATCCTCTTTCCGCTGCCTCCGGCAAGGACGATCGCAGTTATCTTCTCTGTCTGCATTATCTTTCTCCTAATTTCAGATTCGGTACGGCATTTAAGTCTAAACCGCTGCGAACACCTGCGATATATTCATAATATGCCGCTGCCCCTATCATTGCCGCATTATCGGTACATAGTATCGGTGATGGGCGGTAAAAGGCTACACCTCTTTTTGCGCATGCCTGTTCCATTGCATTTCTAAGTGTACCATTCGATGCCACACCTCCGGCGATCGCAAACTTTTTCATACCGGTTTCTTCTAATGCTTTTTCTACATTTCCGACTAACACATCGATCACTGCCTGCTGAAAAGACGCAGCAACATCTGCCTGATGAATCTCAATCCCTTTCATCTGACAGCCGTTAAGGTAGTTTAATACTGCTGATTTCATGCCGCTGAAGCTGAAATTATAGGCATCCCCTGATACGTGTGCCCTTGGAAATGAAATTGCCTTTGGATTTCCTTCATGGGACACTTTTTCAATCTTAGGGCCTCCCGGATAACCGAGTCCGATTGCTCTTGCTACTTTGTCAAAAGCCTCTCCTGCTGCATCATCCATTGTCCGTCCTAAGATCTCATATTTGCCATAATCTAATACTTTTACAAGGTGGGTATGTCCACCGGATACCACCAGACATAAAAACGGGGGCTCTAAATCTTTATTTTCAATATAATTTGCACTGATATGTCCTTCAATATGATGCACGCCTACCAGCGGGATTTTTTTTGCATAGCTGATTGCTTTTGCTTCTGCCACACCGACTAAAAGTGCCCCTACTAAGCCCGGTCCATAGGTAACACCGATCGCATCGATATCATCTAAGGTCATCTGTGCTTCTTTTAATGCTTCTGTGATCACCTGATTGATCTTTTCAATATGCTTTCTTGATGCAATCTCAGGCACTACGCCTCCATATAATGTATGCAGCGCTATCTGGGAAGATATGATATTCGAACGGACATCCCGCCCATTTACCACAACTGCTGCTGCCGTTTCATCACAGGAGCTCTCAATCGCCAGAATACGGATTTCTTCTTTACTGCTCATCTTCTGTTGTATCTCCTTTGTCTAATTCAAATGCAAGGATCTTCCATCTGCCCTCTGCATCTTTGCGGAGCACATAATTCTGGTTGCTCTTAGAAAATCCTTCACTGTCTTTCACAAAATAGGAAGCTGCCACATATGCGCACTCTGCCCCATCAACTGTTGCAAATTTCACATCGTTGCTGTCACATACCGATGCGTTATTGATCGTCCGCTTCTTCTCATGGTAACTTTCCACTTCTGTCTGCACACGAAGATAATACTGTTTTTCCGGATTATTATCGGCTAATTCATCATCCATGAGTTTGATTGCCTGATCTGTCAACTGTTTAAATTCTTCTTCGGTATAGTCCTCATTATAATAACAACATAAGATACGGTTATAAAATTTGACTACTTCCCTTGGTGTTTTCGGATAGCCTTTTCCATCTAAATCTTTTAAGATCACTTTCTGTACTTCTGTTAAGTCTTTTTCCTTAGAGACTCCATCTCTGTTAGACAGATAATAATAGTACCCTACCACTAAACAGATACAAACAATCCCGATCACGATCACTCTGATTTTCTTCATACGCTATTCCTCCTTAAAGTCTAATTCTATATTTCTTCCATCTGTGCCAAGACTTGCATTTGAAAAAATCTCTCTCACGGCAGGCATATAAGACTCTGCATGCACAAGGGATGGGCTAAAATGTGTCAGCCACAGTTCTTGTACCGATGCCTTTTTTGCTAATTCTGCTGCCTCATAGAATGTCATATGTTTATATTGTTTTGCTTTTGCAAGCTTTTCTTTTTCTGCATACATACCTTCACAGATAAACAGATCCGAATCTTTTGCTGCTTTTTCTATGCTTTCTGTCGGTCTGGTATCGGTACAGTATGTCAGCTTGATTCCTTTTCTCGGTGGTCCTAATACCATATCCGGTGTATAGACTTTTTCTCCATCTTCTACGGTCTGTCCATGCTGTAAAATGCTCCAATACTTCTGTGGAATGGCATTTGCCTTTGCCTGCTCCACCTGAAATCTGCCGCCTCTTGGTATTTCAATACTGTAGCCATAACAGGTAATATTATGGTTCACGCGGAATGCATGGATATGATATCCTGCAATCTCTATTTCTTCTTCCGGTGATGTCAGTTCTATATAGCGGATCTCAAATGGTAGTTCCGGTGCGATTGTCCGAAGTGCCCCGACTACCCTCTCTAAACCTTTTGGACCTATCATCGTCAATGGTTCTGACCGTTCTGCATTCCCCATTGTAAGGAGCAGTCCCGGCAACCCACTGATATGATCTGCATGGTAATGTGTAAAACAGATCACATCGATCGGTTTAAAACTCCAGCCCTGCTCTTTGACTGCGATCTGTGTTCCTTCTCCACAATCTATTAAAAGACTGCTGCCATTGTATCTTGTCATCAATGCAGTCAGCCAGCGGTATGGAAGCGGCATCATTCCACCGGTTCCTAATAAACAAACGTCTAACATGATCTCTCCTGTCCTAATCCTGATTGCTCTACATAATATGATTCATAACATATGCATCTTCATGGATATCTTTATAAAAATCCTTACGGACTCCCTGCCTGATAAATCCATGTTTTTCATAGAGATGAATAGCTGCTTCATTTGATACACGCACTTCTAAATAGAACCGGCTGACACCATGTTCATTTCCATACGCGGTCAGTTCCATCAATAGCTTATCGGCTATCCCCTGTTTCCGGCAGTCATCTCTGACAGCTACATTTACGATCTCTGCCTCATCTGCTGCCATATAGCATCCGCAATATCCCATAACATTTTCGCCTTCAACTGCTACTAAAAAGCAGGCGCTCTCCATCTGCAAAGCCTCTGTAAATCCTTTTTCTGTCCATGGATCTGTAAATGAAGCCGCTGCAATCTCTGCCATCTGTGGGATATCTTCTTTCTGCATTTTTCTAATCTGCGGCATGTTCTTTCTCCATTCGTTCTCGTTCTGCCTGTGAAAGCCTTAAATATTCCGGCTTATGTTCGGCTGCATCCATGATCTTTCCCTGCTTATAATATTCTTCTGCTAAAGCTGCTACCGCACCTGCCCGCTGCTTATTTAAATGTGCCGGTGCAAATGTATAACCGATTGTGCAATGTTCTGCAATATAATCACGAAAAACAGCTACTCCATCTCCTAAAAATACAACCGGTTTTCCTATATTATTTATTTCGGCTACTATCGCTGAAATTTCAACTGCACACTGCTCTTTTATTACCTGCATCTGATTTCCGTCAAACTGATACAGTCCTGTATAGGTCTGATTTCTTCTTGCGTCCATAAGCGGGCATACAAGATCTCTGTGTCCACACAGATTATATGCAAGTGCATCAACAGTCGGTATCTGTATGACCGGCTTGTCTAATGCTAAGGCAAGACCTTTGACGGTTGCAGAGCCTATCCTAAGTCCCGTAAACGAACCCGGTCCACCTGCGACTGCGATCGCATCTAATGTATTTAAATCTAATTCGATCATGTCTGCTAATTCATCTAACATCGGAAGTAATGTCTGGGAGTGTGTTTTCTTATAATTCATCGTAAATTCCCCTAACAGGTTGTCATCCATAACAACTGCCACACTTGCTACCAATCCTGAACTGTCTACTGCTAATATTTTCATGCTTCCACCTCTGTTACTGTGATTTTCCGATAATCAAATCCTTTTTCTAAATCTTTTTCGATCACGATATCTTTTCTTTTTTTAGGAAGGATCTCCTCTATCAGGTTCGCCCATTCGATCATCGTCAGTCCTTCCCCGTAAAAATAATCTTCATAACCAATCTCATCCATTTCTTCTATATCACCGATCCGATATACATCAAAATGGTAAAATGGCATCCGTCCGGTATCATATACCTGCACAATCGTAAATGTCGGGCTGTTGACCGGTTCTGTGATCCCTAACCCTTCAGCGATCCCCTTGGTAAAAACAGTTTTTCCTACACCTAAATCTCCGATCAGGGTATAGACCTCTCCGGCTTTCGCTTCTTTTCCTAACCGTCTGCCAAGTTCTGCTGTTTCTTTTGCTGAATATGTTTCATAGATTGTCTGCATTATAAATCCTCTTATTTCATTTTTACTCTGTATGTTGGCAGATGGCTGCCTGCTAATTCCTGTAATTGTCCATAATATTCTGCTATCTGTACCCGTGGAAGGATATATGCATTAATACGGTTACTGTAGATGTATACATATTCTTTTGTGGAAATGATCTTATAAATCTGTTCCCATGGCAGATCCGCCGATGCATCATTCTGTGATGTATGGATTCCCTGATCATCGATCAGATAATGCAGTGCATTCTGCAATTCTATCGACATCAGAAACTGCCGTTTGGAACGAAGATACAGATTCAATGGCATATAAAAAAGGAATACCACTCCTACTGCTGCATAAAGCACGGTATAGACAGATTCTACAAATCCGTATGTTTTTATTGTTACAATAAAACTCAATACTGCTAACACGATCGATATGATCCCCTGACTTCCTGTATAGGCATGATGCATACTGAAACGATACATATCCTTATCTGTCAATGTAATGTCAAATTCTATCTTCATGCAATTCCTCCTGCTAATTCATATTGAGAAGTATAGCATTGTTTTTCAAATTTCACAAGTTCCCCTGAATCTGGCAGTAAACAATAATTTTCGTACAATTCAGATACAATTCGACAAATCACTGACTTTTTTATGCATTACAAATTCATATTTTCACATTTGAAATGTCAATATTTTTTTTCGGTTTTTTTTAAATTTCAGCAACTTTATCGCAATGTAACAAAACATCTGTTCTTATTTTCATTGGTTTTACACGTTGATTTTCTGTCTATTTTTGTGGATAACGTGGATAACTTGGTGTATAACTAGATTTTTTCTGATTTTTGGCATTTTTCAATGTGGATAACTATCCACAGTATTCCACAGCTATTTTTTACTCTTTTCTTATTTTTTTCGACAACATTCCGGTATTTGTGCATTTTGTATAATCATCATTATTTTGAATTATATTCTGATTTTGCAGGAATTGCATTTTTGCTTTCATTATTCTGCAGATTACATATAACAGAAAAAAACCATCTTCTCCATAACGGGAAAGATGGTTTTTTTCTGTTTATCCTGATTTCAATACTAGAATATTCTTCGTACTGCTAAAATCTGCTTATAATCTGCCGGAGAGGTATATTTGATACCTGATGCCGGTGTACTTGCATGAACGATCGTATTATTACCTACATAAATTGCAACATGTCCGCTGTAGCAGATGATGTCGCCCGGCTGCATCTCTGATGGACTGACTCCATATCCAACTCCCTGCATTGCCGATGAGGAATGTGGAAGTCCTACTCCAAATGCTGCATATACTGACATAACGAACCCTGAACAGTCAGCTCCATTTGTAAGGCTTGTACCACCATATACATACGGGTTGCCGACGAACTGACATGCATAACCTACAACTGCACTTCCGCCTGAACCGCTTGGTGCAGATGAAGATTTGCCGGAAGAACTCTTAGATGCTGATTTCTTCTCTGCGGCTGCCGCTGCTGCTTCTCTTTCTGCTTCTTCCTTTGCAAGCCTTGCTTCTTCTTCTGCTTTTGATTCTGCTGTGACAAATTCAATGGATTTGCTTACATAATCATTGGATACATATCCATCGCCTTCTTCAATCGCTACCTTTGTCCAGCCATCTACAGATTCATCTGTGATCGTAAGTTTCTCCTGATCTGGTACCATTCCAAGTACATCGGACTCGGTTGTTGGTTCTGTACGGACAAATAATGTTTCTGTATGTACGGTTGCAACTCGTCTGCTTACCTGCTTTGCAAGTTCTTCATTATCACGAACTACAAACTCACTTTTTACATAACCTGTTACATTTCCGGATGTGATCTGATACCAGTCACCCTCTGTTCCCGTTACTGTTGCTGCTGAATTATTATATAATTTACCGACAACATTTCCTTCTTCACTTGCTGCATCTCTAACATTGACATAATTGTCAACCTGTGCGATCGCAATGTCTGCATATTCAGATTTTTCTTCTGCTGTGTCGTCTATTGCCACTTCTTCGCTTGCAGTTGCTTCACTGATCGCTGCTTCTTCTGCTGCTGCAGATACGCAGTCAGCTACTTTTAATGAAATTCCGGCAGATGTCGTGGAAAATGCATTTTTTGCTTCATCTGTCAATGCGGTTTTCATAATGGCTGCCGCTCCTGCAGCCGGCACTTCTGCACGAGCAGCGGAAGGTGCTGCACAAAGTGTCATGGCTGTTGCCATACAACATACTGTTACACGCAAAGCTTTACGGTTCATATTCATGGAAATTGTCCTCCAAATACTACATCTTTATCTTTTATCTGTTACGAAATTGTTACATTTATTACGTGGTTATTATAGCAAATAGATGTTATCTCGTCAATAGCCTTAATATTACAATTTTCGTATACTTTTTTCTGTAATCTCGATCTTTCTTTCCTTATAAAGATGTCCTACTGCGCGTTTGAATGCATTCTTGCTCATCTGTATTTCCCGCTTGATGACTTCCGGTGATGCCTTGTCATTAAATGGAAGGACACCTGCATATTCGTCGATCACTTCTAAGACTTTCTGTGCGTCTGCATCCATCTGCAGATATGCCTTTTCACGTAAGGTCAGATCTAACTTGCCATCTGGTTTTACATTTGTGATCCTTGCTTCGATCACATCTCCGATCCGTAAATGACTGCAATCTTCAAATGCCGGTATCATAGCGGAATATTTATCATCTACTGCTACAAAGGTTCCAAAATTATCGCTGAACTCATAAACCCTGCCTGATACATTCATTCCTTTTTCATATGGGGAATCTTTTTCTAACAGATCATAGATGCCTTTCATCGTTGCGCATAATCTCCGGCTTTTATCTATATATAAGGTAACTAAAATTTCATCTTCCGGCTGTACTTTTGCTGTCATCTCTTTAAATGGAAGAAACAGGTCTTTCTCTAAGCCCCAGTCTAAGAATGCACCAATCTTTCCCACTTCTAATACTTTTAATACGGCTGTCTGTCCGAGCATGAGATATGGTTCATTTGTCGTTGCGATCAGACGGTCTTTGGAATCTTTATATAAAAATACTTCTAACTCATCACCGACTCTGGTATTTTCCGGCACCTGTTTTGCCGGCAGAAGCACTCGTGTTTCATCATCTTCATGCTCTGCTAAATAAATACCAAATTCTACTCTTTTGATTACTAATAATCTTTGTTTTTCTCCTAATTTCATACTTTATCCTCCATAAACTGTACAACTGCATAAGGTTTTCCCTGCTCATTTTCTAACGCTACAACTGCCTGATGGTCTTTGATTTTCACTTTCGGATATATCACATCCCCAAGTACGGCTGCTTTCTTATATTCTACCCGCAGTTCCCTTACTTTAAAATCCTCCGGCAGATATTCTTCTGCCATCATCACATATTTGCTGTTATTGACATGCTGGTTTGTATCAATACAGAATCTTCCTGCACGGATCTGTTCTTTTTCTTCCATAGCATCCGGCAATGGAATCTTTCTGTCTGCTGTTTCCATCTCAAATGGGGGTTCTAGCTGATAAGTTTCTGCTACTTCCTGCGACACCCGCACCGGCCGTCCGGTGGCTGTATCGATATATACCCAGACAGAATTTGCATAAACTATGATGTTTCCTGCTTCGTCTTCAATCTTAAAATTACGGTTTCCCATAAATCCTTTAAACTCATATGGCCATGTGTATGCTGAGATTTTTTCTCCCATCTTAGGATACCGGTCGATCACTACCTGCCATGCAGATAAGACCCATGCCCGCTCATGCTCTTTCAGATAATCAATCCCTATCTCTAAATGTTCGGAATGAAATGTACAGCAGTCCTGCAATATATCTAAAACTGCCGGCAGAGTCATATATCTGTCTGCATCAATCTCACTGTATCTTACTACACTATCAAATCGAAACATGCCATCCTCCTGCTTTCTGCTATATATGAAAAACTTTTTTCGTTACGATAAAACAAAAAGCATCACTTACGTGATGCCTTAGTAACTGGCCCACAAGGATTCGAACCTTGAAATGACGGAGTCAGAGTCCGTTGCCTTACCATTTGGCGATGGGCCATTATTTTATGTTGTCTGTCGTGTTGATCACTCAACAATGGCTATTATACATACCTTGATACGACTTGTCAACACTTTTTTTAAAAAACTTTTATTTCTTTGTCGATAACTGCAAATGAAACTTCTTCCCCCCAGTGAAACCGGGCATTTCCGCCTGTTCCATCTGTGATATCCTCTGTTAATTTCTGCCCTGCTCCATCAGGAACCATCACAGAAAGTTCTACTGCATCCGTATAGACTGTATCCATGGTCACAATATTCTGCTGTGCAAGAATATACTGGATCTTTCCTAACCCATTATAATCTGTCTGTATCGTAAGCTTTCTTCCGGGCTGCTTGTCTATGACAGTACTATTCGCAAGTCCTTCCTGTACAGCTTTTTGATAAGCACGCACTAACCCTCCTGTTCCAAGCAGTGTTCCTCCAAAATACCTCGTAACAACCACTGCCACATTATGGATTTCCTCCCGGAGCAGCACATCTAACATCGGCCGCCCTGCTGTCTGGCTTGGTTCTCCATCATCGGAACATCTTGACAATTCCTGATTGTTTCCTATTACAAATGCAGAACAGTTATGTCTGGCATCCCAGTACTTCTTTTTCATTTCTGCAATAAATGCTGTCGCTTCTTCTTCTGATCCTACCGGACGAACCGTTGCTATAAATCTGGATTTTTTTTCTACGATCTCGCCTTCGCCACCCTGATATACTACTTTCATATCCTATACTCCTGCCTGTGAACTTGATTCTTTTCGATTTTAACATGAGTATCTGTCTGAATCAATGAAAAAAGGGTACTTTTATTATAGAATACTTTTTGTTATAATAGATTCGTTAAAAAGGAGGCTTATTATGAACTATGGAAAAAATAGTACACGTAAGCGTGAAAAAGAGCTTACATCAAAAGGTACTATGATTTGCAAAAAATTCACTATAATTTTCTTAAAAACTCTGCTTGTATGCCTCTTAGCGATCTTTATTATCGGCGGATGCGCAGGGTTTGGTATTTTAAAGGGAGTAATCGATGCAGCACCGGAGATCAATCTTGACGATGCTACTCCGACCGGTTTTCTTTCCACAGTACTCGATACGGATGAAAACCAGATCGCAACCTTAGTAGCCACCGGTTCTAACCGTGTCTATGCTACGATCGATGAGATCCCTGAGAATCTGCAACATGCATTTGTAGCGATCGAAGATGAACGTTTTTATGAGCATAACGGAATCGATCTCAAAGGTATTCTGCGTGCCGGTGTAAAAGGAATCGCAAGCGGTGGACATTTTTCAGAGGGTGCAAGTACGATCACCCAGCAGCTTTTAAAGAACAATGTCTTTACAAGCTGGACGAGCGAATCTTCTTTTGCAGACAAGTTAGAGCGTAAGATCCAGGAACAGTACCTTGCTGTACAGCTTGAGAAAAAAGTGTCAAAAGACTGGATCTTAGAAAATTACTTAAACACGATCAACCTAGGACAAAATACTTTAGGTGTGCAGTCTGCATCCAGAAGATATTTCAATAAGGATGTTTCAGAACTGACTTTATCGGAATGTGCAGTCATAGCTGCCATTACCCAGAATCCATCCCGTTTCAACCCGATCAGTAATCCTGATAAAAATAAAGAACGGCGGGATAAAGTATTAAACAATATGCTCACACAGGGATACATTTCACAGGAAGAATTTGACGATGCGATCGCAGATGACGTCTATGAGCGTATTCAGGTCGTTAATACCGTTACCGAAGAAGAATCTGTTACTTCTTATTTTGTAGATGAACTGACAGATCAGGTCATTCAGGATCTGATCGACTTAAAAGGCTACACAGAAACACAGGCTTATAAAGCACTTTATAACGGCGGATTGACGATCTACTCCACACAGAACTCTGCCCTGCAGGCAATCTGTGATGAAGAAGTCAATAATGCAGACAACTATCCGTCCAACACCAAATCTTCCTTCTCTTACCGTCTGACGATTGAAAAAGCAGATGGAAGTTTTGCGAATTACAGTGAACAGACCATGCTTTCTTACTATCAGGCTTCAAACAGCGATTACAGCATTAATTTTGCTTCTATTGAGGATGCACAGGCTGCGATCGACCAGTATAAAGCGGATATTATGGAAGAAGGCGATAAGATCGTTGAAAATGGTGAAACGGTCACCTTTACACTCCAGCCACAGGCTGCCTTAACGGTTATGAACCAGCAGACCGGCGAAGTCGTTGCTCTCGTAGGCGGACGAGGTGATAAGACTGCCAGCAAGACGTTAAACCGTGCGACTGACACCACCAGACAACCGGGTTCTACATTTAAGATCCTTGCTGCATATGCACCTGCACTCGACAGTGGTGGACTGACTTTAGCTTCTGTACAGGATGATGCCCCATATTCTTATGAAAATGGTACTTCCTTAAGAAACTATGATAATTCTTACCGTGGCTTTACAACACTACGTGAAGCGATCACACACTCCATTAATATCGTAACAGTAAAAACTTTGACAGAGATTGGCACGAACCTTGGATATAGTTATCTTAAAGACTTTGGCTTTACAACTTTAGTTGATGATGATAACAATCAGGCTCTTGCTTTAGGTGGCATCACAAAAGGTGTTACAAACCTTGAACTGACTGCTGCTTATGCTACGATCGCTAATCAGGGAACTTATATCAAACCGCGTTTTTATACAAAGATCCTTGACCATGACGGAAATGTTTTGATCGACAACACGCCGCAGACGCATGGTGTCCTTAAAGATTCTACCGCATGGCTGCTTACAAATGCCATGGAAGATGTTGTGACGAAAGGTACCGGTACTGCCGTAAACTTCGGTAACATGGCGATCGCCGGAAAGACCGGTACAACTACAAAGAACAGAGATGCTTTATTTGCCGGATTTACTCCATATTATACCTGCGTTGTCTGGGGTGGATATGATGATAATACTCCACAGGCAAGCGGTACAACTTCCTATCCAAAAGCGATCTGGAAAGCGGTTATGAGGCGTATCCATGAGAATCTGGAATATCAGGATTTCACCATGCCTGGTGACATCACAACGGCAACTGTATGTAAGAAATCCGGTAAACTGGTCGTTCCGGGACTCTGTGATGCTGATCCACGCGGAAGTATGGTATCGACGGAATATTTTGCAGAGGGTACAGTTCCTACAGAATATTGTGACCATCATGTAAATGTTACGATTTGTGCAGAATCCGGTATGTTAGCCACGGAATTTTGTCCGAACCGTGTCGGCGGTGTATATATTACCGGTGGTTCTCCGGGATCTGCTGATGGACCGTATCTGTTATCTGAAAATTCTGCAACAAATACCTGTCCACTGCATACTGCACCTTCAGCTCCGCAGCCTGCACCAGATACCAGTGCAGATACCAATAGCAGTCTGGGTGACAGCAGCAAAGACAAGAAGAAAAATAACGACAAGAACAGTGACAAGAAACCCGATAAGACTGTAGACAAAACACCGACAACGGATAAGAAACCTGATTCTGACAGCAATAACAACAGTAACAGTAATCAGGATGATGCAGAGGATGAATAAAGAAAACTTCTTCTCTGACAAAAATCGCCCAGACCGTAAAGGTCTGAGCGATTTTCTTACTTATGTCATTTAATCTAATGCATCGGATACTGTTGGAATATACGATCAACGACTGATCTGTATTCTGCTATGGTCTGGGCTTTTTTAATTTGTTTTGCATATTTATCTCTGCCTTCTATTGCAAACCATTCGATCATGTAAAACCATAATTCTTTCATACGGAACAGCACATTGCGATCTCCTGAAAGCATCTCCATATAACCTTCTAAAATATGATCGTGAAGATTTTTTATCTGTTCTACCGTTGCCGGTACATCTTCTAAGATTTCCTGTATCAAGCCCGGATTCCTTAATAAACCACGTCCTAACATCACGCCATCTAAATGTGCATTACGTTCTGTCAATATCTGATAATCTTCTTTGCAAAAAATATCTCCATTGTAGATCAGTTTTCCGTTATAATGCCCTGCTGCCCATAAGAAGATTTCCTGATCAGGAGGCTTCTTATAGTAATCTTTTAAGCAGCGGGGATGTACGATCAGTTCTTCAATCGGATATTTCTGATAAATCTCTAACAACCGGTAGAACTCCTCTCCCGTATCAATTCCGATTCTGGTCTTGATGGAGATCTTAACATCTGCTTTTTCATATATTGTTTCTAAAAATCCATCAAGGGCTTCTGGTTCTGCTAAAAATCCTGCTCCTTTTCCTTTTGCTGTCACTGTTCCTGACGGACAGCCTAAGTTCAGATTGACTTCCTCATATCCCATTTCCTGAAACGTATGCACTGCCCGCAAAAAATCCTCTGCCTGGTTCGTCAGTATCTGCGGTATCAGTGTTAATGTACTGTTATTTTCCGGGAAAATATCACGTAATTCTTTCTGTTTAAAATCCCGGTTCTGATGTGGAACAATAAACGGTGAGAAATATTTACTGATCCCTGAAAAAACGGCTTCGTATGCATTTCTGTACACATATCCGGTGATCCCCTCCATCGGGGCAAAATAAAATTTCATATTTTAATAGAACTGGAAGATACCGGAAACATTTTCATAATCGCTGTCCCAGTCACCATTGATGCCGGAACCTGTTCCAGATATGATCACTTTGTTCTTGTTATTCACTTTCTTCGTCTTGATTCCTTTATTCGATGATGGGAACCAGCCGCCATATTTCTTGTCAGCTTCTAGTTTTCCACCCTGACGTAGTTTAATATTGTCAAAGGTTGCTTTCACCTGATCGCCATTTAATCTGACAGCACCTTCTACACGGATATATACTGCCTGATTTGCAAGTCCTGCATTTGAGAAACTGCCGATCTTCTTATAATCAAGATATACATTACCATTTCCTTTTTTATCGACCGTCATCATCATATGATAAGTTTTACCAGGCTGTAATTCCCGATTTCCCGGTCTGCTGTAACTCTGACCGCCCGCTGCATTGGACGCAACATTCTCGATCATTGCCATTGCTTTTCCTGTATAAGGAGCGGATGCGCATTTATCATACTGGATTCCATAAGATACTGCAGAAGTCGGCGTACACAATACCAGTTTTGCATGATATCCGCTACCGGAACCTGTCAGGGTAATATCTGCTTCGATCGCAGTCAGTGCTTTTGTATTCGCCAGTGTTGCACCTTTTTTCATTTTTATTTTTTTTGACTTGCTCCAGTCACTATATTTTTTTACGCCTCCGGCTTTATAGTAACTGCGCATTCGTACATAGTAGGTTTTTCCCGGTATTACATTGGTAATCTCTGTGTTTGAACTTCCTTTCTTTGCAGTTACTTTTTTAGCGCCTTTAAAGCTTTTCTTCGTTGCATAACTGATCTCATAACCTGCTGCTTTACTATTCTTTTTGTAAGTAACTTTCATGCTTGCCGGTGTAGATGATTTTACGGATTTGATCGATGGTGCATTTAATTTCCATTGTGCATACAGGGTGATCGTCTGTCCGTTGTATTCTGCTGCTGCAAGCTGTGTAACATCGGCTGCATCTGCGTAAGCTGTACCTGTTCCGTCTGCTGCTGTATTCCAGCCGGTAAATGTAAATCCACTTCTTGTAAATACATTTGATGTCAATGATGTAGATACGTTTGATGCTGATGTCAGACTGTTCATAACTCCCGAACCGCCATTTGCATCAAAAGTGACTGTCACACTGTAAACTGCGTCCTGCTCTACTCCGACACCTAAGGCTGATACATCTGCTGCTTCTGCTGCGAAAACCGGCTGCATACAAAATGTCAGCCCAAACAGCATACCTAATACTACTAATTTTTTCTTCATCTGCTACTCCCTCTTTCTTCTTTTTTTAATTTTATACTATGATGTACCTGAATCGTTTCATTGCTATGCAATTTCCGCAATCCCTGAACATTTCATATTCTGATCTTATAATTTGAATTGTCCGATCACATGATCAAAATCTCTGACGATCGATTCATTCTGCTGCACTGAATCATTGATCGTCTGGATCTTCTTATTGACTTCTTCAATGCCAGCAAAATTTCTCTTTGCATTTTCCATTTCTTCTTCAAAACCGCTTGAAATTTCTGCCGCATTATCCATGATCTGTCCCATACTCTGCTGTAATTTCTTCATAAAATCAACCAGACTCATCATCTGATTGCGGAACATTACAGTATCGTTATGATACTCCTGTCCGGTATGGACTAAAATATCATAATCCTGCATAACCTGTGAATTTACAACATGAAGCAGTTCAAATGCTGAAGATGAAAGTTCTTCTACTAACTGAATGACAAATGTATTGATCTCACTGATTTCTCCTGCTGTCTTTGTCGATTCATCTGCTAACTTGCCAATTTCTGTTGCAACAACCGCAAAGCCTTTTCCAAGTTCTCCTGCTCTGGCTGCTTCTATACTGGCATTTAATGCAAGCAGATTTGTCTGGGAAGAAATTTCTACAATATCTCCGGTTAATTTCTGGATCTGCTCTACCTTTTTTGCTTCTTTGATCTTTTCCTCTAAATTGCTGCCGATCCTTTCCATCACAGACTGTATATTCTTCTTTGCATCTACGGCATCTTTTTCTAACTGTGAGGATTTTTTGCTCACTTCTCCTACATAGTCTGCCTTCTGAACGGTTTCTTCCATGATACTGTCTGTCAGGGAACTGCTTTCCTCTGCATCCTGTGCAATAACTTCAACCATGGAACTCATCTGCCCGATCTGCTCTACCATCGTATTGATCGTTGTTGTGATCGCATTTATTTTTTCTGCTGATGAAGACATATTTCCATTGATCTGTGTGGTCATCTCGAGCAGGACATTCTCACTATGACGGATCTTCGTCATAATATCCCGCAGATTCTTAAGAAATATATTCATATTTCCTGCAATAGAACCTACTTCATCTGTGGATCTTACGTCAATCTGCCTTGTCAGATCTCCTTCACTGTCCGCAAGTTCTTTTAACTTTGCATCGATAATTCGGACATTTTTTGTCAACAGACTACTGATCAGATATGCCAGTATGATACTTATAATCACACCAATTCCTTCTGCTAACAGAAAATTCCGTATATAAGATGCAATCTGCTGGTCAATAGCTGCTACAGAACAGTCCACGCCGACAATTCCTACCTGCTTTCCAGAATGATCATATACGGGTGAAAATCCACTGTAGAATCTTCCCCATTCATCCGATGTGATATCCTTGTCGATCACTGTTTCTCCTTCAAATGCCTGATCCATTTCCGCATAACTTTCATAGGATTCACCGACCGACGCCCCCTTAGCGGTATCTGCATCTACAATAAAAGAAACTTTTCCGTTTTCTTTCCGCATGGTATATATATATTCCACTTCATTTCCCTGCAAAAAACTCTGCAAAGTCGTAAGTACCTGTTCATAACTGTCTGTTCCTTCATCGCCCTGATGTATAGCATCTAAGATATCGCCATCTATATTGGCTGCTGCCATCTGTGCCGCATCCATCGTATGCTGTTTACTCTGTGCTAACAGACTGTTTTTCGTCTGCATAATCCCAATGCCGCCGATCAAGCCACCTACGAAAAGCGTACAGGCTACCATGCCGCATGAAACTTTTGCACGGATACTGATCCTCGTTTTTTTCATCTTATCACTCCTTTGCTGACTAATCTTATTTTATCATAATCTCTTGATCTGCGACAATAAATTCAGGAAAGTTTTCCTCTATAATATAAAAAACTGCCATACCAGATCTGGTATGGCAAGTTTTATTATGAGCAAATCTGTTTTATTTTTTCACTTTTACTTTCTTAGCGGCAGAAAGCTTCGCATATACATACATGCCGTTTTCTGACTGCTTGATCGGTGCTGCTTTATAGTAATAAGTCTTTCCACCTGTTACATTGTTGTCTGTATAAGAAGTAGATGTTGTAGTTCCAATCTGAATATAAGTACCACTTTTCTTCGTAGAACGGTAGATTGCATAACCTTTTACTTTTGATGCTTTCTTGATTTTAATCGTAACTGTACCCTTCTTAGAACTCTTAACAGAAGAAATCTTTGTTGCTTTTACAGATACATTGGTATATACAACTTTTGCAGATTTACTGCTGCCAATACTGCTGCTGTCTGTATAATTCTTTCCTGCACCATTCGCTGCTTTTGTATATGCTACTACATAATAATAGTATTCTGTACCGAGTTTTGGTCCCTGATTCATAATGACTTTCTTTGTTTTTAAAGAACCATCTGCATTCTTCTGGTAACGTCCATAACTGCCGGTATAATAACCACCTTCAGAATAATCGCTATCGGAAACAAACTCTGGGTCTGTATTTTTATTGTAAGCAGTATCTTCTGTTTTTAAAGCCAGACGTGTCAGGGAAACTGTTCTATCTACTACACTGGTACCTGTGATATCAGATGTCTTATAAGCTGTCACACTATCATAAAATGTATTTCCGCTTAAAGCATTTGAAATATCTGAACTATAGGTATAAGTTCTTTTTGCTCCTGTATCACTTACCTTTGTCGGTACAAGGCTGATGCCGGCACTGGTATCCTGATAATTGGTTTCGTATACCAATGTTGTTGAACCACCCTCAGTTGCATAGCCTTTTGTAGTATTATTATAAAGTGTTGCATCCTTTGTAGAACGGTATACGCGATAGAAATCTGCTCCGGCTACCGGACTCCAGCTGATCTTGATACCCTCTGCAGTCTGAACCGCTTTGACACCTTTGACAGTTGCAACCTTTGGAGCAACTGTGATATTGTCTATTCCGTTATAGAACTTGCTGCCCTTATACGGACGGATACGGTAGGTAACACTTGCCCCACCTGCTGCAACTTTTGGGAAGGTAAAGGATGTTGCTTTTTTACCTAATGTCTTATATGCTTCATATTTTCCAGTTGTATTATTTACCTTTTCGATCTTATAACCGGAAATTCCTGTCATCTTATTCCACTTTACAACATAGTTTCCACCAGATGTATAATAACGTGTATTTCCTACCATGTTTTTAGCTGATAAATATACAGAAGAATATTCATCAAGATAATATTTATCTTTGCCGATCGTACGGTATGCACGTACACAATAGGTATAATAAGCACCTTTTGTCAGCTTTTTGTCGGTATATTTGACAGTTTTTGCTTTCTTGATCGTCTTTACCAACTTCATGCTGCTAAAATTCTCTGTACCTACACCGTTTTTTAAATTATAAGCAGAACTATCGGTAGTCTTACGATAAATCTCATAACCGGATGCACCTTTAACTTTTGACCATGTCAATTTTGCTGATGTTTTACTTGCTGCACTGACATTTAAATTCAGAGTCGTTCCCCATGTAACAGCACTACGCTGTTCCCATGCAGTATAAACGGTCTTCTTTGTTGCCTGGTTATAAGCATATCCTCTGACACGATAGGTATATTCTGTATCGGCTTTCAATCCTTTATCTAAATAATCACTTCCCTGCTGTGCAAGAGTAATCCATTTCTTTCCATCTTTACGCTGGTACTGATAGCCTGTTACTGTTCCATTTGCATATGGTTTCAAGCGGATACTGTCTTTGGTCACTACAAAAGTCAGATCTCCAAGTTCACTTGCAGGCACCTTGTAAGTAGTAGTTACTTCTGCACTCTTTCTGCTTTCTGCTGTAAGCCCGGCTGCTGTATAATCAAAATTCGGATTATATACATATGCTTTTAAATAAATCGTATCATCCGGCTGAAAATCGCTGTAACTGATATAAAGATCATCTACAGATCCATCCTGTGCATCGATTGTTCCTGAATACGCATATGCACTCTCGGATGCTGCACTGTCATATTCTGCATTATTTGCGCAGGTGTACTTAATATATTCTCCATTCTGCAATGCAGATGGTGCAAAGGAGAAGGTTACTCCATCATCATCTGTTTCCTTAACAGTAATTGCTGTTAAAGCAGTAACTGCCTTGCTTGTAGAAGTCCTTATTACCCCTGTATATACTGCCGGATTGATTGAAGCCGGATATTTATACAGATCATAAGTTGTTGTGCCATTTACCGTCTTTTCCCTTTGGATATCATATGCCACATCTTCTGCATAAAGCAGTGTATATTTGCCCGATGTGCTGTCATAGGAATAAATTCCCCATACATATTTATTCTGTGCCTCAATCCACTCTCTGTGGTATGTACCGGCAACATTTGCTGCCACCTGACAGATCTCTGAAGAATTGCATGCTGTGATCTTAATTGTATATACGGCATCAGCAGTAAAAGATTCATCTAAATTATCCAAATCATAATATACTGCACTGGTTGATGCAGAATCTACAGCCTTTCCGGCTGCATCATATGCCTCTATGCGGTACATACTTGCATTTGGAACTTTATTCCATGATAAAACCTTTGTTGCCGGATCATAAGCCACTCCGGTAACATCTGCTAATACTGCACTTGTTACAACTTTGGCTCCTAATGCATCGACATCACTCTTTTCCGCTTCTGCTGTCAGGTCACCTTCTGTGACTGTTCTGTCTGCAAGTGAATCATCACTTTCAAGTACTGCGTCCTCTGATGCTAATGCAGCTTCTGTAGTATCTGCTAAAACTGCTCCTGCTTCACCAAACAGCATTGCTGCTGATAATGACAGGCAGAGGATCATTTTCACAACTCTCTTCTTCATGTTTTTTCTCCTTTTAAGGTTTATTATTTGAGGCTGCCCTCACTTCCTATCTTAATTGTTTTGTTAAATATGTCAACCGTTTTATAACAGAATTTATAACCTATATTATTTCTTGATTTATATGATTCGAGTGTCAAAAAATGGCTCACAACTTAGTGACACATAAATTGCACAAAGCTGCCAATCAAAAAAACAGAAACCACCTTTTGACACCCATACCATTTATATACTTTGGTTAGTTGCATATTACTGTAAATACTGAAGTAAAGCTGTACAGCCTTCTAAAACATCCTCATAAGTTTCATCAAAATTGCCGGTATACCATGGATCTGCAATGTCCCTGCCTGAACCGGCAAAGGATAACAGCTTGTATATTTTACGCTCTGCATCTCCTCCTGCTATCCTTGTCATGTTACGGATATTTGCTGTGTCCATACCGATCAGATAATCATATGCATCATAATCTGCTTCCGTCATCTGGACTGCACGATGTGGAACAAGTGGGATGTGCATCTGTTTTAACTTTTTCACTGTCCCATAGTGCGGCGGGTTGCCGATTTCCTCTCGGCTGGTGGCGGCTGAAGAAACAGTGATCTGGTTGGATAAATTGTTTTGGTTGATGAGGTGTGTCATCACGCTTTCTGCCATGGTGCTACGGCAGATGTTGCCATGGCAAACAAATAATATTTTTATCATGCCTTAAAAACTCCTTGAAAATACTGATTTTCCTTGATTTTACGCCACTTTATACGATTTGCTGTGATAGAGTATTTTCTTTGTTTTCGTCGCATATCGTGGCATAAATTCGTATATTTTGTCATCCAAATTTAGTAAAAATCTTAGTAAAACAGCTCGATTTTCTCATTTTACTAAAGACTTTTTCCACTTAGGTTTTCTTTTAGTTGTATCATTATTTTAAAATTTTAAGCCATTTTAGCATATTTGCCAAGTTCTTCCTTGGCATCCTCTGCTCCCAGATGCGTATATGTATTCAATGTAACTCCTATATCAGAATGCCCCATTAAATATTGAAGTGTCTTGGGATTCATTCCGCTTTTTGCCATGTTGCTGCAATAGGTATGTCTGCAAACATGAGGTGTGATCTTAGGTAATTGTTCCTTATAGATTCGATTATGTTTTGCCAATGCCCACTCAAAATGTTTTTCCCAATGTAAGGCAACTTCCGGCATATCTTTCTTATCCAAAAACAAAAATCCCTTATATTCATCAATCACAGGTTCCTTCTTGGGTTTTTTCCGATTTTCAACAATACGCTTAAAACATTCATACACTTCCTCAGTCATAGGAATGATTCTGGTTCCACTTGACGTTTTGGTATCTTCAATAACATACTTCATATCTCTGGTTCTTTGAAGCTGATGATTTACACTGATTTGCTTTTCTTCAAAATCAATATCGGAAAGTGTCAATCCGCAGAACTCTGAAATACGAAGTCCGGTTTTAAAGAGGATAAACATACCATCATAGTATCGTTTATAATGCTCATCATTCTTAATAAATTCCAAGAACTTTCTTTCTTGTTTTCTGGTTATGGCTTCTCTTGTTACACTATCGTTTACAACTACTGTACATAGTTGAAACTCGAACGGATTTTTACGAATCAAATCATCATCTACAGCCATTTGAAAAGCAGGTCTTACCACTCCCCGTACTGAATGAATGGTGCTATATCCCCTACCATCTGCCTGAAGCTTAATCAACCATGCTTTTGCATCTGATAGTTTTACCTTATCAATCCTTTTGGCACCAAATTTCTCTTTCTTAATAATGTTGATAACAAAGTTATAATTCGCTTCTGTATTATGACGAACACCTGTCTTTTGACCGATATACTTTTTTACCAACTCAAGAACTGTCAAATTATCACCATAAGGAGTAATGCCATCATTTATATCCCTTAATATGACTTTTTCCTTTTCTCTAAGTGACTGGCAAGGTCTTCTTCCTACCGGAAGAGGATCTGTCGACTCCAACTTCCAACTGTAAAGAAATTTCTGTTTTCCAAAGCAGTCTGTATAAACAAATGCATATCTTCCATCCGCTCGCTGGCTTTCTCCGTTTCGTAAAATACGTCCTTTTTTATCACGTCTTTTCTGATTGCGATTTCTTTCACTCAAACGTCTTTGCTCCTTTCTACGAAGAAGCCCTAGCACGACAACCATATTATATCATACCAGGGCGGCATTTACCACTTTAAAGTGATAAAGTTTCGTATTTTTCATTTCTACAAGGAAGTGGTTTGATTAAGAAATTCTTCAAATTTATGCCGATTAATCAACGATTTATTCCCAACCTGCACCGTAAAACAATAATCAGTATCAGTATTTTCAGAAATCAGCATCCTTATCTTCTTTTCACCAATTCCAAAATATTGAACAGCCTCATCGACCGTTAACATATATTTTTCCCAAATCGGAACCATCTTTCCCTTCATTTTTGCTTCTATGTTATCTATTATGAACACCTCCATATCTTCAAAATAGGCAGCACTTTATCTGCCCATGACAAACAGGAACCAATGCTCCTATCTCTCATCAACAGATAACAAAAAAATCCATACAGGTGGCAGGTCATTACTCTGCCCACATCGGTCTTGCACCGTCATTCAAATTGACCGGACTGCAAATTTCCTTACAATCCGGAAGTATCATTATCACGGATATGCTTCATCGCCCTGTGTTACTGCCAC
>NZ_JACOPH010000022.1 GCF_014287635.1 Roseburia zhanii | reverse complement strand
CATTTGTGGGTGTCTCCTTTGAACGATGATTTGTCAACCGGCCAGTTAACAATCATTATTCTATGGGTGGCACTCATTTTTTGCAAACCGGTTATTTGTTACTTAACAGGAATGCTCCTTTTTATCTAAATCATCTCTCGGAATCTTTAGCCCAGTAAAATCAAGGCTTGTAGATTCCTTTTTATTAAAATCCCCCACTTTTTTGCCTAGAACTCTTGACAAATCGCTCAAAATTTGCGGCGAAGCCGATTGAATATATTTTATTTTATCGACTGGAGGGCGATTTTTATGTTACCTGTTAATTCTGGCAGTCATGCTGACTACCAAAACTTTGTTGTTACTAATCTTCGTAAATATTATCCTAATCCAAATGCTCTTGCTCGTTCCACCTGGGATGTCATTGAGCGCTTTTGGAATCTCGATTTATCTTTTACCGATACTTTTATGACTGATAAATATTCAAAATTCGGACCAGCCCCACGAACTCCTTCTTGCATGCAACGTTCTTACCTTCTTTCCATTGACTTTAAAGTTACTTCATTAACGGAGTGGGCTGCTCAGCTTAAAATGAATCCTCTTTACGCCATCCTCAGTGGATTTGAACCTGGTAATACTCCCGGTGTTGGCACTTTTTATGATTTTATAAACCGTTTGTGGAATTCTGATGATGACCATATGTCACCACATATCCATCCTTTTAAAACCAAGATTAAGAAGCCTAAAACAAAAGGCACGAAAGCTGATTCTGTGGAAAAAGCGTATCTGTAAATGCAAAGAGAATGGCATTACTGACTGCAAATGTGACCGCTACTTTTCCCAACCTGATTGTGATATCGGCTGGGATTCTTCCCGCGACTGTTATTATCATGGCTATGATCTGTACATGCTTGTTGATTCGCAAAGTGACTTACCGGTATTTCCTCATTTTTGCTGTGCTTCAAAACATGATTCACATGGATTCCTGCACGCTTTTTTCAGGATGAAATCTTTTCTTCCTGATTACACTGTTTCTAAAGTACTTTTGGATTCTGCACATGATGCCATGCCTTATTATCAATACTTCAAACGCGAGAATATAACACCATTTATCGACCTTAATGGAAAAGGTGGAAGACCTCCCATTTACAAAAACGACCTTACGATTGATAAAGATGGTGTTCCTATTTGTCCTTCTGGATATCGTACGCATCGGAATGGTATTGAAGCTGCTAAAGGCAGAATGAAATTCAAATGTCCTAAGATCAGTCACGCCGGTGGCTGTATCTCCTGTACATGCGAAAACCCTTGTTCAAATGCTAAATACGGACGTACAGTCCATCTGGATGCATGGGATTTGCCATCTGAATCAACCCTGAAAAAAATGATTTTGGATGTAGCATAATCCTGTAGATTATTATATCTCATTTTTTGAAACATAGCGACAGTTATGTTTATTTCTTGCGTTCATTTTACGTTCAAGAATAATATTTACTTTTCAAAATTCAATGCCAGAGTTTTGCTGGCATGATCACTCAAGATTCCGAGAGATCATTGTTACAATTAAATATACCTACAATTTTTTATTCGTCATTCATATAGCTGTTTTTAACAAACTTGTTGTGAAATGCTTTCTGATTGTTGCGGAACTAAAATAACACTTTTTTATGTAAAAGGCATATATGTAAATTAATAAAACGACAAATCCCGATTTTCTCAATTCTCCAAACTTGAAGTTAGTCTGCAAGTTGCTCTTTCACAAGTTGAAGAATAAACTCGCCAAAATCTTCGGCAATCGTTTCTTCTATCTGATACCCCACATCATTAAATCTGGCAACAATAACACAAGGCTCTCCAACATCATTTAACGATGAATAATCCAAGTATGCCATAATTCCATCATCAAAGTTATAGAGTGGAATCCATTTGTCAGGCAATCCATATTCTTTACGATCGTTTAAGGCATATGCAACAGAGTTGCCTTCTATTTCGCCAGAGTCATCATCTGGGTCAATTCCAAAAATCTCATTTCCAACGAAAGATAGATAACCATACTGTTCGTAAAATTCCCTGCATTGCTTTGAGAATGTTACACCTAATAATTCCTCAGACTTTTTTATTTCATCTCGGCTTTTACCCCCTACGGTAGTATAAAATTTGCATTTTGGTGCAAGCTCCATGGCTTCTTTATAATTTTGATAACTCATAATAAATATATCCATAACCTCCGATGCGTCGCTTCTCGTCATACATACAAATTGTACCATAAAACTTGTAAACAATTCTACGCCATTTTTTTATAATCTTCCCAATTCTTTATCAACTTTCATTTGGAGCAATGCAGTTTTTTCCCCCATATATTGCTTAGCCACCTTTAGAATTGCCTTATCATTTCCTAAAATTTCTAACACAGTAACAGAAAAAATATTAATCAAATGTGAATCATTCTTATTTATTATTTCTTCAAAATAATTAAACATATTGCTTAATAATTCAGCATCTTCATTCTTAGCTAATAATGTTAAAAGCTCCGGCATAAAAATATCTTCTATTACAACTGTTTCTAATACTTCTCCATATTCTTCTACACTTTCAATGTATGCATTCTTCGTTGAGGGAAAAAATTCTTGCATTTTTTCAAAAAACTCTCTTATATTTTTACGCACATTTATATTCTCCAATATCAGAATTCATTGTTCTCTATCCTCGTATACAAATCTCGAGTTGTCTCTATCTTTATCTTTTAATTATACACAGGATTTGAATCTTTTTCTACTTATCTATAATCAAAAAATCCTCTCGAAAAATCCTCTTCCTTGTATTATAAAACCGCTTTCATAAAGTTTTTCTTCTTTTTCAGAATACCTGCGTATCACTACGAATATTCCGACTGTCATAATCACTCCAAATACGATTCCTGCCAGAATTCCATTCGTCCCCATTCCATAACTCTCATTCAGATAATAAGATGGCAGGAAAGAAAGGATTGTTCCCACAACCAATGGCGGTATAAATCTTAGAAAATTCTTATAGCATAGGCACTTTACCATTTCCTTGTCTATCATTCCCAACATTCGCAAACTACAAACGACCCTGCTATTTTCTTCCTTCTCTGCCTGGATACGTGAATGAATTAACAGAAACTCAGCCATTATCATAAGCCCTATCACAAATGCCATCAAAAATAATAAAAATTGTCCTGATTTCTTTGCATCCTGGTATTTCTCCACTTTCGAAGACAATTCATAATATGTCTGCTCATCTTCATTCAACTGATTGCTTTCCTGCAGATATTCTTTTACTTCACATACTCCCGCATAAGAATCTTCCCAATTCTGAAACTGAAACAAGTTTGCGATACCAGCACTACCTGTTATATCTGCACTTAATTTTTCGAAATCAGAATCGTTGATGATCAGTGTTTTATCTGCAAAGGTCGGATTTTGATTAAACAGTATCTTTACATCTGTTCCAACAGACTGCAGCTTTCTGTCCCCGGAAATCGTTACAGTAGATACTGGCTGTATGTTATGTTCATACCCATCTTCCAGATTGTACTGAAACAAATTCAAAAACTCGCCTTCCTGAATCTGATAATCACATCCAAAATCCCGGTTTATTTCTGTCACAGGAAGGTAATTAAAAACATCATCTCTGATATAGGGAAGCTGAATGACCTGTTCTACAGTAACACCATTTTTCTCCAATATATGAAGGACATCCTGTACTGAAACCTGATTCATTCCATAGATTTCTGAGTACACCATGTCATAGGGAGAATAGCTTTTTGCATCCTGTAGAAAAGCCGGATATAAAGTCACACATACCCCCGTAAGCATAACAGATACCGCTATTATGAGAGAGGCTAAAACATACCTACATCCCCATTCTTTCTTGTGTCTGCGGACAAATAACCATTCCACCAGATGAAACCTCATGTAGTTGGGTGCAATTCTGCATAAGAACGTACCGATCTTTCCTGTTTTTTCTGCCCGATATTGTGCTTTTAGCAGGGTTCCGATTTTATCCAGCATAAGTCTCCCGGCATTCAGGATAAAGGCAACTGCCACCACTACTGTATATAAAACTGCTGTAAGCTTATATGCTTCCGGGCAAAACTGCCATTGCACTCCGTGAACATCTATTGCATAAATGATAACGGAAAAAAATAAAAATGACAGCACAGTTCCTGCCTCAAGTGCTATTGCTAATGCCAGCACGGATATGATCACATTTTCAAAAAGTAAGTTTCCAAACGCTTCCTTCCGGCTCATGCCAAGAGAAAACATCACGCCGTATTCCTGTTTTCTTGATGCCAGAAATGCCTGACACGAAACAGGAAGAAAAAAACCCAGAAACACTGCAGACAGAAAAAATGGAAGATAAATGTTATTGGATATGGATGAATTTACAATCGACGCATTCATAAACGTCCTGTTTGTGGAAATAACTGCAAAACAACAGAATAATGCCGTTGCAGATAAATTGCATAGAAAGTACAATCGATATTTGTAAAAACCAGCTTTCAGCATCTTTCGGGAAATATCAAAAAAGGTCATCTTTTCCACCTCCCAAACCGCACAGCGTTTTCCATATATCTTCTCTGAAATTATCGGCAGTGTTCTCTTTCTTTACTTCTTTTGCCAGATTCCCATCCTGTAGAAAAAGTACCCGGTCACAAAAGGACGCCGTATAAGCATCATGTGTCACAAGCAGAAAGCTGATGCCAGACCGTTGATTCATCTGTTTCATACATCGCATCACATCCCCAGCGGTCTTTCGGTCAAGGCTTCCTGTTGGCTCATCTCCAAAAATAATATCCGGTTCATTGATCAGCGCCCTGCCAATCGCAACTCTCTGTTTCTGACCTCCCGATATTTCTGTAATTCCTTTGTCAGCTAATTTTTCAATGCCGAGCACATCCGCTATTCTTGAAAAACGCTCTTGCTGGATGTCTGCTTCTTTTCGTTCAAGAATGAGTGGTAACAATATATTTTCTTTTACCGTCAAACTCTCCAAAAGCTGGAAATCCTGAAAAATCATTCCCATATGCTTTCTGCGAAAAAATGCCTTCTCTTCTTCCGTAAGCTGTGAAAACGTTTCTCCTCCTATTACGATTTCTCCATCGTCCGGTGTGTCAACCCCGGTCAGCACATGGAGCAGAGTAGTCTTTCCACTGCCGGATGGTCCCATAATAGCAACCATTTCTCCTTTCATAACTTGCAGATTCACATTCTGCAAAATCCGCATAGTTTCTCCTGCAGTTTTATAACTTTTTGAAATATGATTTGCATTTAATACATACATCGAAGTTCCTCCTGATAATAAATTTGAAATTTGATTATCAGAAGTATTTAATCATCCATCCGAACCGATAGACTGCAAAGGGTAACTCCCGGTCTGAAAGAAAACTCACCTTGTCCGAGGTCTTTAAAGCCATCATATACCCAGAGCACCATTATTTCTATTCCACCGAAACATATACACTCATAGAAATGCAAACATATACTTTCGCTTATATCGTTTTCACTATTTGACTTTTCCAAGCATTCCATCTGCTGTATGACTATACTTTCCAAATCCCCTTCTGCATAATATCCACTCCAGAGTCGGAAATTTAGCGACAAAAGTAAAATCAGCATGATGGAACTTAAAACCATAATAGCAGCAATTCTCTGTTTTTTTACTGAAATCATATGAATCAAACCCTATACTTCTGCTTTATCATCTGGAATTTATTTTAATAAATATTTTTCAAATGCTTTGTGCGTGTCAAAGTGAACCTCTTTGAAAAATAAAACGAGCCAAATACCAAAAGCCGGAATAGCCATATATGGTGTTAAAAAATAAGACAACACTGCTCCTACTAACATTATGCCAGCCCATGTAAAACACTGATTTTTTATATCACGAGAAATATGAGCTTTATCATACAATGCCTGTTCTTCTTTCGGTAATGAATTAAATCCCGAAACAAATTTAGCCGCTTTTTCTTTAAATATTGCAAATAACACTCCTATAATCACAAATAGAATAACCAAAACTCCACATAGCCAAAACCCTATATTCATAGTATATTCCTCCTTCACAAATTTCGATTGAGCTTTCACCTGTTTTAAGAGATTTAATAACTGTTATATTTTGTTATTAAATTCTCCGCAAACCCTTGAAAACACTGGATTTGTCACAGGTGAGTTTTCCCTTATTGTTTTCCTTGTGTTATATCGTCCCACCAGTGTTTACGAACTCTGATAAGGGCAAATACAAGGGCACAAGATGTCCGGTGGACATCTGCTCTGTGCCGACCGAAGCGGCAGCGGAGACCAAGAAAAATCTATAAAACAGTATAACACAAAATAAAAGTGACATGGTGAACTGATTAAAATGCTTCTAATTTTATTACAAATGATTGACAGAACGATAAGGAGATTTGATACGATGAGAACGATATTTGCAGAATACAATCCACACAGAAACAGCATTGATGTATATACCAGTGCTGGCTATATGCTCCGCATTGACTGTGGGAAGCAGAAAAGAATTTAAAAACAACACTCGGATCAGATTGTGCATTAAATGCACTTGCTATTGATAAACCACTGGAATATGCAAAATTATATCTTGATGGAACAATGCAGATATGGGTTGATGCAGAAGATTCATTAGAACTATGGTGATTTTTTCAACAGCACTAAAGTTACTTTTTTCAACATCGTTATTGAGAATAGTCATTTTACCGTGCATATATTCAATATCTTTTTATCCATTATAATGAAATCAAGGGCTGGTCTAATGCCAGCCCTACAAAAATGAAATTTGCATAGAAAATAAATTTACAATTTTTCCGATATAAACCTGTTATCAACAACTACAAAAATAATTTATATTATCGTATCTATTGATATGATACGTATTTCAAAGAGTTACCAGAAGTTTTTGAGAACTTTTTCCCTTTTTCCCATTATTACCTACATTTAAAGCATTCTGCATCAACACCTTTGTTTCTTCATCCACGCCATCTACCGTTATCTCGTAACTGTATGGATCGACAGTAAAAGTACAATCTTTCGTAATAGAAGATGTATCGACACCAGCCTGCCTTAGGATTCTCCTAATTCTAGAATTTTTTCTCCTGTCTGCGGATCTTCGATCCCGAGCAAAGATAAAATCAATGCCATTCGCATATATTTTCCGTTCTGTACCTGCTGAAAATAAGCCGCTCTGCTGTCATCATCCACATCGTAAGCAATCTCATCAACACGTGGCAGCGGATGCAGTACCGGCATATCTTCCTTTGCCAGCTGCAGTTTTTCCCGATTGAGAATATAAGTATCTTTCAGACGGATATAATCCTCTTCATTGAAAAAGCGTTCTTTCTGTACTCTCGTCATATAAAGAACATCCAGCTTGGGAAGGCTATCTTCCAGACTGGATACTTCCTCATACGGCGTATGCGTCGGCTCTAATGTTTCATCCACAAGATAATCTGGGATTCTGAGTTCTTCCGGCGAGATAAAATAGAATTTATTTCCTGTATGGCGCACCAGGCTCTTTACCAGCGAGTGCACCGTTCTTCCGAACTTCAAATCTCCGCAGAAACCGATGGTCAGATTGTCGAGTCTACCAAGTCTCTGGCGAATAGTCATCAGATCGATCAAAGTCTGTGTTGGGTGATTATGTCCGCCATCCCCGGCATTAATGACCGGGATTTTCGAATACATGGACGCACAAAGCGGTGCCCCTTCCTTCGGATGGCGCATGACAATAATATCTGCATAACAACTAACGACCCTTACCGTATCCGCAATTGTCTCCCCTTTGGAAACGCTCGATTGATCCGCCCCTGCGAATCCAATCGTCTGTCCACCAAGACTGAGCATTGCCGATTCAAAAGAAAGCCTCGTTCTGGTACTTGGCTCGTAAAAAAGTGTTGCAAGCTGTCTGCCGTCTGCTGCATGTGCATAAGCTTTTGGATTTGCAGCAATCCTCTCTGCGAAATCCAGCACTTCATACGTTTCTTCTACTGTAAAATCCAAAGGACTTATCAAATGTCTCATAACCACTCTCCTTTTGTTAAATACTGACTTCTCTCTGCACCTACGGATATGAACTGTATTTCATGCTGCAGAAGATCCTCTAACGTCTCTACATACGCTTTGGCTGCATCCGGCAGTTCATCATAGGTTACGCAACCGCTGATGTCTGTCTGCCAGCCGGGAAGCATTCTCACAATTGGTACATATTCTTCTAGATCCTCTATCGGATCAAAATCCGTCACTTCCTGATTTCCCTTTTTGTAACCTACAATCACAGGGATTTCTTTCATCATACTGAGCACATCAAGCTTAGTTAATGCAATCTTGTCCGCGTTCTGACACTTTAATCCATACCGGCTTGCAACTGCATCAAACGGTCCTACACGGCGCGGACGTCCTGTGGCAGCACCATATTCTCCGCCAAACTTGCGCAAAAGTTCCATCCAGGATTCTGGCATGGCTTTTTCTGCTGTAAATGGCCCTGCACCTACACAGGTTGAATAAGCTTTCAGTACACCAACGGCATGGTCCAGTTGCTTTCCCGGTATCCCCGCCCCTATCGGACCGTAGGCAGAAATCGTTGAAGAACTTGACGTATATGGAAAAATGCCATAATCAATATCCCGCATAGCTCCAAGCTGTGCCTCTAAAACAACACGTTTTCCTTCCTTTAATGCTTCCTCGAGATAAGCACCTGTGTCTACTATATATGGCCATAACTCTGCTGCCTGAGCTTCACACCAGGAAAGCAGTGCCGGATAGGACATCGGTTCCTGATAATAGCATCCTGCAAGCTCCAGATTCTTTGCTTCGAGCATCATTTTCAAACGATTCTGTACGGATTCCTCTTTTAAATGAAGCAGATCCCCAAGACGCAGTGTCTTCTTTCTGTATTTGTCACTGTATGCATAGGCAATGCCTCTTTTTGTGGAACCAAACGCTGCTCCTGTTTTTGCAAGACGTGTTTCTTCGAGTTCATCCTGAATTTTGTGCCAAGGCATAGAGATTGTTGCCCGTTTGGAAAGTTTTAAGTTGTTTGGTGTAACCACAACACCTTTTTCCCTGATCTGTGCAATTTCGTTTGTCAGATGTTCCAGGTCTACCACCATACCATCGCCGAGTATGCATATTACATTCTCATGCAGAATACCGGATGGCAGCAGATTTAAGACAAATTTCTGCTGTTTGGCAACCACTGTATGGCCAGCGTTATTGCCGCCCTGATAGCGGACAACAACATCTGCATTCTCCGCAAGCAGATCGATCACACGACCTTTTCCTTCGTCTCCCCAGTTAATTCCTGTTACAGCTGTAAGCATATTTTATCCTCCTTCTATTGACACTGTCTTTGAACATAAACCCATGCATAATCTGTTATGAGCAATACCGGAATGTCCGGTCGGTAAGTATTCTCGCAAAAATAAGTCCAAGCGGTAACGATACAATAATCATGATCGCTGCTGCAAACCACGAAACTGCCTCTGTTAGTGACATAATTCCAAAATTATAAATCGCACGATACAAATATAATCCTGGCACCATAATTACAATGGATGGCACTGTCAGTGAAATTCTCGGATATCCATGATTTCTCTTTATGATGGATGCAAGCAGACCTGCAGTCAGTGCTCCTATGAAAGCTGCTGCCGCAGATGGCATCCCTGTATAATCGACCAGTTCCAGCCGCAATGTATTTGCAACGGCACCGATACATGCCGCCGTTGCTGCCATATAGACTGAACTGTTAAACATAATCGAGAATCCAAATACTCCGCAAAAGCTTGCGATCAGACGTAAAACCAGATGCATCATACTTCCTAGATGCAAAGCTACAAAATCCTGTGGCTGAAGCTTTAACAAAAGTGCCATGATCCATGCAAACATCGTTGCAACCAGAACAATAATAATGGAATAGGTAAGCCGCTCCAGACCAGATCGCAAATCCAGCTTTGCCAAGTCAATTCCACTTGTGATAAACGGAAATCCCGGAATAATAAACAACATGGAACAGATATATCCGGCCTCATGCACTGCGGAAACGTGTAACAACAGCTCTGCCATATGCAGACAGACAGCATACGTCAGACATGCAGCTGAAATAGATACTGCAATGTTTAAAAACAATGTGTAATGATGTTTGATCAGCTTCATCCGGATAAGGTTACCAACACCAGCGGCAATAAATGCAAATATCATCTCCACCGGGCCACCACCCAGCAGAAATGTAAATCCACAACATGCAAGTGCCGCTGCCAATCCGAGTTTTACCGGAGAATAGAGTTCATGGATCTGCTCGATTTCATCCAGCCGCTTATGGATTTCTTCTCCGGTCAAATGCGCTTCCTGAGATGGAAAACTATTTACAAACTGTTCCATCCGATAAAGCTTGGAAGTATTTACTCCGGTATTTGCAATACTAAGAGACTGTGAAACACACTCTTTTCCATCAAAACAATTAAACTCTATGGACATCAGTCCCACATCCACTGTACAGGTTACTCCAAGTTCCCTGGAAAGCCTGTTCATAGAAGTCCGCACACGCCATGCTCCGGTTCCACAGGAAAGCATAATCAGACCAACCCGGCCGACAACCGATGCCTTTTCAATCAGTCCTGCCTGCTGAATCAGCACTTCACTGTCATTCTCTGTATAATCGTGCCACGGAATCTCCATATGATTTTTTTCCATGATTTCTACATAATCATTTTTCGCCATAAATGATCTCCTCCGCTTTTGCAACATGACGTTCGAGATTTTTCAGGAAGATAGAATTCGGAAGGAAAATTCCAATTTCATCATATCGGTTGTTATTCTCCACCAGCGAATCCTGTCCATAAAATACGTAAGCCATTGGAAGATTCTTTTCCAGCTCAATCATAAGATCCCACACGGCGGAATATGCTTCTGCCTCTGTCTCCTTCTCCTTTACGGTATCCGGCAGTTCACGAATGAGCAGCACACCCATATTTTTTTCAAGAATCTTTTGTTTCACATCCATGTAATCCGACTGATATTCATGGCTGTAACGGTATGCCTGTGCAAAATATATATTTTTCTGATTGCCGAGATCTTTGTATACCTCATGAAAATGCCGGTATTCTGTTTCATGAGCTGTGCCTTTGTATGCAGGAAGTAATTGCCCATTTTCATCCGTCATAATGACCGGATTTTGCTTTCCGTCTGCATCAAAACGATAGGGAATCAGAAATGAATTTCTCAACAGGTCAAACAATGTATTCTGACATATGCCCATAAGGAAGGCCGATATATCCCGGTTCGTATACGCATTGAACAAAGCCAGTGAAAATTCTGCCGGAGAAATTCCGGCATCCGAATCATCATTGCAAAATAAACAGTTACAAAATGTTTCCTGTAACTTTTCACATGCCCAATGATCATTTAATATTTTCTGAAACAAAGCCTCTGCCTTTTCCTCTCGTGGAAAAATCGTCTGTTCCTTCATGCTTCATGCGCTTCCTTTCTTGCTTTTTTCATCTTCTATGATTATACTTTTGTATTAGGGATAAGTAAAAACTATAATTGATATGTTATAAATAACATTTTGATATGTCAGAGGGGGTTCTATCGATGAATGTAAATTTTGAATACTATCGAATTTTTTATTATGTTGCAAAATACCACAACTTTACCAAAGCCGCACATACACTCGGCAGCAGTCAGCCAAATGTGACAAGGGCCATGAACCGTCTGGAGCAGCAGATTAATACAACTTTGTTTGTACGTACCAACCGGGGCATTCAGCTTACCCCGGAAGGGGAAAAACTTTATACCCATATTTCCGCTGCAATGTCACAGATTTTTGCCGCAGAAGAGGAGTTATCGGATAGTACGGGGCTGTCACATGGAAGCATTGCGATCGGTGTCAGCGAGACCGCATTAAATATTTTTCTTTTTAATAAACTTAAAGCATTTCATATGACCTATCCCGGCATCCGCCTGAAACTGTACAATTACTCCACCCCACAGGCCATTGATGCCGTAAAAAGCGGAAAAATCGACTTTGCTATTGTTTCAACTCCAGCTTCCGTGGAATCACCACTCAGACAGATTATGCTGCAGCCTTTTCAGGAAATCCTTGTCGGTGGTACAACTTTTACCGCACTCGGCAGCCAGGAATTATCTCTCGCAGAATTAAAAAACTATCCGCTGATTTCGCTTGGACGTGAAACAACGACGTTTCAGTTTTATCATGCACTCTTTCTCTCTCACGGACTCGAACTTGCCCCTGATACCGAAACCGCCACGACCGATCAGATTCTCCCTCTTGTCAAATGTGAGCTGGGCCTGGCTTTTCTTCCAGAAGCAATGGCACATGATTCTATTCAAAAAAGAGAAATTGTCCAGATATCACTAAAAGAAAACATTCCGGAAAGAAATATATGCATGCTATACGATTGCCAACATCCGCTGAACTCAGCCGCTCGACAATTCCGGAAAATGATTCTGGAAAATCATTTGTCACAAGTAAACTATCCCTGATACCTTATTCTTTCTACCAGCGTTTCCTTTTTCAGATTACTGCTTAAAACGCAGGAAAGTACAATCTGCAACAGACCGACCAAAAAAATCATAATAAAAATTGGTACGATTGGAACATGATAGATATTCATTCCAAATATTCCCATATGTTTTGCATAGGAAAAAAGTGCATAGCCGAGCGGCAGACCAATGATCAAAGCTACGCATATGGTACCAACCGTAAACATCAGTCCCTGTAACTGCAGACATAAATTTAATTGTTTATTTGTCATACCCACAGCCTGTAATATACCATATTCCTGCTTTTTTGTCGTAATATTCATGATCATGGTATTCGCCATATTCATAAACCCGATGAGTCCTACAATAGCCATAAACAGATAACAGCCAAGCTTCATCATGCTGCTTGCAAATTCGGCAGATTGTAACTGCGCATGATAGGTATCCATTTTTATATGCGAAGTATTAGAAATCAAAGTATTCAGACTTTGTTCTACAGATGCCACATCTTTTTTATCACAGTCCACCCACAGATAGCCATAGGCTGTTCCTCTCAGATTCATGGAACGATATACACCTTCCGGAATGACAAGATAAGTGTCCGCACTTACAAAAGATCCTGCAATCTTTCCCTGATAGGTATAGGTTCCATTTCCATTCTCAAAGTCAAATGCAATGGATTCACCCGGAGCATATCCATCTTGTTCCATCCACGTTGACCAGCCAAAGAAAATATCACCATTCTTTACCGCCTGATCATAGTCCATAGAGCCAATATCCCCGTCCTGGCGCATAAAATCAAAATCCTTTTTACTCACAATATCAGCCGGAAATCTTGTTCCGTTCAGATTTACAGAGACAATCTCTCTCGTCATGACATCTGTTACTCCCGGAATGCTTTTGATTTCTTCAATCAGCGAATCATTCAATGGATCATCCGTCAGAATCGTATCCAGATTATTCTCCGGATATCTTTCATCATACTCAGCAGAATAGTCAAGCTGCAGTTCAAATTGTCCATGATTAACGGAAAGACGCGCTTCATGCTCCGTATCAATATTTCCCACATAATTAGAGATAATCACAAACAATACGCAAGAAAAACCCATTGTGAGGATAGTACCAATAGTTCTTTTGGGATTACCCGTTACATTTGCCATTGCCATAGAAAACACGGTGACATTTTTTCTGCCATTTCGTTTTCCTTTTTTTTGTGTTTCTGCATTTTCTAAATACCGTGTTGCTTCGATAGGTGAAATCCGTGAAACAATTTTCATTGGTTTACGCAGTGCCAAAGCAACGGTAAGAAATGATACGAAAATACAGAGAAGCATAACAGGCAGGGAAAACAGAGGCACCTGCTGATTTTGGGCTCCCATAGAGCCAGTTTGGGTTGATACAAGGTTCTCCTGTTCTACCAGCCAGTTAAAACCGCATTTTGCAATCAGAAAGCCAAAAATCAATCCAACTGGTATTGAAAAAAATGTCAAAAAAATGCCCTCTCTGAAGATCAGCTGTTTCATCTGCTTTTTTGTCGCTCCCAGAGCCTTGATTTTTCCATACTCCTGTATCTTGTTGGCAATACCGACCTGAAAAATATTATAAATGACCACAACAGAGAAAAGTACAATTGCAAGAATCAAAACCCCGCATACCGCAATCGTTTCATAACTCGGCTGCAAGACCCATTGCAAATAGAGATCATTGACAATAACGTTTTTTTCTTCGATCCCACAAGCTGCTGCAATCTGCTTTATAACCAAATCAATATTATTCATAGATACATTTGCAGAATCATTTAAAGTAAAATAAATATTATACTGTCTGTCATTCTCTGCGACGTGCTCATCATAAAACTCCTGTGACCCGAAAGCAACATAAGATGCCTCGATGGTATACTCATCCCGATCATATAGGATTCCGCTGACAACAAATTCTTCCGGCTTATATTCTGACTGCATCCCTGCGCGGTAATCCAGTGTAACCGTATCTCCGATCTTTACATCACCATACCCCATTGCACGAAAAAATGCTCTTCCTGCGGCAATTTCCTGCGTTCCCCCCGGATACTTTCCTTCCTTCAACTCATATTCTTTATTATAAGGAAGCATTTTTCTTGCAGTCTCATCCATGCAGACAAACCCGCCGTTTTCATTGCCTTTTATAATGCCTTCTGTACACATAATTCCTATTGCATCTATTTCTGCACGGCGGCTTACTTCCTTTAACTGCGAGGCATCTGCTGCGACAAACAGACCATAATTGCTTCCATATGAGCCTGCCGCCTGACTTTTCTGTAAATGAATTACCCCATTTCCCACAGTACTGATGATCACAAGCAGCATCGTAGTCAGACATATGGACATCATAATCAGTATACTTCTTGTCTTGTTTTTTTTGTCATTGCTATATGCAATCCTGCTTATTGTCTTCATCTGAAATCCACCACCTGTCCGTCCTCAATCACCAGAATACGATCAGCGACCTGTGCAATTTCGTCATCATGGGTAATCATTACAATTGTCTGTCCATATTTTTTTGCTGTCATCTTAAGCAGAGCGATTACCTCATCACTGGTCTTAGAATCAAGATTTCCTGTCGGCTCATCTGCAAATATAATTTCCGGACGATTCACCAGTGCTCTTGCAATTGCTACTCTCTGCTGCTGTCCTCCGGATAACTGATTTGGCAGATTATAAATCCGGTTTTCAATCCCCAGAGTTGCAATAATATCATTTACATACGCTTCATCCACTTTTCTTCCATCCAGCCCCAGTGGCAGTACAATATTTTCCCAGACATTAACAGATGAAACCAGATTAAATGCCTGAAAAACAAATCCGATTTTTCTTCTGCGGAAAACAGCAAGGGCATCTTCCTTCATCCTGTATAAATCTTTCCCTGCTAAAGTAACACTGCCTTTTGTCGGGGTGTCTAGCCCTCCAAGCATATGAAGTAATGTACTTTTACCGGAACCTGACTTTCCAACAATTGCGACAAATTCTCCCTGCTCAATCTGAATGTCCACCTGATTGACCGCTTTGACCTGATTCTCACCTGCGCCATAAAACTTACAAAGCTGCTTGGTTTCTAATATCACACTCATGTGTTGCCTCCTTTTCAATTCTGTAAAGCATACCTTTTCAACACGCTTTCTTTGCCTGTTTATATATTTGGTCATTTTTCAACCTACATCCAAATTGTATCAGGACAATCTTTCATTTCACTTTCAAAAAACGAGCAAAAATCTTACAGAATTGTAAGATTTCTGCTCACTTAAAATTTAACCAACATATGGTAATTGAATCACAAACGTGCTTCCTTTTTTCTTTTTGCCGGAGGTTACCGTAATCGTACCTGCGTGTTTTTCGATAATTTCTCTCGATAGAAAAAGTCCGATTCCTGTACCACTCTTTTCCATGACCTCCTTGGAACTTCCTCTGTAAAATCGTTGAAAAATTTTGTGATACTCATTCTGCGGAATACCAATTCCCTGATCCTCAATTTCCATTCTTACAAGATCGTTTCTTTTTTGTAACCGGATAAATATTTTTGAACCACACGGACTGTACTTGACCGCATTATCCAGAACGTTGATCACAGCTTCACCAAGCCACCTTTTATCCTGCATAATCGTGCATGTTTCCATCTCTTTTTCATAGTCAAAAACGAATTCAATTTCTTTCTCATCCGCTTTAGGATAAGTGCGGTTCACTGCAGATATGACAGTATCCATAAGCGGAAGTTTTTTCTTATTAATCTGAATCAGTCCAGTTTCCATCTTGGATATTTCAAGAAGCGACTGCAATAATGTCTCCAGTCCATCCAGAGCACTCCGACAACGGATACGAAACTCCTCCTGTTCTGTGGCACTTAAGTCATTCTGCATCAGCACACTAAAACATGTATCCAAAGCTGCAACCGGTGTCTTTAACTGGTGAGAAATATCAGAAACCATTTCTTTCGTGTTCTCTTTTTCTTCCCGTGCTTCTTCCTTTAGCAACTGAATATGATGTCCGATTGCTTCAAGCTGGTCATTCAATTTTTCCAGTTCTGCTGGATTTTCCGTTTTCAGTAAAGCATCAAATTTATTTTCACGGAATCTGATCAGAATTTCTTCCAACTGGTCTAAAATTTTCTGATGACGCGCATCTTCTTTTTTCTTCCAATAAAGTAAAAAAGTCAAAAGAAGCACGCATATCACAGTGCTTACAGCACCGGTCACCATAACCTGATGCCGGAATTGCGAATAAAATGCATTCCTTTTATTCCCACAGTATCCATATTGCTCCAATAATCGCCTTCCCTGTTCGTTAGTTTCAATATCCTTATCCTTAAGCAATTCCGAAACAGCATCCAGCCCGGAAAATTCTTCCTTTGCAGCAATCTCTGTCATAAGATTCATTTTATATTTATAATCTTCATAAAACACATACGTGGTAAAGCAATTTAATATTGCAAACCATAATATGACAGGTAATACCAAGGAGAGCACTACTGTAATCTTCTTGCGATATCTCTTTGTCACTGCCTTACCTCCTGATTCCATATATACCCAAGACCTCTGATATTCTTTATATAGACCGGTGCAGCCGGATTGTCTTCGATTTTCTCACGGAGTCTTCTGATATTGACAGCGATTGTATTTTCATCCACAAAATCCCCTTCCAGATCAAACACATTTTCCAATATTTGTGTTTTTGAAAGAATCTGTTTCGGATTCTGAAGAAAAAAAGTCAGCATTTTCAACTCCGTTTTTGTCAGACTGATTTCACGACTCTTTATCAGGACTTTCATTTCTCCTGCGATAAATACGATATCTCCCGAAATCATCTTTCCGGCTTCCGTTTTCTCCTGTCTGCGGCGGAAATGTGCTTCTATTTTCAAAAGAAGTACCGAAAGACTAAACGGCTTTGTAATATAATCATCTGCCCCTGCTTCATATCCCATGACCTGATCCATCTCCTGATCTAGTGCTGTAAGACAAATAATGTATGTATTATAATTGCATCTCATCCACCTTACAAATTCCAATCCATTCCCATCCGGAAGATTCACATCACAAATGGTAACATCCACATTATTATCACTTGCAATTCTTTTCGCTTTTTTCACTGATTCTGCTGAAAAAACCTCATATCCGGATTTTTTCAGTGAAAATGTAATTCCACGATTTAAATTTTCATCATCTTCAACCACGAGTATACCTGGCATAGCATATGCACCTCTCTTTATTAACTATTCATCTTAAAATGCTTCAATGCCTCCACAATTGCACTCTCTTTATCTTCTGGACACTGCGGTTGCCTGCTATCTTCATTTTTAGGTAAATTAGGACTTGGAACAAGTTCCAAGTCTGTCGCGGCAGTCGTCGAATTGCCTTGCAAGCAGTCCATTCTCCTCGTTGCAACGCGCAAATTCTTTCCAACCTCAATTCCGCATTTTCTCTTTACCTGTGAGATATACAGATTGGAAACCTTCATGCCGGCATTATGTTCAGCCACATACTTCTTTATCTCATCATATGTTGCCTTAGTCTCTGCAGATGTTATATCCATATCATCAAGTTCAATCGTGACATTAATGTAATCATCCGGCTTTTGTTTCAGTTGGGACAAAAGAGCAACCGTCTCAACGTGCAACGGCATCTTTGTTGGAACACACATTTTCTGCCTCGTGTTCTTCAAAAGAACACACATCTTTATCATTCAACAAGTCATGATTATCGCTCATTTTTAAGCTCCTCCTTGTTGTCTACACAGCCTTTTCACGAAGATTCATATATCGGTCTCTGGCATATGGTATGCTTCTGTCATCCATACCCTTTAGCACAAATGTCAGCTTATACGGATCAGCTGTGCCATCCTCTTCCATATCACCGACAACTACTTTCTCCACAATGCTTTCAAATACTACTCTGTCAAATTCATCAAGTACATCAGCCCCTTTAAGCTTCTGCCTGATGAGTTTCATCTTATCAGCAATATTCTTCTGTGATAATGCACAATCAGAAAACAAATGCTTTTCTTCTTCACATTTATCCAGCTTATTGTCTAGCTCACTGTATTTATCGTCATAAGCTTCTTTAGAAATTTTATCATCCAGATACATATCGGTCAATTTCTTTCTCTTCTTTTCAAGAAAGGAAATCTCTTTCTCAATACGCTTCAATTTTTCTGTACTGTCGTCTTTGGATAATGTTTCTTCCACTGATGACAACACAGATTCAAGTACATCATCAAAATTCTCTGCAAGCAGCTTAAACATCTCAAGTCTTACCGGAACCGGTGGCTCCCTTTAGGATGATATGATGTCCTTCGTTGATGTATTGACAGGGCGAAAAACGAATCATCTGTGCTTTATCAAGCTTTCGGTCAGGAAGGTACTCAATATCTTCAACGCAGGCAGCCGAAACAGAAAAAGCAGCCCGTTTGATAAGATTTTTTAGTTTGTTTGCCTGACGTCTGTTCCATTCTGCGTCAACAAGAAGCCCTAGACGTTCTTCAAAGCCTAATACATTATAGGATTTTGAATCGTTCAGCTGATTTTGAAATTCATCAGCCATAGCACTACAGTTCAGTGCTTTCAGTTTTTCGAAGGTAGATGCATTGATCATTCTATATCACCTCCGTTTCTGTATGCCGAGATGCCACGTGTAATACCATTGCTTCTTTTACTGCACGTTTGACTGGAGAAATCCGCATCAGAAGTTAACTTATCCTGTCCGTTTTTAAGGATTGTAATAATACTCCTTAATGACGGTTGTACCGTAATGGTCAAAAGTTTTCCACAAGCTTTTTCAATTCGTCTGTTACCATACTTTTCGGCGGCCTTCATTAATCCGACGCAATACTTGTATCCCCGTTCCGGTTCTTTTTCGGAATAGAGAAAGTGATTTACAGTTTTTAATGTATGTGTTCCCATGTCCTCTGCCCAGCGCACAAACTCTTCCGGATTATAAGAAAGATACTTCTGGTGATTGAGAGGCATATGTTCCCTGATGCAAATGGGATCTCTTTGAGGAACCGTTTTCCTCACATGAGAAGCGACACGTCCGCCATGATAAAAGACCTCCACAGTAGTACTGGTTAAGCGAATATCTACCTGTTCTCCAATTAGATCAAATGGAACTGAGTATTTATTGATGCCATCACTTATGAGATAATCTTTTTGAACCTTTGCAGTAGACCAGACTGCTGGTTCATAAGGGACTTTGGGAAGCGGCAGCATAAAATCTTTTTCTTCATCTTCGAAAGCAGAACGCCGGTTTCCAAGTCTCTTTTTAAATGGACGGAGATTGAGTTCCTCCAGTTTCTCAGAAACGGCTGTTTTGGCTTCTTCAATAGAAAAGAAATGATAATTACGTAACGCTGCCAGAATCCAGGTGGTGGCATATTTCACAGAGCCTTCTGCATTTGGTTTATCGTCCGGATGCTTCATTCTGGCCGGTACAATCGCTGTATTATAATGGTCAGCCATTTCCTTGTAGGCTCTCGGAATTAAGGTGTCATACCGGGTGTTCTTAGTAACACCAGCTTTGAGATTATCCGGGATTAATAAACGGGTGGAACCACCAAAGTATGCATAGGAATGTACATGGCAGTTGATAAATGTATCAGATTTCATGTTTGGGCAAAGCTCTGCGTATACATAAAGACTGCACGGAAGCACTGCTACAAACAGATAGGCAGGAGTCGCTTCACCTGTAACCTCATCGTAAATATCGATGGTTGCACCTGCCCAGTCTACCTCCATTTCGTCACCGGGTTTATGTTGGATACGCATTGTAGCCTTAGTAATACGAGCCCACTTACGATAGTTATCATTGAACTGTGTGCTCATGTACGGCTTTTTGCCGGCTGCACTGGCTTCCAAACAGTATTCTGTCCAGAGAAGTGTAAGGGTAACTCCTTTCTTGGCAAGTTCTCTATGGATCTTAGGATAATCAGGCATAAGTCGTTCCTCATTATCCTTATTTCGTCCCGGATAAAACAAACATTCCAAAGACTGATTAGTGACATCGGCATCTAATGGCCAGCAAATGTGAAGATTTCCGGCTAATGTCAGAACTTCAGAAACGGTATTCCTTGAACTGTGTACACTGGATGCAATGTCTTTCCTGGTATATCCGAGGTTATTAAGCCTCAGAATCTCTCGATAATCAACCATGGTTATCGACCTCCTATAAATGATAGTCACACATGTGTGTGCCATCTTCATTATAGGACCAATCTATGTCAATGCACTATACAGCGGAAAGTATGCACTAAAACGCCGGAAAGCATGCACTCAATGACCGTGCAGCATGCACTGACTAATCGGTATTTACAAATTCTTTGAACGCTCCAACATATCCATAATATTATCGCAAGGAAATGCTTCACACTGATTGCATTTTTCAACACTATGCTTCATTATACAATCAACCAGTCCATATGTACCTGCTTTATGTGATGAACATCCACTACAAGTAATTTCTTCATTCGTTACCACCTTATCTCGCCAACCTACCCTATACCACAATTCTGCAACTCTTTTCAATTCTGCTTCGCTGTGAGCATTATATCTTGAACATTCTATACAATTGTCCCCACATAAAGTAATTCTCTCTTTCATAATAAACCCTCTCAATTTTCGCTATTAAATCATTCTGCTTTTGTATGCTTCACATCTTATATTATTATACTATGATTAACCTTGTTTTTCATTAGGATTATTTGCAAAATCAAAAGAGCATACATCAATATAAACACAATATTTCAAAAAAGGAGAGGCCCACAAATGAATACTTTATTTGCTACCACTGAAAACTATCTGGAATACTGCAAAACGCAAAAAAGGCTTGATAATAAAACGTTAAAAGCATATCGTACCGATTTAAGTCAATTTGTGTCTTTTTTCAACAACTCTAGCATACATACTATATCCATAACCGATCTAGAAAAATATATTGGATATCTGCATCAAAATTGCAAACCCAAAACAGCCAAAAGAAAACTTGCTTCAATAAAAGCTTTTTATCACTTTCTCGAATATAAAGATTATATTGAACAAAATCCTTTCAATAAAATTAAAATAAGCTTTCGGGAACCAATCATACTACCTAAAACAATCCCGCTTTACATAATGGAAAATTTACTTGCAACCATGTATAAGGAATTTTCTCTTGCCCATACCAACTATCGTAAGAAGCGCACTCTTCTTGACATTGCTATATGTGAAACACTATTTTCTACCGGCATGAGAATTTCTGAGCTATGTAATTTAAAAAGCTCCGATGTTGACTTACACGACGCAACAATTCGCATATATGGAAAAGGTTCAAAAGAACGAATGATACTGATTGGAAATAGTGACGTCATAAAAATGCTTAAAAAGTATACAGTTGAATATATGTCCGAAATAAATAAATGCGGATATTTCTTTGTTAATCCTAATGCAACCTCAATTTCAGATCAAGCTATCAGACGCATGATTAAAAAGTACTGTTCTCTTGCATCTATAGATTTTCATATAACTCCACATATGTTTCGCCACACCTTTGCTACAAGCCTACTTGAAGCAGATGTGGATATTAGGTACATTCAAGAGATGCTTGGACATAGTTCAATCACCGTAACTGAAATTTATACGCACGTTGCTCTTTCAAAGCAACGAGATATACTTACTGCAAAACATCCTCGAAAGAGTTTTAAAATATAGCTCTCTTATACAGGTAATGGATAATTTTTAGTTATCTATCACTTTGATTAGAGAGAAACTATAAATGATAATAGATGTTTGCTTATTATTTACTTAATAGGCTATACTATGGAGAATAAATATGTTTTTATTAAAAAGATTTTTGGGTGAACAATATAATCGAGTTAATCAAATTATTGATTCATATAATAATATACAAAATAATTATATTAATTTGGAAGCGTGTTGTAGTTATCCATTTCCCAGTGTTTTAAGGGCACAAGAATATCCGATGTTTACTTTACCAACAGAGGGTATGGTAGGGGCGCGATTTTTTCCATGTTTTGAAAGTATGGATGATATTGATAATTATACAGAAGAACTTGTATTAAAATTGCTAAACATTGATACATATAATGTATGTAATCAACCTCATTCTGGTACACAGGCTAACCAAATTGTATATAATGCAATATTAAATGATGGAGATACCGTATTAAGTCTTGATCCCAAAAGTGGTGGTCATATTTCTCATAATAAATTTTCCAAAAATATTAAAGTTATAAATTATGGTTTGACGTCTGAATATTTAATTGATTATGAACAATTATCTAACTTGACTATCAAACACAAACCTAAACTAATCATTGTGGGGGCTTCATCATATCCAAATGATATAGACTATAAATTAATTGCAGAGATTGCTCATAATAATGGTTCATATGTAATGGTAGATGCTTGTCATACTATCTTATATATAATGGCTAAGTTATACAGTAATCCATTTCCAGAGGTTGATTTTGTGACTTTTTCATTGGAGAAAGTATTACGTGGACCTCAAGGGGGCATATTAATTTATAAAAAGGAACTACAAAAATTAATTTCTTATTCAGTTTTTCCTCTTACACAAGGAGGACCTCTACAATCTATTCAATTTGCAAAGTTGTTATGCTTTGTAGAATTATCACATATTGATTTAAAAAAATTTGCTTCAGAGGTTCAACATCATGCTAAAATAATAGGATACAATTTAAATAATAACGGAATACATACTTATTCTAAAGATTATAAAACCCATATACTTTTAGTTGATGTGACTCCATATAAGTTAACTGGAAATATTGCAGAACAATTATTTTATGAAAACCATATATTAATAAACAAAAATCAAATACCACTTGATCCGTTATCACCACATATTACTTCAGGAATCCGATTTGGGACTACTTGTATTACTAATTTAAACTATTCTGATGATGATACAGCTTATTTAGCTGATTGTCTTAGTAATCTGTTATTGCATCAAAATATAAAAAAAGAAGTTATTGAATATTTAATTGATAAGTATCATAAAAGTACTAGTATCTCCAATTAGGTGATAGACTTAAACATATAGGGATATAATCATTGTGAATATTTAATACATCAAAAACAGTAAGAGTAGTAGTGTTTCTGTCGTTATTTGGTAAAAATATTTCCGATGGATTTACATCTGTTTTCCCATTATTATATATCTCAATATTTTTTAAATTATATTCTAATTGAAATCGAACCCATGGATCCTGTAAAATTTCTGATTTATTTAAACTCTTTAATATATATATTTCTAAGTCAGAAATTTTTTCAGGATTAATTGCACATTCACATATTCTTTTGTTTATATGTAATAGTGTAACGTCCATAGTAAGCGTTTCTGGAACCTCCTCTAATGCATATTCAAAATATTCAATAGCTTTTTGATAATTTCCTTTTAAATAATTAAGTGTTCCATAATTATAATATGATTCAAAAATTTCATTTGACCCGATCTCATAAAATTTCTTAATTGCTTTTTTAATAGTTTTTTCTGCATCGATATATGTTTTTGATCCATTCCAGATTTGGATTACAGAAATATTATTAAGGATAGTTGCTTGTTCAAAAACAGTTCCACATTTAGAAAAATAATCTAGACATTTTTGCAAATTATGGTATGCCTGTTCATACGAAAAAAAATGTGCAGTATTTCTTAGAATTATATAATACCATTTGTCAAGCACTTTATTTCTATTTTGAATTAATGAATTAAGTAATTTAGATATTTCCGCTTCTTTCCCTATGTGCTCTAATATAATCAATTTATACATAAGTGTTTCATTACTCTCAGGCAACAATTCTACTTCCTTTAGTGCAATATCAAAATGATAAAGCTGTGTCATAACTTTTACATAATAAATTCTAAATTTTTCGTTCCATACATTACTACTTCTGATGATATTCAATATTTCTAAAGAAGTTTCAAATGAGCAGATTTTTTGACATGCATCTAATAGACTTAATATATATTGCTCCGAAAGATGTAATAATATATTTTTGTCCGAATCTATATATGTTTTTATTAGCTCAACAAGATATTGAAAAGAACACGCATTATATTCTAATTTTATTAACTCTTCCAAATATTTAATACTTTTTAAAATTTTTTTCCCATCACATATTCCTATATAACAGTGGAGTAAATATATATAATCTGAAGAATCTTTTTTTTCCTGAACCAGTTCTTCTAATCCACTTTCAATATTGTAATAAAATTCTAAAAACTCTTCTGATGAATTAATGGTTTCTATGCTTAAGCCTATTTTGTCATGTGATAGTTTAAGTAAGTCCTTTCGAGTACTATTTAGCATTACATAGCCTAGGGTTATTATCTTCTTTAATTCCTCATTTAGAACATCATCCTTTAAATAAAAATATCTTTTCATTAAAGCAGTAACATATTCTAATCTTATTCCAGCAGGAAATAATGTAGCTAATAAAACTAAATCTCGTTGTATTTGTGGTAAACTATCAAGAGCATTTTCTAAAGACTTTGTTCTATTTTTTTTAAAAATCCCGTTCCTTATATTATTGTGGTTAGCCTTTATATATATATCAATTTCCTTTAAATTTCCAAATGTTTTTTTAAAACAATCTTCCGAAACCATGTTCAATATTTTGACATCAGGATATAGCGGCACTAATATAGATTCTAATATATCTTTTTTACTTAAGTTAGTAAGTTCAATATTAATATAATTATTTTGATATGCTATTGGACGAATATAATGAGTATTATCTGTTCTTTGTATATTAATAAAAGCTACATTTTTTGATATTTGATTTATTGCTATTTCGAAATAACGCTTTATAGTAGGATTCATAAATTGATAATTATCAATAATAAGTATTAATTTGTGTTTTTTACTTACATACTTAAAATATTTCATTACTAATTGAGATTTTTCTATTTCATTATTGATGGCAAGATGATTTGAATCGGTAACATCAATTCCACCTATCTCAATTTGGGCATTATATACTGGTATAGTTGCAACAATAGAAGATACTGATTGAAATAAAACATTAATTACTTTTTCTCGATGAAAACACCGCCTTAAATATTTTGATAAGGATGTTTTTTTATCAACTTTTAACATATTTTCTTTATCGTTAATATCGCCATTCCAAATGGTAAATAATATCATATCCCAAAATGCTGTGGTTGATAATATATCCTCTAACAAATTTAGATATAATATTGTAGATTTGGCATTATCGCAAAAATATTTTTCTACCGCTTCTTGTACTAAATATGTTTTGCCAGTTCCAGATGCTCCGTACACATTTATTATTGAACTAGATGTATAACATTCATCTATTTTCTTTTGAATTTCAAATATTTTATCTTTTCTAATATTGTATTTTTTCATTATTTTTTATCTTTTCTCATTTCTATTTCAGAAAGTATTGAAAATAAATCTCCTATTGTATAACTTAATTCTTTGGTTCGCCATCCTATATCTAATCATTTTTGAATACTATGAGCCGCTTCTACAGCATTTCTTATTTCTGTTACACTATCAAATAGTGTGAATGCATGATTAATAGCTATAGGATTTTCATTTCTAAATTCTATAACATAAAAAGGAATTTTTTGTATTTTAGTTTCCACTCCATATCTAAATAAACTAAATAAATAAGATAATGTCCAATGAGTATTATCTGACTAGTAACGTCCATCTCGTGTTATTACAATGCGAACAGCTCGTAAACAAGATGATTGAGCCATGTTATGTATTCTTGATAATTCATCAAAAATGTTAGTATATGCTCTATGTGAACCTAAAATATCGTTTTTATAGCCTATTTCTAAAGCATTTTCATGAAGTTTTGATGTTTTATCATCTATATATGCAATATGTTTACATTCTAAACTTATTAGCCTAAGAGGAAGTAATTTCTGAATTTCTATCAAAGCACTATTCCCGTCTATTATTGTTAACTTATCAATCATTGTTATCCTCTCCTATAGATTTTATACTGTCTCAAAATATTATATTATTTTCATCAAGATAAATACTAGTTATTTCTACAAAAAAATTCTTTTTGATTAACATTTAACGGATAACTAAAAATTATCCATTAGCCACATTATACTATATTCATTCAATCAAGTAAACTTTACTTTTGCAAAATCAATGCTGACTTGAAATTTTAAATTCCAGTGCAGTGGTAAATTCCACCAGACATTAAAATTCCTTGATTTTATTGAATTATAATGAGCAAAATCTTTAGATAACTGGTATAATTAAGCTAACTTCTCATAAAATATCTGAGTTTGTGACATGGAAAAGAGACCTCTGGATATCTGGTGTGTAAGACTAAATTCCACAGGCCACATCTAAAAAATGTGAATTGTTCAGTTCCAGTCTGACAGCAGATTTTTATGCTAAGTTAGTGATTAAAGCGAATCAGCTTAGGTGTCAGATTGACCTCGTCGGGTGGAATCGGCCTAAGCTGAAGTGCTTTTAAAATGTCAATGCCGTAGTTATCGAGTGCGATATCATATGGAGTGCGGCCGCCAAGACTTTCTCTGGGAGTGGAGTTGATATGGTCCACAATAGTTCTCAGATCCCATTGAGTGAGGAATTCAAAGCTGGTTTTCTTTGGCAGAACCATGTGCAACATGGTGTGCGCCTGTTCAATACCACCTTTTTGACCACTTCTCATGGGATCACAGAAATAGATACTTGAACGGATAATACCCTCAGATCCTGTTTCTAAAGAATCGGGATCGCCGAACTCTGATCCACGGTCCGTTAGAATTGTGTTGAATAAAGTGAGAAAATCATAGGTTCCCAGTTGATGTTGGTCGGTTGACACTCGGCAGTACGCCGCCATCTTCAATTTCTGCACTGAGTGTGCTGTTCCTGATTCCGCAATCGAAATCTGCTTTGCTGGTATAACAGTAATGCTTTTTGCCATTTTTAACCACCTCCTCAATCACTGTCTGTTCCGTGATGTTCAAGCCCTGCAATTCGGCATCATCAATCCTTATCCCTTTACATGCCTTAACTCCCTTTTCAATGTAGGTGCTGCAGAGCCATTGGATTTTCTTCTTGTAAACTTGTCTGCACCGGAGCGTTTTTCCGCAATAAGGGCAAAGCAGCATTCCGCTTAAGGGATAGCGGTTTTGGAACTTCATTGTGCTGTCCTGTCCGATATTCCTGTCACGCTTTCTCTGTTCCCTGACCTTCTGTACCTGTTCCCACACCTTTGGTGATACAATTGGTTCGTGATTTTCCAAAATGTAATAACTCTGCACTTCCCCGTTGTTTTTCCTTGTATGGTTTCTTTTGTTTTCAGGGGTGTAATACTTGGCTTTGCGAAAAATTGTATGTATGTAACGTTCTAAAATGGGAGTGTCTGTATTCTTTGTTTCCCGGCTCGGCTTTCGGAACTTCCATGATTCCGGCAACGCCAACCTCTCCAGTTCCGCTAAATGTCCATACCAATCCGGTACATATGCAAATTCAAATAAATCCGGTGCTATCATCTGTTTCCTCTTTTCCTGTGGTTTTCTGTACTCATATCTGTTTTCTGTCTTTGCTTCCATCGCTTTCATCATGAGCCTCCTTCTTGTTTTCTCTTGAAATATAAAATAGGTGTATCGCAATTCTATCGTTCTGTGAATTGCGATACACCTATCAATGCGTTTTTATCCATGGGCAAATTTCAGCAACTTCAACAAACATCGTATTCTGTGCTGTTTCCTTGCTTCCATGTGATTTCTCCTTTTATGGTGTAGTTTGTTAGGCGTTTGCGAAACGCCAAACACCGCATAAATACGGTATTTTTTGTTGTTAAAATAAAATATCTCCTCAAGGTTTATGGTAAAATAGAGTTGACTAGAAACTAAATACCAATCCACC
>NZ_JACOPH010000021.1 GCF_014287635.1 Roseburia zhanii | reverse complement strand
AGTGCCGTATGCAGGTTGTCGGATACTGCCACACCAGCCACAAGCACTGCATAGATTGCAACGCATACCATCATAAAAAATCCCTGAAATGCTAGAGCACAAAGCCCCTTAAAATAATTCGTTCCTATCGTTCCCCATTCCCGGTTGGTTACGGTTGCACAGGGAACTGGTGCTACTGATACATAAAGATATATTTCAATCATTCGCCCATAAAGAATGACGGTGATAAGGACTGACATGATTTTCATACATAAACTGACGATCATGGTCTCCATTCCCAGTCCCAACAGCTCTCCTATGCTCATTTCCGAAAACTGCTCATTGAACATCGTCTGCAGCGTACTTGCCACATCAATACTGGTGCTTCCGGTAATCGCTGATGCGGCAGAATTTACGATATGGCTTCCCACATCAAATACTGCCATTACAATGTCAAAAGTCTTGCTAAGAAGCATGACTGCAATACACGCTTTCATAAAAAAGCGGATAAAAATGGCTGTATTGAAGTCATGCAGGTTATTTTTGTCAATGACCATGGAAATAAGCTCATAGACGAGTACAAAACTGATGATCATTCCCGCTATGGGAATCATCACATTGTCGGACAAGGTTTTTATCATATCAAAAATACCGGAGTTCCATGTGCTGGGGGTTTTGCTGACCTCCCCTGCAATCGTGCCTACCTTGTCATTGACATCGGTAAACATGGTTTCAAAGTTGGTCAGAACCCACCCCTGCAACAGTTCCTTTATGAATTCAGTAATCTTATCAATGATCCCGCCCATGAATTATGAGAACAGAGTGGTAAGCTGTGGAATTACCGTCTGTGCCACAATGATGATACCACCGCCACTCATAAGCTGTTTGATACCCTGTGATTTAGCTTGTGTACGATAAAGAAGCAATAGAAGTGTAAAATTTTTTGCCGTTCCTATCCGGCACTTGAGCTTTGTGTCGGATAGGTCGGGCATTATTCATCGGGAAGTTCTACCTTGCCGACAAAGCTGTAATAAATATCAATGTCCTGTCTGCGTGTGCCGTTCTCGTCATAGCTGCACTCATGGACAACGATTTTTTCAATAAACTCCCGCAGTAGGGTATGGGTCAATTCTTCAAAGCTGGTGTACTTGCGGACAACATTCATAAACTTCTCCGCATTGACCGTGGCTTCCTGTGCCTTTGCAAGCTCCGCTTGCAGTTCGGCAGCACGGGTCTTGACCTGTTTCTGCTCGGCTTCATAGTCTGCGGAGAGTTCTGCAAAGCGTTCATCGGAAATACGCCCGGTCACGCTGTCCTCATAAAGCCGCTTGAAGATAGCAGACAGTTCCACAATCCGCTTTTCGGCTGCGTCCAGTTCCTTTCGCTTGGCAGCGTTGCGGCGTTTGCCGCCGTCCTCGTTCTGCTCGATCAGCAGTTTCATAAACTGCTTTTCGTGCTTGGCTGCATAGCTTGTCACTTTTCGCAGATTGGCGGTCACACCCGCTGTCAAAAGGTCGGTGCGGATAAAGTGTGCGGTGCAATCATGGGTACGTTTCTTGTAGTTGCCGCAAATGTAGCAATCCTGTCTGCGTGTTTTGTTCTCATATCTCTGCTGATAGAGGACGCTCCCACAATCGGCACAGAACAGCAAGCCGGAGAATAAACCGACTTCATCATAGCGATTTGGACGCTTGCGCTGCTTGCGTAACTCCTGCACACGCTCCCATGTGGCAAGGTCGATGATAGGCTCATGGGTATTCTCGAAAATGACCTGTTTTTCTTCGGGATTTTCCACGCTCGTTTTGACCTTGTAGGAGATTTTCTCGGTCTTGAAGTTTACCGTATGCCCCAGATATTCCTTGCGTTCAAGGATATGGACAATCGTATTGGTCGCCCATTTGTAGGGATAATCGGGGTAGTAGCGGCGGGTGCTGCCCGTCCTGCGGTATTCCAAAGTCCCCGGCGTAGGGATTTCCTGCTCGGTCAGCATACGGGCGATTTTGGTCGGACCGTTTCCGGCAAGGCACAAGCTGAAAATCTGCTTGACTACCGGGGCGGCTTCTTCGTCCACAATAAAGCGTCCGTCCTCGCCTTTGAGATAGCCATAGACCGGCTGACTTGTGATAGGCTTGCCACTCATGCCCTTGCTTCGGAAAACTGCCTTGATTTTCTTGCTCGTATCTCTCACCATCCATTCGTTGAAAAGATTTTTTAGTGGCGTTAAATCGTTATCGCCCTGTGCGCTGTCCACTCCGTCATTGATAGCGATGAAGCGAACGCCTTTCTTCGGGAAAGTGATTTCGGTAAACATTCCGACCTGCAAGTAATTTCGTCCCATTCTCGAAAGGTCTTTCGTAATGACGCATTTGACCTCGCCGTTTTCAACGCAGTCCATCATTTCCATAAAGCCCGGTCTTTGGAAGTTCGCACCACTCCAACCATCATCAACGAAAAAACGGTAGTTCATAAAGCCGTTCTCCCGTGCGTAGGTTTCAAGGATACGCTTCTGATTGGAGATAGAATTGCTCTCGCCTTGCAGTTCATCATCTTTACTTAATCTCGCATAAAGGGCGGTAACGGGGTTTGTTTGGGTTGTCTGTCTAATCATGGTTTCCTCCATTTCCGACAGCCAGCCCCGCTATTCCGTAAAGGAATTATATCACACGGGGCGGCTGTCTGTATAGCGGGTAAATGTGAATTTTGCTTCTTTATCGCCCGTCATAATGACGATTTTTTGAAATTAGGCTTGTCATGTTTGCTGTGGTGGTAGAAAAGTTCATAATTTTGTGATATTCTTTAACTAAATAAAAATCGTAAATGAACAAGAAGGGAGGGGCTTTTTATGGATAAACAAGAAATTACAAAAATTTCTAAATTAGTTTGGTACTTACTCTGTATGTCCATTGGTGCTATTTTAGGAATCGTAGTTTTTAACAAGGTTGGTTGGATATTTTAAAATAGAGTTTTTAAGGCGGTCATGCTCCCACGGCATGACCGCTTTTTCATGCCCTCACTCATGCGGTGTAGCTTGGCTTGTGGGTAGCTGCGGTTTCCGCTTCAAGCACTTTCATCATCTTGTCGGCTGCGGTGACTGTGGTGTCTTTCTTGAAAAAGCCGGACACAACAAGCACGGTGTTACCCATGCGGATTTCCGTCACGCAATCCGGGCGGCGGTCGGTGTGGTTTGTGGTATTCGGTTTCTTTTCTGTCATAGGCAACTCCTTTCACTTCAACAGTTCTTTCAATCCGTTCATCTTAGCCCCAGCCGTTTCCTTGCGGAAGTTCTCGCCTGTAAAGAGGATAGGCAGGCACATTTCAAGAACACGGTCATAGATACGGGCATGGGCGGTGTCCTGCGGGTTTTGCAGTTCCGCAAGGCTTAGATTGGTGGTAACGATCAGCGGTTTGCGGCTACGGTATCGGCTGTCAATCACATTGTAGACCTGTTCCAAACCGTACTCCGTTCCTCGTTCCATTCCAAAATCATCAAGTATCAGCAGAGGAAAACGGCAAAGACGCTCAATATATTCGTTTCGCCCCTCAAAGCTGGCGGTCAAATCATTCAGTATCGCAGAAAAGTTTGTCATGCGAACGGAAATTTCCTGTTCCATAAGGGCATTGGCAATGCACCCGGCAAAATAGCTTTTCCCTGTGCCTACCTTGCCCCACAACAGCAGACCATAGTTGTTTTCTTTCATCTGTTCCCAATGCTCCACATAGGAATGTGCCTTGTTCATCTGCGGGCATTTGCCGTTGTCATGTTCAAAAGTCCATTCCTGCATGGTCGGGTCAGTAAAGCCCCTGCGTTTCACTTCCATAACGGTATCAAGGTGTCGTCTGCGTTCCTCGGCTGCTTCACGCTCCAAACGCTGCTCTCGTTGGCAGTTACATTCTGTCGGGTGCTTGTCATGCCCCAACCATGCGGCGGTTTCTTTGGGGAAATAGGCTTCTTTTGCGGTATGGCACTTGCCACAATAAAGCAGACCGTCCTCGCCTGTGTAGTCCTGCGGCTCTGCGGTGGCTGCGGTCATATTCAAAACGGTATCGGTAAAAAGTTTACTCATAAACTCTCGCCCTCCTTAAAAGTGTAATCGGGTATGCCTTTTTTCGGCGGTTTCTTGGCTTCATCTTCCTGCGCCCACTTGTATATCGTGGCTGCATGGCTGCGGTATTTCGTTCCTTTGGACGCTATATGCGTGGAAAGACGGTCGATGTAATACTCCCATTTGTCGGGAAGTTCCGCTTTCAGCTCGTCAAGCTCCGTATCGGAAAGAAACACATTGTTGTATCTGCCATAGCAGCGGGCGGGTGCTTGTCCCTGTTTTTCCTCTCTCTCTTTTTCTATCTCTATATCTATCTCTTTCTTTAACTCTAACTCTGGTGGACGATTGTCGGACAAATGTCCGCCGTTTGTCCGGGGCGGTGGTAATGTCTTGTTTGCAAGCCTTGCCGCCCGCTTTCGCTCTGCTTCGGTAGAGGATTGTCCTATCATCAGTTCAATGTCGGTCATGTAGAGTAAGCCGCCGTGTAGCTGCTCCACAAGTCCCAACTGCTGAAAAATCGCTAATGCCCGTTCTACTGTGCCTACCTGCTGTCGGGTAAGGGTGGCGATCATCTGTGCTGTGTAGGGGATATTCTCGTCAAGCTGTAATCTGCCGCCGTTTTTCAGCGATTTCAGATACATCTTCAAGAGAATGTTGGAATAGAGAATACCGTCCGGCATACTCTCCAACAGCACAATAGCATCATCGTCAAAATAGCTTTCTTTCAGTTTGAGGTAGTAATATCTGCGGTTATCTGCCATAGGCGGTGTCCTCCTGTGGTTTCCAACGCTTGGAGTAATACCGGGGACAGAGGATAATCACGGCTCTAAAACTCTGCTTGCAATCGTGGGTGCAGCCCCGGCAAAGGTCGTTATAGGTTATTCGGTTGCGGTGGTTGAGGAAAAAGCTCCATTCAAGCCGCCGCTTGTTGCTCATGCGTGGCATTGGTACGCTCCTTTCTGCCGTTTCCGTGGGTATCACGGATAGGGCGGTAAAACTGTATCTTCTCGGTATCATTTCCGGGGATTTTTTGCCCTGTACGCCCCGTTTTTCGGTCGGGTGGTATTGCGGTAGGGGTAAGGGCATATCCCTTGATTTGTGCGGTTTCGGGTATGGTTTCGGGGCGGTTTTTAACGCTCTTGTTCATGCTTTTTCTGTCGGCTCGGCTCGCCGTGGTGCATTTGGGAAAGATTGCTTTTCATGGTCTGCAACTCCCGGACACGCTCTTTCTTTGACCGATACTCGTTGTAAAGGGCGTTCTTCTCTGCGGTAAGCTGCTCAATTTCAACCTGCAACGATTTGTAGGTAGGCAACTTGGAAATGCCCTTTTGCTTGAAATACCTTACGGCTGCGTCCGCTATGATAAAATCACTTTCGTGTTTTTCCCGGTAGGCTTTGCGTGCCTTATCGGATTTCTGTTTTTTCAATCCGTCCCGCACATCTCTTGTCTTGGCATAGGCAAGCACCTGTTTCTGCAAGTCCTTTTTCTCACGAATAGCCGTTTCAATCGGCTTCAGCTTGGCGGTGCTGCTGTGCAGGTCTGCATTGGCAGATACAAGGGCTGCGTCCAGTTCCTCCGGGGTAAATCCGTACTGTTCCATAGCGGCAACGGTAGCCGCCATCTGTTTGAGATTGTGGACAGCCGCCCAACGGTCATAGCCGATACCTTTTCCCTCGGCTCGCTTCGCCGCACGGTCAACCATTCTCTGAATGTTGCTTGTCGGGGCGATTTTCTGCGGTTTTTCTCGCTGTGCGGTGCTTGTTTCGGTGCTGTGGTATTCGGGTATGGGTGTGGTCTGTTCGGCGGCTCTGTGGGCGTTCTGTTCCAAAAGAGCAAGAACGGCGGCACGGTCAAAATCATCTCCCAGTTTTCGGGCAGTAATGGGTTTCGTCCTATCCGGGGTAAGATAGGATAACCGCCCTCGGCTTTCTTTGACGGTCACGCCCTGTTGCAGAAGTAAAGCGGAAAACTCGTCAAAGGTGGTGGCTTCGTTCATGGCGTTCCGTATGGTCTGCCGTAACTTCGCCTTGTCGGTTTCAAACTTGGTCTGCCTTACAGGCTGTCCGGCGGCAAGAGCAGCGGCATTTTCTTTATCAAGGGCAAGCTGCCCTTTCTTCTGCGCCCAATACTCACGCTCGGTAATGCGGTTTTTGCTGCCATTGAGCAGATCAATCTGATAGAGATTTTCCCTGTGGCACATCTCCATGACTTCGGCTTTGAAGTATTCCATAGCAACGTCCGTACAGCGGTGCTTGCACCCGGCACGGGTATCGGCTGGTCTGTCCATGTAGGGCAGCAAGGGTACTTCTTCAATTCTCAAAGAATTGATAACGATATGAACATGGATATTGCCGCTGTGGTTGTGTCCGTCCGAGTGGGTGCAGACAATGGCTTGGTGTCCGGGGAAATGCTCGGCACAAAATTTCTCGCCCAACCTCTGCGCCCGGTCTACGGTCAATCCGTTGTCCGTTGCGTCCCGTGGGTCAAAGGAAATGATATAGTGGTGACTTTTCACATCTTCCCGTTTTTGGTTCTTGCCGTATCGGAGATTGGAACGCATACACGCAACGGCAAAATCTTCTTCGCCGCAGTTCAGCGTGGCTATCCGGTAGTCCTCCCGGAGAATGAGCCGCCCGGCTTCATCAAGGGTGGGTTTCATGGTAAACTCGTCATGCTCAAAGGTCAGGTATTGCTCGGCTGCACCATAATCAGCGTTTTTAGAGCTGATATGTTTGAATGTTGCCAACAGCGTCACCTACCTTTCGCAAGACTTCAAACTTCAAAGCGGCAAGGTCGGAAATGGCGGCTCGCACTTCAACGGACAAGGCGTTATACGGTGTGCCGTATTCGTTGAGAGAACGGGCGATCTGATTGAGGTTGCCGCCGATTTTTCCGTATTCGGCTGTCAGCTTCCCGACAGCAGATAGCAGTTCATCATTGACCGGGGACACGGTAATAATGGGGCGAATGGTCGCCCTTGTTATGGCTTGCCGGATAAACTCGGCTTGGCTCATGTCATAGTTCTTTAGCCGTTCCGTGAAGTCGGCATATTCTTCCTCTGTCATGCGTGTCTTGACAACACGGCTTCGGTGGGGCGTATTGTATCGCTTTCCTATGGGTATCAACTCCTTTCACTTATCATCTTTTTCGGGGCAGTTTTGCAAGGTGTTTTTTTAGCGGCGTATGCCGCATAGCAGGGTTTGGGGAAGGCACTCCCCAACAAGATTTACCAAAGGGGCAAAACCGCAGATATGCGGATTTTGGCACCGTGGTAGAATCTTGCTCTAAAAAATTGCCACTTCGCCCCTCCAACCATTACTACAATTTGAAAAGGGCGTTTTGGCTTGTTTTCATAAATAAAGCGAATGAAATTTTTCGGTCTGCCCGCTGTTCATCACTAAAACGGTAGCGGTGTTTCTTTTGGCAAAGACACGGCTGCATTTTTCGTAAATCTCCCCTTAATCCCTACTACACCGGAACAGGCACTTTTGCCAAATGGAACGGAAAGATTTTTTGAAAAAGGGCGCAAAAAAAGCAGCAAATCTTTTCAGACTTACTGCTTGTATGCCGCTGTGATGGGCGGTGGGTTATTCAGTTGTCACGGTCAAAGCGGAATTTGAACAGGCTTTCTATCAGTTTTTGAATGATATGCTCCTGCATTTCCACATTGATATGACCGTCCATTTTGGAACAGGCTCGGATATATCCAGCATAGTGGGATAGCACGGCTGCAACAGCTTCCGGGTCACCCTCGCTTGCCTTTACTATTGTTTCATAGGGAAGTAGCTGGCTCATGGTGTAAGCCCTCCAACTCTGCCTGCAATCTCTGTAAAATTATCTGTATGCGCCTCCCAGTGGTGCTGCGTGTCCGTCCGTACCGCTTGCCGATTTCCTTATGGGTCATACGCTCAAAGTAGTACAGATAAATGATTTCCTGTTCCATTTCCGATAGAGAGGACAGGGCTGCGGCAAGGTGCGGACTTTTCAACAGGACAGTTTGACCGCAAGCCGTAAATGGATATTCCATGCTTGTCGGCACTTCTGCAAAGTATTCATCTGTTGTACTGAACGGATAATGCTTTTCGTCCATGAGGTAGTCAAGGGAGATTTTCTTGCTTCGGCGGCTTCGTATACTCCGTGCTGCGTCTATGGCAGCGTGGCGAATAACAATCATATAAAAGGCATTGTGAGTGTGCCGGATATGCTCTTGATATTTTTCGTGTTCGGTCATGGAAAATACCCCCTTTCTGAATAGTGACAGAGGGCGGCAGCCTTTTAAGCTGTCGCCCTCTTGATTGCCGAACAGCAAAGACGGGCGGGGCTGTCAACGGCGGGCGCAGCCCGTTCATCTTACCGTTGACTGGCTCTGCTGGTTTTGCTACAAATTCTATCTCTTTATGATTTGTCGGAAAAACTCCTTACCCAAACAAAAACTACAATCGCGGTTGAAATGAGTAATTCTGCAAGAATTACAGAAGCATTCCATATTTCAAAATAGAAATGCCCAATGAAATAGACTGCAAAAAAAATCAAATAAATTCCAATCGAATACATAATATTTTTGGAAATTTGAGTGCGTTTCTGTTCCCTAACTAACATCTGTTTCTGTTGTTGTTCCAGAATTTCTGTTTTAACCGATAATTCATCTATCTCTGATGGTTTTAACAGATAATCCACGGTAACATCGAATACTTTGCTTAGTTCAACAATCTTTTCTACTTCGGGTATGACCTGCCCACTTTCCCATTTTGAAATAGACTGTCTTGAAACATTAATCTGCTCAGCCAGTTGTTCCTGTGTTAATTCTCTACTTTTGCGTAGTGCTATAAGTTTTTCTGCGAACTCCATATGTGTTCCTCCTTTTGATTTTGTGTATAAATCTTATCAAAATACTCATTTGCACTCTAGCAAGTGAGCTATACAATTACATGACAAACGGTAGAGTTTAAGCGTTTTCTTGTATATCTTGATTGTCATTCTACTTTATATGCCTATTTTAGCATAGAAAAAACGTTTTCTCTATTACTCTCCATTATTTTACGGAATAGTGGGCTGTCTTTCTTTATTTTAGTTGTGTTACTTTATCACACATGAGCATTTGCACCAGGATTATCGTTACCATATCCTTCCAGAAGATTGATAACTCCCCATACGCCGACACCTGCGCCGATTGCGGTTACTACTGTTTTAAGTCCTGTTACTGATGTTGTAAAAAAGCCCATTTGTTTGTCTCCTTTTTCAAAAAATAAAAAGGGAGCTTCTCTGAATTATAATTTTTAGAAAAGCTCCCATATCATAAATTCCATATTCAGTTGTAAAACAACTTCTGGTCACAATGTCCAGAAGTTAAGCTGTGATTTCTCCGACATCGCATAACTCATCCACCACATCATTCCTCTTAAAGCGGAGTCTGTTGCGGTTCTTGACGTATTTTTCAATGTCAAATTCATTCTTTTTGTCATAATCGGATAACAGCGGGTACTGCTTATGCTTCGTTATATCAAATTTATCTGAGAAAAAAGGTCTTACACCTCTAAGCTGCATGATACACTTACTGCCATCCATGACCGCAATCTCGTCCTGACTCATTAACTCTTTTCCGGTCTTTTGATAATTCAGACCGTAGGACTGGCTCGTACCTCTCGTATCCGAGGTATTGTAAAGGTCAATCGTTTCTTTTCCAAGGATTTCTGCCAGATCTTTCAGAGTATCTTTCTCCTTTCCTCCCAGAAACAGGGTAGTGTCGCAGTTTCCTTCAATCGTGGAAGCGTTGTCCCGGTACAGAGCCTTTAGCTGTGACTTTGACTGCAAAATAATAGAAGCTGATATTTCCCTGCTACGGATAGTAGCAATCAGCTTCTCAAACTGTGGAATCTGCCCGATGTTCGCAAACTCGTCCAGTAAACACCGGACGTGAATCGGCAGTCTCCCGTTATATACATCATCTGCCTTGTCACAAAGCAGATTGAACAACTGCGAATACATGATACTTACAATGAAATTGAATGTCGCATCAGTATCCGAGATAATGACAAACAATGCTGTCTTTTTTTCTCCCAGAGTATCAAGCTCCAGTTCATCATAAGAAGTCAGGTCACGCAGCTCCTTAATATCAAATGGCGCCAACCTCGCACCACAGCTAATCAGAATTGATTTTGCTGTCTTTCCTGCCGCCAGCTTGTACTTTTTATACTGTCTGACTGCAAAATGGTTCGGGTTCTCCTGTTCCAGCTCCTCAAACAGCAGATCAACCGCATTTTTGAAATTCTCATCATCCTCCCTTGCTTCACTGGCATCTACCAGATCAATCAGCATGAAAAAATTCTGTTCCTCCTCCGGTGCTTCGTACCAGATATATGCGATTAAGGCTGTATAATAGAGCTTTTCCGCTTTCACCCAGAAATCCTCAGAGGCTTGCTGTCCTTCCCCTTTGGTATTTACAATGATTGTGTTTACAAGTTTCAGAATATCCTTTTCGCTACGGATATAAGCGAAAGGATTGTAATGCATTGATTTTGAAAAGTTAATGGTATTGAGCACCTTAATCCGGTAATTATTCTTGGACAGCATTTTGCCACATTCCACGAGGACTGTGCCTTTGGGATCAGTCACAACGTAGGAACTGTGCATCTGCATGAGATTCGGCTTTACAAAAAATCTGGTTTTGCCGGAACCGGAACCACCGATTACAAGTATGTTTTTATTTCTCGCATACTTCGGCTGTTTTGGTCTGCCCGACATCATAAGCCGTTCCGTTGCAGTTAATAGCACGTTGTTCTCAAATACAGGATCAACATATGGTTCAATGTCCTTGGCAGTTCCCCACCTTGCCGAACCATACTCAACTCCCTGCCGGAATTTCTTTGCATTTTTCGCTTTATAATAAACTACCATACGAAATCCTATTCCGCATCCTACTCCTACCAGTAAATCTCTCGGCAGAAAACTTGGAAGCGGATTATGGAACGCACCTCCAATCCCATTGATTGTGTCTAACACCTTCTGTAATGTATTGTCACCTGCCTGCTGTCCATACAGCCATGAAACCTTATTCAGAACATACCCGAAGATCACATAGGGAGCGCATTTCAGGGCAAGCTGTTTCTTATTTACCCCTTTTGATTTTTCTTTAAGAACAGACGGAATTGACTGTAAATCCTTTTTAATTCCGTCAACAACCTTGCTTATAAACTCTGTCCCCTGTCCTTGTTTTTCTCTCTGCTTCGCTCCCTATTCTTATTCTGTGCAACAATCTTCTGAAGTCCTTTCAGTTTCTGTCTGAGTGACGGACGCTGCTGTTTTTTCTCATTAACTTTTACAAATTCCTTGAATGCCTGTGCAATCACATCGGCATCCTTGCCCTTGAAAAATACAAGATACTTGGGTGGTTCCGTGGTCTTATCCTTTTTTACTGCAAAATCGACATTATATTTTCTTGCGACACGCTCAAAAGATTTGATGTTGCTATCCGTAACCTCAATGGACTTTGCACCCTCTCCCTGACCGACCAGCTTCTTTACCGGAATTTTCCCATGGGAAGGCTGCTTATGCTTCTGATGCTCCAGATACATCTTCATCGCCTTCTGTAAAACGCTTGCGGTCAGCTTGGAAGTCTTGATTGCAAGAGCAATGGTTTTCTGTGTTGTTTCCTCCTGCACGGTGTACCTCCTTCCTTATCTGCACCAATTGGATTCAGGGTGGAACCAACAGCCTGTGAAGCTGTATTTTCATTCCCATATCTACAATTCCTCTCCTTCCTCAAGCTCCCTGTCCCACCAGTTCAGTTCTTCCTCATAAAAATCATCCAAAGCAGACCTGAGCTCTTCCTCCTGCTTTTTTGCCTTTATTACATCCCTCACTGCCTTTACTACAACTGCCCCTACTGCAATCACAATTAACAAATTCTTTCCATTTTTTCTACTCATTTTTGTCCCTTTCCACTTTTGGACATTTTGTCCAAAAGTCCCATAAATACATACAAAAAAGGCAGCTACAAACCTTTACGGTCTATAACTGCCTTTGCGCTGTAATAATTCTATTTATTTATATAATGGATAATATAACAAATTATCTTTGAAAAAAATCTCCCCTAGATCACTTGCTTTGATTGGAAATGCAATATCACGCAAGCTCACACCTAAATCCAGTTTTAACGGTTCCTGTGTATCATTTATAAAAGAAATTCTAAATTCATTTTGGTATTCGTATTGTGGCATTTTCAAAAACGGATTCCATTCTATAAATCCATGCACATCTTCAGATTTCATATAATCTACAAAACCAAGCTGTGCTTTTGATATTTCGCTATGTTGCCTTAATGCGTTACACACTCGTTCAAAAAACTTTTTCCTATCCAACACTAAAACACCATATTCTCCAAATTCTTCACCCATTTTAGCAGGGAATGGCGAAATAATTTCTTTTGAGACATTAACATATGCCGTATATAACGATATTATTTTTCTACATCTGTTCTCTCCTCTTGAAAAGTTTTCAATTGTCCCTGGTTTATAATTTTCTGGATTATTTGTATAATCTCGAACCACAATCATCATCTTACCATCAACAGACTCCAAATTTGCAGACATAAAATCCGGGTTGTTATGCTCAATCAAAAAAGTATTTCCCTCATTCTCATCTCCACGTCCAAGATTATCACATTGTGCAAAAAAATCTGCGGTATTAAAAAACAATTTTCCATCAAGAAAGTCTTGCTGAAATTCTTGACATGATGTGAATTTTAACAGCATATATCCATCGTATCTTCCTTTAAATTGCTCACTAATACCAATATCCATTCCTTATCTCCTTAAAATTTATAACGCATCTATGTACTATAAATATTTTCCTAATACAAAACCTAATATTGCACTTAATATACAAAAGAAAAGATTCCAGAGAAAAGTTTTAGGAAACGATTTTTTTTCCTGCTTATTTAATGTGTTCTCCAATAAAACATTTAATGCCTCAACTTGCTGCTTATTCATCTCTGAAACTTGCTGACTTATTTCTGCATCTTTCTTCATCTGCACAAATAATTTCTTTTGCTTTTCCATTTCTAAAAGTGCATTATCAATTATGTCCTTTGATTCCTCTAGCTTTTTAGATACCACATCAATACTGTCAGAGATTTCTACTTGTCCCGATTTTCTTAGTTTTTCCTTATCTAAGACTCTTTTTATTTGTTTTAAATCAATTCCAATAATATTTGATACAAGTGATATATATATTTCTGAAAAATCTAACGACATATCCATAACTCACTTTCCAAACTTTTTAGTATTTCATCTATATTATAGCCCCAAAAGTGATATTTTTCTATATACTTCTATGCATTCAAATATATCGTACATAGTTCCGCATACATCTTTCCATCATCAAATTTCACATCATCAAGTAACAATACCTGGAATAACACTTCCCGGACACTTTTTAATTTTGCCATAGAAATCTCTACTTTTGAAAGACCATTCAGTTCTATATTTTCAAAGGCTGCCACTTTTCTTGCCACCAAACAATGTGTATACAATGCCATAATATATTTATCTGATAACAGAAAGGCATATGTTTCGTTCCCTTGATATGTATATCGGCACTTCTCCAGATTTTCTTGTGACATATCGAAATAACATCTGACCGTTTCCAAATATACATCTCCATTATACTGCGGCTTTAACTTCTTTGCATACCTTTTAATTGTTGCGAATATATTATTTCTTTCGATTGCTGTTCGAGTCCTCTTAAATACAGGTTTTCTTCCACGCAAATCCATATACACATTATTCAAAATAGTTTTTCCGGCATATTGTCTGAAATCCCTTATTCTTAACAAATAGGATAACACATCTTCCAATTTTTCTCTGAGGTTATCTCCTGATACGAATAATCTCCAAATTCAATATGATCCAGCTTTAAAGGACTGCTCCCCTTTGCAATTTCTCGTTCCATTACTCTATTGATATCTCTCATTGATTCCATACTCTCTCCTTCCCACTTCTGGTCACAATGTCCAAAAGTAAAAAAGGACAGCTATAAGATTTCTCCCATAACCGCCCTACCGCTGTTAATCTTTATTATTCCATTTCAGCTACCTTTAAAAATATGTCCCTTCGTTTTTTACATTATATCTCTACGATCACACTTTTGGACATCGTGACCAAAAGTGCCTGCAATCATCTTTATTATCTCCACAAATACTGCGATCATCCTTGCAATTACGATGATACCACCTATCAGACCACCAATGACGCCATTGAATGCCAACACCCCAATGCTTCCGGCAATTCCAAAATTTTTAGGGATGAAGAACATACACATTTTCCGAATCCCATAGGGAAAACCTACCATAATCCAGAAAAGGAAGTAATCAAATCCGTTTTCCTGTTGGCATACCGGATAACACATCAGTATCCATAAAACAAGTATCAGTACCGGAACGATAATCTTAAACAATACCCTTTTCATGCCAGCCTCCCCCATACATATCATGCTGCACTTCCTGCTGATAATAATGATTTATTGTTGATGGCGCATTATACAGTGCCGTAACCATGTATGCCTTAATGTTTGAAATTTTTGTTGTCGTGTCTTTCATACACCCCATCACATACTCCAGATGACTGCTCCTCAGCTTTAAGAATTTTGACTTAACAAGCTCATAGGGATACTCCTCCCCCGCAATCCGTATCATAGTCCGCTTTACACATACAACCTCACAGATCAATTCAAATAATTCATCATACAGTTCCCTGTCATTTATTTCATCATATTTCATGTGATGATCGTACTCAATATTTTCTTTGATAATCTCTATGTATGCATCTGCTCCATCCATCCTATCATCGGTCTGATTTTCTTCACCGGATGGATAGATTGGATTGGTATAACTCATATCAGTATAATTTATATCAGTCTTATTATAGTTAGTATAAATAGGGGCTAAATCTTGAACCTCTGCAAGTTCAGTTTCTGAACCTCTTGAAGTCTGCTTTTTATACTTCTGGTGGTTCAGATTCTGTACCTCCTGAAGTTCAATTTCTGAACTTCTTGAAGTATCAATATTAGACTTCTTGAAGTTCAATTTTTGAACTTCTGTGGATTTTCCAGTATTCTCAGGCGCTTTTACCTCCTGTTCCGCTGACATTGTGGCAAAGTTTTTCACATAGATAATATCCGGTTTGCCAAGACCTCTGCGCTTTTTTTCAATCAACCCAATCCCTTTTTCGGAATCCAGCTCTTTCATAATCTTGACACAGGTTGCTTTCGCACATCCCAAATCTTCCATAATCGCATCCACCGTATAAATGATATACGCCCTGTTTTCCTCGTCTAGCCATCCATTTTTCATAGACAGTGACATCCGATCGAGCATCAAGCCATACAGGAGCTTGGCATCGCTGCTAAGCCCCTTGAACCGCTCATCCTTAATCAGCAACCGGGGGACACGATAAAAAGAGAACTGGTCTGCTTCAATTCCATAGTAGTAATCAAATTTTGTATTCTCGTTCACTTTTTCATGCCTCCTTTGCTGCTTATTTCTCACTGTTTGAACTATTCCACTCATCCAATAGCTGATAGATAACATTTTCAATCTGCTCATTGGAATAATCTTCTGGAAAATATCTGCTGATCTTGTCTGCCTTGATGGTTACTTTTCGCTCTATCGGTTTCGGTTCTGTCAGGATCAGCCTTACCATCGGTAATGTCAGTTCATCACTTTTTCCATGCTCCTTCAGCCTTGATGCCTGTACTGTTGAAATGATCACCCCTGTTTCTTCAAGAACAACTTGCACCCACTCCTGTTGCTGTTCTGTCAGAAATGACAGCTCTACACCCTGCACGATTCCAATTTTCTTTTTATCGACCATATCTAAAAGTGCATCCGATAAGTGGGCAAGGTAAATATATCTTTGTACTGTTTTTGCACTCTCTCCGGCAATTTCCCCAACCTCATCCAGACTGTTGCCTTTTCCTTTTTTGCCCTGATGTTTTACAGCTTCATATTTCATAAAATAAGCTTTTGCCTTTTCACTCGGAAGAATATCTTCCCTCTGAATATTGCTGTCCACCATGATAATTGTAGCTTCATCATCCGTATAATCACGGATGAACATCGGCATTGTAGTAAGTCCGACAAGCTCACAGGCGTGTCTCCTGCGATGTCCGGCAATAATCTCATAACCGCCATCTTTCATTGGTCTGGCAATGCCTGGCATCAATACTCCATGCTCCCTGATGCTTTCCATCGTTTCCTGCATCTTTTCATCATCCAATACCTTAAACGGGTGTCCTTTGAACTCATGCAGTTCTGACAATGCGATTTCCTGTACCTGCTCTGTTCCTGTCTGTGGTTGCTCCGTTCCAAATAAATCATCAAAGCTGTTTAACTTTACCTTTGCGGCACTTCCTGTCTTACTCATTGCCAAGCACCTCCTCCGTCAATGATTGGTAGGCACTTGCTACCTTGCCATTCGGATCGTGCTTATAAATGCTTACACCTTCCGCAGAAATTTCCGCAGCTCTTACTGACATTGGAATACTGTTTTCAAATATCCGCACTCTGCTTCCATAATTTTCAATCAGCAGATTGCTGATGTCTCTGGCATAATTGGTACGATTATCAACCATTGTAAGCAAAATTCCCTCAATCTCCAGTTTCGGATTGATCTGTCGCTTTACTTTTCCAATAGTTTTAATTAGCTGTTCCAGACCTTTTACCGGCAGATACGCTGCTTGTACTGGAATCAAGATACTGTCCGCACTGGTAAAAGCATTTATCGTAATCATGCCGAGTGATGGCATACAGTCAATCAGAATGTAATCATAGCGGTCTTTCTGCTGTTCTATGTAGGTACGAAGCACCGTCTCCCTGCTCATAACATTCACAAGTGAGGTTTCCAAACCGGAAAGCTCGATATTTCCCGGCATGAAATCCACACCTTCCTCATGTCTTAAAATGCCGTACTCCGGTTTTATTTCCTCATCATTGATAATGGATGCCATAATGGTTGCAAGTGTAATTTCCAGTCTGTCCGGCTCCCGAATACCAAGACTTGCCGTAAGACTGCCCTGTGCATCTGCATCTATCAGTAAAACTTTCTTTCCCTGTTTTGCCAGTCCGATTCCTAAATTGCTTGTTGTGGTGGTCTTTCCAACTCCACCCTTCTGATTTGCGATTGCTATTACTTTACACATGATAAATTCTCCTATTCTCTACTATTTTGCTTTTATCTGCTGCTCTTTACATTGCTTTTCTGCACTTCCGCATAAGCTCTGTAATATTTGTTTGTCCCTTTATTGCTATAAAGCTCTGATATCTCCAGAACTTCTACTTTTGGATGACGCTGTAAGATTTTCTGAAACCACACAATGTCATTCTTCGTTCCCATCAATCTGACTTTTAACATTAGTCTGCTCCTCCAAATAAGGCATACAGTTCCCGGTTATAAGTCGCATACTCCGGATAGCGGATCTGTATCGCCTGCCAAAAGAAAGGTGCATAGGCACAGCAGAACAAGTCCTCCACTGTATACTGCCTGCACTCGTTTACCTGTTCCTCTGTTTTTGTGTAATCATCTACACTCGGTGTGCCATTGCAATACAGGTTAAATGCCATTCGCACCACCTTCATACTGCCACTGGTCTGCCAGCCTTCATGCAGACACTCAGTTTTTACACATCCCGTCTTAAAATCATAGATGCTATCAACATTTCTTCTCGTATCATCACTGATACCAAGGCAATAGCAAAGTGCCTTGTGGTACACATCCTGATAGCGTACCTCTTTTAATTTTTCATAGTAGAATTTTTCATGTGCTTCGCTGATAAAATTGATTGTCTGTTCCTTTTTGTTTTCTGCTCCTAACGCTGTGTTGTTCATGTTCTGATCCTCCTTTAGATAAATAAAAATGACTTTACTAATTGTTTTCACAACTAATAAAGTCCTAAGTTTCATATTCATTTCTAAATTCGTGCTAGGGATTTCTTACTAATTATCTGTTCTTAGTAAATTCTTAGTAAATTGCTCCCTCAGAGTCCAAAACATACGATAAATTCAAGGTTTTCAGAGTTTTCGGAAAATACTGCCATGGCAAATGAATAGTATTTTTATCATTGTTGCATAACCTCGCATTTCTTAGTTTTTCTTGGTTTTTCGGGCTTTGTAAGCCTTTGTGAATTTTTCTTTTCTGGCATAACCTGGTTTATTTTCTCATAATATCGTCCGCAAAAGGTGTAAAATAAGGTGTATGTTTTTCCATTTTACACCTTGCTATTTTCAATTAAAAATCGTAATTACACAACCTGAATCCGGGCAACTTCTTCCCTGGCATCCTCAAGATTTACGTGCGTATATGTATTCAGCGTTACGCTGATGTCTGAGTGGCCCATCAAATATTGCAATGCTTTTGGATTCATTCCGGATTTTGCCATATTTGAGCAATAGGTATGCCGACATACATGAGGGGTGATGACAGGCATCTGTACTTTGTAAGTATTATTATACTTCTGAATGATGTGTTGAAAATAATGCTCCCAGTGCAGGGAATAACAGATACTTTCATTTTTATCAAAGTATAAGAATCCACTTTTTCCATCTACCATAGGTTCTGCTTTGGGCGGGTTTCGTTTTTCTATAATTTTCCGAAAACATTCCTCTACATCTGCAGTCATAGGTATCTTTCTTGTTCCGCTGGTTGTTTTAGTCTCTTGAATATAATATCCGATTTTTGATTTTTTCTGCAATTGATGATCGATGTTGATCGTATGCTCCTTGAAATCAATATCAGAAATCGTCAAACCACAAAATTCCGAGATGCGAAGGCCTGTTTTAAATAATATGTAAATTCCTTCATAATACCTGCAAAAATGAGGGTCTTCCTTCACAAACCGTAGGAACTTTCGTTCCTCAGCCCTGCTGATTGCCTCTCTTGTCACACTGTCATTCACAACCACTTCCATTAGCTGAAACTGAAATGGATTTTTCCTGATCAGGTCATCATCCACTGCCAACTGAAATGCCGGACGAAGAACTCCTCGGATTGAATGGATGGAACTATAGCTTTTCTTTTCTACCTGCTGAAGATGTATCAGCCAACATTTTGCATCCGAAATCCGAACCGTATCAATCCTTCTTTTTCCAAATGGATCTTTCTTCAATAAATTGATAACTGTTCCGTATCCTGCAACTGTAGTAGGTCTGACACCGGTTTTTGTTGATGTATATTTTTCAACCAGTTCCAGTACCGTCATATTTCCGCCATTTGTTGCAATCTGTTCAAAATGATCTGCCTGGATTTTCTTCTCCATCTCCCGAAGCGATAAAGCCCGGTGCTTTCCTTTCGGAGTTGCATCGTTATGGTCTAAGCGCCAGCTATATACGCAGCGCTCCTTTCCCATCTCATCGACATACTTAAATCTATATCTGCCATCAGATAACTGTATTTCTCCATTGTGTAATATACGTCCTCTATGATCTCTCCTTTTTTCACTCATAATATTTCGTCTCCTTCATTAAATGCTCATTTAACTTGGAAGACCGTCTCGGTTTATTCATTATACCACAAGACCTTCTCTTCGCTAAGATAAAATGAACATTATTTTCATTACTATTTCTTCTATTCTGTCACTTAAACTGTACTGGCTGTGTCCAGATAATCTTCAAATAATTTTCTTTTGAACCGGATATGCGAACCAACTTCCAAAATAAAATCTGCTCCTTCATTTTCACCTGCGATTTGTCTCAATCTCTTTTCTCCAATTCCGTAATATTCTGCTGCTTCGGAAACATTTAAAGAATATTTCTTCCAAACAGGTATTGTTTTTTCTGTATGATTCATTCGCATTCCTCCTTCCCTCTGTTTGTGTTCAACAGCGTTTTCGCTTTCTCCATTTTCATACTTGCAATCGCTTCTCGTTTGCTTGTGCCTCCAACATACACGGGTGTACACATTTCTAAAATACGGTCATAGATACGCCTTTTATCCAACATGGTCTCGCTTTTTATTTCTTTCAGCGGAAGATTCGTTGTGATGATCAAAGGTCGTCCCGAACGGATCCTGCGGTCTATGACACTAAAAATAATTCCTAACGCATATTCTGAATTTCGTTCCACTCCAAGATCATCAATAATCAAAAGCTGGTAAGAAGCCAATGCATTGATATATTCCGTTTTGTCTGCCAGTGGAAATATATTATCAATAATGGTATTGAAATTTGTCATCTTTACCGTTACTTCCCGCTTAAGAAGTTCATTGGCAATACACCCGGCAATATAACTTTTCCCGGTACCAACCGGTCCCCAGAACAAACAGCCTATATGATTTCTTTTCATTTCCTCCCAGTTATCAACATAGCTTTTTGCCTTATGCATTACTGCATCTGACATATCTGCATTCTCAAATGTCCACTCTTCCATCCTGCTCTCGTCAAAACAGATGCTCGTATTTCTACTGACTAATTCCCGGTGTTCTTTCTCTTTAAAATATTTTTGTTCTTCTTCATACGCTTTTCTGTCACAGGCACATTGCCTGGAATGTTTCTTCATCCCCATAAAGCCACCCTCTGGGAAAAATGCTTCTTTCGCTTCCCCACAGACTTTGCAGTATCGCAAACCATCACTACCTACACATACGGTATCTTCTTCTCTCATCACAAACTCTCTCCTTTCCCATAGCAATAATTTACTTCATAATATTTATTACTTTTATATTTCTCAGTTACTTTACTAGGTGCCACATTTCCGACTCCTGTACAGCCATTTTTACGACCAGATGATGGTTGCTTTTCCGACTCCATCAAAGCCATCTTTTCAACCGCCTTATTCTCAACCGGCTGTAGCCCAATCTCATCAGATGGTATTTTTACATATAAATGATTGGGTTTTGAAAATCCACCGGATCTGCGAACCAATAATCCCTCATCATCTAATTCCTTCAATGCTGTTTTTATAGAAGATTTGCATTTGCCGATTTGAACAGACAATTCATCTATTGGAAATATCAGATAAACATTTCCATACTTGTCTATCCAGCTATTCTTTCTTGATATCCGCGCCCGGTCGTACAAAATCATATAAAGATATTTTGCAGTTTGAGAAATTCGCAGTTTTAGCAAAAACTTCGGAAACTGGAAGTATTGAAGCATCTGCTCTGACTCCTTCATGTATTCATATTTCATTCTTTTCTCACCTCGTTTCTGTTTCTAATTGTTGTAAAAATCATTTTTATGCCGGCTCAAAAAATGTCCTTACACATATTCAAAAGATGAAGGGCATAAATACAGGCTCTTGATGAAAATTTTTTATTTTTCCTGCAAAAAATACCCTTTCATTAATACGAAACGCTGAGAGGCATTTTTACAGCCCCCTGAAGAAAACTTTTTTATTTTTTCTGTTAATTAAATATTTGAAAATAAAAAAACACTCACCTATCCAGGTGAATGCCTTATCAAAATTTTCTTATTTTGTTGTCTATGATGCTTACTCAGAAACGCTTGCGTATCTGCTAAAATGTAATTGCCTGCAATTATATTTTCACGTGGGTATGGGGACGTAATCCCCATCAAGTCTGCCACTCGTAAGTAATACAATATTGTCAAAATGACAATACTGTAATACACGGGTGGATCTTGCTCTGGTTGTAACGTATGAATTCATACAATAATAGGCCCAAATGGGCACTTTCACCATTTGAGCCTATATATTATATATGTCTTTCAAATGATAGCTTAAAAAATAGCTGTCTAGACGGTATGTTTTTAACGTAGAATTGATTTTATGGAAGACAAGGCATGGAATGCTTTGTACCTTTAATGGAAAAATTTAATGATATTTACCATGTACAAAAAAGAAACGGCAGATAAAAAACATCACACGAATCCTTATCGTGCTGTAAACTATATAAGAGATGAGAACGGAAATCCTATATGCCCTAATGGACGTAAATTTCTTTTCAAACGAAAACAACATGTAAGATATAAAAAATATGGACGTACAGAAGAAATCTATCCAAGCTTATTAAGTGTACCCTTTTTACATAAAACAGTGACGATTTTCAAAAAACATATATTAATGTAAAGAAACGCCAGAACCAGCATTTGTCGGAACTAGCGTTTCTTTAGCAGAGACTTATTTTACAGCCCCGTTTTTTGCTTATATTATTTTCCTCCGTTGGATTTCAATTTTGGAAAGAAGATGACTATCTTAAAGCCCTTTTCCCACGGGGAAGCAGCTTCCAGACGAAGGTTTAGATCGTCAGCCATCTTCTTAACCAGGTAAAGCCCTATACCGGTAGCTTTCTTTCTGCTGTCAGTAGAATCCCCGGTAAAGCCCTTTTGAAAAATATACGGCAGATCATATTTTTTTACACCGATGCCATTATCCTCAACTGAAAGGACATCTGCGATCTCCGAATGTATCATAGAGATTGTTAGCATGGGACTATCGCTGCTATATTTTATGGCATTGCTCACGATCTGTCCCAACATAAACTGAAGCCCTCTACGGTCTGTATAGACTGTTTCAGATTGCAGTTTATTGATAATTACAAACTGCTTTTCTTCCAGAAGTGGGGCATAGTCCTCCAGAACTTCCCCCAAGCAGTCATTCAAATTGATATCCTTAAACTGATAATCCTTTGTACTGCTCTTTAACCGGGCATAGTATAACATCTGAGTGACATCCTCCTGAAGCTGACTGCGGACATAATCCAGTTTTGCTTGCAGGGGAGGAGACATTTCGTTGCTCCGATTATCCAGGAGCATGGTCAACAACGATAGGAGCGTTTTCGCTTCATGTGCCCAGCCCTCCACATATTCTTCATAGTCCTGTAGGGCATCTGCCATACTGTTACTCTCAGTTTTGTGTTCCTGTAAAACTGATGCCAGAAGCCGGATAGATTCTCCTTCTTCCCGGCTGATGGCACTGAGCAGCCGTTCCTCGTTGCAGATGGCAGGATCACTGAGGAAATCCCGGAACAGCTCTCGGCGGGTGGTCTCCCGCTTGTTTAGTACAAACAGAATTGCTGAAAACAAAAGGAGGCTTGTCAGAACTACTAACCCACTCAAGGTTTGAAATGCCTGAATGTCAGAAATCCAAAGAATGATAGCACAAAAGCAATCCACGCCCAACAGCAACAGCAGCCAGGGGTAGTACCGTTCTATCATGTGCCAAAGCCGCTTCATGGAGCCACCCCCGTTTCCAGACGATAGCCCATCCCACGAACCGCAACGATTCGCTGCTTCATCTCAAGACCGGACATCGTCTTTTTCAGCCTGGTCAGATTAACCTGCAAGGCATTTTCGTCTATGTATTCCGTGGTTCCCCATAGTGCTATGCAAAGTTTCTCCGTCGTGACCAGAGCATCGCCGCCGGACAAAAGAGCAACCAACAGTTTTCCCTGATTTTTTGGAAGCACGACAGAGGTATTATGAATATAAAGCGTGTAGGTCTGCTGGTCTAACAGGAAATCTGGTCCCTCTATGAGATTGGTACGGCCTTCATACCTTTTGAGAATATTGGATACCCTGGCAAGAAGTCGATCTTTTCTGCACGGCTTCGTCAAATATTCATCAGCACCCAAGTGGAACGCTTGCAGTTCATCCTTTACCTGATCTCTGGAAGTCAGTATCAGGACGGGGATAGCGGTTTTATTCTTTAGTTCCTGGCAGATTTGAAAGCCACTGATCTCCGGCAAATTCAGGTCTAAGATCACAAGGTCAGGACGGAGGGCTGCCAGGAGCCGAGCGGCATCTTCCAACTCGGTGATTGCCTCCGCAAGATACCCGTCCTTTTGAAGCATATTGCAGAGTTCTTCCCGCATATAGACTTCATCTTCCACAACAGCAATTCTTTTCACGGCAGCACCTCCTTCCAAATTATTCTTCTCTCTGTGGCTGCATCAGTGTCAGCAAATACCGATCACTGGAGCGCTTGACCACTCTCATATAAATATATTCTATCACGCAAAGCAGCAAAATCATAGCAGCAGATACAAACATCATTTCAGCCACTGTCCCACGGGTTCGGGACGAGAGTATCCCTGTAAATAACGCCCTGACTCCAAACAAACTGCTGACAGCCGCAACCAATACAGGAAGTCCCATAAACCAGGTAATTTGCTTTCCAGCAGACTGGCAAAGGGTTTCGTAAGTAGCTCCCAGGCGGATCAGAGTCTGGTATCTGCGCCCGGTTTTCTGCTGACTCATCAGGAACTGAACACCCACGATGGTGTTGGCAACTACCAGGAAAACAATCGCAAGATAGAGGGTAATATAACTGGATGCTATGGTGTAGAAAAGCTGACGACCCATATTCTGAAGATAGCTTTCATATTCAATGTCAGTTTCGTCCAGCTTCTCGTTCAAATCCAAATATGCAGTCATAAGGCTATTTCCATTCAGAGCTTGCTCACTGAGCACCGCATTGACATAGGTATCATACATTCCCTGACTATAATATAGAAATGCTTCATCCGGAAGAATCAATGCAAAGGACAAGGTTATAGAACGGTCCGTGACCAAATTCACAGACTGAACCTCTCCTGTAAGATGAATCGGACTACCATCCAGTTCCACCTTGGGATGCCCGGCCAATACTTGGTTCAGCATTGCGGTACGGCTTACCGTAGTAAACTCTGTATCAATATAGACAGCGGCCTCCTTTTCGCCTAATTGGAGAGCCGGATTGCCGGACAATTCCAACAAACGATTATAGTCCGATAAACAAATCAAATATGGGTATGTGGCATAACCAAGATTGTTCAGAAGGACATCCCGGTCTTCCGACTGGGGCAGGCTCCGAAGAGAGTCCATAACAGCGTCCATGCTGTAGGCATTATCATAATCTTCTGTGGTGCGAATACGCCCAACCCTCATTTCAAAAAGCTCTGAAAATTGATTTTCCAAACTGTTTTCTTTCAGGACTGCCTTTATATTCGGAAGAACCTGCGATGAATCTTCTGCAGTATGATCTTCAAAAGTATAGTCGATTACATGGCCAGAAGACAGGTTATTCGTTCCTGCAATTCCTACGCCCGCACCAAAACAACACAGCGCCGCCAGAATCAGCAGGGAGCTGATGGCCATGGAGTTTGACTGATGAATGACATTCTCCTGAATCTGCCGGAAGGTAAATACATGAAGCTGCTTATTTCCTTTTCCTTTCTTAACAATCAAAGCAATCAGTGCACGCATCCCATAGAAAAGCAGCATCGTACCAACTATGCCCAACAGCAAAGTCAGTCCCATCATACTTACCTTTGTCCATGCAATTCCCTGAATCGCCATGTAGTAAGCCACTGCCAACATCACACTTCCGCATATAGCAGCCAGTCCATAGATAACAGATGGCATTTGCTTTTTGGGGCGGTTCGTTGGCTGGGATAGCAAAGTACCGATCTCCTGGCGGCTGATTCGTCCACTCAAAATCAGAAGTGCCGTCAGCTTAATTGCCAGAAATCCTGCCAGCGTCCATTCAATCGCAAACCAGGATAAAGAAAACTGATGACCGATGATCCCCATGCCTACCAGCTTGGCGGTGACAAGACTGACAATTTCTGAAAGCACCACAGCCACAGGTAATCCTATGAGCATGGCAAGAATACTGGTCAGGAAATCTTCCGCCAGAAGCATACCAAACAGTTTACTTCTACGCATCCCCAACATTAGATAAACACCAAACTCATGCCGTCTGCGCTCGAACTGATACTTGCAGGCAAAATAGATCAAAAAGAACAGAATACCGAGGGTCATCCCATAAAACGCAGGAATCAGAAGCAGGAGTTTGTCAACTGCGTCACTCTCCATTTTCTGCAAAAAGAGCATCACATCTTGAGTGGAGATGGAAAGAATCATGTAAAATGCAACAATAGAAATCACCAGGGAGCTGAAAAACAGACCGTTTTCCTTTCGGCTGCGGCGACTGTTCCGAAGAATGAGATTAGAGAACATTTGCGCTGCCCCCTCCCAGTTGCGCCATCACCTTCAGGATGTGCCCGTAGAACTCCTGCTGGCTTTCGTCTCCACGCCGAAGCTCATGAAAGATCACGCCATCCTGGATGAACAGGATGCGCTTACAGAAGCTGGCGGCATTGGAATCATGGGTTACCATCAGGATCGTAGCTTGTTCGTCACGATTCAGGCCGGACAGCTTCTCCATAAGACTTCTTGCGTTCTTAGAATCCAGCGCACCCGTCGGTTCATCGGCAAGGATCATTTGGGGATGTAAGATCAGAGCCCTTGCTGCCGCAACACGCTGACGCTGGCCACCGGACATCTTGGACGGAAACTTATCCAGAACATCAGAAATTTCCAGATAGTCAGCCAACTGCTTCAGCCGCTGGCTGCTTTCTGTTTCGGCTACCCCATGCAAGGAAGTCGGGAGCAGGATATTTTCCCTGCCAGTCAGGTTGTCCAGCAATTCAAAGTTCTGGAATAGATAACCAACTTCTTTGCCACGGTACTCGGCAAGAGCCTTTTCCTTGAGGGATTGCAGAGTATCTCCCTCCACCTGAATGCTTCCACCTGTAGGCTGAATCACAGTTGCAATACAGTTGAGAAGCGTGGATTTGCCGGAACCACTGCTTCCCATAATACCGAGAAACTCTCCCGGCATGACCTGAAAAGTGATTCCGTTCAGTGCTCTCGTCTGGTTTGGCAACGTCCCATAGACTTTGGTAAGATTTTCAATATTCAAAATTGGTTTCATGTGAATGCCTCCTATCCATTTCTGGGTAAATGATAGCACAGAAGCACAATAAATAACACTTACAGTCGCTGTAAGGATTCTGTTCCTGTTTTCAGAACAAGAATGACGCATCAAGCGGAATAAGTATATGTTTTGTAAAAACGTCGGGTGACAATGAAAAAATATGCTGGACTACCGGATTGGCTAACTTGCATTTCTTTGTCAATTCTGGTAACCGCTTCAAACATGGAAGTTTCTGTTCTTACTTTTATTATACTCAATCAATAAAATCAACACGGTTCAGCAAATTTTAATTATTTCCAATATGACAAAATTGCTTCCTGTTATATTTATCTATTTCTTTATTTCTCTATTATTCCGATCCGGTCTTCCAAAGGTATAAATAAGGTGTAAATTATTCGTCAATCATCAAAAAATCCTTTAAAGCCTAGGCTTTCACAGCATCCATTAAACACTGCCGTGGCAGATGAATAAAACTTTAATCATAAATTTTTCCTATCATAAAAAGCCGAGAAATGCCGTGTTTTTGGGCATTTTGCCGACTTGTTTCTTCTATTATAAAAGTTACATTTTAAGTGCCAATTTTACAAAATACGGCAAAACGGTGCAATTCACCCCTCTCATTCGTAGTAAAATCGTAATCAAAATTTTCGGGATTACTACTCTGGATTTTGCACCCCCTTTGGAGTATTTCTAAACTGAGGGGGTGCATCGTTAAAAGGTATATTTTTCCTATTTCACGGACGTTAAAATTCCATCAAGGAATTTGATTTCATTACATCGCATCTGCTCCGTGAAAGCACTATATACATCTATCCTGGTCGGAATCTGAAATCCGTGCTTGATGAGACAAATATCCTCTCGTGCCTCTACATTTTTCTCATAAGTCGAACCACGATTAAGCCACATAACAGCATCTTCTTCCTTTCCCATTTCAGGATAAAAATAAAATCCCTTCTTGGCATCAAATCGGAACATATATGCCAATACCTGCAGATAGTCCTTGTTTCCAATATTATCAATCGGTTTGTACTTCGCATCTGCAATCACTCGTGCCCCTGAGTCTCTGCTGATGAAGTCTGGGTAGATAAGTCCGCGATTATGGTCAAACAAACGCTGAGAACCTTTTGTAGCTTTATTCATCGGATGATAGAAAATCTCGTCCACAATCGAATTCATATACTCTTCCCAGAGCCATGCGCCATCAAAGAGCAATCCATATACCTTCTTGCTTCCCATTCCAATCTGATGTTTCTGATGCTGTAAGATAAGTAGACACAAGCTCTGCAGTTCACAATATTCTCGGTAATATGCGTGTCTAATGGTATTGGTCTTATTTGCATCGATAATCTTCTGTCGGTTGCACATCTCATAGTTAGGAGTGACCGCTACAACATCCTTGACCGCATCCTTAGCCTGTGCAAGCAGTTTATGTCCGTATGGCTTGTATTTGATAAACTCCACCGTATGACGGATTAATTCCATCAAATCATTATCAAAGGAATACTCCCTCTGCGAATATGCTACATTACCAACAAACGGTGTATTCTTAACAATGTGTCTCGCTATATCTATCGTTCCCTTAACATTGCTGTCATTGTATGTTTTTCTCACATAAGTCTTAAAGACGCCCTTACGCATGGCGCTCTTCAAGTAATGTGGGAAGATAAAAACAAGCAGATTGAAAACACGATCATCATTGTTCACATCTGTTTTCAAATCCACAATATTCGGGACATCAAATACTCTCTCAAGCAAATATTGAAATAGGAAGTCTTGCCCGTTACCACTAAATCTTGATTCAATTATAAGCTTCTCATCTCCAAGTCCCATGAAGCCCATGACATTGCTCGACAAATAATAATTGTTTACACTCTGTAAAATCATCTGGTCTTTTGTGATATCATCTGCGTCCCTAAGGATTTCTGGGAATACAAATATCCCTTCTTTCTCCAGCTGCTCCAAAGTTTTATCTGCAATTTTGCTTGTCAAAAGTGATATGTCAGACAATGACTCCTTAGGTATTCTCGAATTATCTTTTATTTTAATTCGACTCATCTACATCAGCTCCATCCGACTTCCCTTGGTTATATGCTTTCTTAAATCGCTCCATAATGCCTTCTTCATCATACATACCATTTATGTATTCCTGTAACAACGGATGTAGGTAATCTGACCATAACTGGTCAAAGTCAATATTCTTCAGCTTCAAAAAATAGGATGCACCAATCTGATAGTTTTCATTCAGACCTTCTGTTGCTGCAATTTCCACATTCAAAGCTGACATTCTGGCAATTGCCTCAGCCTCTTTCTCTTCGTTGTTCAAGTTAGCAAGCATCTCAAGGCGCTCATCTGCACGAAGCTCCACAAAACGGAATCTTCGTCTCATAGCGAAATCAAAACTGTCTACAGATCTGTCAATATCATTCATCGTACCAATGATATAAACATTGTCTGGAATATAGAATTTTTCATTGCTATCAGCATGAAGGTTTGCATACTGGGTGGAAACCTCTCCTGCCACACCTCTGTATCCTGGATCAACAGCAAAGAACAACTCTCCGAAAATCTTAGATATCTCACCACGGTTTATCTCATCAATGATAAATACATATTTCTTCAACTCTTCCTGTCTTATAATCTTTGCAGCCTTTTTCTTTTTCTGAATCTCGTTAAAAATAACAAGATTGTAGGAATATCTCTGCTGTGTAAAATTGATATTGAAAAATTCCGTAATATCTTTTAATTTGTTAAATTCTCTTCCAGACTCTAACATCTGTCTAATTTCAGAAATATTCAATCGGATACTGTTGATGGATGCATTTTGTGGTATTGAAAGATAAATATGCTCATCATCGACATCTGTGATTGTAAATTCTGTACCCGTTTTGGTCTTGAATTTGTTATTTCCTGTGTCCACATCATCAAAGAACTCTTTCATTGCTTCTTGAACAGATAATTCATTTGCAATGACCTCTGTGGACTTTTTAGAATTCTCATAGTTTATTCTAGCCTTATCCACGAATTTCTTAAACACGCCATCCTGCAATTCAAAACCCATAGAACCATCTTCATTCGTCTTTGGACGGAGTCCTTCTACGAAATCCGAATAGTCATAACTTGGATGAAATTGGACAAACTCTACTTGTTGCTTTTGCTCATCTGTGAGCATCGTATAATCATCAAAATAGCCATTGCTAATAATGTCAGCAGCAATTTCTTTTGCAAGATAAGTCTTTCCAGTCCCTGGAGCGCCTCGGAATATAATGTTTTTCGATTCCACAAGCATGTTAGAATATGGATTCAGATAGCCATTAAATTCTGCTGGTTTTACTTTCTCTACAACGGCTGCCTCTTCCTCTGCATTTTCCTTATCGTCCTTCTCACGATAAATCAATTTGAATGAATCTCCCGGATTACCGAAACGTTTCAAACACTCCTGCACAAATCTAAGAGTTGTAAAGATATTCCATGAATAAATTACAAACTGTCTGCCATCATCATAATCATACGACATTGTATTGAACGGATTTATATTGTGTGCTGTTGCTTCGTCCTTGCTGTAATAAATTCCACGAATCATTTCCTTATCTGGAGAGTATTGACAAATTGGAAACTGTTCTTTTTCTTCTACTGGCAAGGCTGCAATCTGTTTTTCATAAATTTGAAACGCAATACGTGGTAAAGTTTGGTTTGTATTCCGTCTCTCACCTTTCCAGTAATTTCTTTTGATAACAGTTCCATCGACAGCAACAAATGATGCATCCAAAGGCTTGAACACATCTCCTGCACTAATATTATCCATAGTGAATGCATCATCAGTAGAAGTAACAGAATCTGATGTTATAGTAATCTCGTATTTTGTCTGCTTAATCTGAATCTCATATCCATTTGCAGTAAGATAGTTTTTTGCTTCGACAGCATTATATCCGGATACATCTATCTCTGCACCATTCTGCAAATGATTTGCTACTGCGATGACATACTTTGGTGGATAGGTATTACCATTTTCCCATACAAGCTCATACTTGGTACTCGTATTGTGCCAAGGAACTCCATTTTCATCAATATATTTAATAGCCTCTGCTATAAATTGTCCATCAACTTTTGGGACTGCCATGATAAGCACCTCCATTTAAATGAATATACAGAGTTTATTATATCACTAAACGGATGTTTTGACACCCACAATCGTTAAATGGCGCTAACACAAAAAGGCACCCATACATTTCTGCCTAAGTGCTAATTTTATAACTCACTACACTACTTTGAACATATTCTGTTTTAATGTTCTATCATCCTTATCTGAAAGTCCCATCTCTTTTCTAGCATCTTCCATACTCTGCATCTTGTGAAGATCCTTCTCCGCATCTTCAAGTCCAACATGGGTATAGATATTCAAAGTTACTGCTATGTCCGAATGTCCCATCAAATATTGAAGAGTCTTCGGATTTATTCCCGATTTTGCCATATTCGAGCAGTAGGTATGGCGGCACACATGAGGGGTTATCTTAGGCATCTGCACCTTGTACCTAGGTCTATCATAATCGGTGCTGTATGTTCTGATTTACACTTTTGACATATCACTTTCATATAACCAATTCCTCTCACTCTACATCTTTGTAAAGTTCAATTGTTTTCGCTGTAAGATTCAGATTTCTGGACTTATATCTCGCCGCCAACCATGCACACGCATTTGGATGGCTTTGATGTTGTATCATAAAAGTTGACACCACATTCTCAAGGATTTTGATATAATCATAATCACTACGAGAACAGGAGAAAACAGTATGGCACGAAATCAAAGAACTTATGACAACGAATATAAGGCACAGGCAGTTAAGCTTGCTCAGGAAATAGGCGGAGCCAAAGCGGCTAAAGAACTGGGCATACCAGATGGTACTATTTACTGCTGGATAAAAGCATTTAAAGAAGGACGTCTTAGTGCTTCTGAAGCATCCCATACTCCTAAAAATGCTTTATCACTTAATGACGAGCTTATCGAGCTCAGAAAACGTGTGAAAGAGCAGAATAAGGAAATTCGCCGTTTGAAGGAAGAAAACGAATTTCTCGAGGAAGCCAGCGTTTTTTTCGCAGCCAGCCGTCGGAAGTCAGCAAAAAACAGAGATTAATATTTATTGCAATCAAAACGGATGACGGCAAGATTAAGGGCAAAATTTTTTTTTATTGCAGAGTGCTTCATGTTTCCAGACAGGCATTCAATAAATATCTATAGGTAATTGCGAAACAAGTTCGCAATCCTGATTAAAAATGCGGTAAGAATCCTGCAATGCAGGATTCTTAAGATGAGAAGCAGGTGACATCAAAATTAGACATGAAAAAAGACTTCCC
>NZ_JACOPH010000020.1 GCF_014287635.1 Roseburia zhanii | reverse complement strand
CTTGTCAGTTGCTGTTACCAACAACATCCCAAGACTCGCTATTATCTGGCTGGCTAGACCTTGGATAAATCGGATTCCCACCGACTTGGTTACACACCCTTAGCTGGGCGCACAACTGGAATTTATTTTAAGCTATCACGTTTTACCTTTTTAAGCCTTACTATCATTACCATAGGAATTTCTTTATTGTTTTTGAAACATTCTTCATAAAATCCATCAATGACAAATCCAGCTCTGAAACAAAGGTTAAAAATATCTTGTATGGAACGATGATAATAAATCTGCTCCTCCGGCTGCCCTTCGATCGCTATATCATAGTAACTGTGCGGTGTCATATATTTTTCAGTCAATGTGATAAAACAAGGGTGCTGCGTTGCAAAGACAAAAATCCCGTTTTCCTCCAATAGTTCATAAACAGCCATAAAAAGCGGTTCAATATCCGTAATATCCATAATTGCCATATTAGAAACTGCTTTCGTAAAGGCTCGATTTCTTTTTAATCCTAATAAGCTTTCTCTATTGGTCGCATCCGCTACGCAAAACTCAATTTGTTTTGCATATTGTGATCGCCGTCTTTTAGCCAATTCTATCATTTTTTTGCTGTAATCAAAAGCGACGACCGAAGCGCCTCTCTGTGCAAGATACGAAGAATAATTTCCATTGCCGCACGCAATATCCAAAATGTAATCCGAAGGATCAGGAGAGAGAAGTTCCGTTACTTTGGGACGTACTACCTCTCTGTGAAATTCATTGGATTCGTCACCCATTGCATCATCCCAAAATTGTGCGTTTTTCTCCCAGATCTTTTTGCTTTCCTCTGTTCCCATGTTCTCTCCCACTCCCAAAATTTGCCTTTTTGCTTCCATTAAATCTTCCTTACTATATTCCATTGTTACCCTCCATAACTTCTGATTGTTGCCGTCTTGACTATTATGTATCTTTTCTTTCCAAAATGGTATAGGCTTTTATTTTTATAATGCTGCAAAACTTTTCTTCTGTAAGGTATTCAAAGGATATTTCCCTTTGCCGCCGCTATTGGAAAGCCAAAAGCAGCGGCTTTTTTACGCGATATGACCGAAAAGACTAGAAAGCAGGATATGTCATCATTTGTCATTTCTTCTCAATGTAATAACTGCATGGCATATCAAGCCAAATACAAGAGAAAAACAGCCACCGCCAAATAGTGATGCTCCCCACCCTGCACCCGACATTGTCATAAAACCGCCAACAAAGAAAATACCAATGCCAAGAAATATCCCGACACCATAAAAAAGTCCAATTGCCATATCATACTTATTAAATTGTCGTTTCTCTTTTTTTCACATGTTTCCATTTTTGTTATTACCTCCTTCGCAAAATCGTCCATGTGGACTCCAAAAAGAAAACAAATTTTTTTCAACGTATTTAAATCGGGTTCATTAACATCTCTCTCCCAATTCGATAGCGCCTGCCGGGTAACATTCAATTTCCCAGCCAGTTCTTCCTGTGTCATTCCCGATTGTGTTCGCAGATGACGTATTTGCTTTCCTGTTGTAATATCCGTCTGTTTCTGGTTCAAAATGGTTCCTCCTCTCTGATGCTGATTTTATCAATGATATTTCGCAATAGCCAGCAATGAACGTTTGCATTGCGCAAGATGTTACATTATCTTCTGAAACATATGCCGGATCTTGTCTAAACGGCTGTTCGGGCGGCGTGGCTGAAACACAGGCTCGCCGGAAGTTTCCTGATACCCTTTTAATTCTGTAATGCAGACACTTCTTCCATTTGTATAAAAATTCAAATCATTTCTATATTCACCAATACAACGGGCAGGGATTTCCCCCTTAAAAATAACTTCATCTTTTTCAAGTCTGGTTGATTCAATGATTGCGCAATACTTTGGTGCGTCATTATAAGCCCGTGAAAGATATTCCTGCGGTGCAAAAAGGGTAAAGGAAAGGTATGGTTCCAACAGTTGTGTTCCTGCTTTTTTCAATGCCTGCTCCAACACGACAGGCGCAAGAAAACGAAAATCAGCGGGGGTGCTGACCGGGCTGTAATAAACTCCATAATCAAAACAAATTTGGCAGTCTGTCACTCCCCAGCCATATAAGCCCTGCTCCATTCCATAACGCACACCCTCCATGACGGCATTTTGAAAACTTTGGTTTAAATAGCCGAGAGATACCTCGCTTTTATATTGTGTTCCGCTTCCAACAGGAAGCGGTGTTACAGTCAAACCAATAGATGCCCAAAACGGATTCGGCGGCACTTCAATATGAATCGTGTAGCTCGCTTTTTTTTGCGGTCTTTCCAGATAAATAACCGAAGGCTCTTTCATAGCCACGCCCACATGATATTTTTCTTCTAATAGCGAACAAATAACTTCTAACTGTACTTTTCCCAAAAAAGATAATATAATCTCATGTGTAACAGTATCAATGTCAAAATGCAAAAGAGGGTCTGTATCAGCAATCTCTGTGAGGGCATTTAACAGGGCTTCCCTTTGCTCCGGCTTTTGCGGCTCTACCGTTGTCCGAAGTAATGGCATGGGATTATCAATCCGTGTTTTGTGAGGCAGGAGTTTTTCATTTCCCAGAATGTCGTTCAGTTTCAAAGTATCATCAGCTAAAATAACAATTTCTCCCGGACAGGCATGGTCAACCGGGACGATTTCACCATTTGACGGAATACACATTTCTGTAATCTTTATTTTTTCCTTTTTTGACAGCAGCAGGGTATCCCGTAAATGGAGCGTCCCATGATACAGGCGTAAATAAGAAAGCCGTTTTTTCCGCTCTGTATACTCAACCTTAAAAACATATCCACATAATTCAGACTGAATATCGTCTGTTTCTGTAATGAAAGTTTCTGTAATCGCTTCAATCAGTTTTTCTGTTCCTAAATTGTCTTTTGCACTCCCATGATAAACAGGAAACAAAGAGCAGCATCTGGTTCTTTTGCACTTTTCATATTGTAATTCCTGTATATCCAAAGAATCCTCTGCAACATATCGTTCTAATAGTTCATCGCTTCCGGAAATAATCATATCCCATTTGTCCAAATCAGAAATATCGGTCATGGTTATCTTTGGCGACAGGGAAACCTCCTGCATGACAATCATATCACTGGTAAGTTTATCTTTAATGCTTTGGTAAACACGCCGCAGGTCGATCCCATTTTGGTCTATCTTATTTATAAAGATAATTGTCGGAATGTCCATTTTCTGAAGCGCATGGAATAATATACGGGTTTGTGCCTGTACGCCGTCTTTTGCCGAAATGACTAAAACAGCTCCGTCAAGGACAGATAAAGAGCGGTATGCTTCGGTTAAAAAATCCATATGACCGGGAGTGTCCACGATATTGATTTTATAATCATTCCAGCAAAAAGAAGTAACCGCTGTCTGAATGGTAATTCCGCGCTGCCGTTCCAAAATCATAGTGTCTGTTCTTGTAGTTCCTTTATCCACGTTTCCTTGTTCCGCAATCGCTCCACTGGTGTACAGCAGGCTTTCCGTCAATGTTGTTTTTCCTGCGTCTACATGGGCGAGAATTCCAATATTGATTATTTTCATGTGATTGTCCTCCTTTTACAGCCCCAAAAGGGCATAAAAATCCCCAGCAGTAAAATACTTTTACCACTGGGGATTATAATTTGCGGACATACACATATACAGCATACACCTGTTTGTGATTGCTGTTTTTCGGATATGTCAAAATTGATAAGGCAAAAGTATTCTTAAATTGGGTACAAAAAACCAAGCCCCCACAAAAGGGACTATCATAATCCTTTGTTCCCACTATTTGATTATAGTTTTATTTAAGAATACCTTGCCGCATATTTTTTACTCCTTTTTTGGAATGATGCTATTATATCACATTAGTTTTAGGAAAGAAAGTACCTAAAAGAAATTTTTCTTCCCCTTATATGTAACAATCATACCGACTTTCTGGCGTTCAGAATGGTTTCTGCTGTCTGCTGTGGTGTTTGGTTGGAATTGTCCAGCCAAAAGCCGATCCGTGGTGTTGTCTGCATAAATGTATCGTATAAGGTTTCAACCGTAAAGCCGGAATAGCCTGTTTTCTCCCTGTATCGTTCCCTTCCTTTTATTGTTTCCACATCTGGACAAAGAACGACAACCTCAACAGGGTATTTATGCGGCACAAAAAATATGTACATGTAACTAATTCAACACATTTATAATTTGAATAGGGACATTATAGCATTTACTAAATACAAATTCAATGTATACGGAAATAAAGATATAAGGAGTGGGAAGGATTCCGCCGTAGTCGGCATTGTAGGAAAATCCAAAAGTTTAGATTTTCCCACAATGCTTATCTTTTGGTCTTTGGTTCGGAATAGTGTAGTGCTGGCGGTCTATCTCTTGTTTTCGGTTGCTTGCTTCCTTACCGTACATGAGCATTGGAGCCCGGGTTATCCGAGCCGTAGCCCTCCAGCAGATTGACCACACCCCATACGCCAAGGCCAGCGCCGAGCGCGATAACGAGGGTCTGTAAAGTGTCGATTGCAGATGAGAAAAATGCCATATAAGCCTCCATTTCTCCGGGATTTTCCCGGTAACAAAAAAGCCGCCCATGCAGGCGGCAGGTTACAAACTTCGGGACACTTTGTCTCGAAGCGTTTATGCAAAGGCGTCTGGATCGTCGATGTCATCATAGTTGAGGATGTCCTCGTCCTCTTCCGTGAGTGCATCGTCCGGCACAGCCACCTCATACATCGTACACGCCTCGTTCAGCCCGGGCCGCCTGCGGCGGTTAATGAGCCTGTCGAGGTCAAAAGCGTTTTTCTGTTTATCGGCCTCCGCCGTATAACGGTAGTTCGGATGCCGTTTCAGATCATACTTGGGAGAGAAGAACGGGGGCAGGCCCCGAAGCTGCAAAATACATTTGTCTCCCGGCATGGTTGCAAGCTCGGCTGGGGTCATCAGTTCCCGGCCCAGCCGCTGGGTGTTTTGGCTGTAGCTTTCCGACTGGCCACGGGAGCGGCTGTCGGTCTGCATACTGATTGTGGCTTTTCCCAGCCAGTTCTCGGAGATTTCCTTGATAGTGCTGGCTTCGCGGCCACCGAGGAACACCACGCTGTCCATGTTGCCGAGGATTGTCTCGGCGTGCTTATCGTAAATGGCCTTGCACTGTGCCAACTGTTGATACAGCAGGCACAAACTCACCTCACGGGAGCGGATGACCGCGACCAGCTTTTCGAGCTGGGGCACCTGTCCCGTGTTGGCTGCCTCGTCCCACAGCACCCGTACATGGTGCGGCAGGCGGCCACCGTGAACATTGTCCGCCCGTTCACACAGGAGGTTGAACATCTGCGAAAATGCAAGTGCCACTAAAAAGTTGTAGGTCTGCGTGGTATCGGAAATGATGAAGAATACCGCCGTTTTCCGATCTCCGATGCGGTCAAGCTCCAATTCGTCATAGGCCATGACTTCACGAAGCTGCGGGATGTCAAAGGGAGCCAGTCGCGCACCGCAGGAAATCAAAATGCTTTTTGCCGTCTTGCCGCTGGCCAATTTGTACTTTTTATACTGTTTGACCGCGAAGCAATCCGGCTTGCGCTTTTCAAGCCCGGCAAACATATAGTCCACCGCGTTCATAAAGTCCTCGTCATCCTCCTTGACCTCCATGCCGGAAATCATATCCACAAGGGTATTCATGTTCCGATCCTCGGCAGGCCCCTCGAAAATGATGTAGGCAATCAGGGCGCAGTACAAAAGCGTTTCCGATTTTGTCCAGAATGGATCGCCTTCCTTGCCTTCGCCCTTGGTGTTGGAAATCAGGGCATCCACGAATTTCAGAATATCGGCCTCGTTGCGGATATACGCCAGCGGGTTATAGTGCATGGATTTTGAAAAATCTATGCTGTTGAATACCTTGATTTTGTACCCGCGTTTTTGCAGGAAAGCTCCGACCTGTCCCAGCACACCGCCTTTGGGATCGACCACCACATAAGAGGAATGAGCCTGTAAAAGCTGGGGCGTAAGCCAGAAGCGGGTTTTGCCGGAGCCGGACGAGCCGATAATACAGCAATTCAGGTTTCGGGCATTTGCGGGGATTTTCGGGCGGGTGTTCATCGTAAGAAACTCCGTCCCGGTCAAAATCACGTTGTTTTCAAACCTTGGATCAACAAACGGTTTGATGTCTTTTTCCGTTCCCCACCGGGCGCTGCCGTATTCTGCATCCCGCCGGAACTTCTTAGCGTTCTTGCTTTTGAAATAGATCAGCAGCCGGAAACCAACGGCTCCTACAATACCGATAAGCCAATCCAGCGGGGCAAGACCGGGTGCAAAGTCAGCAAAGGCCGGGCCAATCATCTGGCCCAGTCCGATGAGCTTATGTGCAAAATCGTTACCCGCTGCCAGCCGGTAGGCCGTTCCCAGCTTGAGGAACGCCCACAGGATGAACAGATAGGGAATGTTCGGAATGAGATATTTTCTAATCTTATCTGTCCTCATGGGCCACCTCCTTTGCACGTTCTTTCTGCTTCGGCTTTTCTTTGGAAAGCTGATCTGCCGCCTGTTGCAGTTGTTCCCGGATGGGAACACGGTTCGATTTTGCTTTGCTTAACACCTTCCGGGAATACTCAGAAAAGCAGGCGGTCATTGCGTCTGCCTGTCCAGCCTTGAAAAACAGCAGGTATTTGTCCGGCCCGGTTTTATAGAACGCATAGTCTACATTCCATTTCCGGGCCACGCGGTCAAAGGACTTGGCATCCCCGGATAGCTCAATGCTGTTTGTGGCTGTGCCGTGGGCCATGAGCTTTCGCACACTTTGTTTGCCATGCGGTACTTGCCGCCCACGGTATGCCTTGCGGATCTTCCGGCCCACCATGCCCAGCACATACGCCAGTCCCCGCGCCGTCAGCTTGGTCGTTTTTACAGATATGGCTATCGTGCGCCGGGAAATATCTTCATCAATCAGTTACACCGCCTCCTTCCTTGGGACAATTTGTCTCGAAGTGCCATCACCGATCCCCACGGCCTTTTTTCTGCATTTGACGGTAGCCCTCCAGCGAAGAACCGTCTATGATTTCCTGATAGGCGGCCATTTGCTCCCGGATAGAGAGCTTCGGGAAAGAGAATACCTTATGTTCCTTGGGAATATCCTGCAAGCCGTGATACACTTCCACGAAATGATCGCTTTCTTTGACAACATAGCCGCCCGGGGCAAAATGGCCGTTTTCGTGGATGCAGGCATCCCGGCCATACGCCTCATAATCGAAATACGGTTTTACCTGATCCGGCACATCCAACATTTCCAGATCGTCCACATAAATGCGCCCCAGCGTTTCCTCATCGGATACGTCGGGGTAAAAGCCGTAACAGTCCAGATTTTGTGTCAGATTGATGATGTCCCGCACCGAAGAACAGTGATCGCCGCTGTCGAGGACGGCCTCCAGTGTTTCCAGCTCCGATGAGGTAAGCTCGGAAAGCAGGCAGGCCAGATGATTAAGCTCGTCCAGATTTTCATACTCGCTCAAATGGTCATAGAGCCCCAGCACATCCCCATCGAAAGAGGTAATAAAAATTTCCTGATAGCGGACGCCATCCACGCCGATCCGTTTCAAAAGAGCCTCCACCTCCTGGGCGGTTGTGGGAAATTTCAGTGTTTCACCCACAAGCTGGCCCTCGCTGTACTTTCCGGCGTTGGTAACGTAGGCTTCAAACAGGGTTGCCATTAGCGGCGGCCCTGTCCCTTGACGGTCAGGATGCCCTCAAGGGTTGTTGCCGTAATTCCCAGCCGCTGGGCCACGGCAATATCATTTTTCATGGCTTCGGTCATACTGTGCCCGCAAACAACCAGCACATGAGAACGGCGGAGCAGGTCACGGCTCATGTCGATGCCGCTTTTATGCTCCTCGGGAACAGCATCATTGAGAAACAGGGGCAAGTACAAAGGCGGACAAATAGGAGAAAAGCCTGCCTCATACACGGTGCGGCAATACTGCGCCGCCAGTTCTGCGTTTTCGCTATCGCCGCCGAGCCATGCAGCGGTGATATAAGCAAGGGGTCGTTTCATCGTTCATACCTCCGATATTTTAATAAGAAAGTTCAACCCAAACCCCACGCCCTTTCCCAGTCTTGGGAAAGGGGGCGGCTCTGGAGGATATACCCCCGCCGCTTGCCGGGGAAATAGCACAGCCGGGGCAGACCGTCAAGGGCGAGCCGCCGAAAACGGCGGTGCGCTGCACCCTTGACGGCCCACTCCCGGCTGTACTAAAAAACAGGCGGCGACGGGGGATATATACCACCAGAGCCTCTGCGCGAGGGCGGGGCCCTCGGGACAAAGTGTCTCGAAGTTGTTACTTGTCAAGTTCCTGCTTTTTCGGGGCTTTTGCCAGCTCCGGCGGCTGTTTTTCTTTCCAGTCATCCAGCAGGGACATAATCTGTTCTTTCATTTTGGCGGGAGTGACCTCCTTGCCAAAATACTTTTCCAGTTCCGCAGTAGAAATAATCACGCCTCGATCCTCCTTTTTCTGTTCTGATAAGATACCGTCAATGACATCGCCGTTGAGCTTGCCTTCCTTATCCAGCTCCCGGAGCCGTTTGGCCTGGGCCAGCGAGGGCGAAGCCTGCTCCCCGTCAATGGAAACAGCAATAAGCCTCTGATTTTTCGGTTTGATGTAGGAAAGCTCCACGGCAGGCATGAAGCCCATCTTTTTATCGTCTACCTTATCCAGAAGCTCCGGCACAAGGGAGTTGAGCCGCAAGTAGCGCATGACCTTTTTATAGTTCATTTCATGCGCCTCGCCTACAATCTCAACCGAGCGTTTCCCGACATCGCCTTCCGCAACACCTTTCAGCCGCCCGCCCTGATGCTTGATGTCCTCAACCTCGAGTTCCAGCAGCGCGGCCAATTCGCTGGGGAGCATCCCGTCACGCTGCTTGTTGCTGTCCTTCATGGCCTGTACCGCTTCGTGGTCGGTCATTTCACGGACGATAAAGGGCATTTCCTCCAGTCCAGCCAGCTCACTGCCGTGGGTACGGCGATGGCCCGCTACAATTTCATAGCCGTTTCCATCTTTCTCCGGGCGGGCAAGACCGGGAACCATTACACCGTTTACGCGGATAGAAGCAACGATTTCCTGCATCTTCGCATCGTCCCGTACCTTAAAGGGGTGCGGACGGAATGTGTGAAACGGATGAACCTCGGAAAGTTTCAGATAAACCAGCTTGCCTTCCTCAACCGGGCGGGGCGGTGTAGTCGGCTCGGGAGCCGTCTGTTCCACAGCAGCAGTTTCCTTCAGTGCCGTATCCTGTGCGGGCTTAATGGGCTCCTTGGCATCCGGGGCCTTTCCATCGCTTCGGGACACTTTGTCTCGTTTGGACGGCTTGGGCTTGTCAGGGGCCGCCTTATCCGCCTTGGGTGGGCGGCCCTTGCGAGCCCCAGCCGATTTCTCCGCTTTCTGATTTTCAGTCGCAGCCTTTTCCGCTTTCGGCGGACGGCCACGGCGCGGCTTTTTCGGTTCCTCCGTATTGGCGGGCTGCGGTGTTTCTCCGGGGGCTGCCGCCTCTGGCGTTTCGGGGGGTTCCGACTTTTCGACTTCGGCGCGGGCGTTCTGCCTCTTTTCCGCCATAAGTTCATTGATTTTGTCAAAGGACACAACCACATCGCCGGACTCAGGTATGGCAGGCCCGGTCTGTTCCTGCTGGGGCTCAGACGCTGCGGCCTGTTCGGGTGTGGTGATAGGCTCGGCAGCCTCCGGGGAAATATTCTCCGCAGGGCCAGTATTCAATTTTTCATCGGCCATTTACGATCCTCCTTTTCGTTAAAGTTGCACAAATTTGAACGCTAAAATTTTGTAGTTATTTTTGCGCCTCCTTTCCGTCTATCCACGCAAAAAAGCCGCCCGTTTTTCATGCCGGACGGCTTTTTGCGTAATGTGATAGATCAAATATTATTTTTTCTGGTTTGTAGGCTCCGAAAAGCCTTGTATTTACAGTGTTCCTAATAGGAAGTAATCATATGATTGTTATTTAGGCAAGCTGTCTTGTATTGGTCAAATACTCCAAAGCATAAGATATGTGGGTTATCTACTTTGAGTGTGCCATAAACTGCTCTTACTGAATACATTTGACATTGACCATTCGGAGCAATGCCATATAGCTGATTATTGGTGATATATTTATATCTTTCTTTGTCATCTGGAAATGATTCAATCATGGCTTTACTGTTCATAAGTTTTTCTCTTATGCTTGTCAGAAAAATTCCACTCTTACAACAAATGTCTAAGAATTTACTTTCTGGTATGAATACCTCATCCGGCAATAGTGCCACCATGTCTTTTGCTATATTAGCTGGAGTTACTATTGAGGTGTTATTGCCACAGTCGATATTGATTCGTTCTAACCCTAACATTTTCATTGTCTTAGGATATGGGTCTATGTATACTTTGTTTTCCATAAAAAGTTCCTTTCAAAAAATAAATTATATTTTCTATATTGAGGTGTTGAAAAAATGGTTCATAGACATTACCTAAAGTGTGTACTCATTGCCTTAAATGCTCACTCACATGATGTGCAGACGTAAAAATATTTATAGGCACAAGAACAAAAATAGATGATTTTGAAATGGTCTGAATATTTCAAATATTGTCAGAAAGTAGGTGCCTATGAGTACAACAGCAGTTGAAAAAGGATTACAGTTTGAAAAAGCTGTAGTAGACATGCTTAATAAGTGTGGTTTTAAAGCATGGAGAACAAACCAATCTAACGAAGCTGACCCAGAAAGATATAAGGCTGGCTTTGATGGCGGTGTTGACATTATTGCAACATTTGATGTGATTAAGCCAATCTGTAGAAATGTATGTTTCTATATTCAGTGTAAGTGTCATAAAGAGTCACTGACTAAATCAGCTATCAGTGAGGTTTACGCTGGCATGCACGCAAGAAAAGGAACGACTGTCACAAGTCTGCCTGTGGTCTTTGCAACTTCGGATGCATCACAGGAAACTATGCAATTTGCCAAAGACCTTGGTGTAGAATTATTCCTAAAAAATGAATTTACATTAGTCAAAGATGCAGAAGCTGGTCTGCCAGTGCCTTATGGTAATTATGGAAATCTTATGCGTGTTATTCTGTACCATTACACAAAGGATGTTGTATGGATAAAGACCTTGCCAGAATCACAACCAGCTTTGGGTATCCAATCAATGCGTGACAGAATGATTGATGAAGCCAATCTTGATTTTGAACAGTCACAAACTTATCTTGACAGAGCTTCATCTCTTGAACGTAAAGCACAGGAACAAAGACAAAAGGCTCTTGAGGTTCTTAGCTGATAGCTCGGACTATTATGATTATCTCAAGGGAATAAACAATCTTACCGATTCACAAAAGCAAGTTCTGTATGAACGCTTGAAGTCAGAACTGCCTATAACACAATCAACACCTATCCAATCTTTGTCTTTGCCAACTACTGCAAATACAACAATTCGTACTGCCTTACCGGATTCGGACAAGCCTACATATACGATTGATTGTTGTCTGCATTGTGGTTCTACTGCCATAAAGAAAATTGGCAAGACTAAAGGTGGAATGCAAAGGTATCTTTGCAAAGATTGTCATAAGTCATTTACTGAAAACTATGGTCTTATTACACATTATTCGCATTTATCAGAATGGCAATGGCAAGAAGCTGTGAGGGCTACTGTGGTTGGTATTTCACTTACTGAACTAGCTAAAAATATCAACGTGTCAACTAAGACCGCATGGCTATGTAGAATGAAAATATATGATACTCTTAAAAATATCTATGGTTATTGTGATACTTTTAATAGTATTGTTGAAGCTGATGGAAAGTATGAACGCATTTCTTTCAAAGGTTGCAAGGATAAATCTTTCTTTATTGATAAACTAGGAAGACTGCCACGACACCATAGAAGTCGTGCCCAACGCATTGATTATCTTGGTGATGATTATAAAAAGTTGTTTGTTGAAAATCCTACCATGCTTAAGGAAATGATTTACAGCAGTCAAAAACGAATGGTCGGTAGAGATACCATTGATATAAACCACCAACACGTTTGTATACTGACTGCTATTGATCGTAGCAATAACATTTATGTTCAGCCTGTTTCTGCTGGCTCTGCAAAGTATGATACTGTGTATGAAAATTTACAGTCACGCATTACTCGTGAGGCTGTGCTGGTTACTGACGAATATAACAGTTACAAATATCTATGTCGTAAAGAATCTATTGAACATATTGTGGTCAATAGCAAATGCCATTCCTATGGAACTTATAGTCTTTCAAGAATCAATGCGTTGCATAGTTCTATAGACAGGTTCCTTGGTTCAAATGAATATAAACCAGCCACAAAATATCTGGACTTATACCTTATTATGTTTTGGTGGCTTGAAAAGAATAAGGATGTTAGTCAAATTATTCTTTGTGAGCAGTTATTCAATATATTGCTGGGGCGTGTTAGCTACACTGTTCGTTCAAAAATGACAAATGTTAGTCAATCGGACTTGATTAGCAGACCACTTCCTATTGATGGTATGTGTTACTATTAAAAATGAATAAACCAGCTACTTTTGTGGTAGCTGGTAGCACTCTTTACCTTTAATTCCAAATCTCTTATTCATTACATCACACATATTTACTAATTATTTACTTAATACCACTTCCAACATTCTAAATTTATCGCTTACATTTTGTTTCCATTTAGCTGTGTGATCAATTTTTCCTATTACTTTATTTTCATCAAAAAGCTCTTTCTTTGTTTTTTGACTTAAAATCTCCCAATTTTCTTTAGGAATGATGTATGTTGCATTTCCGTAAATTGCAGATTCTAATACACAACACTTTGAGAATATAAACGCATAATAACCTTTAAAACCGTTAATACCTTCTACTATTTTTTCCGAATTATATTTTTCCATATATTCTAATCTAAAAATATCATACGTATCTGTTTTTTCTCCACGTTCTCCTAATTGCTTTTTAATGTGTCTACTTGGTATTTCACCAGGAGGGAGCATTTCCCAGTTACATCTCTGTCTCTTTGATGAATAATCTAACTGAATTTCTCCATCAAAAATATAACACACACCATATATTTCCAGCAGTATGTTAACTGCTTCTTTCAAGTAATTAGCTCTTATTTCATCAGTTAGAACAACTATAACATATAGTTGTCCATCTTTGCTTTTAAACAACTGTAATTCTATTCCGTAAGGTGGCACTTCTACCTGCGGCCAACATGGTCTATAGATATCAACTGCTACCTCAGAGGCGTTGGTATTTCCAAAAGGATGCACCCAATTTGTTGACACATATCGGCGTTCTTTAGGTTTTGACTTATCTACATAAGAATATCCATATGCATTTCTTCTACACTGTGCTCCAAATATTCCAGAAGGTAATACTACATCTCCATTTTTAATTAACCCGACCGTCTTTGCTTCATCGCAGATTACAGGAATTCCTATTTGTATCTTATCTATATCGTATTCTTTTGGTATACATACCCTTCTAATTCTTTTTCCTTTAATACAATGTTGTGCCATTTCAATTTCTCCTATTCATTATACATAATCAATTTCATATAAGTTTCAAATAAAATAAAGCCTTTTAAAGACATGCTTAGGTCCGTATTAGTCATTAATGACATTTAGCTTTGTGATTAGCTAATGTAGTTCCAGCTTTGCTTTTCGACTGTTTACTAGACGATTTACTAGCAAGAGTCTTACCCGCTTTTCCTACTTTTCCACCGTGGTGTACTGCCATATCGCTATACCTCCTTTGCAAAATCTCCTTGCAGAAGAAGGCTTTCTTTGGTATTATTAGATTGCGAGAAAAATAAGTCCAAAGACCTTCTTTGGCAAGGGAATTAGTCAGAGTTAATCTCTGGCTTTTTCTATGTAAAGAGCAATGCTCTTACATACTATTATTTAATTTTTTCTACTCCAAGAGCCTTATATAATGGATTCAGCTGTTCTTTCACTGCATTTGCAATTTTTTCAATATTCAAGCGTCCTATCATACCATTGCTCTGTATTCCTTTGTAATAAACTTTATTGGCTTGCTTGTACAAACGCTGGAGCTTATCGTATCCATTCTTTCCTGATACTTTTGTATTTTTACCCAGCCTCAAGAATCCTAAAATTCCCTCTATATCATACAAAAACCAGTCTTCAATTGACCTCTTTGCCTGTACGTGAATAACTTTAGCTGCTCCATTATTTGCAAGATCTTTCTTTACTTCATCCCACTTTATCGGTGGTTTTGGTGCAAAATCAAATACATCCGTATCACTACATAAAACAATTGTGAACTCACAGTCATCCCCATATTTAGGCTTGATTTCTTTTGTGAATTTTCTGAGAGCAATACTTTTAAAACCACCTACACCTCTAACATTTCTGTATTCAATATTAGTATCGAATCTTCCCGCAGGGTGTAGCTTTCTGGCATTTGCGACTACTTGTTTGTAAAATTCGACCTCAGTATCTCCCTCTACAAAAAGTACAAGACATTTATTCATCGACATCACACTCCAAATAATCGCTTATGTTACTCTCTGAATCGGCAAGCATTGAGAACAGATAGTCTCCCATGCTCATATTTAATCCAGCTGCATCATTCTCCAACTGTTTCTGACCTGATTTTTTAAAAGCAAAGAACTCGGCCACGCCGGGCTTTCTATTCATACCGACATGAATCCAAGAAGGGTTTAAATAGCTAATAATATATGGCGAATGACTAGTAATAATTACCTTACAATCATCTAACAACTGACTTATAATTTGTATATATGCTTGAAATAGTCCGGGATGAACAGAGTTCTCAGGCTCTTCGATCGCTATCAATGAGATATTGCTTACACTAGATACAATTATCTTGGTCAGTATCATAAATACTCTCTTTGCTCCATCTGACATCATTGAAAAGTTAACTGGGTTCGCTAAGTTTTTATCTTTAACAAATAATACATAGATAGAATTCGTAAATACAAATGGTGCATCGTCAGGAAACTGGTCACTTTCATCTGCATTGATTTTGAAATTCTTTACAATAACATCCTCAATGTCTGGAAATAACTGAAAATACACATCTTTCAACAATTCAAATTTGTCTGAATTCTGTTTCTTCAAATTGAAGATAATACGTGGGAGATTATCAGCGTTAATCATCTCATTTTCAAATCCCTTACGAATAATTGGGTCTGGCTGATAAAAACTCTTTGCATCCAGATTATTTTCCATATATATTTTCATTCCATTTAGCTTTGTAATAATCTCTGCATAATATAACTCATCGTAGGCTCTTAGTTTATTTGCAACAAGCTCTGCAGAATCAACTTTTATCTTTGACGAGCATCGTCCTGTCTCAGAACTCTTATATAATGCTGTGTCCAGTGTTCTATTGATTAACTGAGTATACTTCTGTCCTTTCTCGTTAAGCTTAACTTTTAGAAACTCAGAAACAATTCTCGGCTCCATATCCTCACTGTTTTTCCATACAAATTCAAAGCCATACTGGACGATGTACTCCTGACCATGAATATCAGTAGACACCTCCATCTCATACTTATAATTTTTTCCAATCATATTACAATTAATTGGAATTAAATTAGAATTTGCCATCATTTCCTTTTTATCTTCAATTGTAGCTTTAATAAATGCTAACCCAAAATCAATGCCGGAAAGCACATTTGACTTACCAAAATTATTAAGTGCAACAAGAGCAGTAATATTATCAAAAGAGATTTTTACGTTTGATAAATTTTTAAAGCCATCAATCAAAACAGCTTGAATCTTCATACTGACACATCCTTTTTCTTTTATTGTACTCATAATATATCACCTCATTTAATAAAATGCAAGTGTTTTTTGCGTATTTTTTATATTTATATTATTATATGCAATATATTTCAAAATATAAGCAATTTTTATTTTCTTTTTTGCAAAACCATTTCTCTTTTTTACTTCCGCATAAACTCTGTAATATTTATCTGTTCCTTTATTGGGATAGAGGTCTGACAGCTCCAGAACCTCTATCTTTGGATGTCTCTGCATGATTTTCTTAAACCATGTAATATCATTCTTTGTTCCCATCAATCTTACTTTTAACATCAATCATTTCCTCCAAACATTGCATACAGAGCATGCTTATAATTGGCATATTCTGGATACCTGATCTGTATTGCCTGCCAGAAAAACGGTGCATAGCAACAACAGAACAAATCCTCTGCCGAATATCTCCTACACTCATCAATCTGCTCCTCTGCATCCAACTCATCATCTACACTCGGTGTACCATTGCAATACAAATTGAACGCCATTCTGACAACCTTTTCGCTTCCACTGGTCTGCCAACCATCGTGCAGGCACTCTGGTTTTACGCAGCCAGTCTTAAAGTCATAAATTCTGTTGATATTTCTTCTCGTATCATCGCTGATGCCAAGACAATAGCAAAGTGCTTTGTGATATACATCCACATAACGCACTTCTTTTAATTTTTCATAGTAGAATTTCTCATGTGCTTCGCTAATAAAGCGAATGTTCTCTTTCTTGTTACTTACTGCTCCTAACGCTGTGTTGTTCATAGTGAACCTCCTTCTGAAATTGAATTGAAAAAGGCACTCCTAATGGAATGCCCTAATATAAAAAATAGGGACACTCTTTTGAAGTATCCCTATGTTCTATCAATATATCTGATAGCTCTCTATTCACTTTCATATTCAGAATTTTTTGTGTTCCCACAACCGAGGTCTAACGCTACAACAACAGTTACTTTCCTCACAAGCTCTTTTTCCCTGTGATTTTCACTAATTTTGTTGAAACTGAAAAACTCTACAAAGTGCGTAAATTCAAGGATTTCTACATATCCTTTCTGTGTAGTCCCACCACAGTCTCCACATGTGTCGATAGGGTAATTGAGATGCACTTTCCAGAGTTTTCATTGTACTCTGGGAGTAAAAAATATTGCACTCCTATCTGATGAAGCTGCAAAAAATTGACATGATGCACTCTCTTATGTCCCATGCACAGAAAAAGATTGCATTGTATTTTTAGATGTAAGCCAGATCAGCTTACGATTGACTCTGCTCTTTCTCTATGATCCACTTATCCCGTGATGATAGCTTCTAGGATATTGTACCATAGATTGTTTGTTTCGGAAATTACTTTCCAATAAAAATGGGCAGAAGAAAACCTCCAAATCTGTTGTGGACTTGGAGGCTTGATTCCGACCATTTACTCTTTTTCAAAGAAATCTATGCTATATGTTGCGGAACAACAAAACTCTCATCTAACTGTTTATGTAAAAAAGAAATTGTAGTTAATATATCAATTGCATCCTGCTCATTTACAATCCATTTTATTTTCAACTCATGTGCTGTTACATTCCTTACCATATGCGTAACCCCATTTAACATTTCTTTTAGACCGTTTTGAGCATTTTTTTCCGAAGGTGTCTGTAATGAATTTATTGCTAATCGAGGATTATTAACTGCAAAAGCATTATTAAATAAATTTGAACCATCCTCCTGCATTCCTGTTTTTTCTCTTACCTTCTCAGACAAACTCTTAGCCGCCTCAAAAACTGCATGAAAATAATTTTCTTGTAAATATTCCTCTTTGCAACACCTTATTACATCCTGATGAATATGTCTTTTTTGTAATTCACTCACCAGATTTCTGGTTCTTCTTTCAACTTCTGAAATTGTAGTTGCTGCCTGAACCTTTAACAATTTTCCTTCGTTTGTCATCTGAAGTCCAATTAACATTAACGGTTTGTTAATTTCTAATAAAATCTCATCATAATTACCATTCTGGCCACTGATAAACCTTACCGGTTTCAGACTCTTTTTTATAAAATTAAGAAATGAATTCGATGCTCCATCCTGTTCTTGTCTTGCTAAAAATGTATAATAAATTCTCTTCCATTTTGTACTTTCATTACTGGCATCCTGAACTCCACATTCCTGAAAAATTTCATTCATCTGACTTCCCGTCATGGTATCTGCAATTATACGCGCCAAAACCTCAACTTCTGAATTAGTAAGTTTTCTAATTCTCTCTGCCATAGCTTAATCCTCCTCACCCTAGTATATCATCTACATCGTTTAACTTTCACTTCAATTTTTTATATATTGTATCACAGATGATTATGTTTTGGAATTTCCCTTCCTCGCAAATGGACAGAAGAAAACCTCCAAATCTGTTGCAAACTTGGAGGCTTGATCCCAGCCATTTATACAATTAAAGCTTTTAGCAAACTACTCATTATGATTATTGTACAGTCTCATAAATTCATCCGCAAATTTCTTTACAAAATCTCTATCCAAAGCAGTTGCCAATGTTTCATCATTATACTGTGCTGCTTTGCTCCAATTATATGAACCATGCATTACAAATTCAAAATCTATAATGCAAAATTTATCATGCAGCCGATTGGACAAATATGCTCCTTTAAGTGGCACTTTTACCACCTCAAAATTACTTTCCAATTCACTCATCAACGTCATATTAGATTTTTCATTTGATGTAATAATTCTAATACTTATGCCCTGCTTTTTCTTTGCAAGTAATTCCTGAAAGATATCTCGGTCAGAAAACCACGCAACCGCTACCCAGATTGTATACTTTGCATTCCGAATGCCTTGAATAATTACATCTTTGATTCCATCAAATGCTACATCATGTTCATTTTGTCCATCATCTTCCAACTCTACCAATTTAGGTTTAATCTCAACTCCATACAAATCATAGTCATCATCTGGAATATAAATATCATTGGCTAAGTCAAAAAAAACATCTTTATATTCCTTTGCTTTTTTCAGCATTGGAATTGGCACTCTTAAATCCATATATTCCTGCCTCTGATTCGATACATGGGTATATGCACCGGTTTTTCTAAATGTAACTATAGAATATCTTAAAATCCCCAACAAATCATCTTTGTTCTGAATATCTTCATCATATTTTATAGTTTCTATCATTGTCTTTAAGAATTGTTTTTCATTCATTTACACATTCACTCTCCATCTGTATTTCCACATATACCCATTTTTTCATCAGATAATTTAACTGTATCTATTATTTCCCAAATCTTCATATAACAGGAGCCTCCAAGTTATTTAAACTCAAAGGCTCTCTTTTTCTTACATAACTTTATGCAAGCGCAGGTTCCTTCCCTGCAATAATCGCTTTCACTTCTTCTACGTTTTTATCTGTAGCCATAGCAATCTGCTCTACAGTAAAACCATTGTTATGCATATTAAGAATAATTTTTTCTTCTTTTCTTGCCTCTCCAATCGCAATACCATCTTCTTTTATTCCCTGACTCAAGTTACACATAACGCTCACATCCTTCCTGAAGTTCTCCTCAATAGGAATATCGTATTCATTTCCAATTATGTTTAGTTTTTCATCTATTGTAAGTTCCTTGGATAACAATGCTCCCAGCAGACGGTGCAGTTCATACGTCTCATCATGTTCCGGCAGATTCTTTGCCAGTCCAAGCATGATGATATTCAGCAGGTCAAGATTTCCCTTCCATTCATAGGAACCGATCAAATCTTCCTTGGTGAGATGCACATGGCTCATGCTGCTCTCTTCCATGTTCATACATACCCAGATCGAATATACACGCTTAATGTCATTGTAGCTGGAGTTCTCAAAATCACGTTCTTTTTGCGATGAGATCAGTCTGCTTACATAAAAGATTGCCCTGTTTAAGATTTCGTATCCCTTCGGCTCGTCTTTCTGTGCTTCCACATTGATGATGATCTGTGACAATCCATCTTTCATGCGCACATAGAAAACGATATCAAATCTTACCAGACCTTCATTAATTTCTTCATTTTCTGTGTTGAAACCGACCAGCCTCTCACCATTTTTTTCGCTGGCTGCATTTGTGAGTCCAGGCTCTACCGGTACCGTACTGATATGTGGTGTTCCCTCGATGCAGTTGACCACATCCTTGGGATTCATGCCCTTAAACTCATCAACTGTTTTTACCAGTATATGTGCCAGTATGCTCTTCTGCCCTAACAGACGCTTTGCACTCGTATCATACTGTGCATCCTTGTCTGTTGCTTTCACTGCATTTTTTAATTCTGTATTCACTGGCCTTCCTCCTTTTTGTAACAGATATAGTCATCCCCAAAAAGGCATCTGACCACACCTATATTATAACTTACCCATTTCTTTTATACAATCAATTTTTACATTTGAAAAAGGAACATAAGAAAAACTCCAAACCTGTCATAGACTCGGAGTCTTGATTCCATCCATTTTTTACATTGTCTGCACCGGTGCATGTTGTTCCTGCTCCTCATGCTCCAAAACATCCTGCTCTGGCACATGCTCTATACTTTTTGCTTGCTCCTGCACTTTTACCATATACCGGATTTTAATGCTGCTGTAATCAACCCCTGCCGGTTCCAGCACTTTTTTCTCTAACATGTTTAACATCGCCTCGGTGTCAAATTTTCCCTCAAAATAAAGTTCCTCATCCACCTTTATCGGTACATCCATTTCTTCCGGTGAACTGCCAAGGATCGTCCTCCAGCGTCCGGCTACTTTTCCACACATTTCGATAAATCTTTCATGGATATCCGGCTGTTCATTACAGGTCTGCAAAATCCTTTGTGCCACCTTTCTCCATGTAGGTGTCTCTATCCATTCTCCCGGTGCGAACTGGACTGCCAGTGGTCTTTTCCCTTTCAGTTCCGCCGGGGATACTGGGATAAGGCTGCTTTCCCGGATCGTATCTCTCTTATCTGTATGCATCTCCCCACTCCGGTACATCTGGAGCAGTGCATCACATTTCGTGTTTACAAGCTGTAACATTTCCTCCCTCAGTTCTTCTATCAGTTGCTCATAATTCATACGCTTTTCTCCTCCTGTCGCACACTTACTTCATGTGCTTTTTCTATATCCACTTCCCTTTACTCATTTTCCGCTATATATCGCTCCTGCTGTTCTTTCCTATTTTTGTGCCAACAATAAAACGCCCGGATCATCGGGCATTTTATTCTTACCATAAACTGGCAGGAACAACGTTTCCTATTTGCTTGCTGCCATTCCTGCCGCAGTCTTACTCATATCGAATCTCCTGTTCCATGACAATGCCTGACTGGAACTGTATCAGCAGCTTCTCGCTGGATTCCACTTTGATGGTCGAGATCAGCCGTCTGACAAGGTCATTGTCGAACTCCTGTATCTGGCAGGTGCTTGTGCTTAAGTAATGGTCGATATCTTGGATTCTCTGTTCATAGCTGTCAGCCATCCATTTCTCGTTTCTGGCTGTTTTCTGTGCCTCTTTTAAGGCATTGATTTCTTCTGCTATGATTCGGTAGCGTTTATCAAACTCCGGTGTGTAGGAACCGGTCTTTGCATTCTCTGCAATCAGTGCCACCATCTCATCCTGCTTTTCTTTTATCTTTTCTTCGTATTCTCCGGACTCTTTTGCGGTGCTGTAGCTCCCGATGACATGGATGATGTTCTGCCGGAAGTTTTCCATAAATTCCATATCATCACTCGTGATCCTGTGGATGGCTTCCATCACTGCCCTGTTTAATGCGTTCTCTTCGAGTGTCTCGGATTCCCCGCATTTCTTCACTCCGTTGGTCAGCCGGTTGCTGCATCTCCAGACCACTTTCTTTTTCCCGTTTCTCGCCCAGGTGACCCTCCGGTACTCCTGTCCGCATTTTCCGCAGATCAGCATGCCGGTCAGTGCATAGGTGGAGGAATACCTGCTCCTCTGGTTTTTCTTCCGGGTGACAGCCGCCTTGCATAAGGATGCCCTCCGCATCATCTCTTCCTGCACCCTGTAGAACAGTTCTTTCGGTATGATCGCCTCATGGTCATCTTCCACATAATACTGCGGTACGAGTCCGGTGTTCTTGACTTTCTTTTTTGTCATGAAATCCACCGTGTAGGTTTTCTGCAGGAGTGCATCTCCCATGTATTTTTCATTGCGGAGCATTTTGTCTATTACCGTGGAATGCCATTTGTCCTGCCCTGTGGCGGTCTTGATGCCCTGCTCTTCCAGATGCTTTGCGATCTTCCCAGTACTGTAGCCCTCCAGATAAAGGCGGAAGATCAGCTTTACGATCTCTGCCTCTTCGGGTACGATGACCAAGTCCCCGTCCTCGTTTTTGGTGTATCCCATGAACTTTGTGCAGTTTACGATGACCTTGCCTTTTTCAAATTTCCTCACGACTCCCCAGCGGATGTTCTCGCTGATGTTGCGGCTCTCCTCCTGTGCCAGACTGCTCAAGATGGTGATAAGGATTTCGCCGGTTCCCTCCAGTGTATTGATCCCCTCTTTCTCGAACACCACCGCCACGTTCTTTTCCTTCAGTTTTCGGATGGTCACCAGCGAGTCTACCGTGTTCCTCGCAAACCTGCTGACCGACTTTGTAAGGATCATGTCGATCTTTCCGGCAAGGGCATCCTGTATCATGGCATTAAAGTCTGCCCTCTTTTTGGTGTTTGTTCCACTCTTTCCGTCATCCGCATAAATGCCGGCATTTTTCCAGTTTTCGTTTTCGGATATCTTGCTGGTATAATACTCCACCTGTGCCTCATAGCTGCTGTCCTGCTCTTCCAGTTCCGTACTGACACGGCAATAGGCAGCGACCTTCATTTTCTTCTCTGACAGTTTCACATTCCGGTCATACTGCACCTTGGCAGGTATCATGCTGATCTTTTTTGCTGTTTCTGCCATCTGCTCTCCCTCCTAATCCTTGTATCCGGCTGTGACACGGCTCCCATTGATAAGCTCCACTTCTGCCATATTTCCACCATGCACCCAGATGCGTGCGATTATTTTTCTATATAAATTTTCATCAAATGTTTCCAGTTCCTTTTTTCCTGCAAGGATGTTTTTGATCTCCTCTGTCCGGAACTCCCCATCCCTGACCTCCAGCGTCCGGTATCGTTCCTCTGCCCTTTCATAGAGCAGTTTCATCAGGTCTGTCTCTGTGCGTTCCTGCTCTTCTTTCATGTGCTGCAGGTTCCGCTCCAGAACCCGGTACTGAGGGCTGAGCTTTTCCTCCTGCCTTTGTACCCGGAGCAGACCTTTGTTTCGTATCACTGCATTGATGGCTTCTACACACACCTGCTTTGCCTGCCCGTCTGTAATAAAACTGTTCCTGCAGTTTTTTGCTCTGCCAGTCACATAGTTCCTGCACTTCCACTTGGCAGTGCCGCCACGCTCTTTTTTGTGGTTCGGCTGGATATGGCTGCATACTGCCCCGCATTCTGCACACCAGATGACACCTCCGAAAAGGATTCTTTCATCCCTGCCGGGCCGGTGGTCTGCCCTTCCAAGCTCTGCCCTCACCTTTTCCCGTCTGCGCTGGACTCTCTCAAACAGTTCCTCTCCTATGAGCTGCGGATAGTATTCTGTGCCAAGGTAGCTTGGGTTTTCCAGTATCCTGCCGATGGATGCGTGGGTCCAGGACACTTTCCCTTTTGCATTGCATATGTTTCTCCCTTTCAGGTTCTGGGCGATCCTGCCTGCCGCCACCCCGCTGTCATAGTCTGTAAATATCTGTTCCACAATTTTTCTCTGCTCTTCACAGATGGTATTTTTTCCATCCACAACCTTATAGCCGATTGGCATGTGCCACTGCATCCTGTCCGCCTCCCCTCTCCGTCAGTTTCAGTCCGTTGTGCAGGCAGAAGGTGATGTCGTGTTCCTTGGAGACCACGATCTTCTCTGCTGTCATTTTAAACAGTTGCTCGTCAAACTCCTCCCTTAATCCGTCCTGTTCTGCAATCAGTTGGATAAGCTGTTCGGTCCGTACAATTTCTTTTGTCCTCCGCAGCTTTCTGGTCAAAAGTGTCTTTTTTCTCCTGCATTCCGTCAGCTGCCAGCCAAGCTTGCTACTGCTCTCCATAAAAAGAGCAGAGTCCATATATCCTTTCCTCATGACTTGATTTAGGATTTGGCTCTGCCCGCTTATATCTTTGATTTCCTTATCCAGTTGTCTGATTTCCTCACTGTCCTGCCTTGCTGCCACAAGTTCCGTCAGCCCTTTTAACAGCGGCTCTAATATCGTTCCCTGATTGGTGTACAGCTTGTTCCACATGTCTGTAAAAGCCCGGTGCAGCACATCCTCCCGGATGGCTTTCATGCAGCAGCTCTCTTTATCCTCCACATGTCCGCTGCACGTCCAGATGATTTTTTCATATGGTTTCCCGATGTAGATTTTCTGCCGCCGGAAGGTTCTTCCGCACTCTCCGCAGATGATTCTGCCGGAAAACAGGTATCTTTTGGTGTAGTCACTCTTGTTCATGTGCAGTACATCCACCCGGTATGCCATCAGGTTGCGTACCGCTTCTGCCTCCTCATGTGTGACGATTGACGGATGGCTGTCTTTGATGAGATACTGGTTTCTCTGTCCGTTGTTTACCCTGCGGACAAATGGGAACCTTGTTTCTGTATATGTCCTCTGCTGAAGCATATCTCCCTCATAAATGGGATTTTTCAGAATGTCCTGTATCACCCCGTCCTGCCACTTTTCTGCACCCCGGATTGTTGGAATGCCTTTCTGGTTCAGTGCCTTTGCTATCACATACACTCCCATGCCGTTTAAGTAAGACTCATAAATCCACCTTACGGTTTCTGCCTCGGATTCTATGATGACTAAATTTCCATCCTCGTCTTTTCCATAGCCATACGCTGGCGTCGATATGATATAGGTTCCATCCTGAAAGCGTTTCTGTATCGCCCATCGGTTGTTGCTTGAGATGTTTTCTGATTCCCCCTGCGCCACCGATGCCAGGATGGTAATGAACAGCTCGCTTTTTTCTGACAGCGTGTTGATATTCTCTTTTTCAAAGTAGATTCCAACGCCAATCTCCTTCAGCTTTCGGATGGTCTGGATGCATTCCACCGTATTTCTTGCAAATCTTGTGATGGATTTCGTAAGGATCAGGTCGATGTTCCCATCCTCACAGTCTGAAATCATCATCTGGAACTCATCCCTGTGCTTTACGTTTGTTCCGCTGATTCCTTCATCCGCATACACCCCTGCAAACTCCCACAGAGGATTGCTCCCGATTTTTTCTGTATAGTACTCGACCTGTGCAGTATAGGAAGTTGCCTGTGCCTGACCGCCGGTACTGACTCTGGCATATCCGCACACTTTCAGCCTGCGTTCTTCCTGTGTATGTTTCTGCGCTTTTGCTGCCTTTATGACAGTCACTTTTTTTGCCATGCTTTTTTCTCCTTTCCCAGTATTTTCAAGGGTTTGCACTACCTGTCAGCAACATACACTACCACATAGTCCTTTATATATCCAGTGTTATTACAGATATACTTTTGCTAATTCCGGGGAGAAAGTCTTGACATTCAAAACCCGTATTTTTTCCCATTCTTCCTCGGTTAACAGCTTATCTTCATGCATCCTTTTTAAGAGAAATTCGGCAATCTTATACCGCACCTCATTCGCTCCGCCTTCCATCATCTTTTCCCTTTTTCCTCCCGCAATTTAAGAACGTTAAATTCATTCTCCCAAGCCAAACACTTTTGCCCAGAAGAAACACCTTTACATCATCCCGATTTCAGCCATGGTTGCAGCCTCATCTTCTTCCCGGAAATACTGTTCCGATACATCCCTGCTGACTGAAAGCACCTCTCCCGCGTCCTTTTCTCCCATCTGGATCGGGATTAAGAACGGATGGATTTCCTTACAGAATTCCAGATTGTGACAGCTATTGATAAAATAGCCGCAGGTATCTAATATCAGCCTGTCACACATATCTGTGATGACGATCTTTTCGGCTTCAAACATGTGGCTGCCGATATAATTTGCGATATTTTCTGCCGTGGTCGAGATATAGTCCTCTTTCCGCTCCCCTCCATCACTCGGATAAAGATAGGCATATCCTGCCCTCTCCGTTTCAAAAATCCTTAACATCATTTCGGTATCTTCTTTCTTCATCTCCTGTTTTCCTCCATTCCCCATTTTTCAGCTTTTCTTAACTCCACAAGAATACGGCGGAAGTTCCCCTCCGCCGCATGGTTTCTGTAATTAAGTCTTACTGTCATAATCCTTCACTTCATAAATAAAAAGTGTCTGTCCCTATTCGTCACTACTCCCCGGAACCAAAACGCCGCCAAAACAGAGAAGAAAAAATCCCAAAGCCGGCATTTCATGGGCAGTCAGTCCAGACTGTCTTTGGTCCCTGCCACTCGGCCAGGCAGACATCACAGGTATCTCACCTCCACCACTGCGTGCTGGCTAATCTCAAGGTGTATCATTATAGGCCATTCCCCTCTTCGCGCCTGTCCACCACAGACAGGCTGTACCCCGGCTTTCCCGCTCGGCTCCTTAGATGCGATCTTTTTCACAGCATGGCTGGCAGAAAGAACATCTGCCCGATTGCTGCAGGAGTGTCACTGCGCCCCGGTTACGGCTCATGAAACGGCTAACGTATCTGAACTGCTGGATATGGCTGGCAGGATATGGCGTGATTCCATCCTGCGCTCGGAGCCCTGCATTCCTCTCCGGCATTTTTCAATGTGCGTTTTGTCTGCCTGTGTCGTATCCACACACGAGACATGAGAGGATTCCCGGAAGAGACCATCTGTCCAGAAAAAGTTCCTCTCATAAGGTACTCACAGAAAAACACGTTTTGAGGGGGTATTAATCAAAATATTTTTTTATTTTCTTTACCGCACCGTTTATGCTCTCCCGGATGTTCTTCTCTCCGACCCCTTCTTTCGCTGCAATCTGCCGGTATGTCATGCCCTCAAAAAAATAAAAATGCAGCCGCTCTCTCTGCACTGGGGTGAGTGACTGCATTGCTTTCTGCAGGGTTTCTATTTCCATCTGCCGGATGACCGTATCCTCTACCGATTCCCCAGTCAGCTCCACCAGATCTTCCGTTTCTCCTTCTGTATATCCGTCCTTGGTCGTATGTCTGATATCCCGCATTTCCTGTGCGTGGGCTTCTTTGCGGAACGTATCGACAAGTGCCTCGTAGACTTCTCTGGTCACATAGGTGTATTCCAGCTCACCAACTGCATCTTTATAAAAATCCTTGACTCTGATTCTGATCCATTCTGACATTCAAATGTCCTCCATTTCGTAATTTTTTTGAAATGAAGGACATCTGGCGGACCTCTGGGTTCTGCTTTACTGGAAAAAGACAATAAAAAAAGGTGCTGTTCCCATGCAAAATAAAGCATGCAAAACTGCACCCGGATGTTATCCTTATGAACTTTTCCCTTTCTGCCGCCCCCTGCAATCCGGTGCGGCATGAATTCCCAAAAACATGCCACGCCTTTCTTCTCCTAAGCCTTTTTGCGGTACTATACTTGGAAAGAAAGTTCGCTTCAATATAAGTGTAATAAGTCTTACGGTACCTGTAATAAGTTACCGTCTTGGATTGTCATCCCTCCCGTTTTCCAGAAAAAAAGTCCCTTCCGCATGTTCGGAAAGGACTATCCATTTTCGGTATGTGATTGTATCCATAACTGTGCTTTTCCTACGAGCATGAACAGTGCCGTGATGAAGATTCCCGTATAAACAGCGTAAGCATACGGTATCTGGCCTGCATGCCACAAAATGCCAAGCACAGCCAGTTCCAAAGCTGCGATCAGCCTTGCTTTTCTGCCAAAATGCTTTTGTTCCTCTTTATCCAGCTTCCGGTTCTTGCTGTGCATGGGACTGAGTAAAAAAATGATCCCTGCGGACACCAGCAATACTGCCAGCAGCCATGCCAGCGATGTCTTGTAAAACACAGCCTGTGTATAAACCGGAACCAGCAACACCAGATTAGAACCAAGATAACAGAAAATCCTGCTGTCTGAGTGATATCCACCGGTATAACTGCGAAGAACCATAAAAGACAGGGTAAACACTGCCACAACCGCCAGTTGCTCTGTAAGCAGGCCGATGACCAGTGCTGTCACAACGTTTAGAAGCAGGATCATACCATTGCGTATTCCAAACTGGTATAATTCCTGCTCCTCCTCTTTTATGATTCCCCGCTCAACCATACGGTGGCTGAGCCATTTCGTCATGATTTAAAACCTTCTGAGTTTTTTGGAATCTTCCGGCATCTTGTCCTGTCCCAGATACCACATGCAGGAACGGTTCGTTGCCATGGTTGTCACCATAAGTGCCAGTGCTGCCATCACGCTCATGGATTTGCTGCTCAGTCGGTACATCCAGTTTCTTTTCTTCATTTTTAGTAAAACCCTCCTTTTTTTGATGTTTTCACTCTAACAGTTTCCATGTAAAAATCAATCTATCTGTAACAAGTTGCAGGTTTGCTGTAATAAGTTGCAGTCTCACTCCAGTTTTGCAACTCCGTTGAGCAGAAGGACTGCCTCAAAATGTTCCCCCTGATCCTTTAACATCAGCTCCCCACCGTATTTTTCTGCCACTTTCCGCACCGAACGGATTCCCCTGCCGTGTTTTATTTTATCTTTTTTGCTTGTCTGTTGATAGGAACTTGTCCCGGATGGCTTGCTGTTCTTAATGGATAAAAGCAGTCTGCCCTCCTGAAACTTTGATTCCACATGAACATACCGTTTTTCCTGTTCCACTGCCATCGCTGCCTCTATCGCATTATCCAAAAGATTCCCATACAGAACACCCATGTCCCCGATATCTACGGATACTCTCTGGGGGAGCAGCGTTGTAACCTGCATCGGTATCTCTTTCTCTTTTGCCTTTACGCTTTTTACTTTTAATATGGCATTCACCACAGGATTTGCGGAATAAATGATCTCTTCTGCCAGCCGGATATCTCCCAATACTTCCTGCAGTCTGTCCTTGATCAGTTCCGCACTTCCCTGTTCCGCCGCTGCGAGCAGTCCCGTCAGCCGGTTCTTCATATCATGCCGGATGTCCTGTATCTGTTCCTGATACCGTTCCATGTCCTGATAGTATTCGTTCCGGTATAAGATTTCCCTCTGGATCATTTCCTCTTCGTGCTGTTTTTCTTCCACTGTCGTATACTTTTCAATCATCAGAAAAATTACATAATTAGTGATGATAATGACAAAGATGATGCACATGCACAGCACGACCATCTGTGCCGAGATTAATTCTTTTGCAACCTCTATCAGTAAAAAGCAACTGATCAGGCTGCATAAAGGTATCATTGTCAACATATATTGCGTTTCTTTTGGCATTGCTGATAGTCGAATGCTTTTTCCAGATTTCAGTCTGCAAAACACCTCCACAATTGTTGCTTTCAAAAGTGCCATAAAAAACACGATAAAATAATATGAAACCGTGGTATCGTCCAACACCTTTTCCATGAATGCCTTATTAAACAAATATCCTAACGGTTCTGCAACTCCCATAATCCCCATATACAGCAGAACCGCAATCAGCCTGCTTACAATCCCTGCCTCATACTGGCAGACATATACACAGAGAATCGCAACCATCGTCACAAAATTCAGCCAGCTTATCCCCATCTGGTTCACCGCACTTCCAATCAGCTCGCACACTATCAGCAGAAGAACAGAAAACTCCATGGAAGTTTTTCTGTTTCCGATGAACTCCTCTAAATACCTGCGGTAAATGCAGAGGTCAAAAAGATTTATGACAAGCCTCACCCCATATAATGCCATGTCACATTCCTCCCTGCACAAATGCGATGTGCTTTTCCGTCAGCTCCTTCCGGTACCCTCTTGTCACTCCCAGCTCTGTGCCGTCTGTAAGCATGACCATGCCGCTGGATACAGAATGAACATGTTTCAAATTAACGATAAAAGAGCCATGAACGGCGGCAAACATGCGCTCATCCAGTTTCTCCCATATTTCATTCAAATTCATGTTGGACTGATATTTCATTTTCTTTGTGTGGATAATCGCCTGACGCCCCCGCTTTTCCAGATACAGGATTTCGTCAAACTTCAGACTGTACCGCACCCTGCGGTAACTAAATGAAAAACTCTGATTGGTCAGATTCAGATAGGTTCCTGCCTTCTCAAACAGCACACGGAGCCTTTCTTCTGAGATTGGTTTTGGAATAAAATCAAATGTGACAACTTCAAATACACTTGGCATGTATTTGGTATAGCTGGTAAGAAACACCAGCAATGCTTTGGAATCTGTCTCACGGATCTGTTTTGCCACCGCAAGTCCGTCCATTCCAGGCATCTCAATATCAAGAATGTACATATCCGGCTTTTGCTCCGCATCTGCACATTCCCTCAATAATTCTTCCGGTCTGGTATAAAACACATACTCCACCGCATAGTCGATCATACGCAGTGTATAGCGTCTGATCCTTTCAATGTCCTGCTGATTATCATCGCAGATTGCTACCCTCATATATCGTCTCCTTCTCAAAATATATTGATCAAATATACATCCCGGAGACTGTACTGCTTTAACGGCCTGTCATCAGCTTTCTCATATACGCAAGCATACGGTCTATAAATGCATCCCGTTCCTCCCTGCTACAGTTTGCAAGGAACAGTTCAATATCAACCTTATGATTTGTATCCCCCGTAACCAGATAAGTCGGCTCAATCCTGTACTTCTCATACAAGATCAGCATTTTCTCTGGCTGTAAGCCATAGACACCACTTTCGATTTTGCGATAATGCTCTACCCCTACATCCAGCGTCTCTGCAAAAACTTCCTGCGTATATCCACTGTTTTCTCTGGCGGTTTGCAACCTTTTTCCAATCTGTATATTGATTTCCTTCTTCTCTGCTTTCATGGAATTCACCTCGCTTTTATGGTAATGATACCAACGAGAAATACCCGAAAACAGATTGCAATACAACACTTCAAAAGTCGTATTGCGACATATCCCCATAAACGAAAAGTGAGCAGCAGACACCAATCCGCTACTCGCCTTCTATCTTTCTTTATTCTAATTACATTTCCTGTTATTCCACCAGTTTCCCAAGCACCACATGATTATATTGGTAACTCACAATCCTTTAGCCAAAATCGCAGTTCCATAACAGTCACAGCAATTTTATATTTTACTTCGATTTCAACTTTTTCTGGCGGATTGGCTAAAAGCCTGTCAATATCCTGTTCCTCAACATCAGCCATTTTTGCTATCGTTAGCTTGGATATGCCATGATAGGAAACAAGCACTTCCAAAAAACCGCTTAGTTGCTTATCCTTATCTTCAATCGCTCCAAAATACAGAAATCCTACTTCTATTTAAAATTCTGAATTATGAACTCAATTCCGTTACCAGTGAAGAATATCTTTTTGTCCGGTTCTTTATATCCTCCTCACTGACACCATAATAACAATATAAATCTCTGGCTATTTTCTTAAACCTTTTTATGACCGACTTATTTCCAGAGTAAGATATTCCAAATATATTCCAGGTATAATCTACCTCTATTTCCATTAAATCCTCACCAATTTTTATTTCATATAAATGAAAATCCATGGGAATTACATTATCAGGCATTTGGTCAATCAATTTATTTCTAATTTCCATTTCATTCAAAAAATTTTTAACAGATTCTTCATTATGAAAATCTGGTTTTGGAATATCCTTCCTTTGGCCCAAAAGTTCTGGTTTATGCTGCATAATCAAACTAGCTTTTAGATTTTTCTGTCGTTCTATCCAATTTGTTGCGGCAGGATTGATTTCCACTAAATCATAATGATCCTTTGCGTATTGCACCACTTCCGCAAGGGTATGCGGGTTGGCCGCTATTCTCTTTTCTATCCTTTTTCGTCTGGATTGATAGATAGCTTTTCGGATTCTAATCTTTAGAGATTGCTTTTGAGCTTCTCCAAATATAAAAACACTTGTGGGACCATCTTCACCATTTATTATGGAAACTTGATTGATACTTTTATTTTTCATAAGTGCCCTCTACTCACAAATCCCGATTATATCGGTGATTCACAATCTTTTAGCCAAAATCGCAGTTCCATAACCGTCACAGCAATTTTATACTTTACTTCGATTTCAATCTTTTCTGGTGGATTGACTAAAAGCCTGTCAATATCATTTTCCTCAACACCAGCCATTTTTGCTATCGTTAGCTTGGATATGCCATGATAGGAAACAAGCACTTCCAAAAAACCGCTTAATTGCCTATCCTTATCTTCAATCGCTCCAAAATACAGAAATCCTGCTTTACTAAGTATTTTAAGACGCAATACAGGATCATCTGGCAAACATTCCACATTGCCCATTACTACTCAATCTACTGTTTCTTCAGTTATTTCTAAATATTTTGAAAGAGTATTTTTATTAAAACGATACTCCTCAATTAAAGAAGTCAACATTTCTGAAATATTTTTTGTTTTTATCATATTTGTGCCTTAATCTCCACTTGTATCATTTACAATATTGCGTGTAACAAGTGTCCCTATGTGAAAGGCACACTCTACACTTTATTGTTGTTATCTTCCATTTTCCGAGCAATTATAACTTTTCCAATCTACGTTTATCAAATGCTCCAAAATTTAGATGCCAGCTCCCGATTTATGATAGATGAGAGAAAATTAGGATTATTATTCTGGAACACTTTCAGACTTTCAAAAAAAGCCGCTTTATTTTCTGTCTTTATATCTGAAAAAGTTGCATCCAGCTTCTGATCTTTTACATTTTTCTCCACATATTCCTCCGACTGCTTTTCGTAATTATCAACCATCGAAGGATTCTTTTTCACTGCCCCTTCATACCAATTTGTAAGGTATTTTAATGCATTAAGCTGTCTGTCCTCATTGCTGCTTTCTTTACTAATCTTCTGATATTCCGTGTATGCACTGCCGTCCATCGTCCTCATCATATCAAGCGCATTTGTAGTCTTTACAATATTGCTACCATGTCCAAGATATGTACCTTTCCCTACTCCATAGTCCATATTTCCGTTATTGTCAGCTTTTCCTGCGCTCGCAAGCTTTGCGATAGACTCCATTGCTTCCAAAAATGGTTTTCTGCTATCTTCCGGGATAAAATTCTCTGCCGCATATTCCGCTTTTTTCATACCAAGTGAAATATTTGCCTGCCGTTCTTCCTCTGTCATAGAGCCAGTATTTCCAACAAGGAAATTCTGACGGATGATATCATACACAAATCCCTGTTCCTCTTTGCTGCAGTTCTCCACCGCAGATGCAACCGCCTTGTCTGCACCATACATTCCGGAATATGCCGGAAGTTCTAGGGAGTTATCAACCTGCGTAATTTCTTTTTGGAACGCTGCATTTCTCGCCTCCATTGATTCCCGCTGCTCCTGTGTTACATTGGCATCCACTATACCTTTCTTGTTTTCCACAAGTGCAGCCATTCCATCTCCCGAAAATTCAACAATAACCGCATCTCCATACTGCGAACCGATGTCCTTCATCGCCTGCAGGGTTTCTTCCCTTGACATCTTGTCCATAATCTTATTGCCATGTTCATCTGTAGTGTTAAATTCATACTTTACAAGGGTGTCTTTCTTATATATACCATTCCCATATGAGGGAATATTCGTTGTTCCTCTGTAAAACTGACTGTAATCAATATTCATAATATACACTCTCCTCTACTTTATTTTTTCTTAGGTATTTGTGAAATACCAAAAGTCTCATAAATACAATATTTTTACCACATAAAACATACTATATTTTTATAGTTTCATACTTGTATATATATCTTATGCAAACATATAATATCTGCCTAAATCATCAACTTTATATACATTATTTGTCTGAGTGGTGCCATAATTATCACCATAATATATCTTTATTCCTTTCAAATTTTTTGTCCATGCACTTATGTCTGCACAATCATTTTCTGCCGCCAAACATTTTCTGGCAGTAGCATAACAGGAACCCGGCATATCAATTTCCCATGCTTTGCTGAAATCACCATCATACGGAATATATGTAATTCCATTAGGAGTCAAAAATGTAAAACCATCTTTTTCGCGTTTCAGATTTCCTGATATCTCAAGTAAAGCATATAATCCTGCCGTAGACCGTTGCGAACTTACCGGATATTTTTGAAATTCATCGGCTAATTTATTCAGCGTTTCTATATCTTTATCGGATGTTATGATTACCGAAACTCCTTGTGCCTCATTTCCTTTTATCGACAAATAATTTAACCCTGTCTTTGAATCACGGTTTACTACCAATCCCCCCTGTAGCGGTATTTCCTTTATATCAATATTTCTTTTGTCAGACAAATCATTCAAAAGATTTTTCAGTTCACTTGTCATGGTTACATTATACGAAAATGGCTGATCCATATTAATCAGGAACTCCATTCCTGTTTTCTCATCTCTTTGAATTGCTAATTGATCTTCTCTTATATAAAAATCTTTTCCTGCCTGCTTATCTACAATCTCATATGCTGCTACTCCATTTACATATGTAGCATCTTCGATTTTATATCTTTCTGTTTCTATTGGTAATTCAACATCTTGAGATATGCTATTTTTTGTATAAATTCCAAAGTTACTATAATCTGTACTGTTTACATAGGAATCCCTTGTGCTAATCTTATTACTTATACACTCTTGGGCTTTATTCATTGTATCAGAAAAATTTCCTACTGCATTTCTATTATTTTTACTGCATAACATACTTTGTTGTAAGTAACCATTCTCTATTCTCATGATTCTCCCTCCCAATCACTTGGGTTTTATTGAATACTCCATTATAAACTTTAATCTTTTATCTGAAATGTACCGTCTGCTATGACAAACTGTACATTCAACCCGGACATAATATCTTTGTGCTGTGTCCGGTTATATGCTAAAATTTCCCGGATATCGCTTGCATAATCCTGATAGGTCAGGTTATCGCCTGGATTATTCAACAGATCATCCAGTGTTTTCGGCAGACCATGTATCGCTGTATTTTCCACGGAGAGGTCTCCAAGCGATACGCTGCCGCCAGATGCCTTATATAAAAATTTTCCCACATCCACCGCAGCTTGCAACAGATATTTTTCTTTATCTGACAACTCCTGTATTTTTGAATCCGTGCAAAAATAAATATCCATCAGCTCATCCGAATACTTTGACAGAACATTCTCTATCTTCTGTTTCATTGCATGATCCTGAATACCGTCCACACTTACCTGACCATCCGCCCCAATTTTTATG
>NZ_JACOPH010000019.1 GCF_014287635.1 Roseburia zhanii | reverse complement strand
GATAGAAAAAATGCAGATGCACAGCTTGGACGCTCATTTGAATTTTCCCTGCCGAAAGAATGGAGCAGACAGGAACAGATTGATTATACAACCGAATATATTCAAAAGACTTTCGTGGATAAGGGAATGTGTGTCGACTGGAGCATACACGATAAGGGCGATGGAAACCCACATGTGCATTTACTTGTAACCATGCGACCATTCAATCTGGATCATTCATGGGGCAGCAAAGAAGTCAAGGACTGGGATTTTGCCAGAGATACTGACGGAAATATCGTGGTTGATGAATCCCACCCGGACTGGTGGCAGGATAAGAAAAATCCTGACCGGCATGGAATCCGCATTCCGGTACTTGATGAAAACGGAGTACAGAAAGTCGGGGCAAGAAACCGAAAACAATGGAAACGGGTTCTGACCGATGCTACCGGCTGGAATAATCCAAAGAATTGTGAGTTATGGCGAAGCGAATGGGCTGGGATGTGTAACCGGCATTTATCCATAGACAATCAGATTGACCACCGCTCTTATGAAAGACAGGGCAAATTAAAAATCCCTACGATTCATGAGGGTGCGGATGCAAGAAAGATTGAGGAAAAATATCTCACCGGACAGATATGGAATGGTTCATGGAAGGTAGAGGAAAACCAGATGATTAAAAAACAAAATGCACTACTGCAAAAGGTAATCACAACCTTTGGTAAGGTATCCGGTGCATTGTCAATATGGAAGGAGTGGTTGAATGACATTAGAAGAAAGCAAAGAAGTAATTCCCATGATGGAAGCAATGATTACACAGATAGAGGAACAGCAGAATATCATGGCAGAGATGCTTCAGGAAATACAGGAAAAGGACGAGAAGCTGATGTGCTTTCAGGAGCAGGAAGAACGATTGCAGCAATTAGAGAGCGAATTATCAGAACTGCTTCAAATCTTGCCGGATACAGAAGAACTGTTGATACTTCTGGAAGAAAAGACAGACCAGATACAGAAGCTTACAGACGAAAATCAGCAATGGCAGGAATTGGCACAGAAATTAAACAGCGAGAACCGGCTATTGCAGAAACAGAACAGCGAATTACTGAACTTGAACAGCAATTAGAGAAAGGAAGGTCGATTGATGAACGAATTAAGAAACTCAAAGAGCGACGATCAACTGGAAGAGTTGCTTCTGCTGACAGAGCAGATGCAGGAAGAACTCGACCAGAAAGACAGGACTATCCGGGAACTGAAAATGCAGCTCGACGAATCGCTGACCTTGAACGAGAGGTTAAACAGCGAGAACAGAGCAGGGAACATTCAAGCCTTAAAGAACGACTTGAGGAAAACAAAAGAATTGTTGCAGAGAGAGAAAGAGAAAACGCACGCTGCCGAAATCATGACAGAGGAATGTCAAGATAAGCTAAGGCAGGCAGAACAGGAACGGGACTATGCACTCTCTCATCAGAAAAAAGTAGAGATACCGGTTGAAAAGCCAGTACTCTATCAAAAGTGTGGGAACTGTAACCTGACAGCTTATCTGAAAGCCAAGGAAAAGTATGATACGCAGAGAGAAAAACTGGCAGGCAGATATAAAACAAAAACAGCCATGTATGAAGCATTGATGTTTCTGCTGATATGGTATTCCGTATCAACTACTCTTTTTCAGATGATACGGTCAAAAATATTTATTTCTGATTGCGTGGTATTCTTTGATACAATCGCCACTTTTATACAGACCATTGCAGGGTGGATTATACTGACAGGAAAGAACATGGCACAGATTAGTAATGGAATATCCAATCCTGTCGTTGCCGGAATTGTATATTGGCTGATAAGAATACTGATCTGCGGTGGATGTTTGGTGGGTGCTGGAATACTTGTAGCATTTATAGAGATAAAGATTGCAGAGTTATATAAGAAGTGCTGTTGGGATATGATTACCATAATGGTAATACTTATAAGCATGGCAACAGCTATCTACTTTGGGAAGTGGATAAAGACAACATTGCCAATCAATCTGCTATTTCTCTTATTATTCGTGCAACTGGTATATGTTGGAATCAGGTGGTATGTAAAGGGATGGCGAGAAACAAGGGGATATCATTAAAACAAAAATACCGATATTTTATTGGTACTATATGTCTTTACTTTCGTGCTAATATATATTATCATATTAGCACGAAAGGAGAAAGCATATGACTCAGTTTGAAAAATTAGATTTGTTGTTGCGTGAATGTGGAGGGACAATTCAGACATTTCAAGTTCTAAATAATGGAATTAGTAAGTCTGTGTTTTATGCATATGTGAAGGAACGAGGATTAGAACAAGCTGCTCATGGTGTGTATGTATCGCCGGATACGTGGACAGATGCAATGTACCTTTTGCATTTACGTTGTGGTCAAGCTGTATTTTCTCATGAAACTGCATTGTTTTTTCATGATTTAACGGACAGAGAGCCTTTGAAATACACCATAACAGTAAGAACTGGATATAATCCAAGTCGTTTGCAGGAAGACGGTTTTCAAGTGTACACAGTAAAAAAGGATTTACATGAAATAGGAATCATAGCTATGCAGACATCATTCGGACATTCCGTTCCCGTTTATGACATGGAGAGAACAATTTGTGATCTGCTTCGTAGCAGAAAAAATGTTGAAATGCAGGTCTTTCAAGACGCATTGAAACAATATGCAAAACGTAAGGATAAAAACTTACGGATGCTTATGAAATACGCAGCTATGTTTCATGTTGAAAACATACTTAGACCATATTTGGAGGTGTTACTTTAGATGATAACAACGGCAAGACAATTAAAGGATTTAATTCGTAATATGTCAAAGAAAAAATCCGCAGATGCACAGATTTTGATGCGGAATTATATGATGGAACGTTTTTTAGAACGAATTTCTTTATCAGAGTATAAAAACCAGTTTATATTAAAAGGTGGAATGCTTGTGGCGGCAATGGTTGGTCTGGATGCCAGAGCTACTATGGATCTGGATGCTACCATAAAAGGCACTAATGTTAGTGTGGAGGATGTAGAAATGATTATATCCCAAATTATATCAATTCCACTGGACGATGGTGTTTCATTTCGGGTCAAACGGATATCGGAAATCATGGAAGAAGCAGATTATCCTGGTGTTCGTGTAAGCATGGAAACGAAATTTGATGGTGTAATCACACCATTAAAGATTGATATTTCTACAGGGGATGTAATTACACCAAGAGAAATCAAGTACAAATTTAATCTTATGCTTGAAGACCGCACTATTGAGGTATGGGCATATAATCTGGAAACGGTATTGGCTGAAAAATTGGAAACTGTTGTTAGTCGAAACGTTACAAATACACGAATGAGAGATTTTTATGATATTTATATTTTACAAAAGTTGTATGGAGAACAACTCCAAAAACAAGTTTTATGGACTGCACTTGTGGCTACAGCCAAAAAAAGGGGAACATTAGACCTGATAGAAGCTGAGGATATAAGAGAAATATTTGATGAAATTGAATCAAGTCCGGTTATGGAGACCTTATGGAAAACATATCAAAAAAATTATTCTTATGCTGCTGATATTTCATGGCATGCAATTGTGAAGTCAATCTGTGCATTATATGGAAGTATATTGGAGAATATGTATGACACATAAAAAACTGATATGTAAATTACGTTAGCATTTTGAGTTGCCTAAATTCGAAAGTTAGGAAAATCTTAATAATTTCTCAGGCAATCCATTGTGAATTTAGATGTTGTATTTGCTATACTTAATTGGAAATATGAGCAAAGGAGTTGAAAATATGTCTGAAAAGATATTGATTATAGATGACGAGCAAGATATAGCGGATCTGTTGGAGGTCTACTTGAAAAACGAAAATTACGTCGTTTATAAATTTTACTGCGCAACGGATGCCATGTCGTGTATTGAAAGCGGCGACATTGATCTTGCCATTCTGGATATTATGCTCCCGGATATGAACGGCTTTTCACTTTGCCAGCTTATCCGAAAGAAATACACTTATCCAATCATAATGCTAACGGCTAAAATTGAGGAAACGGATAAAATAACGGGGCTGACATTTGCTGGGGTTAGATAGCGATACTTTTTACATCTACCATGTTGCGGCGGTCATGGTTGACAACTTGCGTCGGCTCCTGCTCGGTATCAACCTGTCCGACAAAGCTATAATGGATTTCGATTTTCCGGGTGTTGGTTTCCCGGTCTAATTCATGTATCAAAATACGGTCGATAAACTCATGGACGTTTTCATAGGTCAATTCCTGTATGTCGCTGTATTTCCCGACAATCTGAATAAACCTTGATATATCCCTTTTTCGCTCGGTAACGGTTGCGATCTGCTGTTGTAACTCGTCTATCCTTGCGGCAAGGGATTTCTTTTCGTCCTCATAGCCGGAAGTTAGAAACACAAACCGTTCATCTGTCAGTCTGCCTAATGCGTTGTCCTCATACAGCTTGCGGAAAAGCGTGTCAAGTTCGGTCATACGCGCCTGTGCTTTGAAAAGTTCCTTTTGCTGCTGCGCTAATGCCTTTCTCGCTTCCATGTCGCCGTACTCGGTAGCTTTACAGATAAAGTCCTGTTCGTGTTCCTTAACATACCGCAAAACCCGCCGCATATCTTCCAGCACTAAATCAAGAAGTACGTTTTTGCGGATATAATGAGAGGTACACTCGCTGCCTGTCCTTGCCCTGTTGCGCCATGCGCCGCAAGAATAGGAAAACTTGCGCGGCTCGATATTTACGCCCTGTTGGTAATACATCTTATGTCTGCAACCAGCGCAAAACAGCAAGCCGGAAAAAATATCAATCTCCGCTGCTTTTGTCGGGCGGTGGCGGGTAGCAATCCGCTTTTGCGCAAGTTCAAAGGTTTCCTCGTCAACAAGCGGCTCATGGGTGTTTGGGAAGAAATAGCGTTGTTCTTCTTCGTTCTTCCGGGTCTTTTTCGACTTGTAGGATACCTTGTGAGTTTTCGCGGTTATGGTATGCCCTAAATATTCCTGCCTTGCTAATATGTCATAGAGCGTTTTGTCCGGCCAAGTATAGGGGGCGATCATTGCCCGCTGATACCGCGCCTGTCCTGTACGCTGATAGCGCAACGCTCCAATCGTCAAGACTTTGTTTTCCGCAAGCCATTTTTGGATTTCGCACATACGCACGCCGCTAACAAACATAGCGAAAACCTGTTTGACAATCGGCGCGGTTTCCGGGTCGGGTATAAGGTGGTGGCGGTTGTTCGGGTCTGGGATATAGCCGTATGGATATTCCCCGTTGACGCGCTCGCCTTTTTGCGCCTGTGCCTGTTTAACTGCGCGGATTTTCTTGCTTGTGTCGCGGGCGTAAAACTCGTTAAACCAGTTCCGCAAGGGGGTAAACTCGTTATCCTCCCGCGCTGTGTCAACTCCGTCGTTGATCGCGATATAGCGTACTCCGTTTTCGGGAAATACAATCTCTATGAGTTCGCCCGTTTTCAGATAGTTTCTGCCAAGACGGGAAAGGTCTTTGGTAATGACCGTCGCCACTCGTCCGGCTTCCACTTCCTGCAACATCGCTTGCAGCCCCTCGCGCTCAAAACTCACGCCGGAAAATCCGTCGTCCACAAAAAACTTTGTGTTCAAAAAATGGTGTTCGTCCGCATAGCGTTGAAGTATCATTTTTTGGTGCTGTATGCTTCCGCTTTCTCCGGCTTGCATATCCTCTTGACTTAAACGGCAGTAAAGGGCGGTGATTTTATTCGACTGTAACATTAGTCCTCCTTTCCGACAGCCGAATAAACAGGTATAATGTGTTGCTATCATTATACCATATCCCGCCGCCTAATGCACTACTCGGACGCTAAAAATCCCGGATTTCCGGGCTTTTTCTGCAAATCCTTTACAATGAGTTTCTCAATCTTTTTATGGATTGTATCGGTTGCCTTTTCACTCGGCAACGCTTGAACAAGATAGGTGATTTTCCCTATTTTGCGTTCGGTTGTAATTGTCTGTTTTTTATCCATTAGAAAAACCTCCTTTTCCTGTATGGATAAACTATATTCGTCAAAAGGCAAAAACGGGCGGTTGTTAGCTGCAACCTCACGGGAGTTTCACCCCGGCCCATGCTTATGGGTGCGCCGCGCAATACTTTGAGGGTGTTCAACGCGGGAGTATCATTGTGCCGCCTTGTATGTCGTCGCCCACAAGCTGCTAAACCTGTTTTACGGCGCGGTAGTTCTCGCTCGGCTTTTCCCCTATGGGGAAAAGCTGTCATGGCGTACCCGCCGACTGGCTCGGTACAGACGGAATGTACCCGTTTGCCTGTTATGCTGCGCACCAAAGGCCGCTTTCTTTGTCAAAGAACAATAGGCTTTGTCGGCCTGCAAAAGCACATCAACAGCGGATATGCTTTTGCGGAACGACAAATAGCCCATAACGGGAAGCGTGGAAAGGGGACACGCTCCCCGCATGGGCTAAAAGATTATCCTACATGAAAAGCAAGGGTGCGGGTAATAAGGCGCACTTGCAGCCTGTTACGCATTTCCTCGTCCACATAGGAATAGGTATTGCCCGCGTCGTCTTTCAGCGTGCGGGTACAAAGTTTCGCTATGTAACCCTCGTAGTGCTTCAAGATCGCGCACATGGCGGTTGTGTCGCCGTTTGCCGCTGCGGAAATGACAGGGAACGGCAACAGATTTTCAGACTTCCTAACGGTATTCATCATCTGCTTTTCCCTCCAAATACTGTTTGATTTTCGCAAGCGCGGATTTCCTGTGCCGGAAAACCGTCGTGCGTACAACATTCAGCAGTTCGCCAATTTCCGCGTCGCTCATATCCAAGAAGTAGGACAAAAGGATAATGTCGCGTTTCCTTTCGGGCAAAGCGTTAAGGGCTTCGGCAAGCAGTTCATTTTTGACGAGTACATCAAAGCCGGACACTTGAAAACGGAAATAATCGCTTTCGTATTCGTCCGTTGTGAAAAGCTGCGCGAGTTCGCTTTCGCTCAAATCCGAAAAAGTAACTTCGCGTGCTGCGCGTTTCGCAAGAGTGCGGCGGTGGCTTTTCGCTTCGCCGACCAAAGTTTTCTTTGCTAATGCGTCGTACTGATGTTGTATTCTTTCCTTGTCGGAAGAAGATAGCTCCATAGAGTTCACCTCCTTCCCGCGTGGAGTAGAGGACGGGAGTTAAGGGCTTGTCCTCTCTGCCCCTTTCGCTCCGTACCCGTTCGGGAGATGGCTCTTGAGTGCGCTTTTCAGAAAAAAGTTGAAAAAAGCAAAATGCGCCCGTCCGCAAGACGCGGACGGGCGCAAAGGAAATGTAAGCAGTAGCTAAATGTATTGACAGTTCACATTCATAGCCGGAATATCCCGCTTGCGGAGCATAGCTTTTTTTGACCGCAAAGCATTAGGCGGGTTACAGTAAATAAAAATGGACACGGCGATACCTCCCCGATACCGCCGTATCCTTAAAAAAGGGCGACTTTAATACACTACCCGCAATCCATTCTATAATAGGGAACAGCGGCTTTTGCGCAATATTAAATAAAAAAGCCGATAACACATAGGTTTTTTGACCTAATGCGTTATCGGCTCTGCGTCTATGCGTCTGGCACTTTTAATCATTTTTTTTTGAATTTATTATATGTGTTAGCTAACTGTCCACAAGCCGCGTTAATCTCTCTGCCATGAGAAACTCTCATAGTAACTTCAAGTCCTGCTTGCTCTAATTGATGTTTGAATGCAACTATTTCCCGTTTCTGTGGTGCTTTAATTCTTGAATTGCTTGTTGGGTTGTATTGTAACACGTTAATCATAACTTTTTTGCCCCGAAACCATTTTGCAAGTTGTCTTACATCTGAGGGCCGGTCATTTATACCCGGTAAAAGCAAATACGCAAAGACAATTTTGCGATTATGCCTTTCAGAATAGGATAAGGCTTGCTTAACAACATCTTCAATAGCATATATGCGCATGTGAGGAATAATACGATTTCTTGCAGATTGTGTTGCTGCGTGTAAAGATATTGTCAACTGAATTTTAAGATGTTCCTCGCGCAATTTTTTTAATTGATCGACCGGACCAACTGTTGATATGGTAATGCCGTCGGTTGGAAAGTTGAGCCCATATCTATCTCGGAGAATATGGATTGCTTTTATCAAGTTGTCATAATTGAATAAAGGCTCTCCCATACCCATAAAAACGATACGGTTTACTTTTCGACGCAACAATATAATCTGTTGTACGATTTCTGACGATGTTAGATTACGAACAAAGCCATTTCGCCCGGACTCACAAAAAATACAACCAACAGGACAACCGACTTGTGTGCTCACGCAAACAGTTCCACCATCTCGCCGCTTGATAAAAACCGTTTCAATGTATTTGTTGTCTTTCAGTTCGTAAACATACTTTTCAGTATCACTGCTTTTGCAAATATTTTTTACCAACATTGATAGATTTTTTTTGCGTGGTAATTGCTTATATAATTCTTCATATAAGGCTTTTGCTTCATTCTCGCCAATAACTTCCGACATTTCTTTGTAAGTAAATCCGTATGGATCATTCCGTACTTCCGCAGGCGTATATTTAGGTAAACGTTTCATTTTTATATCCTTTCTTCTAAATAATAAAAGTTTGTTTTTCTGTATTTTTGATTACAATCTCTAATTTTTCTACATCAATGATATGCGTCAATTTGCATTTAGGGCAGAAAAGAGGAAAATCTTTTAATACAGTATTATGAAATACTTGAACTCTCGTCTTTCCGTTACAAATCGGACATTTTATCCAATATTTTTTAAGCATTATATTTCACTCGTCCTTTTTACACAAAAAAATGCAGGTCAATCCTCAACATGAGCATTGACCTGCATTTATAATGCACAGAGCAGTACAACAAAACTAAGGCATAGCTTGCACTATGTCTATACTATATCTATACGTCGTTAGTTTTTTGTATAGCATCCGCAAAATAAGCATGACAAAAAAGCCCATGTTGAAAATGGGAAAATCCTTTTTTTCAATGCTTATCTAATACGCATGCTATGCAACATAAACGCCGCCTCCTTTTACATAAATTTTATTTTATCAGAAAATCAGTCTACTGTCAATACACAACAGGAAGTATTTAACCTAATGATATGAATTGTGTGGACATATCCAAAAAGAAAGGTGAACTGTAAAATGTAACAGGGTGAATGAAAATGGCAAAAAGACCCGTACCATTGTACGACTTTAAGGCTTTCGGGGCAGCTATAAAAGCCGCGAGAAATGAATACGGCGAGAGCCGCAAAAAGGTAAGCGACGAGTTATATATTTCCCCGCGCTACCTTGCGAATATCGAGAACAAGGGACAACAGCCGAGTTTACAGGTATTCTATGACCTTGTAACCCGGTATCATATTTCGGTAGATCAATTTTTCTTCCCGAACAGCAATGCGGAGAAATCCACCGGGCGGCGGCAGCTTGACGCGCTGCTGGACGGTATGAGCGATAAAGGCATACGGATTGTAACCGCAACAGCAAGGGAGATAACGGAAGTCGAAAAAGCAGAGGATTAACCTCACAATATGAGAAATCGGGAGATTGCAGCGCATGGCGGCTGCAATCTTTTTTTGCGTCCAAAATCAAAGGAACGCGCAACAAATACCGCCTTTCGGTGGGGGTATGGAGTAGATAGCAAGCACAGCAAACGAGTACCCGTTTGCGGAAAATGCTTGTTGGGATAATCCCAAACCCTTATACCGAAAGGCGGTGCGGAAATGGAAAACCGAAAGAGAAATATACAGATGAAGTTTTACGTTACGGAAGAAGAAAAGCGGCTGATCGACGAGAAGATGAAGCAGCTTCCCATAAAGCAGTATGGGGCATACTTCCGTAAAATGGCGATAGACGGGTATATTCTTGTCGTTGACCGAAGCGACACAAAAGCATATATCCGGGAACTGCAAGCGGTGAGCCGGAACATCAACCAAATTGCAAAACGCGCCAATGCGACGGGGACGGTTTACAGGCAGGATATAGAGGACATTAAAAAGGCGGTGGACGAGATATGGCGGTTACAAAGACGCACCCTATTAAATCAACCTTAAAGGCTGCGATAGACTATATCTTAAATCCCGAAAAGACAGACGGGAAGCTGCTTGCGTCCTCTTTCGGCTGCGGGCTGGAAACCGCCGATATTGAGTTTGCATGGACGCGGGAAGCTGCCGGAGATCGCGGCACACATTTAGGGCGGCACTTGATACAATCCTTTGCGGTGGGAGAACAGTCAATGCGGAGCATATAGCCAACAGAGGTGTAAACATCAATACTGTTGCGCTTGGGATTGTATTCTGCAAATATTGTTCTCATCGTATTAAATCTCCTTATCGTTAAATCAATCATTTGTTGCAAAAATCAGAAGCATTTCAATCAGTTCACAATGTCACTTTTATTTTGTGTTATACTGTTTTATATAATTTTCTTGCCCTTGTTTTTGCCCTTATCAGAGTTCGTAAACACTGGTGGGACGATATAACGCAAGGGAAACAATAAGGGAAAGCTCACCTGCGATAAACTTTGTGTTTTCAAGGGATTGAGAGATATTTGATAATAAAATATAACAGTTATTAAATCCCTTGGAATATATGAAATCTCAATTCAAGTTTGCCGGATAAATAGCAAACCCGGCCGAGCCAGTCAACGGTCAAGATGAACGGGCTTCGCCCGCCGTTGACAGCCCCGCCCGGTTTTGCAGTTAGGCAGTCAAGGAGCGACAGCCTAAAGTGCTGCCGCCCCTTACTATCATAAAAAGCAACTACTAACCAGCCACAGCCCTTTTGGGAGGAAAGGGGGATTTTCCATGACCTGTACAGAAGAATATCGGGAACATATCGAGTACACTTTCCATGCCTTTTGCAAAGTCGTTATCCGAAATGCAACGATCAACGCAGCGAGGACACGGAGCAGGAAGCACAAAAGAGAAATATCCCTTGAATACCTCACAGACGAAAAGCACTACCCTTTAGGCACGACAGATGAATATTTCCAAGCCCCGGAGCCGGACGAGGAATACATACTTACCCTTTGCGGCGATACGGTCATTTTCAGCAGCGGTTTACTTGCGGAAGCCCTGTCACGGCTGGACGAACGGGAGCGGGAAATGATTTACCTGTCCTTTTTCAAGCGTATTCCACAGCACGAAATTGGCAGACAGTACGGGCGCAGCCGCAGCACAGCGGGCTACCATATCCGAAAAGCCCTACGGCAGCTCCAAGCGGAAATGGAGGGAATGGCATATGAGAAATAATAGGCTTCTCCCCTATGAAACAATCGTCCAAGCCGCCAGCGGGGAGCCGGAAGCGGTGGGAACTGTATTGCAGTATTACCGCCGCCGCATACAATGTGCCGCCCGTGTGAATGGACGGGTAGACCAAGATACAGAGGACTACATCACCCAGACGCTTCTCACAGCTATTTTCAAGTTCCGCTTTGGGAGATAGCCCTACCGCCTACAACTGAATAACCGCCGCTTCGCCGGCAACCAGAAAGCAGTAAATCTATTCAACAGATTTGCTGCTTTTTTTCGTTCCTGTTTGGCATTTTTGAAAATCCCCAGTATGAAAAAACAAAAGGGAAAATAGCCGCCGCAGTTGGCAAAATCCCTTACTTATCCGTAGAGGGTATCAAAGAAAAAAATACTGCCATTGTCCGCCTATTCCGGCTTGCGTGGTGTTGTAGGGAATAGAGGGGAAATTCTAAAAATCTCCGTCCATTTTGCTTTGCGTGGTGTTGTAGGTAGTGAAAGGAAAATTTTCAAGATAAGCCGGAATAGCGGGTAGCAAAGCCCTTTTGAAACGTTTTGTTAGCGGAAAGGACGGGAGCCGGGGAACGCCGGAGTTTTTCAGAGCAAGATTCTACCGAGGTGCCAAAATTCGCTCTCCGCTTATTTTTGCCCCTGCGGGAATCTTGTTGGGGAGTGCCTTCCCCAAACCCTGCTATGCGCCCTGTCGGGCGAGAAAGGAGGTCACAGACCATGCGAAAGAAATACAATACGCCCCACCGCCGTCATGTGGTAAAGACCCGCATGACCGATGAAGAATACGCCGACTTCACCGGGCGGCTGGCGGCTTATGAAATCAGCCAGTCCGAGTTTATCCGGCAAGCCATACGGAAAGCGACCATACGCCCCATTGTCACCGTTTCCCCGGTCAATGACGGGCTGCTTGCCGCCCTCTCCAAGCTCACGGCAGAGTACGGGAAAATCGGCGGCAACTTAAACCAGATTGCCCGGAGCCTGAACGAATACGGAAGCCCCTACCGGGGGCTGGAAAAGGAAGTGCGGGGAGCCGCCGCCGACCTTGCCGCCTTGAAGTTTGAAGTCTTGCAGAAAGTAGGTGAAGCCGTTGGCGATACTCAAACATATCAGCTCTAAAAATGCCAACTACGGGGACGCTGAAAAATACCTCACATTCGAGCATGACGAGTTTACCATGAAGCCCACCCTTGACGCAGACGGGCGGCTCATACCGAGGGTAGACTACCGCATATCCTCTCTGAATTGTGGCGGGGAGGATTTTGCCGTTGCCTGTATGCGCTCCAATCTCCGCTACGGCAAGAACCAGAAACGGGAGGACGTAAAGAGCCACCACTACATCATCAGCTTTGACCCACGGGACGGCCCGGACAACGGCTTGACCGTTGATCGGGCGCAGGAGCTGGGCGAGAAGTTCTGCGCCGAGCATTTCCCCGGACACCAGGCCCTTGTCTGCACCCACCCGGACGGACACAGCCACACCGAAAATATCCATGTGCATATCGTCATTAACAGTCTGCGGATTGCGGAGGTTCCCATGCTGCCCCACATGGACAGGCCAGCGGACAGGAAAGCAGGCTGCAAGCACCGCTGTACGGACGCAGCTATGAACTATCTGAAAGCCGAAGTCATGGAGATGTGCCACAGCGAGGGGCTTTACCAGATAGACCTTTTGAACGGCAGCAAAGAACGCATTACCGAGCGTGAGTATTGGGCGCAGAAGAAAGGACAGGCTGCCCTTGACAGAGCCAACGCCCCTATTGCTGCGGACGGTATCGCGCCCCGGCAGACCAAGTTTGAAACGGATAAGGCGAAGCTGCGCCGGACTATCCGGGAAGCCCTTGCCGCTGCTTCCGGCTTTGATGAGTTTGCCGCCCTGCTTCTCCGGCATGGTGTGACCGTCAAGGAGAGCCGGGGGCGGCTAAGTTACCTCACGCCGGACAGGACGAAGCCAATTACCGCCCGGAAGCTGGGGGACGATTTTGACCGGGCTGCTGTCCTCTCCGTTTTGGAGCAGAACGCCGCCAGAGCCGCCGAAAAACCCGCAGCCATAGCGGAATACCCCGGCAGTATCAAAGACCGCTTACGGACGAAAAAAGAAGCGAAAAACGCCCCGAACAATGACGCTGTACAGCGCATGGTAGACATAGCCGCCAAGCGAGCCGAGGGGAAAGGACGGGGCTATGAGAAGTGGGCGACCATGCACAACCTCAAACAGATGTCGGCTACCCTCATGCTCTACCAGCAGTATGGCTTTTCTTCCCCGGACGAGCTGGACGCTGCCATTTCCGCAGCCAACACCGCCACGCAGGAGAGCCTTGCCGGACTGAAAGGGCTGGAAGCCGCTATCCGGGAGAAAAAGGAATTGCAGCGCAACCTTTTGGGCTATATCGGCACGAAGCCCGCCCGTGACGGTCTGAAAGCGCAGAAATCGGAGAAAGCCCGGAGAGCCTACCGGGAACAGCACGAAAGCGATTTTATCATAGCGGACACAGCCGCCCGTTATTTCCGGGAGCATGGAATAACCAAGCTGCCAGCCAGCAAAGCCCTGCAAAGGGAGATTGAGCAGCTTACCGTCCAGAAGAACGCCGGATATAACGACTAGCGGGAGAAACGCCAGCGGGCGCAGGAGCTTCAGACAGTCAGACGCAATATCGACCAGATTTTAAGGGGCGCACCGAGCCAGCAGAAAAAGCGTGAACAGGAGCGTTAAAGACCGCCCCGAAATGATACCGAAACCCTACAAAAATACAGGTATGATATGAACCCTTACCGCAATACTCCCCGACTTCCAAACGGGGCTTACAGGGCAGAAAAAGCCCGAAAATGATACCGAGAACATACAGAAAATGCCCCCTATCCCGCTACACCGATAGGAACGGCAGAAAGGAGCTTACCATTGCCGAGAATGAGCAAGAAGCGGCGGCTGGAATGGTCTTTCTTCCTCAACCACCGCAACCGTATCACTTACAACGACCTATGCCGGGGCTGCACCCGTGACTGCAAACAGAGCTTCCGGGCGGTTATCATACTATGCCCTCGCTATTATTCCAAACGCTGGAAAAAGGAGGACGCAGCCTATGGCAGATAACCGCAAATATTACTACCTCAAGCTGAAAGAGAGCTATTTTGACGATGATGCAATCGTTCTGCTGGAAAGTATGCAGGACGGCGTTATCTATTCCAACATTCTCTTGAAGCTGTACTTGAAATCGCTGAAAAACGGCGGGAAATTGCAGCTTGACGAGAATATCCCCTACACCGCCCAGATGATTGCGACCATTACCCGCCAGCAGGTAGGTACCGTAGAGAGAGCTTTGAAAATCTTTATGAAGCTGGGGCTTGTGGAGCCTTTGCCAAGCGGCGCACTCTACATGAGCAACATTGAGCTTTTAATCGGCCAGTCCTCTACCGAGGGGGAGCGCAAGCGCAGGGCGCGGCTGGCTTTGCAGGAACAAAAAGCCCTGCCGCAGACAGGGGCGGACAAATGTCCACCATATCGAGCGGACATTTGTCCACCAGAGATAGAGATAGAGAAAGAGATAGATATAGAAATAGAAAAAGAGAGAGAGTTAGAAACGGGACACCCCGCCCCCGCCGCCTATGGCAGATACCACAATGTCATTCTTTCCGATACGGAGCTTGACGGGCTGAAAACAGAGCTTCCCGGCAAGTGGGAGTATTACATTGACCGCCTATCCTGCCATATCGCTTCCAGCGGGAGGAAATACAAGAGCCATGCAGCCACGATTTTCAAGTGGGCGCAGGAGGACGCAGCCAAGAAAGCCCCGAAAAAGGGCATACCCGATTATACCTGTAAGGAGGGCGAGAGCTTATGACGAATGGATTTGATGAAATGATTTTGAATATGACCGACACCACGCCGGAGCCGGAGGACTACACCGGCGAGGACGGGCTTTTATACTGCGGGAAGTGCCACAAGCCCAAAGAGGGCTATTTCCCCAAAGAAACCGCCGCATGGCTGGGGCGTGACCGCCACCCGGCAGAATGTGACTGCCAGCGGGCAGAGCGTGAGGAACGGGAAGCCGCAGAGAAACAGCGCAGTCACCTTGAAACTGTCGAGCGGTTGAAGCGGCGGGGCTTTACAGACCCGGCTATGCAGGGCTGGACGTTTGAGAACGACAACGGCAAGTGCCCGCAAATGGAACACGCCCATTTCTATGTGGAGAACTGGGAAACCATGAAAGAGCGCAACATTGGCTATCTGCTATGGGGCGGCGTTGGCACAGGCAAGAGCTATTTTGCGGGCTGTATCGCAAATGCCCTTATGGAGCGTGAAATCCCCGTGTGCATGACAAACTTTGCATTGATATTGGGTGACCTTGCCGCCAGCTTTGAGGGCAGGAATGAATATATCTCCCGACTTTGCAGCTTCCCGCTGCTTATCCTTGACGATTTTGGAATGGAACGGGGAACGGAATACGGCTTAGAGCAGGTCTACAACGTGATTGACAGCCGTTACCGCAGCGGCAGGCCGCTGATCGTCACGACTAATCTCACGCTGGAGGACTTGCAGCACCCGGAGGACACCGCCCACGCCCGCATTTATGACCGTCTGATTGAAATGTGTTCTCCTGTCCGCTTTACCGGGAGCAACTTCCGAAAAGCCACGGCGCAGGAGAAAATGGGACAACTGAAAAAGCTGATGAACAGAAAGGAGAGCCGCCTATGACCAACACCCCAAAGAATGACCGCAGCACCCGCCGCCCGGATTGCGTGACGGAAATCCGCATAGGTAATTCTGTCCTTGTCGTTTCCGGCTATTTCAAGCAGGACACCACCGCCACCGCCGCCGATAAAATGCTGAAAGTGCTGGAAGCGGAAGCTGCTACACAAAAATCGGCAATTTGACGGGACGTAAAGAAGCAGAAAGGACTGTACAGCCAGCCCCGGCGTGTGGTATGATAGTCATACGGAATAGTGGGGCTGGCTGTCGGAAATGGAGGACACTATGTTAAGACAGACCACCCGAAACCTTATTACCGCCCTTTATCCGAGATTATCCCACGAGGACGAGCTGCAAGGTGAGAGCAATTCTATTTCAAACCAGAAGCGTATTCTTGAAACCTATGCGAAGCAGAACGGCTTTTCCAATCTGCAATGGTACACAGATGACGGTTATTCTGGGGCGAACTTCCAAAGACCCGGTTTTCAAGCCATGCTTGCGGACATTGAAGCCGGAAAAGTCGGCACCGTTATCGTCAAGGATATGTCACGGTTAGGGCGAAACTATCTGCAAGTGGGAATGTATACGGAAATGATTTTCCCACAGAAAGGCGTCCGCTTTATCGCTATCAATGACGGAGTGGACAGCGCACAGGGCGACAATGATTTTGCCCCTCTGCGGAACATTTTTAACGAATGGCTGGTGAGAGATACGAGCAAGAAAATCAAAGCAGTAAAACGGTCTAAGGGTATGAGCGGGAAGCCCGTCACGAGCAAACCCGTATACGGCTACTTTATGGACGAGGACGAAAATTTTATCATTGACGGGGAAGCCGCCCCTGTTGTGCGGCAGATTTACAGCTTGTGCCTTGCCGGGAACGGGCCGACCAAGATAGCCCGTATGCTCACAGAGCAGGAGATCCCCACGCCGGGAACGCTGGAATACCGTCGGACGGGAAGCACCCGCCGCTACCACCCCGGCTATGAGTGCAAGTGGGCGACCAATACCGTGGTACATATCCTTGAAAACAGGGAGTACACGGGCTGTCTGGTAAACTTCAAGACGGAGAAGCCGTCCTACAAGACCAAGCACAGCGTAGAGAACCCCATTGAGAAACAGGCGATTTTCGAGAACCACCATGAGCCTATCATTGACACCCAGATGTGGGAGCGTGTGCAGGAGTTACGCAAGCAGCGCAAACGCCCGAACCGCTATGATGAAGTGGGCTTATTCTCCGGCATACTCTTTTGTGCCGACTGCGGCAGCGTCCTTTACCAGCAGCGTTACCAGAACGCCACCCGCAAGCAGGATTGTTATATCTGCGGGAGCTACAAGAAGCGTACCCGTGACTGTACGGCGCACTTTATCCGCACCGACCTGTTGACCGCCGGAGTGACCGACAATCTGCGGAAAGTCACCAGCTATGCAGCGAAGCACGAAGCCCGGTTTATGAAGCTGCTGATCGAGCAGAACGAGGACGGGGGCAAGCGCAGGAACGCCGCAAGGAAAAAGGAGCTGGAAGCCGCCGAGAAGCGTATCAGCGAGTTATCCGCTATCTTCAAGCGGCTGTATGAGGACAGCGTGACCGGGCGCATTTCAGACGAGCGTTTCACGGAGCTGTCGGCAGACTATGAAGCCGAGCAGAAAGAACTGAAAGAGAGAGCCGCCGCTATCCGGGCAGAGCTTTCCAAAGCGCAGGAAGCCACGGTAAACGCAGAAAAGTTTATGAATGTTGTCCGCAAGTACACCAGCTTTGAAGAACTTACCCCTACCCTTTTGCGTGAGTTTGTGGAGAAAATCGTTGTGCATGAGTGCAGCTATGACGAGAACGGCACACGCAGACAGGACATTGATATTTATTACTCTTTCGTTGGCAAGGTAGACCTGCCCGAATGACCGCCCGACCTATCCGGCGCAATGCGCAAACGCCGGATAGGAACGGCAAAATTTTTTACACTTCTACTACTTCTTTATCACACATCAGCAAAGTCCCAGGGCATGAAGCAGCTCATGGCGGGCGGCGGCATCATCGTCATTGGCACCACACTGATCCCTCTGCTGTCTGGCCTGTTTTAAGGTAGGCGCTTATGGATTTTCTCACCGACTGGCTCACAAACTGGCTCAAAGAGCTTCTGATTGGCGGGATCATGGGAAACCTCGAAGGGCTTTTTGATACCGTCAATACCCAAGTCGGAGAGATTGCGGCACAGGTAGGGACTACCCCGGCGGCGTGGCACGCCGGGGTTTTCTCCCTGATCCGACAGCTTTCCGAAACGGTGATCCTGCCGATTGCCGGAATGGTGCTGACCTTTGTTGCCACTTATGAGCTCATACAGATGCTTTTGGAAAAGAACAATATGCACGAGGTTGACGTTGCGAACCTCTATAAATGGATATTCAAAACGGCCTGTGCAATCTTAATCCTGTCAAACACATTCAATATCGTCATGGCCGTGTTCGATGTATCGCAGAGCGTTATCGCGCAGGCAGGCGGGCTGATTCAAGGCTCTACCGATGTTTCGGCGGATATGCTTGCCGAACTGGAAACCTCGCTGGAGGCGATGGACTTGGGGCCACTTTTGGGGCTGTGGCTGCAGTCTGCGCTCATTGGCTTCACGATGAAGGCGATGGGAATTATCATTTTCGTTTTGGTGTATGGCAGGATGCTGGAAATCTATCTGCTGACCAGTCTGGCCCCCATCCCCGTTGCTACGCTTTCCAACCGGGAGCTTGGCAGCACCGGGCAAAACTACATCAAGTCCCTGTTTGCCGTGGGCTTTCAAGGGCTGCTGATTCTTGTATGTGTTGCAATTTACGCGGTGCTCATTCAAGGCATCGCAACAAGCGGCGATCCCATCGGGGCGATTTGGGGAACTGTGGGCTACACGGTTTTGCTTTGCTTCATGCTCTTTAAGACCGGGAGCATTGCCCAGCGTATCTTTGGCGCTCATTAACAGGAGGAGGTGCTTATGCCGAGAAGATACGGGGCGGATGGAACGCGCTTATGGAATGGAAAAACGCCGGAGGAGTTTACTGAAGCGGACGCTTACCGCTTTATGGCGGAAACGGAGGCCGTCCTGCAAAGAAAAGAGCTGATGGACGACCCCGCCCAGCCTGCTCCGGCAAGCGGAAAGGAGGAATTTTATCTGAGTAAGAAAGATGATGTATTGCTGACCCCGGAGCAGATTGCTGCGGAGGAGCGGCGCTGGCTGTTTGATGCTCCCATCGCGGAGCTTGCAGAAGTCAAGGGCGTTAGCATTGATGAGGCAGTAAAAATGCGGACAGATGCTGTCTTGCAGGAGGCGGTTGTTCCGATCACGGTATCTGTCCGTCCGATTGAGCCGCAGGGTAAACTGATCGGCTTCGCCAGCGTCAATTTTGGCGGTGTGGTCATCGACGATTTTAAGGTTGTGGACGGGAAAAACGGAATTTTTCTCGGAGCTCCCTCTAAACCCGATCCTGCCAGCCGGACGGGATACCGGGCTACGGTTCGGATTCCTGACCGCGCCACACAGGAGCGGATTAACGCGGCTGGTGTGAAGGCGTATCATGCGGCGGTGGAACAGCTTGTTGCACGGGCCCAGGCGGTACGGCCTGCCCCGATCAAGGAGCAGATGGCCGAGGCCGCGAAACAAGCTGGAAAAGAAAATGCCGCCCGGCCTGCACCTGCCAAAGCAAAGGAGGCCCGCAATGACCGATAGCCGCACTTTGGGACAACGTGTCCCGAAAGAGGGCTTGTTTCTCATGGACGGCATCGAGGGCTTGCGTTCTTTGCCAAAACATAGCGTGGATATGCTGCTGACTGATCCGCCCTACGGCACAACCCGGAATTATTGGGATGTGCCCCTGCCGCTCCCGGAGCTGTGGGAGGCGGTGAAATGGGCAGTCAAGCCGAATGGCGCAGTGCTGTTTTTCGCACAGTGCCCCTTTGACAAGGTGCTGGGCGCATCCAACCTCGCCATGCTCCGCTATGAGTGGATTTGGTACAAGGAGCGCGGAACGGGCTTTCTCAATGCAAACCGGGCTCCACTGAAAAAGTCCGAGAATATCTTGGTGTTTTACCAGAAGTCCCCGGTCTACAATCCGCAGTTTACTTATGGCAAGCCTTATGCCCGCGTTCATTCCCGAAGCGGTACAAGCTCCAACTATGGGAAATTTGAACGGCAGGGATCGGAGTCCAACGATGGCCGCCGCTATCCCGGAAATGTACTTTTTGTGCCTACGGTGTCCGGCGGCATCCACCCCACGCAGAAGCCCGTGGAGCTCTGCGAGTATCTGATCCGCACCTATACCCACCCCGGAGAACTGGTCGCGGACATTTGCGTTGGCTCCGGCACAACCGCGATTGCAGCCATCAACACAGAACGCCGCTTTGTATGCTTTGAAACGGCCCCGTCCTTTTATGCCGCCGCCAGTGAGCGCATCCGTGCGGCGCAGGCAGTAAAAAGCTCCGGCGAGAAAGGAGTGTAATTATCCAGCAGTATTCTATCATTTACGCCGATCCCCCTTGGCGCTACTCGGCTAAGAAAGTACAGGGCGCGGCGGAAAATCATTATCCAACTATGAGCATTGAGGATTTATGTGCGTTGCCTGTGGCTGATCTTGCAGCCCCGGACAGCGCACTCTTTTTATGGGCTACTTTCCCGCAGCTCCCGGAGGCGCTCCGGCTGATCGAGGCTTGGGGCTTCACCTACAAAAGCGTTGCTTTCGTCTGGCTGAAAAAGAACAAGAAGGCGGATAGCTGGTTTTACGGCCTTGGCTTCTGGACAAGGGGCAATGCAGAAATCTGCCTGCTGGCAACCAAGGGACATCCAAAGCGGCAGGCTGCCAACATTCATCAATTCATCATTTCCCCGATTGAAGCCCATAGCAAAAAGCCGGACGAGGCCCGCGCCAAAATCATTTCCCTGATGGGCGATCTGCCCCGCGTGGAGCTCTTTGCCAGGCAGACCCCGCCCGGCTGGGCTGTATGGGGAAATGAAGTAACACCAACCATCCCGGACTTTGAGACACATTGTCCCGAAGTACAGAAAGGAGTGTGATCTATGCCCTATGTAAACGTACCAAACGATTTATCCAAAATCAAAACAAAGATGGCTTTCAACCTCACCAAACGCCAGCTTGTCTGCTTCGGCAGCGCGGGCGCAGTGGGGATTCCGGCCTATCTGCTGACCCGTGGCACCCTCGGCAATACCGGGGCGATGTTTCTCATGCTGGGAATTATGCTCCCGGCGTTCCTGCTGGCCATGTATGAAAAGGACGGCTTACCCTTTGAAAAGGTGGTGCGGAACATCATCCGGGCCAAGTTTCTAAGGCCGGGGATCAGGGCCTACCGAACCGAAAACATTTATGCGCCCTTTGCCGGGCCGGGCGCTGGAAAGGAGGATGTGATTGAAAAACACAAAGAAGAAAAACGGAGCCGCCGCCAAGGGTAAAGGCCGGGCGGCCCTGTCTGCCCAGCAGACAATCCCGTATCTGTCCATGCACCCGGACGGTGTGTGCAAGCTCCCGGGCGGGCTCTATACAAAAACCGTGGAATATGAGGACATCAATTACTCCGTGGCATCCACCGAGGATCAGACTGCCATATTCAGCGGATGGAGCTCATTTCTTAACTACTTTGACAGTTCGCTGCCGTTCCAGCTTTCCTTTATCAATCGCCGTTCCCATTCCCGCAGCCGCTATCAAGTCAATATCCCGAAAGCGGATGACAACTATAACAGCGTCCGGGACGAGTTTACCGGGATGCTGAAAAATCAGATTGCCAAAAGCAATAACGGCATTGAACGCTCAAAATACATCACCTTTGGCATACCCGCCGAGGGGATTGCGGAGGCTCGGCCCCGTCTGGAGCGTGTGGAGGCTGATGTCATGGGAAACTTTAAGCGGCTGGGCGTTCCCTCGGAGCCTATGGACGGGCGGGCCCGCCTTGCGCTGCTTCATAGCCAGATGCATCCGGGGAGCCGCGAGGCGTTCCGCTTTTCGTGGAAAGACATCCCACAGACCGGGCTTGGCACAAAAGACTTTATTGCCCCGGACAGTCTCGACTTCCGCCAGTCCCGCACATTCCGTATCGGCCAGTATTGGGGCGCGGTGTCCTACTTGCAGATTATGGCATCGGAGCTTTCGGATAAGCTGCTGGCGGAAATCTTGGAGCTGGATGCGGAAATGACCGTGACCATGCACATTCAGACCGTGGATCAGCTCAAGGCAATCAAGACCATCAAGGGGAAAATCTCGGACATTGGGAAAATGAAAGTGGAGGAACAGAGAAAGGCTGTGCGCTCCGGCTATGACCCGGACATTCTTCCCCCTGACCTGATTACATTCAGCAAGGACGCGGCGGAGCTTCTGGCTGATTTGCAATCCCGCAATGAGCGAATGTTTCTGCTGACCTTTACGGTGGTAAACCTTGCCCCTACTCGCCAGCGGCTGGAAAACGATGTGTTTACCGTGGGCGGCATCGCGCAGAAATACAACTGCGCTCTGCGCCGTCTGGACTGGCAACAGGAACAGGGCTTTGTTTCTTCGCTGGCCCTTGGCTACAACGAGGTAGAAATCCAGCGCGGTATGACAACCAGCTCCACAGCCATTTTTATCCCCTTTATGACAAGGGAGCTCCGCATGGCTGGACAGGCCCTCTACTATGGCATGAACGCACTTTCTCACAATGTCATCATGGCTGACCGCAAAAAGCTGAAATCGGCAAACGGGATGTACTTGGGCTCTACGGGCTCCGGAAAGAGCTTTGCCGCAAAGCGCGAGCTCTTGAATGTGTTTCTCACCATCCCGCAGGATCGGATCATCGTGGTTGACCCGATGGGCGAATACGCGCCGCTGGTGCGAAGGCTGGGCGGTCAGGTGATCGAGATTGCCCCGGACAGCCCGCACCATCTCAATCCGATGGATGTGGAGCTCAATATGGCTGCCGGAGAAAGCCCGCTTTCCATGAAGGCGGATTTTCTTTTGTCCCTGTGCGAGCTGGTGGTCGGCGGCAAGGAAGGCTTGCAGCCCATTGAAAAGACGGTCATTGACCGCTGTGTGCGTTTGGTGTACCGGGAGCAGGCGCTCGGATTGGAAACCGCAAAAACGCCGCTGTTGCAGGATTTGTACGAAGAGCTCTTACGCCAGCCGGAGCCCGAGGCCCGGCGCGTGGCAACTGCCTTAGAGCTTTATTGTACAGGCTCCCTCAATCTTTTTAACCATCCTACCAACGTCAAGACGGACAGCCGTGTGGTGTGCATCGTTCTGAAAAACATGGGCGAAAACCTTAGAAAGATTGCAATGCACATCACAAACGAGTTTGTTTCGCAGGCGGTGGATCAGAACTTCCACGAGGGCGCGGCAACTTGGTGCTACTTTGACGAGTTTCACATTCTGCTCCGTGATCCACTGACAGCCAGCTACTTTGTGGCGGTCTGGAAAATGCTGCGTAAAAAAGGATGTGTGCCGTCTGCTTTGACGCAGAACGTCAAAGACCTTTTGGCAAGCCGTGAAATCGAGAACATTCTGGACAACACGGATTTTATGATTCTGCTTTCGCAGGCGCAGAGTGACCGTACCATTCTGGCAAAACAGCTCGGTATTTCCGAGCACCAGCTTTCCTATATCACACACAGCAATTCCGGCGAGGGGCTGTTGTTCTATGGAAATGTGACCATCCCGTTTGTGGATCGGTTCCCTCGCGGAGAAATCTATGACCTGCTGACTACCCGCCCGGAGGATATGAAGAATGAAACGAAAAACGAATAAGGCCAAGGAGGAGGCTTGGTCGCAGACCGCCCACGCCCCTGACGAGGAGCAGTCCGGGCCGGAGGCTTCCGACACTTCGGGACAAAGTGTCCCAAAGTCCAAGTTCCGCAAAAAGAGCCAGCAAGAACAGGCTGCGGCAGCAAAGCTCCGTATGGAGTCCCAAGGCGAAAAGCTGGAACAGGCCCGGGAGAAGCTGGCAAAACAAAAGCCGCCGAAAAAGCCCGGCCCGGTAAAACGCATAGGCCGTGTTGCCAGTGGTTCCGTTCACAGCTTCGTGCATGGCAAGATTTTTGAAGTGGAACAGGAAAATGTCGGCACAGAAGGCGCACACCGTTCTGAGCTTGTGGGAGAAACCGCGCTGCGGCACGGCTCCCGCTTTGTGCGCCGTAAAGTCCGGGAACATCCGGCAAAAGTGGTACGCAAGGCCGAGGCCCGCTATACCAAATACACGGCGGACTACCATTTTCACACCGCCGCACAGGAGCACCCGGAGCTGACGAAAAATGCCCTTACCCGCTACTGGCAAAAGCAACGGCTTCGCAGGCAATACCGCAAGCAGGCAAAGGAGGCTGCAAAGCAGGGCGCGGCTGCGGCTGGGAAAACTGCCACAGCCGCAGAACACCTGACCGCCCGGGCAGTGGAATTTGTCAAAAGTCATCCCGCAGGTGCCGTGGTTGCGGTGCTCTGTGTGTTACTCCTGTTTGCTATGCAGTCCTGTTCCTCTACCATGCTTATGCTGGGGAACGCCGGGGCCGGTGCATTAGGGGCCAGCACCTATCCTTGCGAGGATCGGGATATGCTGGCCGCCGAAGCTGCCTACTGTGCGCTGGAAGATGATTTGCAGCATTATCTGGACACCTATGAAAGCACCCATGACTATGACGAATACCACTTCGATCTGGACGAAATCGAACATGACCCCTATGTGCTGCTTTCTCTTTTGTGTGCGCTCCATGAGGGGCAATGGACAATAGACGAAGTACAGGGAACGCTGCAAATGCTGTTTGACCGCCAGTATATTCTCACGGAGGATGTGGTGGTGGAAACCCGGTATCGCACAGAAACCGACACATGGACGGACGAGGATGGCAACTCCCATACGGACACCTATCAGGTGCCTTACGATTATTACATCTGTACGGTCACGCTGGAAAATTTTGATTTGTCCCATGTGCCTGTATACGTTATGGGTGAGGATCAGCTTTCCCGGTATGCCATCTATATGGCAACGCTGGGAAACCGTCCTGACCTGTTTCCGGATTCTCCCTATGTGAATAAGTACATTACCGGGAAACCCGGTGATTACGAAGTGCCCGGAGAATATCTGGACGATGAAACCTTTGCCGCGATGCTTGCCGAGGCGCAGAAATATATCGGCTATCCCTATGTGTGGGGCGGCAGTTCTCCTGCCACTTCCTTTGATTGCTCGGGGTACGTTTCGTGGGTCATCAATCACTCCGGCTGGAATGTGGGCAGGCTGGGAGCCCAGGGGCTCTATAACATCTGTACGCCGACCAGTTCTCCCAAACCCGGTGATCTGGTGTTCTTCAAAGGCACCTATGACACGCCGGGCGTGAGCCATTGCGGGATTTATGTCGGTGATGGAAAAATGCTGCATTGCGGAGATCCCATCGGCTACGCAAATTTGAATACAAGCTACTGGCAATCTCATTTTTACGCCTACGGGCGTTTACCGTGACAGGAGGTTTTGAAATGGCAACTACCAAAAGCATGAAAATTCAGGCCGAGATTGATAAGGTCAAGGCCAAAATCAGTGAACAGCAGGCCCGGCTCAAGGAGCTGGAGCAGAAAAAGCTGGAGGCGGAAAACAGCGAGATCGTGGACATTGTGCGCGGTATGAGCATTTCCCTTACGGAGCTCCCGCTGCTGTTTGAAAAGCTGAAGGACGGAGGTACTTTGGGACAAAGTGTCCCGAAGTCCGAAGAAGAAAAGGAGGAAAACTGAATATGAAACACTTTCGTATGTTGGCGGCGGGGCTTTGCTCCGCCGTTCTTTTATGCGGCTTTGCGATTCCGGCCTATGCCTATTCGGACGGCGGGAATGAGGAACCGCCTGTTGTGGAAGAAACTCCGGCCCCGGAGCCAGCGCCTACCATTACCCCGGGCGAGGGCTTTTCGGAGGATGGAAACCTTGTGACCCGCGATCTGCTCTACGATGCCGCAACCAACAAACAGTTCATCACGGTGGAAACCAGCGGCGGCAACACCTTTTACATTGTCATTGACTATGACAAGCCTGTGGACGAGGACGGCGAACAGTATCACACCTACTTTTTGAACATGGTGGATGAAGCCGATCTGCTGGCGGCACTGGAGGCCGCTGGCGGAGAACTTCCGGCCTGCTCCTGCACAGAAAAATGTGCGCCCGGAGCCATCCATACGGATTGCGAGGTCTGCGCGGTCAACATGACCGAGTGTGCTGGCACAGCTCCCGAACCCGCCCCGGTGACAGAACCTGCGGAGGAGCCGGAACCCGAGCCCCAGCAGAAAAGCAATACCGGGATGCTTCTGCTGATTTTGGCAGTGGCTGTTCTGGGCGGCGGTGCAGGCTGGTACTTCAAAATTTACCGCCCGAAGCATGAAAAAGCTGCTGTACCCGAAGAAGATTATAGTGAGGAACTGGCTGATTATGACGATTCCGAGGACGATGGGCCGCCTTGGGACGAGGACGATACCGAAAGCGAGGATAATGAATGAGATTTACCAACAACCCCTATGAGGGATTTATGAAAGAAAAAAGCTACTTTAAGGGTGTGCCGCCAAGCCTGCCGCCGAAGGGCTCCCGTTGTGACGGCTGCCCTTACTGGCGCGGGATCGGCTGCATGTTCTGCTACCGGGAGCAGCTCAAACCACCGGGCAACGGGAGGTGATACTGTGGGCCGAGAACTGACCCGGACAGAAAAAGCGGCAATCCGCAGGCTGGTGTCAAAATGGTGTGCCAACTATGACCGGGACTGCGGCTGCCTGCCGCTGGATTGCGAGTGCTATATGTTTGGGAAATGCTGGACAGGGGCTTATTGCCGCTACTTCCGCGAGGCAGTTCTGCCCCTTGATCCGGCGCTGGAGGTTGCGCTGCTGACAGAAGGGCCAAGGCCAGATTTCAAGGCTTGCCCGGTATGCGGCAGAGCCGTGGCTCCTGATGGACGGCAAACCTATTGTTCGGCGGCCTGTGCAAAGGCGGCACACCGCAGACAGCAGCGGGAATATATGCGGAAAAAACGGGGCTGATGTGTTGACAATTAGGCCAGCCTAAACCCGCTTATGACAAGGCTTTTTAAGGCCCTTTTCTGCGGGAGGTGTATGTTTCTATGTCCGGCCCTGTTTCCGTGAGATGCTGTCAACATTTTAGCTGCCGGGGCTTTGGGACAATTTGTCCCAAAGTTCCGGCTTTTGTGGAAGGAGGTACTATGCCGAAATATTATCCGATCAACGAAGAAGCCGCAAAGCGGGCAAAAGATATGAACAGCTTTTCCGACTATCAGCCGGGCTCCGCTACGGCGGGCTACCGGGCAATGGTCGATGAAGTGTATGCAGCGGCGGAACGCCAGAAAGCCCGTGTCGATCCCATGTACCATGATAAGATTGACGCGCTGGTGGATCGCTATGCCCGGAAACTTGCGGAAAATCTGAATGAACGCAATGTGATTGATGCCCGGGTGCCCTCTATTCTGATCTCCGGGGGCGGTAATTTCCCTGTGGCAAAAAAGCACAAGCAGAACGCCGCCCGGGATCGCAACTATGGAGAGTATGCGGAGATTTCAAAGCTGCTTGATAAAATCCGCTCTGTTGGAATGGGTGGGATCAGCGCGGATGACGATCTGGCCGTGGAAAAGCTGACAAAAAAGCTGGAGGGGCTGGAGTCCCAGCAGGCCACTATGAAGGCGGTCAATGCGTATTTTCGGAAACACAAAACGCTGGACGGCTGCCCGGAGCTTACGCCGGAGCAGGCAGAAAAGCTCAAAGCAGATATGGCGCAGTCATGGCACTTGGACAAAAGCAAGCCATACCCCGCCTATCTGCTTTCCAACAACAACGCCAACATCCGCCGTGTACGCCAGCGCATTGAGGAACTGAGCAGCCGCTCCGAGTTTGCTGGCTGGACATTCCCCGGAGGTGAGGCCAAAATCAACGAGGCTGAAAACCGTTTGCAGCTTATTTTTGAGGAAAAGCCCGATGCCGATCAGCGGCAGGAACTGAAAAGTAACGGCTTTAAGTGGGCTCCCAGCCAAGGGGCATGGCAGCGGCAGCTTAACCAGAACGCCATCCGTGCTGCGGCCCGGATAGACTTTCTGCGACCCGAGGACGGTACAAGCCCCTATCAGCTCCAGCCGTTTGTGAAAAGAGAAAACAAAGAAATGTCTCGATGATGGGAGGTGTACTATGGACAAAAATCAAGGCTACTCCATTTTGAAGGCGGTCATGCTGGAAAATGGACGAGGATTTGCATTGGGCGAACATCCCACCGCGCCATCCCGCTATGTCACATGGGCCTGCTATGATGACAAGGACGGCCAGCGGCAGTACGAATGGGGTCACTATGGAAATGACCGTGCCGCGATGGAGCAGGATTTTGCAGACCGGGTGCAGGACTATCAGCGTATTTATAACGTGGGGATCAGGCAGACCGAGGCTCCCGGTCTTTACAAGTATTATTCGACCCAGCGGCCTGTGGACATAGGGACATTCCCGAAGCCGCCCTATAACAAGCCGGATGAAATTTTCAATTACGATCAGCGCGTCCCGGTGGAAAATGGCTCGTTCTTAGCTTGGGGTTATCTTACCTATACCCGCCCCCTGACAGAAAAACAGGCATCCGACTATGAGCTGCGTCCTGCGCCTGATAATCCCGACAGGCCCCGTCCGATTGCCGAGCAGATGAAAAATGCGGCAAAGTTGGCGGAGGCAGATCGCGGCTCGGAGGCTCCGGCTCCCCAGCGTAGGCAGCCTGACCGTGGCGATAGATAAGGAGGTGCGTATATGAAAAAGAAATGTGAACAGGAATTGTCTGTACTGGAGGCGCTGCGCCTGCACCGTGAATTTCATTTGCCGCGCCCCGTTCCGGCAGACGAACAGGAAAAGCCGCTGGATAAGGTAAAGGAGCCGCCCCGCGCTTGCCGCAGCCGGGAGCGTGAGGAGCGATGACAAAGAAACGCCGCCGTCCGATCCATCTTCATGTAATGGTGTCGGAGGAGGAGCAGGCCCTGATTCAAGAACGTATGGCGGAGGCTGGCATCCGTAACATGGGAGCCTATATGCGGAAAATGGCCCTGAGTGGGTATGTGCTTCATGTTGACCTTTCGCCTGTTCGTGAGCTGGTTTCGCTCCAGCGGCGCTGCTCCAACAATCTGAACCAAGTGGCAATTCAAGCCAACACCTACAGCGCAATTTATCCCGAAGAACTCGCGGCCTTGCAGCGGGACTATGCCGCCTTGTGGGGGCCTCTGTCTGATCTCTTGAAACAGCTCTCCGCGCTGGTAGAGCTTTGACCCATCCGGGGAGTGGTTGATACCGCTCCCCGGCTTTTTCTACTTTGGGACAAAGTGTCCCAAAGTAAAAATACTATTTGCCGGAAGGAGGGATTTCTACGGCGACCACCTATATCCGCCCTTATAAAACAGTGGCGGGAAAAAGTGCAATTCAAACGATGGAGGATCGTTTCACCTATGGCCTGAACCCGGAAAAGCTGGGAGCCGTATCTTCCTATCTCTGCGATCCGAACACGGCCCCCGCCGAGTTTCTTCTGGTAAAAAGTCAATACCATGCAGAGACAGGCCGGGCCGTATCTCGCGGGGCCCTGTTCTTTCAGATCCGGCAGGCGTTCCTGCCCGGGGAGGTTACGGCGGAAGAAGCAAACCGTATTGGTTATGAAACGGCGATGCGCTGGACAAAGGGAAAGTATCAGTTCTTCGTCTGTACGCATACCGACAAGGCCCATATCCACAATCACATTTATTTCAATGCGACGGCCTTTGATCGCTCCCGGAAATTTCATAATTTCATCGGTTCGTCCTTTGCCCTGCGGCGGCTCTCTGACCGCGTGTGCATCGAACATGAATTGTCTGTTATCCAAAATCCGTGCCAGCACAGCAAGGGCCGTTTTCTCCACTATGGACAGTGGATCGGAGAAAAGCCACCCTCTGCCAAGCAGCGGGTACGGCTGGCTATTCTCGCGGCTTTGGAGAAAAAGCCAACAGACTTTGCCGACTTTCTTCGTCTCATGGATGAGTCCGGCTTTTCGGTGAAACAGGGACGCGGCGGTGTCATCTCATTCCTTGCGCCCGGGCAGGAAAAACCGACTCGGCTCCGGGCTTCTACACTGGGAGCCGGATTTGACCCGGAGGACATCAAGGCAGTAATTGCCGGGGAACGTCCACTCCCTGAGATGCCAGAGGAGCCCACGGTTCCGCCACGGCGAGTTAATCTCATCATCGACATTCAAAAGCGTATGGCCCAGGGCAAGGGTCCGGCTTATGAACGATGGGCCAAGGTCTACAACTTAAAGCAGATGGCGGCTGCACTCCAGTATTTGCAGGAGCATCATCTGACAGACTATGCGGCGCTGACGGCCAGCACCGAGGCTGCGGTGGATCACTTTCACAAGCTGTCTGACGAACTCCGCACAACGGAGGAGGCTCTTTCCAAAACATCGGAGCTGATGGCTGCCACGGTGGACTATGCCAAGACCCGCCCGGTGTTCGACGGGTACAAGGCTGCACGGTACAGCAAAAAGTATCTGGCCCAGCATGAAGCGGAGCTTGCCACTTACCGGGCGGCAAAGGATACCATGAACACCAGACTGAACGGCGCAAAGCTCCCTAAAATAGAAGCACTAAAAAAATCCCGCCGTGAGCTGGCGGGACAAAAGAAAGAGCTTTATGCGGAATACCGCAAGGCCCAGGCGGATATGCGGCAGGCTGTGGCAATCAAGGCGAACATTGATCATCTGCTCGGCGTGACGGACGGGCGGGAAAATAAGGCCCAGGAGCGATAGCGACAGGCCGCAGACAACAGGCGCATAGCGCCGGGACTTTGGGACAATTTGTCCCGAAGTTCAGCGGGTTTGGGGAGCTCCCCAACAAGCATTTTTGCGGGCCTGCGGCCAGCAAAAATTTCGGAGTGTGGCCACACCCGAATTGCTTGCCATTTAGCGGCACCCCCGAAAAGCCCCCTAAAAACGAGAAAAACGAAGGCCCTTTTTACTTGACCTCCGTTTCTCTGGCTTTTTGTAGTCCCTCTGCTGTGGCCTCCATGACCGTCAATTCCTTTTCGTCCATTGTATTGAGCAGCCTGTCAATATGTTGGCGGCAGTCGCTTTCGCCGTTCTGCCTGTCAGGATAAAAGAACTGGTCTACGGAAATATCCAACAGGGTGACGATTTGGTAAAAGGTGTTCAGGCTTGGATGCTGGCCCCGGTTCTCAAAATACATGATGGAACGAGGGGTACGGTCTACGAGCTGTGCAAGGTATTCCTGTGTCCAGCCTTTCGCCTCTCTCTTGCGCTTGATCTCCCGGCCTAATGCGTGGAAGTCAAGCCGTCTGGTGTCTTGGTACATTCTCATATCACCCCTATATTATTTTACATTTCGGGTTTGACTATGAGAACGAAACACAATTTTATGTTTTGGTAGTATTTTATTGCCCGTCGGCAAGGTTGCCGATGTTACACGGACAAGGTATAATAACAGAAAGAAAATTTGAAAACTACACTTTAATCACAAAAATCTATGATACGCTATCTTTGGAGGTGTTATTATGCAAAGGATTTTAGTCGTTGAGGACGATTTTGATATTCAAGAACTTTTACAGAATTTTTTGCAAGAAGCAGGATATGAAGTGGCTACTGCAAATGATGGCATCGAGGCACTATCTTTGTTTTCGGGGCAACGATATGACTTGATTATATTGGACATTTTGCTTCCCAAAATTGACGGTTATGGTGTCTGTGAGTTGATACGAAAGCAATCGGATGTTCCCATTATTATGCTGACTGCATTGAGCGGTGAGGAAGATCAAATCAGGGGATTGGATTTGCAGGTGGATGACTATATTACAAAGCCTTTTTCTATGCCAATCTTACTTCGCAAAATTGCAGCTGTACTTCGGCGTAGCAAGCGGGGAGAAGATGAAAAGCCTCAAATCATCACTTATGGCAATTTACTTTTGAACTGTGATAGTTATGCCGCCACCGTGGATGGATCTGATTTTGAACTGACGCAAAAAGAGTTTGAAATATTGCGGGAACTGCTGACCCATCAAGGCCGGATATTGACCCGCCAGAACTTATTAGATAAGCTGTGGCGATTTGATTTTTATGGGGATGAGCGAGTTGTTGATACCCATATCAAAAACTTACGCAAGAAGCTGGGGATAGATTTCATTCAAACGATCAGAGGGGTGGGATATAAAGTTGATAAAGAAAATTAAAGGCAGTCTGTTTATAAAAGTTTTTATCACTACTGCTATCCTATTGACAGGGGTGAGCTTTCTGGTTTACTTGATTTTAGCTTGGTACACCCCGAAAACATATTCTAATACCCTTAATGCAACATTAGATGAACAAACAAAAATATTCATTTCAGAAATATCGCAAATGCCCATGGAAGAAACAGGGGGTATTTTTGATAACTTTCTTGATTATCAGAATGTAGACCGAATGGAACTGTTTGAAGAAAATGGTAATAGAATAAATCTTCCAACGGAACGAAGTGCTGATAATGATGTTGTTATAGAAACAAAGGCTTGGGGAAATGAAGATAATAATGCACCTATTATATCCAATAGTTATACGGTTTCATTTCTTGGCAAAAATACAAACTACACTTTAGTTGTTTATGGAGCGGCGGGGCAAGTAGCAGAACTGCAAAGAGCATTTCAAAAAGTGTTTCCGTTACTTGCATTTATAGTGTTTTGCGTATCACTGGTTACTGGTTGGATTTTTTCACACCTTATTACTAAACCCGTACTGAAAATAAGCCGTATTTCTAAAGAAATGTCCGAATTACAATTTGAATGGCAATTAGATGAACAACGGACTGACGAACTGGGAATATTGGCAAAGAGCCTTAACTATTTATCGCAGAAGCTCAATGTAACTTTGAATGACTTACAGGCAGCAAATAGAAAACTGGAACTTGATATAGAACATGAAAAGGCATTAGAACAAGCTCGCACGAATTTCTTTTCAGCGGTGTCTCACGAATTGAAAACGCCTATCACGATTATCAAAGGGCAATTAGAGGGCATGCTCCTTGGTATTGGACCCTATAAAGACCATGAAAGATACTTGACAAGGTCGCTGGAAATTACAAACACGCTTGAAACAATGGTGCAAGATATATTGACAATTTCGCGGTTAGAAACTGCGGGGGCCGATTTCAAGAAAGACCACTTGGATTGTGTGCAAATTATCAAAGCCTATCTGAACGAAACAGCGGATTTGATTGCAGAAAAAGATTTACAAATACACCTTGATATACTGCCATCTGCTTTCATAAACGGAAATAAGATGTTGGTAGAAAAGGTTTTTTCAAATCTAATTGGAAACGCAATCAAGTATTCCCCACAAAGAGCGGATATTTGGATTTCCGTACTTATGAAACATGAGCAGATAGTATTTTCTGTTGAAAATGCAGGGGTGCATATACCAGAAAATAGTATTCCCAGATTGTTTGATGCGTTCTATCGCGTGGAGCAGTCAAGAAGCCGAAAGACTGGAGGAAGTGGACTTGGACTGTATATTGTGCAGGAAATACTACACCAGTATGGAAGTGAATGTACGGTTTGCAATACGCAAGCTGGGGTAAAGTTCTCTTTTATAATTTGAAAGATATGGAAAAGCGGTGGGTAATCAACTCGCCGCTTTTCAACTACACATAAATCACAAACTAATCCCAAATGTATCACAAAAGGTAGTGGTATCCTTTATATATATTCAAAGAAAGGATGGTGTTTATTTTATGAGCACAAAAAAACTACTTACATTAGCTCTCGGAAGTGCATTGCTTGTGGGGGGGGTAGCTGGGTGTAGTTCATCAGTGAATATTCCTTCCGATAACAACACTACGAAAAATGTTTCCTATCAGGCACAAACCGTTTCTGATACGGAAAATGCGGCGAACGATTCTACTACAGCAGAACTGCCTGGTGGAAGTGTGGACTACTCCATATATGAACCTTACGGCTTGAGCTATGATCAGGAGAATTATTATTTTACCTATAATGGGAATGTAGTGAGATTTTTTAATGACCCCATAGCTGGAGCGAGTTTCACGAATTTCTTTTCTGGAACGGTGGATATTGAGGCAGACCGGGACGAAGAAAATAACCTTGTTGGTATTAAAGAGTGTTCCAAAGAAAATTATGACCGTCATACCCAAAAGCATAATAACTTTAATCCCACTGATACATCATTGAGTACTGTACAAAAGGGAGAATCTACTCCCCAACTTTGGCTTAAAGACTATGCAGACTATGGCATTACCTACAACGAGCAGAGCGGCGGTTGGTATTATAATAATCAGAGAATTAAGATATTATTGGACAGTGAACAGGCTGTTGTTTACACTGATGAAGAAAATGGAGTATGTGTTACTATTTCAAGGGATGGCAACCATCAAATTTCAGAAATTAAAGAAATATCTGAAACAGATGCACAATCACTCATGCTAAAGAATAATCCTATTGGAGAAGATTACACCTCGCAGGAATAATTTCTGCTTTCATAATCAGCCGAGCGATGGCAAAAGGCGGAGGTGACCTGTATGAAAAAGATTCTATCACTCATTTTAACATTGTTTTGTGTATTAAGTCTTGTTGGCTGTGGGCGTTCTATGGACGACATCATAAAGAATGAGTCCAGCATTACCGGCGTTGTGGAAGAAGTTTATAACAACTCCATACTTATTTCCATCCAGACAGACGCTTACCCTTACGGAGCATATTGCGATGTTTCTTTGGATGCAGAGAACAAAGATGACATGGTTGATTTCAACATTGGTGATGAAGTCATTGTCTATTACGATGGTAACATTGCAGAGAGCTATCCATTACAGATCAATACGGTGTATGCGATTTCTTTGAAAGATCCAGCTAACTGAAGTAAAAATAAGCGTTTTCCAGTTCTGGTACTTGTAGCGTAATTCAAGAGTAAAGACTGCCGCACGACGGCAAAAGAAAAAAAGCCGTCGTACAGCAGCCTATCAATACGCCTATTTGAAACGGCGGCTCAATTTTCAGAGCCGCCGTTTCTCTTTGGATATTCAGTAACCCCACGGCGGCCCATAGGAGGGTGTCGCCGTGTCCATCTTACTTTCTCACAATTCCCATGACCTTCACCAGCTAAAAAAAGCATAGCTCCCCCTCCGGGACAGTCTGGCTATGAAGGTACAATATATCAGTACAATTATGATAATGTAATTTCATGCGTCTGCATAGCGTCTTGCTGTGCGGGCGCTTTTTTGTACTTCGAGACAAATTGTCCCGAGGTGCGGGGCGGCTCCCCGGGGTGCCGCTCCCCGCCGAGCCCCGTTTCGGTCACTCATCCACCCAACACCGAAACGGAGGTTTATTTATGACTACAATCAATCTGAAGGATTTTTATTATTGGTACACACAGGATCAGTTTATCGAGGTTTCTGACGAGGTAGCCGAAGTATTTGTGTCCGATGCCCGGCACGAAATGGCCTACCAGCGGCGGCTCTCCCGGCATAAGGCGCAGTATTCTCTGGACTGCGATGACGGGATCGAATATTCCGCCTGCCTGCATGAGCCAACGCCCCAGGAGCTTCTGGAGCGCATGGAGCTGTTCATCCGTCTGTGGAACGCTCTCAATTCTCTGCCGGAGATCCAGGGCCGCAGAATTGACGCACATATTATTCTTGGCAAGTCGATTAAGAAAATTGCCGAGGCCGAGGGAGTACATGAGGAGTCTATTCGCCAGTCGATCAAGCGTGGCCTTGAACATATGAAAAAAACTTTTTGATTTTTTCATCTTAACCCACTTGAAATTGATGAAAAAATGTCTCGGTTTATGAGAGGAGGTTTTCTTCCTAACGCAAGGGAATAACGGCAGCCCTGAGTAAGTACGGGGAGCCAGACAGTGGGTGCGCAGTGACATCTCCCAAAAGAGATTGAGCGAACAACACCAACACTGTAAATGGGCCCGGTCATCCCAAGTCCATGATCCGGCGCTGAACAGGTTGGCTGCCTGTTCCTCCGGGCTTGTCGCTTTACTTGCGTTGAGAGCGCCGCACAGAAAATAACGATTGTCTTTGGACAGGCCAAGTAAATATGTGCGGCGCTCTCTAATATTCAAAAACTATAATAAACCTCGAGACAAAGTGTCCCAAGGTGGAGTAAGGCAACAGGCCAGCATCCCGGTGGTGCTGGCCTGTTGCGTTTCCCCACCAAACAGCGGGAGGCGTTCTATCAATCTGCGAAGGAGGTTTACCGTGAAATTAACTACACAGGAACTTGAACAAATGAGAAGCGTTGACATTGGCGCGGTGGCTGCCGAGTCCCTGCCTGATGTGAGCGGTATGACCTTTGACAATGCGCTTTCCCGAAAGGAGCGCATCTCTCGATTTTTGCAGACTGTCAAAAATCCATACTGCTTTTGCATCGGTGGTGTTGGCGTGAAAATTGAATTTGCTGAAAGCGGGCCATCTCTCCAAGATAAGCTGACGGATTTCCTGCTGCGGCAAAGAAGCGGGCTGTAACTTCGGTTACAGCTCGTTTTGCTTCTTCGAGACAAAGTGTCCCGAAGCGGAGGCATCCTTGTTGTCCTCCCCGGACAGAGTTATAATATAAGTGTAATGTGATAGGGAAGGAGGAATAATGGCACGAGCAAAAAACAGAGGGTATCAGCAGAGTTTCTCTCCCTCTTACACAATCCGCCGCTGGCGGCTGGGCATCTATATCCGGCTTTCAAAGGAAGATTTGAAAAAAGGAAAAGACGATAGCAACAGCGTAAAAAACCAGCGTGACCTACTGAACGATTTTTACCGACGCAACATTGACGAGTTTGAAAGTATCACGGAATATGTAGATGACGGACATACTGGAACGGATGCTAACCGTGAAGATTTTCAACGGCTCTTGGCGGATGTCATGAGTGGTAAAATCAACTGCGTTATAGTAAAAGACCTGTCCCGCTTCGCACGAAATTATAGCGATGCCGGAAGTTTGATCGATAACCTGTTTGTTCAAATGGGTGTTCGCTTTATCAGCCTTGCTGAGAATGTGGACAGCTACAAGAACCCCGACAGCGTTTCAAATATCATCGTTCCCATTACAAACGTGATGAACGATAATTACTGCTATCAGACTTCCAAAAAGATCCGGCAGGTATTTGATTACAAACGGCGCAACGGCCAGTATATCGGAGCATTTGCTCCTTACGGCTATGTAAAGCACCCAAAGGACAAGCACAGGCTGATTGTTGATCCAGATGCTGCTGAAAATGTCAAACTCATTTTTACAATGCTTATTCAAGGGTCATCAAAACGTGCTATCGCGCTGTACCTGAACGAACACGGCGTACCGAGCCCCTCGGCTTACAAGGTACAAAAGGGCTTGCCTGTTTCGACAAGAGGGTATGACGATCCTATGTGGGGAGTCCGCATGATCCACTCCATTCTTACCAATCCGACCTACACCGGGGATTTAGCCCAAGGCCGAAGCCGGGTGAAAAGCTACAAGGTACACCAGATTGAAGCTGTTCCACGCGAGGAATGGGTGGAAGTGGCTGGAACGCATGAGGCCATTATCGACTATGAAACTTTCGACAAGGTACAGGCTCTCTTACAGCGTGATACCCGTACTTCCCCGAAAGGCCGTGAGGTACATTTATTCAGCGGCTTTCTGAAATGTGCCGATTGCGGGCGGGCCATTACCCGATGCGTTGGCAAGAACAACAATGTATATTATTCTTGCTCAACCTACAAGAACCGTTCCCGGACAGCCTGCACCATGCACTCAATCAAGCATGAACGGCTGGAGGCTGCTGTTTTGTTCGCTGTACAGCATCAGGTACATTTGGCTGTTTCCTACTCGGAAATCGTCACGCAGATCAATTCCGCTCCAATCAAAAAAAGCCAGTCTTACCGACTGGACGATCTGATAGCTGCAAAAGAGCGGGAACTGACAAAGATAACACGCTACAAGCAATCTCTTTATCAGGACTGGAAAGACGGTGAAATCACCCAGCAGGAATACCGGGATATGAAGGCTGACTATGAACGGCAGACTTCTGATATTTCCGCGGTGCTTACCCGGCTGAACGCTGAACGCGCAGAACTGGCAAACGGTGTGGACAACGAGCATCCTGCACTGGTAGCCTTTATGAAGTATCAGAACATTGAAGCCCTCAACCGTGAAATCTTGGTTGAACTTGTGGACTATATCAAGGTCTATGAAAACGGCAATATCAGCGTGAAATTCAAATTTGCTGACGAGCTCCGCAAGATTGCCGAGTACATTGAAATCAACACTACGGAAGATACCGCAGTAGCGGGCTACCCCCCGCTACAAACCTCTTTGACAGTGTGTTTTCCTAATAGGCGCTAATCATAAGATGTTAATAGATGAAATGAAAAAGGAGTTCGGACAAATGAAATTTGATGTAGTCATAGGTAACCCACCATATAATAGAGGGATAGATATAGATTTTGTATTTTTAGGATATACATTATGTGATAAATATACTTGTATGATAACACCCGCTAAGTGGCAGACCGCAGAGGCTTCACAGGGAATTGCTAGTCAACATAGCTACGGAGAGTTTAGACAAGTCATTGTACCCTGTATAAAACAGGTATGTTTTTACCCTTGTTGTAAAGATGTATTTGACATTTATCAGACAGATGGGATTTCTTATTTTTTAGTAGATAAAAATAAAAAATCCGATACAGCTTTTGTGTCAAATAAATGCAATGATATAAATGTATTTAACGGAGAAGAATATAGAAGTATACTACATGAAGAAAGCTTGCTTAATATAGGACAAGAAATAATTGATTCATTAGGAGCATATAAAGTGTTTCAATTTCCCTATATAACAGGGAATAAACATTATGAAATATGGATGAATACAAAAGTATCTGGTTATGACTGGTATGCAACCAAACACCCACGTTATGTTTTAAGTATATCACGGCTTATTGATAACACAAAAAATGAATCATATAGTGGTGAATCAAAATGTATTTTTGAATCAGACAGTATTGAGGAATGTAAATCATTCGTATCATGGATATATAGCAAGTTTACAAGATTCTTTTTAGTTCCTAATATCAGTAAATTAAACAATATTCAAACAAATCATTGTTTCCGATTTGTTCCAGCTCCACCAACAGGCAAGTTTGACCACATATATACTGATGAAGAACTTTACGAAGCATTTGACCTACCTCAAAAATACAGAGATGTAATAGAATCAGTCATCAAAGAGCGAAAATAATCGAATATAATATAGCAAATCATTCACAATGTTCTTGTCATGTGATAAAATATGATAAGATATGCATAATGAGAATATTGGAGGTACAAACGAATGTATTCAGTAACCAAACGAATTAGCATGATAAAACAACCCCGTGGTGGATACATAAACAAAAAAGAACTTGTGGTAACTCAACTTGATGATGGAATTACATTGAATGAGAATGAGAATATCCATGCAAGTTTAGTTGGTCTTGCAGTTGATTATATGACCCGATTTTTGATGGGTGTCCAAAAAGAGGAAGCCTTTTCAATATCTTTGAAGGGTGCTTTGGCTTTGGATTTATTTACAGGGAATAAAAAGCAATCGTCAATGAAAAACGCTACAAGTCTATTAGCAGATATAAAAGGACTTGATAAAAAATCCATAACAAATGCTTGCAAATTGGTAGGATACGATGTTTGTTTTAGAGCTGGCATAATAGGGTATAAGCCAGTAGAAGAAATTAACCCCGATAAAGATACGATTGAGAACATTGTAACCATGATTAATCGCAGTTTATCTTTTTGGAAAGAATATGGACCTATAACAAAAGATGGATTTACATTTGAAGGCGGATACACAGACACTATTTCTACTGGTGATGGAGACTATTTAACAAAAGATACATTATGGGATTTTAAAGTGTCAAAGGATGAGCCAAAGCCAAAATACACATTGCAGTTGTTGGTATATTATATCATGGGTATGCACTCGATTCATAAAGAGTTTAAGAGCGTAAAAAATCTAGGTATATATAATCCTCGTATGAACAAAGCCTATACAGTAAGCATTGATACGATACCTCAATCAGTAATTAATGAAGTATCAAAAGATGTAATTGGTTATTAAAAATACAGTGGCAAATTGAAAAGGCTACCTCACCATCCAAGTGAAGTAGCCTTTCAAAAATTCCATTCTAATAAATTGCACGACAACTTAGAGTAAAAATGAATACCCATTAGTAAGAAATGAATAGAAAATGAATAAAAGTGTGGTGTTTCGTATAATTATGAGTTAATATGCATCAGACACACTTTTGTAAAAAGGGAGTTATTTTTTGAAAGTTGAGACTATGTAAAAGAGTGTCTTTGTCTGATTAACACACTCATCGTGGGTGAACTCATTTTTCATAATAGTATCATTATGGTATAATAGAGACATTAAAATCGCAAGTTGTTTAACGGAGAATGTATGAAGAAGAGAATAACGCTTATTGTTTTTTCGGTACTAATAATTGCTGCTTTATATGTGTTGTATTGTTTTAATTATATTCCACATAAAAAATATACAAATGCAGATTTCAATATAGAAGCTTACAAGAGCAATATTGATAAAGACAATGATGGTATAGATGACCAAACAGATATATTAAATAATGCAAATAATTACATAAAAACTAATCCAAAATATAAAAGCAAATATTACAACACAGGTTATCCAAATGATGAATATGGGGTTTGTACTGATGTAGTAGCTTTTGCTTTAAAAGATGCAGGATATGATTTGATGGTATTAGTAAATGAGGATATAAAAAACAATAAAGAATTATATGATATAGATGCCGTTGATAAAAATATAGATTTTAGAAGAGTTAAAAATTTAAAAGTATATTTCGATAATAATGCAATAAGTCTTACTACAGATATAAATGAAATAGAAGAATGGCAAGGTGGAGATATTGTTGTATTTAAAAAACATATCGGAATTATATCTGACAAGAGAAATCGAAAAGGTATATGTTTTGTAATCCATCATGCAAATCCATATCAAATATATTATGAAGAGGATATACTGGAACATCGTGATGATATCATAGGACATTATAGAATCAGTTAAACAACTCCCAGTTGTGCGCCCAGCTAAGGGTGTGTAACCAAGTCGGTGGGAATCCGATTTATCCAAGGTCTAGCCAGCCAGATAATAGCGAGTCTTGGGATGTTGTTGGTAACAGCAACTGACAAG
>NZ_JACOPH010000018.1 GCF_014287635.1 Roseburia zhanii | reverse complement strand
CCAAAGACGTACTATTGCTTATATTAAAGTGAATGTTATTATGAGGAGCCGTATGCGGGAAAGCCGCACGTACGGATCTGTGAGGGGCTAAAGTTGCAAGGCTTTAGTCTACTCGACTGCAGAACTAATAGAGAAGTAACATATAAAACAATAAATATGAAAGTAAAAAACAAGAGAGTAAGGTCTTCCGTTAATCGGTCAATGGGTATATACTCGCATTAACCGAATCGGTCAACGGAGGTAGCTTATGAATGAAAAATTTTATGCTTTGCCTGTGGAAAAACAATGGCAAATATTGAATGCTGCATATAAAGTATTTGCAATGAATCAATATAAGAAGGCATCAACCTCAGAAATTGCAGCAGAAGCCGGAATTTCCAAATCACTTTTGTTTCATTATTTTCATAATAAACTGGAGCTATATATTTTTTTATGGAAGCATGCAGCGGATTTAACAAAAAAATATATGTGTAAATATAAGGTATATGAAACAGATGATTTTTTTGAAATGATGCGTCGTGGTCTGATGGCTAAGTGTGCAGTGATGAGAAAATACACATTTTTATCTCTGTTTTCCATTAATTCATACTTTGAAACCGAGCCGGATATTCAATCCATCATCCAACCGGATGTACAGGATGCAGCCCAAACGACATCGGAAATGCTTCTGTCAATTTTGAATCTTGATTCCATCCGTAAGGATATAGAGTTTGCTCGTATATACAAAGAAATTCTGTATGCCTCAGAAGGGATGCTGAAGTCTTGGTACAGAACAGAGAATTATGATGTAACTGCTTTTGAGCAGGAATATCTGGAAATGATAAATCATTGGGAAAGGGTTTATGGAAAGGGGATGGAAAATGACCGAAAACAGTTATAAGACACCCTGTGGCTGCATCCATTATTTTGTAAATATAATAGACAAGCAGAAAATTACGTTAGTGTTTTTACCGGGACTTACAGCAGACCACAGGCTTTTTGAAAAGCAGATAGAATATTTTGAAAAGAAACAGAATGTGTTTGTATGGGATGCACCGTCACATGCGTTATCCAGACCATTTACGAATAATTACAGTCTGTCTGACATGGCAGAATGGCTTGATGAAATCTTAGCAAAAGAAGAAATTTATAATCCCATCATTATCGGTCAGTCTATGGGTGGATATCTGGCTCAAATGTATATGGAATTATATCCGGATAAGATAAAAGGCTTTATCTCCATTGATTCTGCACCGCTTAAAAAGTCGTATATTAGTGCAATGGAAATATGGCTTCTTGAAAGAGTAGAGCCATTATATAGAATATATCCATGGAAAGCACTTCTTAGGGCTGGTTCAAGAGGGTGCGCAGAGACGGATTATGGTCAGAAGCTTATGCGAAAGATGATGATGTCCTATGATTCAGATCCTAAAGAATATGCAAGGCTTGCCGGCTTCGGGTACAGAATGCTTGCTGAGGCAATTAAGGCGGATCTGCCATATCATATCAGTTGTCCGGCACTTCTTATCTGTGGTGAAAAGGATAAAGCGGGCTCAGCCAAAAGCTACAATAAAAAATGGCATCAGAGGGAAGGCTTACCGCTTAAATGGATAAAAAATGCTGGTCATAATTCCAACGCTGACCAGCCGGATGAAGTAAACAGACTGATAGAAAAATTTATCAGAGGGGTAGAATGTATATGAAAGTAGATGTTTGTGGGTTTACTAAGGTAGTACACAGTGCTTTTTTGAGGAAGCATATGATGAACGATTTTTACAATTAATCTGTGAGTTTGACAAGCAAAGAAAGATTATTGCAGTTATATCGGTATTGGTAATATTAGTAGGAACTTATATTACATTAAGTGAAATCAAATTTGAAGCAGAAGAACCTGCACTTGTAAAACATGGAGTTCATCCAATTGTTGTCTTTCCGGAACTTGACCGTAATAATCAGGTATAGATTCTGAACGCAGGCAAAAATAAATATCATGTTATGCGTTCCTTAGAAGCTGCAGGTGTTGGCAACGCTATGAAAAATGCCGGTTCTATCATTCTTTTACGCTTGGGATTCCTGGGAAAGTTTGTATAAAACAACCATAAAAACTATACTTTAGTTTGCTATACAAATACTTGCAAATCAGCTACAATAATATGATATAAGTGTCAATAAGTAGCAATGGAGCCATCCGGATACATCAGTGAGTGGCAAAATCTGCTTTTGACACTCACTTCATAATATTAGAATCACCTAGATTTTCAGTACAAACCCATACGATGGGGGATTAAAAAAATAAAGACAGGTTAACCGTATATAAAGTTAGGATAGAAGGATAAGAAATGGATAAGAAGGTACAAACGACATATCCGCGGCCGAAAAAAGAGATATTACGCATCATGCGGGCTGCGGATAAAAACGGACAGTTACTTCCGGTGATCTTAGAGGAATTTGTACAGCACACATTTTCCATGCCTGCTTTATGGGAGAGCAGGGAATATTTTCGTAAGTTGGGAAATGAAGAATGTGTCAGATATCCGGTATTGTTTTCTCACCTGGCACTGCTTTCGGCAATGACAGGAAGGTTAGATGAAGCAAGGGCATATGTGGATGCAATGGAAATGGCATTGAAGTATCAGGCATCCGAAAATACGATCTATCATGAAGTCTGCCGGTGTGCGACAGAGATTGTTATGCCGTATACAACAGATATCAGATTTTTAAAAGATGTATTCTGGCTGATCGAACATGGACAGGTTCCGGTTGCAAATCTGACGCTTTCAGCATCGCGTCCGGGCATACTCAATGGATTCCGTGATTTTACAAGATTTGGACGTTATTTGGAAAAATACAAAGATGTGATCACAGATACGATCGAAAAATTATATGGCAATGCGGGAAAGAGCGTGTATGAGATCATGTTAGCAGAGTGGAATTACCAGAAGAATGACTGTTTCCGTGCATTAGTACTTGTCACAGGTACGATACCGCTTATCGAACAGGAACAGGATATGCGTTGTCTGTTCGTGGCACTGGCACTTCAGATGAAGATACTGATCGTAAACGGACAAACGAAAGCGGCAGGTCCTCTTGTCATTAAGATCAGGGATCGGATACATAAGACCGGCTGGGAAGAATTGAACACAAGTTTAGATGCATTAGAATGTTTAGCAGCCTGCTATGACGGCAGACAGGAGGAAGTCACAGAGTGGTTAGAACATGTGGCACCGGATGAGAACCATGAACTCTATATGATGGATGTGTATGCTTATCTGGTCAAAATCCGCTGTTATATACAGACGGGAAAATATATGGTTGCCCATGTGCTGGTACAGCAGCTCACAGTATTGTTGCAGCAGGGAAACCGCCCGATGGATCTGTGTGAATGTTATATGTTATCTGCGGTCATCTGTTATAAGGTAAATGATGAGGACCGGATGTTTACAGAACTGTCAAAGGCATTAGAAATCGCAAAAAAACGTCAGTATATCCGGCTTCTTGCTGATGAGGGAAGCTGTATGGCACAGATGATATTTGCCTATCAGAAAAAATATGGTACAGATGGATTTACAGACAAGATCATGCAGTTTGCAGCAGAAGTGGGCAGACATTTTCCGGATTATCTGAAATCCCCGATCGAATATTATGAGCCTCTGACAAAAACAGAAGAGGCAGTATTAAGATTGATGGGACAGGGCATGAGCAACAGTGAGATTGCAGATATACTGGGTAAAAAAACAGGAACAGTGAAGTTTCACAGTAATAATATATTCAAGAAATTCGATGTGACGAACAGGCAGCAGGCTGTCAATCTGGGTAGAGAGATTGGTTTGTTATAGTACGGACAGGAGGGAAGAAAGATGAGAAAAAGATTTTTAGCAATGTTATTGGCAGCCGTGATGGCAGGCTCTGTGGTAAATGTGGCAGATCTTACACCGGTTTATGCAGAGGACGATGTGGATCAGACGGCGGAAGATGAGGAAAAAATACGTCCTTATAGATATACAACAGCGGAATATCAGAAATATATGAGTGTAGATGACAACAGAATACAGTTTGCCAGGCGGCGTGTAGAGTCTGATTCTACTACATATCAATGGTATGTAAAAAAAGGAGAAAATGAAGCAGAAGCGATTGAAGGAGCCAATCAATATAGATATTCCATGCCGGAAACACTTGAACCGGGAACATATACTTATTACTGTGAGTGCACAGATGTTGATACAAAAGTTATTACACTGACAGTAATGTATATCGTACGTTCAGAAGAAGAAATCGTAGTCAATGTGACAGATCCTTCCGGAGAGGTAAAAGGATATTCGCGTTTACAGGAGGCAGCAGAAAATGTAAAAGACGGAGCAGTCGTACAGCTTTTAGAAGATTATAGTTTATGGGATCCGGTGAAGTTTACAGAAGGAAAGGTAAAGCTTGACCTAAACGGGCATACGATTACGCAGGAAGGACCTTACGGCTCCGGGGACTTCAACTATATCAAGATTTCGGATATGGCTGATGTGACCGTTGATAATGGTATGATTGTTGAAAATGTTGATTCTTCACCAACAGTGATACTGACTGGTGGAAATCTGACATTAGGTAAAGACCTGATTTTAAAAAATATTACATCAAATCCGATGTGTGTAATAGGTATACTTTCGGTAATGGGTGGAACAGCAGTCATAGATGGAGCGTCATTTATCACTGCCGGTAATTCCATATATGTGAACAGTGATGGAACACTGGTGGTCAATGATGGCAGTTTTGCCGGACGAATTGACTGCGATGGAAAAGTAGTCTTAAAAGGCGGCAGTTATGCTAAGGAGCAATCTATTCCTGGAACTGCAGTGCAGGGGATCACATCAGCGAGTTCAATCAAAAATCTGTTAGCAGAAGGATATACATTCTATTCCAGAAAGGAAGGAGAGGGACTGATCTTAGACGAAGATATTTTAAATAGTGATAACATATCCGAGGTTGATGTAAGAGAAGCCCCGATCAGTTTCACCGAGATACCGGAAGCTCGTGAGGTAGGTTATATGGAAGAAAATGCTGTGATCAAACCATGGATCAAACAGAGTAAAGAATATGAAGGCAAAAAGATCAATTATACATGGTATTATCAGAAAGCTGGGGAAAGTGATACAAAGAAGGCAGATAGTACCGCAGGCTACAGCATAGATGAAAATGGAGCTTTAACGATCCCGACCGGCTTTGATGCAGGAGGTAAATACCGCTACTGGTTTGATGCGGAATGTGCAGGTTATAGGATTTCTGGTGCTTATAAAGAAGCATCTGTCAGTGTCAATTATTACCATCAACCGTGGGATAATGAGGATAATTATGTGCATGGAACAAAAGTAAATGACTGGTACTGTTCTGACGTTGTGATCAGTGCAGAAGATTATAAAGTATCGAAGATTGGTCAATCGGAAGATATGGCGGATTTGGTCTGGGAAGATAAACTCGTCTTTTCCGAGGATAAAGTATATGATCCGCAGTATATACGGTTACGCCATAAAAATGGCGGTGTCACACAAAAGATTACTATTCCGGGATTTCGGATTGACCAGACAGGTCCGTCATTTGCAAATGGTGGAATCACGATAGATGGAGAAACATCAAAGACACTTTTAGATAAGTTTTCCTTTGACCGGCATGGTACATGGCGGGAAGGGACGATCGTGGCAGAAGACAGTATGTCAGGAGTGGCTGATTACTATTATTATATTGATGCTGTTACAGATCCACAGTCCTATCAGGTACTGCTACCGGAATCCTTAGTCAAAAAAGAATTTAAAAAAGCAGAAGATGGAAAATTTGAATTAAATTCCAAGATCGAAGGTGCACAGGTAGTCTATGCTTATGCAGTTGACAATGCCGGAAATCGTAGTGGTTATATCTGCACAGATGGTTTTGTGACAGACTGGACAAGACCGGTTGTGAATTTAGAGGACAGAAAAAGCACAGATGTAACAACAGATTTAGCGTACAGCTTTTCAGAAGAATGTACATATGAGTATGTGCTGACTTATGATGAACCGGATATTAGTCCAGATTCAGATCTTGCCGGCATAGATAGTATAAAGTATGGAAAAGGAACGATTACAGCGGAACAGGTGGGAAAACCGATTGCTTTTCCTTTGAAGGATCTTACGGAAAATACCTGCTATTATATGACAGTAAGACCGGTAGATAAAGCCGGCAATGTCGGTGAGTGCCACAGCCTTTATTTTTATACAGATTTCAAGCATCCGTACATTGCAGAACTGCCAAAACTTTCCGGTACTTATGGAGATAAGCTTGGATATCTGAAATTTACAGGCGGTAAGGTCTATACGAAAGAAGGCGGAGAAGTCTTAGCCGGAAGATGGGAAGTTTATGAAAATGATTTAGATAAAGTGCTGCCTGTGGGTACGACAGAAACGGTGCTCATCGCTTTTCTGCCGGAAGATAAGAGTTATATGATCTTGAGCAGAGAGGTCGTGCCGGAGATCAAAGAAGTACAAAAGCCATCAGGAGAAACAGATCAGAAAACAGATCACAAAACAGATCCCAAAACAGAGGAAACACCTGCTGGTACGAACGATAAAACGACATCAGACGGAAGTAAAACGGAAACACCGGCAGAAACTGTAACGACGGGACTATCGGATCATGATATCGTCACCATGGAAGATGGTACCGTATATAAAGTCATCAGTGCAAAGAAAAAAGAGGCAGCTTTCTATAAAGCATCTAAGAAAGCAAAGGGAAGTGTTAAGATCGCATCTTCCGTTACCTTAGATGGAACGAAGTATAAAGTGACCGAAGTTTCTGCAAATGCATTTAAGAACAGAAAAAAGGTGACAAAGATCACCGTTCCTGCAACTGTGACAAAGATCGGTAAAAGTGCATTTGGCAAGAGTGCAAAATTAAAGAAGATCACGATCAAATCCAAAAAGCTGACACAAAAGAGCATCGCATCGGGTGCATTTAAAGGGATCAAAAAGAATACGGTAATCTTAGTGCAAAAGTCAAAACGCACCACATATCGTAAGCTGTTTGTGAAAAAAGGATTGAATAAAAAAATCACTGTAAAAGCGATTTAACATGGATCAAAGGATATAAGAAAATGCAGTCTGCAGATTTTTGTGGACTGTATTTTTTTGTATTTCTTGACATGTCCGACGACAAAACTATAATAAATTACAGGAATCAGTATGTAAGGAGAGAGAACATGATCAAGGATCTGACAAAAGGAGAACCGGGGAAAATACTCTGGCAGTTTACACTTCCGATGTTTGTAAGTGTGGCATTTCAACAGTTTTATAATATCGCAGACAGTATGATCGTGGGGAATTTTTCTTCCCATGGGGAAAATGCATTAGCAGCCGTTGGCGCTTCTTATCCGATCACCATGATCTTTATGGCGATCGCAATGGGGTGTAATGTCGGCTGTGCAGTCATTATTTCGCAGTTATTCGGGGCGAAGCGCTATCAGGAGATGAAAACAGCCGTATCGACAACGCTGATTGCATCATTTGTACTGTCACTATTTCTGACGGTGATCGGGCTGATCTTCTGTAGGAGTATGATGTATGCGATCCGCACACCGGAGAATATTTTTGCAGATGCAGATATCTATTTAAGGATCTATATCGGAGGATTTGTATTTTTATTCTTATATAATGTTGTGACAGGAATTTTTACCTCATTAGGGGATTCTAAAACACCGCTTTATTTTCTGATCGCATCGTCATTAAGCAATATTGCGTTAGACTGGGTATTTGTAGCAGTCTGCCACTGGGACGTTGCAGGTGTTGCATGGGCGACGTTTATCTGTCAGGGTGCAGCCTGTCTTCTGGCAATGTTTACCTTAAGGAAACGTTTAGAAGCAATCGAAAGTGACGGTACACCGGAGTTATTTTCGTTTCCAATGCTAAAACGGATCACATGGATCGCAATACCAAGTGTTTTACAGCAGAGTTTTATCTCAGTCGGAAATATTTTTATCCAGAGCCTGATCAATGGGTACGGTTCGTCAGTCATTGCAGGATATTCCGCAGCGATCAAGATCAATACATTTGCGATCAACTGTTTTAGTACCTTAGGAAATGCGGTATCGAGTTTTACGGCACAGAATATCGGAGCAGGAGAAGAAGACCGGATACGAAAAGGACTCCGTGCAGGCTTACGCATAGGAATCATGCTTGCCGTACCATTCTTTTTGGTGTGCTTCTTTAAGGGAGATTTTCTGATCCATTTGTTTATGAAAGAAGAATCAAAAGATGCATTACATACAGGAATTGAATTTTTAAAGATCGTATCACCGTTTTATCTTGTCGTATCTTTAAAACTTGCAACCGATGGTCTACTGCGTGGTTCGGGTGCAATGAAAAGCTTTATGACATCGACGTTTACAGATCTGATCCTGCGTGTCGTATTAGGATATATTTTAGCCGTACCGTTTGAAACGACAGGCATCTGGATGTCATGGCCGGTAGGCTGGGTGATTGGAACTATGCTGTCACTGTTATTTTATGCAAAAGGAGTCTGGAAAACGAAAGGAATGAGATCATGACATTAACACAGTTAAGATATGCACTTACCGTTGCAAATGCAAAATCCATGAATGAGGCTGCAAAACAGTTATTTATTTCCCAGCCGAGTTTATCCGCAGCAATCCGCGATCTTGAGGAGGAAATCGGGATCGAAGTATTCAGAAGAAGCAACAAAGGTGCTTACCTGACACCGGAAGGCGAAGAATTTATCGGGTATGCCAGTCAGGTCGTGGATCAGTATAAGCTGATCGAGGCAAAATATGTGGATAAAGAAACTGTAAAAAAGAAATTCGGTGTATCAACACAGCATTATACATTTGCTGTCAATGCTTTTGTGGAAATGGTCAGACAGTTTGGTATGGAAGAATACGAGTTTGCGATCCGCGAAACAAAGACTTATGAAGTGATCGAAGATGTGAAAAATTTCAAAAGTGAGATCGGTATTTTATATCTGAATGATTTTAACCAGAAGATCTTACATAAACTATTCAGTGAGTATGGTTTGGAATTTCATCCGATCCTAGACTGCCATATCTTTGTCTATATGTGGAAAGGGCACCCATTAGCAGACAAGGAAGAACTGACACTTGAAGAATTAGAAGATTATCCATGCCTTGCATTTGAACAGGGCAATAATAATTCTTTTTATTTTGCAGAAGAAGTACTAAGCACCTATCATTATAAGCAGCTGATCCGGGCAAATGACAGGGCAACACTGTTAAACCTGATGGTCGGGCTAAACGGCTATACGTTGTGTTCCGGTATTATCTGTGAAGAATTAAACGGTTCTGATTACTGCGCCGTCCGCTTAAGATCCGACGAGAGCATGACGATCGGTTATCTTTCGAGAAAAGGCGTGACGATCAGTTCTCTTGGAAAAAAATATATCGAAGAACTTTCAAAATACAAAGATAAAGCACTTGGATAAGAAGGAATGGCTGTATATAACTTTTTCCTATAACCATTTCTAGTTTATAGGTATTATACAGGATGTCAGATCTGTGCTACTCTTATACCATATTAAACAGATAGGAAATGTATTGATAATATCAGATATAAGAGGTGAAATATCATGGGCGTAGACGTATTAACAAAATGTATTCATTTAGAAAACGAAGATAAGAAAAGTCCGTATGGGGCAGTCAGTTTTCCGATTTTTCAGACGGCAACGTTTGCACATCCGGGAGTAGAAAACAGCACAGGCTATGATTACAGCAGACTGCAGAATCCGACAAGAGAACAATTAGAAAAAGTGGTTGCATCTTTAGAAAACGGAATTGATGCACTGGCTTTTTCAAGCGGAATGGCGGCGATCGCTACGCTTATGGAATTATTTAAACCGGGGGATCATCTGATCGTAGACGCAGATCTCTACGGTGGAACGATCCGTCTGTTTGACCATATCAGTGAGAAAAACGGTCTTAAGATCACCAAAATAGACTGCATTGAAGCTGAAATTGAGCGTAACATCAGGGAAAATACAAAGGCAGTCTACATCGAAACACCGACAAATCCGATGATGAATGTCTATGATATTAAAAGACTTGCAGAACTTACCCATGCACATGGGGCACTTCTGATCGTGGATAATACATTTTTATCCCCGTATTTTCAGAATCCGTTAGATCTTGGTGCAGATATCGTCGTACACAGCGGCACAAAATATTTAGGCGGACATAACGATACATTATCCGGATTTTTAGTGGCAGGAGAGGAAAAAATCGCTGAAGGGCTCCGTTTTATCATCAAGACGACAGGAGCCGGACTTGCACCATTTGACAGCTGGCTTATACTGCGTGGTATCAAAACGTTAGGACTGCGTATGGAAAAGGCACAGGAGAACGCATTTGAGATCGCTCGTTACCTGTCAGAACAGAAAGAAGTCACAAAAGTATTATATCCGGGCTTAAAAGAGCATCCGGGATATGAGATCATGAAAAAACAGAGCCGCGGATTTGGCGGAATGGTCACATTTGAAGTGGAAAGTGAAGCATTCGCGAAGAGTATTTTAGGCAATGTGAAACTGATACAGTTTGCAGAGAGTTTAGGTGGTGTCGAAACACTGATCACTTATCCGATCACACAGACACATGCAGATGTGCCAAAAGACCAGTTAGAAAAAAACGGGATTAATGAACGGTTACTTCGCCTGTCCGTAGGGATTGAAGCTGCAAACGACCTGATCTTGGAATTTGAAAGAGTATTTGAGATAGCAAGGAGAGAAAGAGATGGCAGAGAGAAATCTTGATTTTGATACAGTTGTCAACAGAAGAAACAGTAATTGTCTGAAATATGATTTTGCAAAAGAACGGCATATGCCAGAAGATGTACTGCCGCTCTGGGTGGCAGATATGGATTTTACAGTATCTTCTTATATTCAGGATGCGATCGTAAAACAGGCAGGGCATGGGATCTTTGGATATAGTGAAGCAAAGGAATCCTATTTTACGGCATTAGAAAACTGGATCAGGAAACATTATGACTGGCAGGTCGAAAAAAAGTGGCTGATAAAAACTCCGGGAGTCGTATTTGCACTTGCAATGGCAGTTAAGGCATTTACAGAGGAAGGAGATGCCGTTTTGATTCAGCAGCCGGTATACTATCCGTTCAGTGAAGTCATTACAGATAATGGCAGACGTTTAGTAAGCAATACACTCGTAAGGGATGAAAATGGATATTACCACATGGATGTGACGGATTTTGAGCAAAAGATCGTGAATGAGAATGTGAAATTATTCTTATTGTGCAATCCACACAATCCGGTCGGCAGAGTATGGAGCAGGGAAGAATTAGAGCAGATCGGGGATATCTGTTATAAACATCATGTGATCGTGGTCAGTGATGAGATCCATGCTGATTTTGTGTTTGAAGGTTCACATCAGGTGTTTACAGCGATCAAAAAAGAATATCAGGAGATTGCCATTACAGCAATGGCACCGAGTAAGACTTTTAATATTGCAGGATTGCAGGTATCGAATATTTTTATCCCGGATCCAAAGTTAAAAAGCCAGTTTAGAAAACAGGTGACAGCAGCCGGTTACAGCCAGCTAAATATCATGGGATTAGTTGCAGCCGAAGCCGCATATACACATGGCGAAGAATGGTATCAGGCAATGTATCAGTATGTCAAAGAGAATATTGCCTATACAAAACAGTTTGTGGAAGAACGGATTCCGGGTGTGCAGTTATCACCGCATGAGGGCACTTATCTGTTGTGGTTAGACTGCTCCGGTCTACAATTATCCGCAGAGGAGTTAGAAGATCTGATCATAAAGAAAGCCAAGTTATGGCTAGACAGTGGAAATATCTTCGGAGAAGCCGGACGGGGATTCCAGAGGATCAATGTGGCGTGTCCGAGAAAGATATTAACAGAAGCACTAGAACGCTTAGAGAAAGCTGTGAAAGAGTCTGTTTAAATTATCTTGTTTCTTCGAGTTCGAGCATGATCGAAGAATGAAAGACCATATCTTCATTTGAGAAAGATACGCCGCCATGATATTTCTTTGCAAGCAGGGAAAGGCTGCTTAAGCCGATGCCGGTATGTTCCGGTTTGGTGGAGAGATATTTATTGTTTTCCGTCCGTAATTTTCCATCAAACCCATTATCTACCGTAATGACAAGCGAATTGCCGGAACAGGTCATGTTTAAATGGATAAAGCGATGCGGTTTATCAGCATTGCCTGCAGCAAGCATCGCATTTTCTAACAGGTTTCCTAACAGGACAGATAAGTCAGATTCCTGAATGGATAACTGATCGGGAATATTGATGCGGATCCTAAAAGTAATCTGCTGGTCTTTTGCAAGTGCAGAATAATGTGTAAGCAGCATATTGACGATTGGATTTGCACAGAAATTTTCCACTTCATAATCAGAGTAAGTAGCAACATATTCCTGTAAATAAGCCGCTGCCTTTTCCGGTGAATGATCGGCTAAAAATCCCTGCAGTGTGAGCAGGTGATGCTTTAAGTCATGACGCAGTCTGCGGTTGTTTTCAATATTTTCCTGGATATGGCGGTACTGTTCGTCACGCAGTTCGATCTGGTACTGCATCTGCAGAGAATTCTGCTGTGCAATATATTTTTCATGGGATAACAGATACATACGGAAGAAAATCGCATAAATAATAAAAATCGTGATAAACAGTGAAATATATAAAAAGAGTGCCATTGGTGTATGTAACAGGTAGCCGTAATCAAGGTAGGAGAGCACACCTGCGAGCATGATGAAGATCAGTATGGAAAAAACAGAAAGATAACTGTATTCACGTTTACTTAAAGTCTCTTTCATCGGGATAAAGTAATGCTTTAAAATCAGATATAAAAAAGGCAGAATGATAGCAGTTGTCAGCATCAGGACCGGAATCGTACATGCTGCATAAGGCAGCAGATGGTATTTTTGTCTGCTTGGAACTGCGGCAAGGATCAGATTTGAGATCGATGTGATCGTTAAGGCACTTGTCAGTGCAAAGAAAAAGATAAAACATTTTTTCTGCCAGATGGTTCTGATGGCGTACAGATACCAGATCAGACAGACAAGCAGGCATACGAAGAAAAAGCTGTTGATGACTGCATATCCGAAATAGGAGTCGGGATCTTCTGAAATAAACGCAAATATACAGCTTACAGCAGCAAAGATGCCGGCAAGTGAAAGGATCAATATCAGAGAAAATAAAACGGTTTTTTTCTGAGTAAAGCGGAAGTGGTTTTTAAAAGGGTAAATACATAAAAATCCAAACGGAAATACCTGTGTTAAAAATCCGGTAAAAAAGCGTAAAAACAGCATCATATCATCCCCTTTCTGGCTGCGTGGAACAGAAAATCCTGATATTGTTTCTTAAGACCGGAGCGGTTTTTGCGTGATAAGACAATTTCTTTGCCATTTGCCAGCACAATATGATCAAAATAGAATGATTCGATCGTATGCATATTCACGATAAAGCTGCGCTGTGCTTTCATAAACGAATCATCGAGAAGGTCAAAAATGGAATTTAAAGTCATATAGGTCTGGAAACTGCGTTTTGCAGTATGGATCGTACAGACTTTATTGAATACCTCAATATATAAAATACTGTCAAGAGGGATCGTAATATCACCCTGACTGCATTTAAATGTGATCTGTTTTGACAAATGTCCGTCAAACTTTAAGATACAGCGTTCTAAAGCTTCTTCCACTGCATCATAAGTCAATGGCTTGAGCAGGTAGTGGGTAGCATTTACCCCGAATGCTTCAATCGTATGTTCCCTGCTGGTAGAAGTGAAAATGACAGAGGAAGATGCCGGACTGCTGTTACGGATCGTCCGGACCGTTTCGATACCGCTCAATCCTGTCATATAAATATCCATAAAGATAATATCGTAATTCTTCTGTTTTAAACCCGAAAGAAATTCTTCACCCGAAGAAAAGGTGTCAACATCCATACAGACCTGTCGCATAGTCTTGTAATCTTCAATGAAATCTTTCAAAATTGATATATCCCCCGGGTTGTCATCACAAATAGCTATCGTTAAGTGCATGGCAGCCGCTCCCTTTATTTTAAAAATGATCCTACATAAACTTACAATTTTTTTTGTAATTATAACATTCTGTCGTTTTTTCGTAAAGTGTATATTTTTTGGTGTGAAATGTAAGTCTTTAGAGAAAAAAACAAGTTATAATAGTGGGAGAAGATAAGATATGTGCAGAATAAGGGAGATGGGGAAAGGCGGTAAGACATCATGGTATACAGAAGTTCGCCATACCAGAGAAATATTATCTATATGACAGAACGTTATGCGGACACACCGATCGCAAATATCGGAGGTCTTGACTGCTATCGCAGAAAAATCTCTTACGATATGGCAGCAGATATCTTTCAGAAGATGGTAGAACTGCATCCTGTAATGCGCCTGCGGCTGCAAAAAGACGGGACGTTTTACCTTAAGCCGTATGAGAAGATCAAGATTCCTTACTATGATATGAAAGAGTGTACGGAAGATGAGATCATAGCCATGGCAGAACAGTGGATGAAAGAGATCATTCCCATGTATGACCATGATCTGTATGATCTGCGTTACATAGAAGGAGCAGACCGCAGTTATGCTTTTTCAAAACTGCATCACGTAATCGGTGATGGGCTGACATTTGTACTGATGGTAAAAGAAGAAGAACAGATGCAGGAACTTCTGTTAGCTGAAAGTGAAATGAAAAGCAGAGAGGACTTTTTATCAGAAGTCTGTGCAAAGGCAGGAAGGATTGAAGATAACCGTTATTTAAAACTGTTAGAAGATGCTTTTTATATGCCGCAAAAGTTAAGAGAAAGAGCAAAAAAGTGGTATTTATCATGCGCAGAATTTGATCAGGTTTCGTGGAAATTAAAAGAAGCGGGACAGTCACCGGAGGCACTTAGGGTTTCCTACCTGCCCGATGCAGCGTGGATGCAGAAGATCACCGGTTTTGTAAAAGAGAATGGGCTTTTTTATGAAACATTGATTTATGGGGCTGTATATTCATATATATTTATACAGAAAAGAGAAAAAACGGCTGCGATCGGAAGAGTATTAGCAAACAGGACGAAGAAGGATATGGAATCCTATGGTCTGTATGCCAATACACTTCCGTTATTTATCAGCCGCAGAGAAACAGAAACCGTAAAAGAATTTTTAAAAAGAATACAGAATATGCTGTTTGAGCAGCAGAAATACGCAGGCTGTGACTATGAAGAATTAGCAGATGCCATGGGATTTTCAGAGCAGATGTATGATATTTCCATTTCTTACCGTCCGAAGAAACTGTTTCCGGCAGATATGCATAATGTCGGATTAGAATTATTTAACGGATGCAGTGAGATACCGCTCCGGATTTTTGTGGACGAATTAGACGGACAACTGCATTTTACCCTGCAATATCAATGTTCATGTTATCAGAGAGAAGAAATCGATGCCATTTACCACAGACTGTATGATCTGATGGAGCAGCTGACCAGAAAAGAGGAAGTCGCAGAACTTTCGGCTGTTACAGATCAAGATGAAGCTTTTATCAATAAAGCAGTAGACAGTAAGCGGATCACATACCAAAGATCTGTATTAGAAGTGATCGAAGAACAGATGCAGGATAATCGGAACAAAACAGCAGTCTGCATGGCACAGGATAAGATCACATACGAAGAATTAGAAACACGTATGTATCAGTGCGCATATTATTTAAGGAACAGCGGAGTGCAGGCAGGAGAGATCGTCAGTGTCTGTTTAGACCGCAGTTTATGGTTATCGGCAGTATTATTAGGTATCTGGAAAGCAGGAGCATCATTTCTTACGATAAATACCGCAGAAAGTGATACAAGAAAAGATACATTAAGTGCAGTCAGCAGTTATTGCATCACCGAAGCAGATATCAGACACATGGAAGCAATCGATGCCTTAGAAGCAAAGAGGTTCATGCAGGCAGAACAACGCTCTGTCCTGTCAGAAGATGATGCTTATCTGATGTATACTTCCGGTACAAGCGGAATACCAAAAGCAGCCATCATTTCACAGAAATCACTTGCGATCAGGCTGATGTGGATGTTAGAAACCTATGGCTGTGGGGAAAATGTGTTACAGAAAACACCATATACTTTTGATGTTTCGATTTGGGAGATCTTTTTACCACTGTTTGCAGGAAAAACATCTTATATGTTACGGCCACAGGCAGAGAGATTTCCGGATGAGATCGGAACAGTGATTACACAGGGTAAGATCGATATGCTGCATTTTGTACCGACGATGTTACAGGTATTTTTAAAAGAAGCAGCAGATCATCATAAGATCTATCCGGATGTAAGGACAATGATCTGCAGTGGAGAAGCATTATCTGCACCGTTAGTAGATCAGGCATATGAGATCTTCCCGGAGTGTACCGTGGTGAATCTGTATGGACCGACAGAATGTACGATCGATGTATTACATCATGTCTGCAAAAAACATGAGAAAAAGATCCCAATCGGCAAGCCGGTCTATAATACCAGGGCATATATCGTAAATGCAGAGCATAAACTCCTTCCCGCCGGTGTGGAAGGTGAGATCTGTATTACAGGAGATTTAGTCGGAAAGGGCTATTACCAGATGCAGTCAGAAGCATTTGGCAGCTTTATGGGAGAACGGGCATATGATACCGGAGATTACGGTATGCTCGGTTTCGATGGCAATATTTATTACTGTGGAAGAAAAGATACACAACATAAAATACGCGGAATGCGTATCGACTTATCTGCATTAGAAGATGTACTGCTGATGCATGAGAAGATACAGCGGGCAGCAGCTACGGTCAGAAATAACCGGATTGAAGTCTGTTGTCTGAGCGAAAAGGAAATACCCAACTTACGGCTGTGGTTAAAAAAACGGCTGCCGCCGCAGCAGATTCCGGCAAAGATCTATTTCTTTTCCACATTTCCATATAACAAAAATGGCAAGTTAGATGAAACACTCCTATGGGAAAAAGCCATAGAGCAGAACAGAATGGCGAAAGCTATCGATGTTTCGGCACAGACAGAAAGAGAAGAGTTTTTACGGGAGATCATTGCTGATAAATTAGGCATGGCTTCTTTATCGGTCACACAGTCCTTTTTTGAAGCAGGCTTAGATTCCCTTCTGATCTTTGAGATCGTAACCGGGTTACGGGAACATGGATTTGTTATTTCCTATGAAGATTTTTACCGCTGCAGAAATATACGGGAATTAGCAGCAGGAAACAGAGGCAGAGAGGAACTGTTATGTTGTCTGCACAAAGGCAGTTCAGATACAAAAAAGCTGTTCTTAGGAATCCCCTATGCGGGCGGAACGCCTTGGCTGTATGCCCCGCTTTGCAGGCAGAACGCATTTTTGGATTATGACTGTTATGCGCTTTCATTAAACAGCTGTCCGAAAAAGAAAATAGAAGCCGTTGCAAGAGAAACCGTAAAACAGCTGTTAGCTTTACAAGAATATGAAGAATATGTTCTCTTTGGTTATTGTGTGGGAAGTGCGCTGGCAATAGAAATCGCAGCAAGGTTAGAGAAGAGCGGCAGAAAAGTAAAACTCTGTATTGCCGCATCACAGATCGCACATGGAATACAAGTGAACCGTTGCATCAGAAGCGGCTGGGATCTTTGCAATAATTATATGTTAAGAAAGATCTTATCCGCAATGCAGGGAAAAAATGAGATCGTTAGCGAAGAAATGGCAGAACAGTTCCGGGTGGATGTCAGACGTTTTTTGGAATATTTTTCGAGAAAGAAATCCCTTAAGGTACAGGGGCAATGCACCCTGCTCTTTGCAAAAAAAGATCCGTTCACAGGCAGCCATAAGAAATGCCGTACGGACTGGGCAGCATTTTTAAACAAAGAACCATCTCATATCAGAGTTTATGAAATAGAGAATGGAGGACATTTTTTCCTCAGGAAGAACAGCGATCAGGCGGCAGAACTGATAAGTCAGATCATAAAAGCATAAGTGGAGGATGCAATATGTGCAAATTACTGCAAATGCCATGGGGAGAGGTATCCGCATACGACTTCTGGATCAATGTCGGAAGTGTAACGGGTGCTATCGGACTACTCATCAGCATGTATGCACTCATCAAAGATAAAAAAGACACACTGCTCATCTATCTTAGTATGTTTGTTGTGATATGCCTTGGTGCATTTCCGGCAAGGGCGGTACGTGGACTGACACATGGAAATGTAGAAGATTTTCGTGGATTATTGGAATTATTTATCACATATCCGGGCAGCCATTTTATAGGGCGTATACTGTTATGCGTCATACTCTATCCGGTCTGTTTCCGGTTACTGTTTCAAAAATATAGGACACTTTTGGATGCTGTGATGGACAGATATTGTATGTTTTTGATATTTCAGCATATCTTTAACAGGATTGCCTGTTTTTATAACGGCTGTTGTGTCGGAAAATATTACGATGGCATCTTCGCCTTACGTTACACAGGGACAGGAAGCGGAGCAGGCTATAGTTATCCGGTCTATCCGGCAGTTTTATTTGAATGTATCAGCATGATCGTATTATTTATCATCGGTCTGATACGAATAAAAAAGAAAAAAGACATGACAAAACTATTCGAGATCGTCTTTGGACTTGTGATCTTCTTATCAGAATTTATGATGGATCATTCCGGGACGATACAGATCGCAGGACTGACGATTGTACAATATGCGGCACTTCTGCTGATCATACTTGGAATCACAAAAAAGGTTAATCACACTTCATAAGTGGTTAATATAAAAATAATACGCTCAAAGAGCAAGGAAGAAAGGAGAGAATTTATGGATTACAAACATCTCAAAGCAATCGGGAAACGTTTTCTGGCACTGATGCTTAGTATGGTCATGGTATTTTCCGGTACGGTTACTTATGCAGAACCGGCAGAATCAGAAAAAACTGACGCTATCGATGATAAAGCATTAAAAGAAGCATTAGAAGCAGAATCAGATACTTATCCTGATGGAGCATTTGAATTTTTTCTGTCCCAGTTAGAGGGAACAGAAGGAGATCCACAAATGGAACTGACCATTGTCAGACGAGGAGGGAACGGAGCAGAAGCATCCGTTGACTTTAAAGCCGTTGGCATATCTGCAGCCTATGGGGAAGACTACACCCTCTCAGTCGACGAGTCGATGTTTACTAAGAGAGTATTAGAGTCGACAGCAGACAATGAAACTTTAACAGAGGATTACGGACAGAATGCCGTAACGACAGAGGCATCGACAGAAGAAGCTGATACGGAGGAATCCACCGAAGCATCAACGGAGGAATCCACCGAGGCATCAACGGAGAAATCCACAGAGGCATCAACGGAGGAATCCACCGAGGCATCAACAGAAGAATCCACCGAGGCATCAACGGAAGGATCCACAGAGGCATCAACGGAGGAATCTACAGAGGCATCAACGGAAGAATCCACAGAGACATCAACGGAGAAATCCACAGAAGAATCCACAGAGGCATCAACGGAGGAATCCACAGAAGAATCCACAGAGGCATCAACGGAGAAATCTACAGAAGCAAAACGTGTACAGCTTACAGATGCTTCACAGAAAAAGAGCAGTTTACAGGCTGCAAAAGATACCTATTTACAGCAAGATTCTAATCCGGTAAACTGGACGGAATTAGATGAAGAATCAAAAGCACAGGCAGAGAAACAGTTTGCAGAAAATGAAGCTGCGATGGAAGAATTTGCACAGAATATTCCGGGTGCATCCTATACCTTTGATTTTGCACCGGGCGAATATAAGAAAACCGTATATATTGACATCATTGATGATACGGTTTCTGAAACTGATGAACAGGTAATGTTCTTACTGAGCAATGCAGTAAATGGAGAATTAGCAGGATCTACAACTGCATACTTAAATATCAAAGATAATGATGAAGATGAAAAGACGATCTTTGCAATGGCAGATAGTGAGATCACAGTAGATGCAGTAGCAGAAACTGCAAAAGTGATCGTAAAGAGAGTATCCGGTGTAGAAAAGATCGCAAGTGTTGTTGTCGGTACAGGTGCAGTCAGTGCACAGCCGGGCGTTGATTACGAAGCTGTGAATACAGAAGTGCTTTTCACACAGGGCATGACAGAACAGGTCGTAGAGATACCATTAAAGCACAGGGATGTGGCAGAAACACTTTCTTTTCAGGTGGCATTAGATCCGGAAACTGCTCTTGTACAGGAAGGTGCAGCGATCACAACTGTAAATATCCTGCCTTCACAGGAAAACAAAACAGAAACGATCGAAGTTTCCAAAGAATTAAATGCAGCAACAAATGAGATCAATGATACTCGTACATTCAAAGACTGGTGGGTATCTGTAAACCGTGGCATGGACTGTTACTCAGGAAGAAAAAGATTGCTTTCTGATATCGATCTTAGCACAGCAGATTATATTACAGTAACATGGAAAGCTGACTGGGGAAGCAATGTAACTACGCGAACATACAAAGATGGCTGTGATGAAAAGGAAGAAACAATTACTTACTCGGACAGAGATGCATATCTTTATGTCAATGGACAGCAGGGAGCAGCAAGATATACCAATACGTTTGACTGGACAGATACAAGGATCAATCTGAGCGATGCGATGCAGACAACCAATGCTTATATTGATGCAGAAGTAAAGACAAAGAATAACAATAATCAGGCATCCATCGATATCAGTAAAGTTGTGATCCATTACCCGGGGTATACATTTACAGTTGCCAATACACCATATGTCAGCGGCAATTACAGTAACCAGTATGTAGAGAAGATCTACACAGAATCCGGTAATAAAAAGGACAGCGACGGACACCGTTACAAAGATGGTACAAGATTTACGATCGGTACGATCCAGGTTACCAAAAATGGTGCAAATAACTTTGGAGATTCTGTTGTATTACATAAATCTTCAGATTCGATCAATTTCAAACATACTTATGATACGAATGCCAATGGAAATGGTGTAAGAATCAAAGAAGGAAATGACGGAAACGTTTATATTGTCGGATACCAGCTTCAGAAAAATGGTTCCTCAAGTACATGGAGTGAAGTCATTAAACCGGACGATTTCAAATTCTCAAAGGCATTTATCCAAAAATATAAGAACTATTTAGGTTCCGGAAATGTATTTTTAGTACGTCCGGTATACCGTCCGTTTACTACAAATGTTGCATTCCAGAATTCAGACAGCAAGAAGGGAAATTATAACAATTCATTTAAGAACAACTCTGTACTGCGCTGTACACAGTTAGATACGATCGAATTAAATGGTATTGCAGTAAAGGGTTATTCCGTAGAGGGATTCTCTCTTGCAGCACATCAGGACGGCTGGCTGCATCAGAGAGGTATTTCTGCAAATCTCTTATCAGAGAGAGGAGAGAATTTCTATAACCAGAATGCATCATTTATTAAGTCAGAAACGCAGCGTATCTCATCAAGCAGATACCAGAAAGTGGCTGTAGCAAATGCAAAATGGTTTAAGACAATCTCAAATAAGATCACATTTACACCGGATAAGGAATATGTATTTTTAAATATGACTTATACAACTCCAAAGATCCGTGTAAAGATCGATCCAAAAAATAATAACAAGGATAAAGGTGCAGTTGTTTATACACCGGGGGCAGATGAAGTAGTAGATAAAACCAGTGTATTAAATGGCAGCAAGGATCAGGAACTTGTTGTATCCGGTGTTACTTTAAATCAGGAATATACATTCAATGCGGTTACAGAAGATGGCTACAGGGCATATTGGAAGAATTTTACCGGGGATGATAATGAAGACGGCAGGATCACAACCGCCGAAGAAAAATTAGTATCCCAGTACAGTATCGTGCGTACAGCCAACGATGGAAATGCTTATACATTCCGTCCACAGCTTGCAAATTCCCTGATCTATTATGGATTTAATCCGGTATCAGAGAACCGCTATCCGGGATTTATAGACGGTGTTGTTACATTAAAGACAAAACCGATCTTTAGTGAAAAAGAAACACTTGTAGCAGTCAATGGTGCACAGGTATCTGTAGCAGGTAAAACGGTTGGTACGAGCAGCAATGCAAAATATGGTGGTGTGAAAGAAAACGGTGGTGATGGTTACTTCTCTATCAGCGATAAAGATTTCACATCAGGCGAAAATGTAACTGTTAATATTTCCTATAATAATGTAAGTTTAAGTGCAACACAGGCAGTCAATGCAGCAGCGATCTATACATTAGATGCATATGATACGATCCGTGTATCAAATGCAGCAGCTTATCGTTTAGAAGATCAGAATACGGCAGTGAAGATCAATGCAGCAGATATGGCAAGCGGTGATATCAAGTACAGAATTGCCATTGATACCTATTCCACAAATGATGCAATATCAGCAAAGAAAGCTGTATTCCGTTTTTACCGCAAAGATGGAAGTTATATCAATGCAGCAGACCAGACGGTAACGACTGATAATGGTTCATTTACCTTAGACTTTAACCCGAAGACATTAAGTATTCCGACAGGTGCAAGTATGACGGTACAGTTCTATGACCAGAATGATATCGGCTACTTTGAACATGAACTTGGATTTAATTTTGCACAGTCCTTAGGTATGGTAAGTTTCTTATCCAGTTTTAACTTTGGTGGTGCAGAAAAAGCATTAGAGATCATCGGAACGATCGATTCTGCATTCAACTTCGGCTGGGACGGTAATATCGATAAGGAATCTGATAATGTCATCATATCTGACGACAGGAGCACAAAGACACTGACTCTTGGCTTTGATTTTGCATATGAAGCAGAAACCGATGATAAGGATGACGAAAGTGATAAAAAAGCAGGCTCTGATGCAGCCAAGAAAGAAGCTGTAAAAGACGCAGCGAAAAATGCAGGTGTCAGCAAACAGCAGAAAGAAGCCCAGAAGAAAGCTGCAGAGGATGCAATAGACAGCGGAAATAAGAAAAATAAATCTTCTGCAAAAGTGGGAGCAAGCGGTTCTGTAGCAGTATCCTTCTCACTTGGTGTCACCATGTGTAAATCAGAAGATCCGGATCATCTTAGTGAATGGTATTTTAAAGACATGATGCTCTGTGTAAAAGCAGAAGGCGGAGTGAATGTAAAAGCATCTTATGTAACACCGATCGGTATTCCGGTTGTTGCAGCATTATCTGTAGGTGCAAGTGGTTCCGCAACCTTTATCATTGAGCAGAATTATCTGAAGAAGGAATATTATTTCTCAGATGTAAAAGATACCACAACAAGCAAGATCGATCTGTTCAACTTCAATATGAATAATAAGGACAGGGCATTTGATGCTTATGGAATCTTTACGATCGCACCGTATATCGATTTAAGTGCGGGAGTTGGCTTTGACTTCTTAGAGCTGTCGATCGGCGGACGTGCAGACTTTGACATGAACTTCTATACCGATTCCGGTATCAGCAATACAGGAAGTGTCAACTTATCTGCTTACGTAAGGTTAAAAGTATTATTCTTTACAAAACGGTTTAATATTGCAAGCCATAACTTCTCACTGTTTGGCAATGCAGTAGATTCTACAGGAGCTTTAGCAAGCTTAGGTGAAGAAGATTACCGTTATGTAGGTTTAGATACTTTAGAAGTCGATGACAGAAGTTATTTTGCTAACCGTACAGAATGGAATAGTACGACAGCCGATAGCATTGATCAGGTAGGAAGTATTGCGGATGCAAGCGGAGTAAAAGAAACGGTATTGCTCAACGGTGCTTATCCGGATATGGATACACAGATTTTAGAAATTTCCAAAGGTAAATACTTAGCAGTATTTATATCAGATGATGTAGACCGTAATGAGTGGAATGGCAAGTCATTATTCTATACGATCTATAGCGAGGAGAATGATAGATGGTCAGTACCGGCACTGATCGAAGATGACAATACATTAGATGAAGCACCGGCAATGTTTGATGTTGGTGATAAGATCTATATCGCATGGTCTACAGCAGACAGGGCATTTACAGAAAAACCGGGTACATTAGAAGCGTTAAATTCGATGAATATCCATGGTGTATTCTTCGATAAAGAAACGTACCAGCTTGGAAAGATTGATAAGATCACAGAAACAGCACCATTTCATTATGAAACAGAGGATGGTGACATCATGGCTGATAATACAGCAGATGTAGATCCACATATTTCTTATGATAAAGCTGCGAATAAGATGCTCATCTACTATACAAAGAGCGAGTATGCCAGTTCTTCTACAGAGGAAGATGGTGTGATCGGAGATGCAGTCAATCCATACAGCGTCATCGCATATCGTATTTATGATATGAAGACTGGTAAATGGCAGAGTACATATGATGCTTCCGAAGGAGTTACACAGGACTATGAAAAAACATGGTATGGACAGAGATTCTTAGATTTAGCACCATTAGCATCCATTACAGAAAAATTAGATGATGATGGTTACTGGTCAGAAGATCCGGTGATCAGTGCATACCAGCCGAAAACATTAGAAGATGGAACGATTGTAGATCCGATCGTCATTGAAAGTGATGCGATCACTTATAACGGACTTTCCTTATTTACTTATGTTATGGATTATGATGGTAATAAAGAAACGATCAACGACAGGGATATCTTCTTACAGATTTATAACTATGCGGAAAACAGCTTTACTTATCCGATCATGATCACAAATGATACAGCTTCCGAATCTAATATCCGGTTAGCACATGGATGTAATGCAACAATACTTGCCTATATTTCAGATGGCACGTTAAAAGCGATCAATATTTCACAGTTAGTCCGCAGCAGACTGATCAAAACAGAGGTAAATGGTAAAGAATTGTATTATATCAACCGCTCCGCACCATCTGATACAGATGCAGCAGATGCCGGTGTATACGAACCTGTTATGACAATCGCAGGAAAAGATGCTTCTTATGTGCAGAGTTCAGAAGATGATACCGAGGAGCAGACAGAACAGACAGATGACGGATCGATCGCAGCATTTGATTTTGTTGCAGCAGATAATTATATCTATGCGATCTGGACACAGAACAAGACAGTTGTAAAAGAAGGCATTGATCCAAACAGTGAAGAAGCACAGGATGCAAAGAACCGTATTGCCGAAGCACAGCTTTATACAGTCCGGTTTGACAATGCAAACAATGTAGTAACAGATCCGGTACAGATCACGGAAGAAACAGGTGCAAACTTCGATAATATTGCATTTGCAGTGAATGAAGATGGAACGATCAAAGCATTAGCAACAAAAGCACCGAGTAAGGTAGAAACAACAAAATCAGATGATGGTGTTGAGATTTCTTATCCGGTTGCAGATGAAGACAACAAGACATTTTTAGCACTTGACTTTTCACCGAAAGGCTCACTTGCAGTTGAAGATGTATCAGTGGAAGAACTGATGGCAGGTGTGGCATCTTCAGTAAATATCGATCTGTATAATGACGGATTAGAAACACTCGATGGTCTTACATTTACAGCAGTAGATGCAGATGGTAAGGAACTGTATAGTGCACCAATCACAACCGGAGAATCTGAAACAAAGATCTTTGGTGGAAGGTCAGTACATATCAATTTCCCGATCACACCGGCAGAAGATGCAACGAAGTGTGCATTTACATATACGGTGATGGATGCAGATAAGAATGTACTGATTGAGGATTCCTTTGAGCAGGAAATCCCATTAGTGGTAGATGTAACAGAGTTTACCGCAGATTTAACAGACAGAAATACAATCGTATTTAATGTTGGTGTTCAGAACAACGGAGCAAGAAATTCCGGTGTACAGACAATCAATATCGCAAAGAGCGGCAAGAAGGGCAAACAGCTTCTTTCTATCCAGACGGAGTCCTTAAAACCGGGTGATACCGTATATTATGAGCGTGAGATCACATTTGCAGATTATGAAGATATGTTCTCAACGTATATTGATGTGGATTCTGAAAGCTATGAAGCGATTACGACCTTTACCGCAGAAACAGGTATGGGAAATGGTGCATCAACAGAAATCGAGCTGACAGCTACAAAAGAGCAGCGGCTTCGTATGGAATCTATCAAGAATATCCAGATCTTAGATGATGCAGATAACCAGATCACAGATCAGGGATTCAAGATTGGAACCGGAGAAGTAAGACAGTTACAGACAGCGATCAAATCTGTTCCTTATGGCGGCAGCCGTTATGAAGGAATGGATGATGAAACAAACAAAGATAATGCAAATGGACTTCGTGTACTGTATCAGACAGACAATGAAGATGTTGTTTCCATTTACGACAGCGGCTATATTGAAGGCTTAAAGAAAGGAAAAGCAACCATTACCGCATATATCCTTCCTGAAAACAATCATGTAACATACAGTCAGGAAGACGGAACATTAGTAGAGGATAACTTTACAACGATTCCGGAAGAAGCAATCAAGACAAAGACGATCATTGTCAATGTCGGTGGAGCAAAAGAGGTGCCAGTGACACCGGAGGTAAAAGCAAAAGAAGCAACAGGTATTATCTTAAATCAGACAAAAGCATCGATCGCAGTTAGAAACAGTATACTGCTTGCAGCAAAAGTTTCACCGGATGATGCAACTGATAAGACGGTGACATGGAGCAGCAGTGATCCTTCCGTAGCAACTGTTACAGATGGTAAAGTAACAGGATTAAAAGGCGGTACAGCAGTGATCACAGCAGAAACTGCAAACCATATCAAAGCAACCTGTCAGATTACCGTAAACAGTGTGAAGTTTGCAAAATCTTCCGTAAATATCGGATTAAAAGAAAAATATGTGATCAAACCGGTATTATCGAAAGGAAGTACTGATAAACTTTCAAAAGTCAAAGTAAGTTCTTCGAATAAGAAGATCGCTACAGTCAAGAAAGCAGCAGGCGGCAAATTAAAGATCACCGGTAAGAAGAAAGGCAGTGCAAAGATCACAGTCACCACAACAAGCGGAGCAAAGGCTGTCTTAAAAGTAACCGTAAAGAAAGCACCAAAATCCATTAAGGCAAAACGTGCAAAGTATGAGGTAAAGAAAGGCAAGAGCAAGAAGATTGCTTATTCACTTACAAAAGGCTCTGCAAGTGGAAAGATCACCTTTAAATCTGCCAATAAGAAGATCGCAGCTGTAGATGAAAACGGTAAGATCACTGGTAAGAAGAAAGGAAAGACCAAGATTACACTTAAGACATATAATGGTAAAAAAGCTACCGTTAAGGTAGTTGTAAAATAAAGGAGGTAATGACAATGGAAGAAAAGACCAAAAAAGAGATCCCTGAAGAAGAAGTATTATCTGAAGAGGATTTAGATCAGGTAGTAGGTGGCGCAGGCTTACGCCATGTGAAAAAAGTGCAGACTGTCGAAATTTCTGAAGATACATTATCAAAGATCTAATTTCAGACAGTAAATGGCAGGAAAATAGAGTATGCATTGCATACTCTGTTTTTCTTGCGTTATAGGATTCAGGAGGAAAAGCCATATGAAGATAAGAAAGGCAGTATGTATAGGAGCAGTTCTTTTGTTAGCCGGGGGACTCGCTGCCTGCGGAAAAGTAGAAGAAAGTACGGGTTTTCTCAATACGGGGGATAAGATTAAAATAGCGATCATCGGAGATGAAGAATATATAGCAGATAATGGCGCAATGGAAGCAATGGAGATGGCGTCAAAAGATTTTTATGAAAAAACAGGTGTTGAAATAGAAGCTGTGATCTTTAATGATAACAGTGATTACAATGAAGGAATTGAATGTGCGAAAAAAATTGTAGCTGAGGGAGATATAGCAGCGGTACTTGTCAAACAGGAGCTAGATTATATAGATGCGACAGCCGAGATCTTTGAGGAGGCAGAAATGCCATTCATACTGACAAACGGCTGTTATGAAAATACGATCGACCAGTCCTACAGTTATATGTTAGTGGACTGTATCAATGCAAAAGCAGCAGGTAGTATTATGGGAGAGTATGTGATGGAACATGGATACAAGACGGTGGCATTCTGTCATTCTGATACTACTTATGAGGAAGATGAGTTAAAAGGTTTTCAGGCCAAGATAGAAGGAAATGGTTCCACACTGGCAGATACACTGATCGGACCTTATACCCAGGATGATTTTAATCAGGCATATGTCCGCTGGCTGGATTTAGGGATCGATGTGGTATGTATCAGTAATTATGATATTCTAAACAGTGACCTTGTGCGTATGCTTCGTGAAAAAGGTTCTGACATACAGGTCGTCGGCGATTATGTTATGGATACCAACGAAGATATCCGGGCAAACGGACAGTACTTAGATGGAACAGCAATTGTCGGAATGTATATCAATGATGAGAAACCGAATAATACCAAAATTATGGAGCGGTTTGAAACAGAGTATGGGATGGAAATGTCAGAGAAGGCGATCCAGTCATATGATATTACTTATCTGTTAGGTGAAGAACTGACATCGGGAATTAAAAGTTCAAGAGAACTGATCGATAATATCAAGAATTCAAAAGGATACGACGGAATTTCCGGAACATTACAGTTTGATGAACGGGGATGCCTGATCCCAAACGGAAATGAAGTGCTGATCTATGAGCATGGAAGTTTTGTACAGCAATAGATAAAAAGGAGGAAACAGCTATGGCAGAATTATTTCGCAAAAGTGCCCTAGATACCTTAGCCACTCCGGAGCAGTTAGATAAGCAGGTAAAAATTGTCCGTCCATCTGTCTGGATCGTCTGTATGGCATTATTAGTCGGAGTAGTTACATTTATCCTGTGGAGTTTTACTTATCATATATCAAATGGTGTCAATGCAGAAGGGGTTGTGTTCAGCAATCATAATGTGGTGCAGATCAAAGCAGAACGGAATTGCATCGTGACAGATGTATTAGCAGTCAGGGGAGAATATGTAGAAACAGGAGATATCATTGCAGTAGTATCAAATGATGAACTCTTACAGGAGATCGAAGCTGACCGCATTGCCTTAGATGCGATGGAAACAGAGGACGAAGCATATGAAAAAGCAGCAGAAAAATTACAGAATCTGAGGGATTCGTATGTTGCAGCTACTGTGATCAAGAGTACGGCAGCCGGATATATCCAGAGTGTGTGTGCGACCGGAAATGCACTGATGAGTGGAGATGGCATCGCAACGATCATGCCGGACAGTGGTTATCATGAAGTCATTGCCTATGTATCGTTACAGACAGCGCAGAATTTAAGAGTCGGAATGCCGGTGCAGGTTTCTCCATCTTATGCACCAAGGGAAGAATATGGGTATATGTCAGGAGTTGTGACACAGATTTCTGATATGCCGGCAGCAAAAGAAAATATCTTAGAACAGATGGGAACACTTTCTTATGTAGAAAATATCCTGCCGGAAACTTCCTGTGTGGAAGTAAGGGTCAAGTTAAATCTTGATTCCGATTCCAAAAATAATTATCTCTGGTCAAATGAAAAGGGAAAACAGTTATCTGTGGAGCTTGGTACGCAGTGTGATGTCATTATCGTTACAGATGAATACCGTCCGATCGAATTGCTGTTTGAATAGAGAGGTGCGGCATGAAAAAAAATGTGAAAAAAGTGCCGGTTATCCTACAGATGGAAGCATTAGAGTGTGGAGCAGCCTCACTTGGAATGATCTTAGCATATTATAAGAAATACATACCATTAGAGCAGCTGCGTTCTGACTGTAATGTGTCTAGGGACGGAAGTTCGGCAAAATATATTATTTTAGCGGCAAAGCATTACGGATTAGAAGCGAAAGGCAGCCGCATGACATTAGAGAGGATCAAACAGGAAACAGAGTTTCCGGTGATCATTCATTGGAATTTTAACCATTTTTTAGTATTGTGCGGATTTAAAAAAAATCAGGCAGTATTAAATGATCCGGCAGGCGGAACGGTCTGTGTGGATATGGACGAATTTGACCGTTCTTTTACCGGAATTGTATTAAAATTTTCTCCATCCGAAGAATTTGTACCGGAAGGAGAGCCTAAGAGTACAAGTGCTTTTTTAAAACGGCAGCTCGCAGGCAATAAGCAGATCGTAGGACTTGTCTGTATCCTTGGATTTGTCATTTCGATATTATCAGCGGTCAAGCCGGTATTCTATAAGATCTTTACAGACCAGATTTTGATCGCCCATTTGTCAGACTGGATGCCAAAACTGATCCTTGCCATGTGCGTCGTCTTAGGAGCAGTTCTTTTAGCGGAAATCCTAAGAGATATTCTGCTTGCAAAGATGCAGGCAAAGCTAAGTATCCAGTCTTCATCAACCTTTATGTGGCATCTGCTGCATCTTCCGGTCGGATTTTTCAGCCAGCGTTTTGCAGGAGATATCGCTGCAAGGCAGCAGAGCAACCATGCAGTGGCACAGGTGGTCTGCCATAAGATCGCCCCGGTGATCTTAAATCTGTTTATGGCAGGATTATATTTTATCGTCATGCTCTGTTTTCATGCACCGATGGCGCTCGTCGGAGCCGCAGCGGCTGGCATCAACCTTCTTGTGATGCGTGCAGTTGCAAAACAGAATGCGAATGCTGCACGTTCTATCAAGCGTGATGAAGGAAAAGCAGCCGGTATGGAAACAGCTGCAGTGTCAATGATCGAAACGATCAAGGCAGGCGGGGCAGAGTTTGGTTTCTTTGAAAAGATCACAGGATATCAGACAAAATATCACAATGCACAGACCGCATTGAAACAGCGGAATCTATTTCTTGCTATCTTACCGCAGGTCATTTTAGGACTCTGCAGCGGAGCTATTCTGATGATGGGAGTCTTTTACATATTTAATGGTGAATTAACGATTGGTTCTTTGATGGCATTTCAGAGTTTTATGAATCTGTTTTTAACACCGGTCGGTTCATTTGTATCATCAATACAGGCAATCGAAGAAGCAGAAGGAAATATTGAACGGATCGAAGATGTGATGAATTATCCGGCAGATGTTTCAGAACGGCTTGATAGTGAAGAAGAAGGACATTATGAAAAACTGTCCGGTCATGTGGAGATCAAAGATCTTTCCTTTGGTTACAGTACACTTGCACCGGCATTGATCGAGGATTTTCAGTTAAGTGTCAATAAAGGGGATATGATCGCACTGTCCGGCGGCAGCGGAAGCGGAAAATCAACGCTTGCAAAAGTAATTTCCGGTCTGTATGCACCAAGAAGCGGAGAGATCTTATTTGATGGAAAGCAGATCCATGAGATCGACCGCTATGTATTTACGAGTTCCGTTGCAGTCGTAGACCAGAATATATCACTGTTTACCGGAACCTTAAAGGATAATATCACGATGTGGGATCCGACCATATCAGAAGATGCCATGATCGCAGCCTGTAAAGATGCCTGCATCCATAATGATATTATGAAACTGCCGGAAGGCTATGACAGTCTTGTAACAGAAGGCGGAAGCAATTTTTCCGGTGGACAGGTGCAAAGACTTGAGATCGCCAGGGCATTTGCCATGAACCCTTCGGTCATTATTTTAGATGAAGCAACTTCTGCATTAGATCCAAATACAGAAAAAATGGTAATGGATGCCGTAAAACGCAGAAAAATGACCTGTTTTGTGATTGCACACCGATTATCGACGATCCGTGATGCAGATAAGATCATCGTATTAGAAAAGGGCAGGGCAGTAGAAAGCGGCACCCACAGGGAACTAATGGAGAAAAATGGCAGATATGCACAGTTAGTGCAGAGTGAGTAAGGGGAGATCTCCGATGAATACATTTTCAAAACAAATTCAGGAAAAGAAAGCAAATGATGCAAGGATCTTAGACAAAGTATCGAGGCGTATCTATGAGCCATTGCAGACGAAAAAAGAGTCGATCGGTCAAAATGACGGTTTCATGGAACGTACTGCGTCAGAACTGTCTGATATCTGTCTGTTCTTTGGTATTTCGAATGTGGAATTTCCATCAGGAATGCAGGATGCAGAATCATTGATGCAGTTTATGATGAGTGAGAGCGGAATCTTAAGAAGAAAAGTGGTATTGACAAAAAACTGGTGGAAAGATGGTGTGACACCGCTTTTATGCAGTGATATCCATGGCAATGCCGTTGCTTTACTGCCGGCAGGCGGTGGTGGTTATCAGTATCATGCAGACGGGAAGACGATCGCAGTTACGCAGAATAACGCAGGGCAGTTTTTAAATGCCTGTTACTGTTTCTATCAGCCGATGCCAAATACAGGCATGACAACAAAAGATTTTATCCATTTTTTATGTAAGAGCTTTCAGTCGTCAGATGTCATCTGGCTGTTATCGATCAGTCTGCTTGCAGGATTGTTAGGACTGATCATGCCAAAATTGAATCAGTTCATATTTCATTCCGTTGTGCCTTCCGGTACGTCAAAGGAACTTTTCGGGATCGGTGTGCTGATCGTGGGAACTGTATTTATGCAGGCATTTTGTCAGCTTGCCAGAGCTATGTGGGTAATGCGTATCGGTAATAAAATGGAACTTTTGACGGTCAGCGGTATCTGGTCAAGAGTCTTATCCCTTCCGGTACGTTTCTTTGAAGATTACAGTTCCGGTGAACTTTCTGATCGTGCAGGAGCCGTCAATACGATCTGTGCCATCTTAGGCGGACAGTTGGTACCGACACTGCTTAGTACCATTTTTTCTGTGGTCTATCTGTTTGAGATCAGAAGTATTTCACCGACGCTCTTAGGCCCGTCACTTGTGATCGTATTATGCATTGTGGCAGTCAATTTAGCAGTTACTTATCTACAGATGAAGCAGACTGCACACAATAACCACGTAGAGAGCCGGTTATCCGGTATGGTATTTGAACTTTTAGGCGGTATTACGAAGATCAAAGCAGCGGGAGCAGAAACAAGGGCATTTGAAAAATGGGCAAAAGTCTACAGTGAGAAAAAGCAGATACCAAACGGACTTTTACTGTGTTCAGAGGCACTCAATGCAGCAATGACATTTGGTGGTACGATCTTACTTTACCGGACAGCATTTTTAGCAGAGATGAGTGCATCTGATTATATTGCATTCCATACGGCATTCGGACTGATCACAGCAGCCGTCATGGCAATGCTCTCAATCTCGGCACAGCTTGCGGCTTTAAAACCGGCACTTGAGATGTTAAAACCGATCTTAGAAGCCGAACCGGAAAATGACGGTTACAGAAATCAGGTAACCTCTCTTACGGGTGATATTGATGTCAATCAGGTCAAATTCCGTTATCAGAAGAATCTGCCATATGTGTTAAATGGGTTAAATCTGCATATTGAACCGGGAGATTATATCGGGATCGTCGGTTCTTCCGGCTGTGGAAAATCGACATTAATGAGGATCTTATTAGGATTTGAAAAACCGGAATCGGGTTCTGTTTACTATGATATGCAGGATATGAACGGACTTGACCTTCGGACATTGAGAAGAAGGATCGGAGTCGTACCGCAGAATGGAAAATTATTTTCCGGTGATATTTACTCGAATATCGTGATCTGTGCCCCATGGCTGTCAGTAGATGAGGCATGGGAGGCAGCTGAACGTTCCGGTTTTGCGGAGGATATCAAGCAGATGCCGATGGGAATGTTTACGATGCTTTCCGAAGGGGGAGGCGGACTCTCCGGTGGTCAGAAGCAAAGGCTTCTGATCGCAAGGGCACTTGCCGGTGATCCTGACCTTATCATGTTTGATGAGGCAACATCGGCACTGGATAATATCACGCAGGAACTTGTAGTAAAGACATTAGAGAATATGACCTGTACAAGGATTGTGATCGCACACCGGCTTTCCACGATCCGTAACTGTTCAAGGATCATATATATGCATCAGGGTAAAATCGTAGAATCGGGTACATATGAGGAACTCATGCAGCTAGATGGAAAATTCGCTAAGATGGCGGAACGACAGTTGGTATAATTTGGAGGGATTATGAGAGGTATATATACTTTAACAGAAGAAGAAAAGCAGGTATTTTCTGCATTTGAAAGGATTAGCGTAGAAACAGCGGAAGTCTTTGCACCATACCATGATACAAATGTTGTGGGAGATACTTCTTTTTCCCTGCTCTATGTATGGCAGGGGCAGTTTCATTATGCATACCGTATGATCAAAGGGCATCTGGTAGTCCTTGAAAAAGGTGTGGATAACCGTCTGTCCTGTATCTTATTAAGAAAAAAGGAGGAAGATATCAGTGATGTGATAGAAACTTTATATCAGATGTTTCATAAAGCCGGACTTCCGTTATATTTTGAATATGTGGCAGAGAAAGATCTGCCTGTGTATGAAAAAGCTGTGCAGGCAGCAGGAATGAAGATGCAGAGTATATCAAAAGAAGAAGACAGTGATTATATTTATGAAACAGAAGCATTTTTATCCTTAGAAGGAAAAGAGAATAAGCGGAAAAGAGGAGATCTGAATAATCTTCACAGACAATATGAAAATCTAAGTGTCTGTATGTATGATGGCAGTAATGCGCAGATCAGACGTGACTGCGAGAGTATATTTGAAGACTGGTGTACTTCCCATAGCTGTGAAAACTGTTATTACGGCTGTGAAAAACAAGCATGTTTCCGTTTTTTCGATATCTATAATGCCAATTATCATAAGATCGCAGTTGCGTATGCAGACGGTATACCACTGTCATTTGCAATCAGTGAACGGATCAATGCGGATACCGTATGTTATTTTTTCCAGAAGAACAGACAAAGGGTTCGCGGGTTGACCTACTATTTAAATCGGGAAATGGCATTGACAGATACTGATATCACATATATAAATTTAGGAGAGGATATGGGCCTGCCCGGACTTCGGGAGGATAAGAGAAGCCTGCATCCATGTGAGCAGAAGAAGAAATATTTCATTATGGTAGAAGTCTGATATAGTGAGATAGCAAGGAGAGTTAAGAAGATGAAGAACAGAAAAGAATGGTGGAAAAAAAATCAGGTATTTTTCCTGATCACACTGATCGTTTTACTGACGGCCGGGATCAGTTTAAATCTTGATGTGATCGGAAAAAATCCGATCGAGAAAGAGGAGGTATTATACAATCCGGTACAGGTATATACGGGAACAGAGTATCAGTATTACATATCCGATTCATCAGAAAAAATATCGGTCACGGATCAGAAAAACCGCCTGGTAAATACAATCGACGGAGGTATGGAGGAAACTTCGTTTTCCTATGCAGATGCGATTGTCAGTGATAAAGATGGTTCGATCTATATCTTAGATAAATTATATGAAGAAGATGGTTCAACAACTTATAGTGAACGTATTTTGAAATTTTCAGAAGACGGCAAGCGTGAAGCAGTCTTATATGAAACAGATACGCTGAATGAAGATGGAGAACAGGTATCTTTCTTAGATTCACTAGAGATCATTCATGGAACAGTCTGTTTTACAAAAGTAGATAATGAAGGTATCCATGTCTATTCTCTTGCAGGTTTTGAAGCAAAAGAATGTGCGGTTATGCCATTTATGAATGCATATGACCGGGTATCAGATACAGCAGTCAGTGATGATATGGAAATTGCAGCAGCCATGAAAAATGGGGATGTATATGTCAATGAAGGCGGAGTCATTTCCTGTATTTATGCGGCAAGGGAACATGATACCGAAGATTATTTCAGTATGGTGAAAGAACTTGCTTATGGAGAAGACGGCAGTCTGTATCTGTGTGATGTGGGACAGCGTGAAGTATATCGTCTGTTCCCTGATAAAAAGACAGTGTCTACAGTTGTAAAACGGAATGAATTTTCTACTTTAAAGTCAGATAACTTTGCAGAAACACCGCTTTATACAGGCTTAAATGTCAGCAATGGAAAAGTGTCGGTGCTTTCTTCGGAATATGTCTATGATGAAGAGGCAGATGAGGAAATCTATTATTACAGATTAGCGATCGTATCCGAAGATGGAGAAGTCTATTCATCTTCAGATGCCATCGGGGTATCGATGCAAAACAGGCTGATCATTATTTTTGTCTATCTGTCGATCCTGTTGCTTGTGATAGTCGCAGTGTATGTCTGCGTGAAGATAGTCAGAATGTTAAAGCAGATGAAGACGGAAGAAAATACGAAAATGCAGTTGATCCTGGTTCTGACCGCACTTGTCATTACCTTAGGTGTATCATATGTGATCTTTGAAAACTGTAACAGCCGTTTTGTAAAAGAAGCAGGTGAAAAACTGGCAAATGTAGGATATCTGATTGGAGAGCACATTGATAAGGATTTCCTTGCAGAGTTAGATTCACCGGATGATTATTATTCAGGTGATTATCAGATACTCGATAAGAAAGTAGAAGATATCTTACAAAGTAAAGTGAATGCATCAGGAGAAATGTACTGCGTTATTTATAAAGTAAAAAATGACGTGGTATGTGAGGCTTACAGGGATGATATGGTACATGGGGCAATGTACCCGATGGCGGGAAAATATGCAGGTTCGATCGAAGAAAGGATTGCGGCAGAGGATGATTACGATGTCTGCTATGAATTTGCATTATCCGAAGGAACGTATATGTATGCCCTGGTGCCGGTTTACGATAATGAGCATAATGCGATCGCCTTTATTGAGGCAGGCATGGACTATGGAACTTTCCAGACAGAAACAAAATCTCTGTATACAAAGGTACTGATGCTTGCTGTTATGGCAGTTATCATCGTAATGTTACTGTTTACGGAGCTGATGCATACCGGACATGCATTTTTATTAAAAAAAGAGAGTAAAAAAAAGGGCGGCATCTGTCTGCCGGATCTGATACGTCCGATCTCCTTTTTGTTTTTTATGATCGCAAACATGTCAACCGCTTTTCTGCCAATCTATGGTATGAAATTATGGAATGACAGCTTTCCGATGCAGGCAGAAGTGGCAGCGGCACTCCCATTATCTGCAGAAATGGTATTTGCAGCCATCGCAGCTTTCCTCTGTGGTTATTTTGTCCAGAAAGCAGGGGTAAAGGCAGTCTGCATCTTAGGTGCAGGAGCATATATTGCAGGAAATTTATTATCGGCATTTTCACCAAATCTGTGGATGTTGATCGTGGCAAACTCAGTATGTGGTATCGGAAGCGGATTCTTAACGATCGGACTGAATACATGGGCAGCAAGTTACGAAGAAGAATCGATGCAGAATAAAGGATTTATCCATATCAATGCAGCTTATTTAGCAGGTTTAAACTGTGGTACAGTTATCGGTTCTTTAATCTGGGAAAATTTCGGAGTAGCAGCCGTTTACTTTGTGGCAGCAGCCGGAGCTGTTGTGATCATTTTATTCTCGTTGTGGATGATCGGTAAGATCGATGTCGTACCGGAAGAAACCGATGATGGAGAAGGCGGCAAATTAAAAGACCTGTTTACACCGTCCGTTGTCCGGTTTTTCCTGTGTATTACTGTACCGTATTTAGTCTGCACCGCATTTTTGGAATATTTCTTCCCGATCGAAGCAGAACTCAACGGACTTTCCGCAACGCATATCTCCATGGCGTTCTTATTAAGCGGTCTGATCTCCATTTATATCGGTTCTTCCATGGCAGAGCCGATCACAGAGAAGTTAGGTGTCAAAAAAGCAATGGTACTTGCGTCCTTTATCTATGGAGCAGCACTGTTCTACCTTGTCATTAACCCGACGATCTGGAGCTGCTATGTTGTCGTTGTATTATTTGCGATCGCAGACAGCTTTGGGCTATCCGCACAGTCCGTATACTTCTCATCCCTTGATGAAGTAAAACATGTCGGACAGAGTAAGGCATTGGGGGTAAACAGTACGGTTGAAAGTATTACATCAGCCGGTGGTTCACTGATCTTTGGTGCGGCTTTACTGCTTGGAACGAGAAAAGGTATCTTTGTGATCGCATTGATGTTTGTGATCCTGATGGCAGTATTTATGATCGGGGAGCGGAAACGGAGATAGGAGAGAATGTTGTAAGTCAGATGCTTTGGAAATATTGATTTAGCATATAAAATAGACAGTTGATTTTGAGGTTGGTTCATTAGACAGTATTATATGGAAAAAGGTGTAATCTTAGAAATGAGATTGCACTTTTTTTATGCGGTTTTTCAGGTTATTTATTTTGAGGTGCTACTTTATTTATCATACCGATCAGTTACTTTTATCTAATATTTTTTGAATTTATATTTTTTGGGTACAATAATTTCAGTATTTATGTAGGAGGTAAACAGGATGAAAGAACGAGTTTTAAGTGCAGATATTCTTGATGATTTCAAAAAATATTTAATTTTACAGGAGAAAAGTTCGGCAACCGTTCAGAAATATATTCATGATGTTTCTGCTTTTGCAAATTTTGTAAATGGTGAATCAATTACAAAAGAAACTGTCATCGCATATAAAAATCATTTGAAAGAAAACTATGCTGTACGAAGTGTTAATTCAGTACTTGCAAGTATAAACGGGTTGTTTTCATTTTTAGTATTCTTATATTTACAACATAATATCGATTTTGTTGTTTAAAGAAAATCGTATATTTGGGTAATAAATCAGAAAAGTCATAAAATTTAGAGGTAGAGATAATGATAAAAAAATACACTGTTGAATTTGAGGGACAGATAGAGTTTTACGAACAATATTTGAAGGTTATCAATCCTGTATTAACCTACGACGAAATTTTTCGCAATAATACTGATGGTATTGTCAATGGAAATCTGCTTGAATTCAAATTAAATATGTTTTGTGCAAGTAGATATATTACATATAACAGAGAGTGGACAGAAAGATCAAGAATTATGAAATCAGCAGATGGTGCCAATAGATTTTTTGTAGATGTAAAAAGTGAAAAATTAAGTCAGTTTTTATTGAAGTGTCTTTTGTTTACTTGCTTAGAGATGCAAAATCATATGAGAAGTTTTTATGGAACTGATAATCGATTTTACAGAAATGAGATATGTCTTGACACGACAAATGGCGAAACATTAGCAAGCAAAGATTTAAAAAAACTGACGGTTACCGTTAAAGAAAAAGAACTTTTAGATATATGGAAAACAATATTAAAATGGGCAAAGAAAACTAATAATTATAATGATAAATTAACATATGGAACATATCAGATTTTTGTAGAACTTAATACCTTTACTGCTGATGAAGAAACAGGAAAAAGTAAACCGGATTATCCTGAACTGAATGGTGTTTTAAAGACATTAAAGCAAAAGGTGAAAGAATACTATAATTGTGAAATCGTACCTACATTGTTTGAATATGAGTTCTTAAAATAATGATTTTTCTTAATGGTTTTTATGTTATCATAATGACGATTCGTTTTGACAATATTTTTATTCAAAAATGATAGAATGTTATCAGAATATAAATTTATAAAAAAACAATAAAATGAGGTATAATAATCATGTAGCATCGCATGAAGTAGAAAGAAGGATGGAAAAATGGTATATACTTGTACATATCAGTCAGCTTTGGGAAATATTTTGCTGGCGGCTGATGAGATCGGACTTACAGGTCTGTGGTTTGAAGGACAAAAATATTTTGCAAATACACTTCCAGATGAAACTGTTTCGCAGGAAATTCCCATTCTGACAGAAGCAAAAAGCTGGCTGGATATGTACTTTGCCGGTGAAGAACCCAAATTTACACCGGCACTTCATCTGACTGGATCACCATTCAGACAGGCTGTGTGGAAGATTTTATTACAGATACCTTATGGACAGACGATGACCTATGGAGAGATTGCAAAAAAATTAGCACAGATACAAAAGGTTGACCATATGTCTGCACAGGCAGTAGGTGGTGCAGTAGGGCATAACGAGATTTCCATTATCATTCCCTGTCACCGCATGGTAGGGACAAATGGCAGTCTGACAGGATATGCAGGAGGATTAGATAAAAAAATAGCACTATTAAAGCTGGAACATACAGATATGAATGGTTTGTTCGTTCCAAAGAATGGAATTACACTTTAAGAGGAGGATACAGATGCAAGTGACAACAGCGATAAAAAAAATGATCGATTTTTATGAAGGAAATGTCCATGACATAGACCATTTTATGAAGGTATGGGCATTGGCAAAGACCATTGGTGAAGAAGAAGGACTCGACGATCAGACACAGGAAATTTTAGAGTATGCAGCCGTTGTCCATGATATTGCCTGTCCGTTATGCCGGAAAAAATATGGAAACACAAATGGAAAGCATCAGGAAGAAGAAAGTGGACCACTGGTTGAAGCATTTTTTGCGGATCTGACGGTAGGAACACTGAATGTTGACCGTATTAAATGGCTGGTGGAACATCATCATACCTATACCAATGTGGAGGGTATGGATTACCGGATTTTATTAGAAGCTGATTTTTTAGTGAATGCTGGTGAAAGTAATTATGCAAAAGATGTGCTTGAAAATGCTTGTGTGAATATTTTCCGTACTGAAACAGGGATTCATCTGTTGAAGAGTATGTATCTGTGACAGGGTACGTGCTCTTTTGATAGAAGATAAATCGTAAGAAATTATTATATATTGCCTGTTTTTTCCTAATAGTGTATATTTGTCTATAGGAAAAAATGGCATTATATAAAGATCAAATGAAATATCAATAAATCCAATATAGTTTATAAATTCAATAAGTTCTATATTTAATAGTTGTCAATTCTGACAGATAAAATCCATTACGATAACAGCATATTGATAATTGAATAGAGGACTTACACTATGATATAATATCGCTAACGAAAGAAGGTGGTAGCAAGTGAGTAAAGACGAACAAATGGCAGTATTTAAAGCATATCTAAGAAATTTAATGCGGCAGTTAAAAGCATTACAAAAAGCACTTGAAAGTAACGATAATGAAAATGCACAAAAAATTCTCAATGAATTGATCGAGGATACACAGAATAGTATCGAAGATTAAATTCTGGTAACTATATAAAATAAAAATCTAAGGTGTAAAGTCTTTATTGAGTCATTAAGAACTTTTCAGAATATATGAAGTGGTATTTGAAAGAAAAGAAGACCACAGAGTATTGATACTATTATTAAAATAGCATCAATCTAAACAAATTTGTCACATATCCAACAAAAAACCATCACATTCAATTTATATACTTCAACTAAACAAAACAAAGAAAACAATTTTCAATGTAAGAAAGGGTTGAATAAAAATATGAAAAGAATGAACAGATTTGTATGTATATTATTTGCAGGATGTGTCTTAATGACAGGATGTGGAAATGTATCTTTTACAAATACAGCGACAGAAAATACAGTAGCTGTCAGCGATACAGAAAGCGGTAAAGTCGATGAAAAATCAGATTCTACCGTAACCGGTATGATCGAAAGTATTGAGGATAATATGATCACCTTATCTGTGATGAATCCAAATGGAGGAGGCAGACCGGATGGTGGAGCCCCGGATAATGCTGGAAATGATTCATCAACTGGCGAAGCTGCAGATAATAATAGCAACGGTGCTCAGTCAAACAGTGATGCTTCAGATGCCAGTGATAACAGTAATAAGCCAGGCGGCGAAGTCCCGGATGCGAATGGAACCGGAGATAAGCCAAGCGGCGGAGCACCGGATAACAATGGTGGCGGAATGCCGGGCGGTGAATCTAAGACGATCACAGTCAGTACTACAGCCGTTATCACAGATGAAAATGGTAATACGATCTCACTTTCTGATCTGGGTAAAGGAACGATGGTTACAATAGAATTAGATGAAGACGGTAATGCAATATCGATTACCATTGCGTCAAAAGAAAACAGTATGGATGCTCCCGGACAAAGTCTGGGAGCACCCGAATCTTATACGACTGTGAATAGATATACAACGGATACCGAACTTACAGATGAAAGTATCCAGTCTGCAGGTACGGATGAAAATGCGGTATTGTTCACACAGCAGCCAGACATTTACTGTCTTGCTGCGTAAGAAAGTGATTCAGGTGGTGATTTTTGCTTCGCAAAGCGAACTTTCATGCAAAAATCACGAGTTACTAGTCACGGAGTGAACAGTAATGAAAATGCGGTTTTGGTTTCAGATGAAGCATAAAACTGCTTGTCATGGAAAGTGGACTGTGATAAAATTGCGTTGTATAATTATTGGATTATACTGAATAGTTACTTAATGTGAATTATTTCGGCCGGATTTCTAAGAACATATCAATTAGTAGTGGGAGAGAGCAGATGAAGAGAACCATCAAAGGAAAGATAACTGTACAAACAATACTTTATTTATTAACCGCACTAATTATCTGTGAATTAGTAAGCGTCATAACGCAGATGCCTTAGGTGTAGATATCAGCAATACCTCCGAGATCAAGGATTATGATGGAAAAATCCGGTTTGTAAGTACAGCAGAAATTGCATCTACCGGATGGGTGTTTGGGGTTACAGAGGATAAATCTGTGGTCACAAAACAGATCATGAAAAATATTTTTCTGGTGATCCTGTTGGGGATCGTGTTACTGTTCGTAGTTGCAGTATTGACAATTTACAGCGTAAGGAAAAGCCTGCTGCCAATGGAAACCATGAAGAAATTTATTAAAGTTAATGTCATTGGAAGCCGGAATTGCCAGAAGCAGAAAGATGAAACAGAAGAGATCCGTTATTTGATCCGGGAATTAGAAGAACAGTTTATCGGTGTGATACGTCAGACAAAAGAAGAATCCGGCAATATCAAAGAACGTATGCAGGATACAAATGACAGTATGTATTCTATCAGTGAAAATATGACTCAGGAAACAAAGGGAGTATTAGAGAGCGTCAATAATCTGCAGGCAACCATGCAGGAATTTCATGTATCATAGAGTGCTCAGCACAGGTGTCAGGTGAATAAAGCCATACGATCGATATGACCGTGTGGCTCATTTTAGTATAGTTGGAGGAAAAATGATAAAGTACAGTGTCAAAAAACCATTTACCGTTTTAGTTGCCGTCATTATCGTATTAGTGATCGGTCTGGTATCGTTATCAGGAATGAAGACAGACCTTCTTCCGGATATGAGTATGCCTTATATGATCGTCATTACAACGTATCCAGGCGCAAGTCCGGAAAAGGTAGAAGAAAATGTAACAAAACCGTTAGAGAGTTCTTTAGGAACGATCAATGGTGTGGAAAATGTAACCAGTACCAGTGCAGAAAATTACAGCATGGTCATGTTAGAGTTTGCCGAAGATACGAGCATGGATTCAGCCATGGTCAAAGTGTCTTCTGCGGTAAACCAGCTGGAGGCGGCATTGCCGGACACTTGTGGAACACCAAATATCATGGAGATCAGCATGGATATGATGGCAACCATGTATGCAAGTGTCAGCTATGAAGGCAAAGATATTTATGAAGTATCCGATTTTGCAAAAGATGTTGTGATCCCATATTTTGAACGTCAGTCAGGTGTTGCAAGCGTATCAGATATCGGAATGGTCGAAAAAAGCATTGAAGTGCGTTTAAATCAGGAGAAGATCGACAAGATCAATGAGCAGATCCTGTTACTGACCAATGACAAATTAGCAGATGCAAAGGCGGAACTATCCGATGCCGAAAATTCACTCTCCGAAGCAAAAAGTAAGATCAATACACAGGAGTCGGAACTGACAGACCAGCAGAATGATACGACATCACAGCTTGCAGAAGCAACTTTGCAGTTAAATCAGGCAGTTGCGTCCAGAAGTGCTTATGAATCACAGCTTACGAGCCTTGAAGCAAGTAAAAAAGCCTTAGAGGGCGAAAAGAAAGTCTATAAAGAGAAGAAGATCGAAGATACTTATAGCAGTTTAAACGAAATGTTTGTAAAGATGCAGGCAGCAGTATCTGGTATGCAGGCACAGCTTGGGGAAAACAGTCCGTTGGATGCCGCACAGATGCCGATCGATATCAAGGATGCGATAGATTCGCCTGAAAAGTTAAAATATTTTAAATCAGCGGTCAGTACACTTTCTTCCATGCCGGGTGCAGAAATCGATGAAGATATGCAAAAGCAGATCAAAGACTTAGATAAAAAGACGCTGCAGCAGATTTATGATATTGTCAATGTCAGAATCCCGCAGATCGATACCGAAGTAGCAAATCTTGAGATCGAGATCAAAACTGCACAGGAAGTGCTAAAACAGGTTGAAAGCAAGATGAGTACTGTGGACGATGCGTATAAACAGGCAGAAGAAGGAAAAATCTCTGCTGCTGTTGGTTTTGGATCTGGAAAAGCACAGATTGCAGCCGCAAAAACGGCAATGGAAGACGCACAGAAAGAATTAGAAGATGCAAATAAGACATATCAGGATTCTGTAGAAGAAGCAAGAAAAAATGCAAATATCGATCAGATGCTGACACTTGATGCATTATCAGGCATGATCTATGCACAGAATTTTTCCATGCCGGCAGGCTATATTGATGATGGAAAAGATGATCAGTGGCTTTTAAAAGTCGGTGAGAATTATGAATCTGCCGATCAGATCAAGAGTATGGTACTCTGTAAGATCGATGATATCGGGGATATTCAATTAGAAGATGTGGCAGATATTACAGTCATTGATAATGCGGGAGATTCCTATGCAAAAGTCAATGGAAGTCCGGGCGTGATCCTTTCTGTCTTTAAAGGCAGTACAGTAGGAACAAGTGACGTATCAAAGGCTTGTAAAAATGCAATATCTGAGTTAGAGGAAAAATATCCGGGATTAGATATCACACCGCTTGTCGATCAGGGAGATTATATCAGTATGCTGATTAAAAGCATTGTATCGAGTATGGTGATCGGAGCGCTCCTTGCGATCGTGATCCTTGCCATTTTCCTGATGGATATCAGGCCGACGTTAGTCGTTGCATTTTCTATACCATTTAGTGTGCTGACGGCGATCGTGATCATGTATTTTACAGGTCTTTCGATCAATATGATGTCCCTTTCAGGATTGTCTTTAGCAGTTGGTATGTTAGTCGATAACTCGATCGTTGTCATTGAAAATATCTATCGTCTGCGTTATCGTGGATTAGAAGCACCACGAGCAGCAGTACAGGGGGGAAAACAGGTAGCAGGTGCGATTATCGCATCAACACTTACGACCATCTGTGTATTTTTCCCGATGGTATTTACAACAGGAATGGTAAGGGAACTGATGCTGCCATTTGCCTTGACGATCACATTTTCTTTAGCGGCATCACTGATTGTTGCGTTGACCGTCGTACCTACGATGGGTTCAGCACTTTTGAAAAAAGCAAAACCGAAACAGCATCGTATTTTTGACAAGATTCAGGAAGGATATGCTGTCATACTCCGGTTTTGTCTGCGGTTTAAGGTCGTTCCGCTTGGAATATCTGTTGGACTGCTTGCAACTTGTATTGTGGCAGTTCTCAATATGGGTATTGTCCTGATTCCGGACATGGGCAGCAGCCAGATTTCCGTAACAGTCACTATGCCGGAAGAAGATGATAAGGATACTGCATTTGAAAAAGCAGATGAGGTTATGACAGCGATCGCAAAAATAGATGCCGTAGGTTACATCGGCGCAATGGATGCAGGCAGTTCCGCAGGTCTTGTCGGTGGAATGGGTGTCGATACACAGGATGATTATGGAAGTTTTGCTTTTTATGTACTTCCGAAAGAGGATCATAGCAGCAAAAAACAGGTTGAGGATATCTGTCATACGATCGAAGCAGATACCAAAGAGATTGATTGTGATGTGGAAGTCAGCAATTCCATGATGGGTGAAATGGATCAGATGCTTGGCAGCGGATTACAGGTGGATATCAGTGGTTCTGATCTTCAGACGTTAAAGAATGTCAGTGAAGACATTATGGAGATCGTAGGAAAGGTAGATGGATTTTCAAATATCAGCAATGGACAGGAAGAAGCAGATGAGGAAATCCATCTGAATATCGATAAAGATGCATCGATGCGTTTAGGATTGACCGGAGCGCAGATCTATAGTGAGATATCCGACCGTCTGACAACGGATAAGACAGCGGTGACACTGACGGTGGATGATACCGATATGGACGTGAAGATCGTCAATGAAACGAATCCTTTGACCAAAGAAAATCTTTTGGATATGGAATTTGAAACCCAGACAAAAGATGATGATGGAAAAGATGTAACAGAAACACATAAGTTAAGTGAGTTTGCAACTTTAGAATATGGCAGCAGTATGGCATCGATTGCCCGTGAGAATGGGGAACGTAAGATCAGTGTGACCGCAGATACCATGGACGGCTATAATACAACGTTGTTATCCAAAGAAGTGGAAAAACAGTTGGCAGACTATGAACTGCCGGAAGGGTATGGCATCGAATTTGGCGGCGAAACTTCGAATACATCTGATATGTTAGTGCAGATGATCAAACTTCTGCTGTTAGGTTTCCTATTGATCTATTTAGTTATGGTAGCACAGTTCCAGAGCCTGTTATCGCCATTTATCGTTATCTTTACGATCCCACTGGCATTTACCGGAGGACTTTTGGCAATGCTTATGACCGGAGAACAGTTGTCACTGATCACGTTGATGGGATTTTTAGTATTGATGGGAACTGTTGTCAACAATGGTATCGTATTCGTAGATTACACAAACCAGCTTCGGATTGGTGGCATGGAAAGGCGGGATGCATTAGCTGCAACCGGAAAAACACGTATGCGCCCGATTTTAATGACTGCATTTACAACGATCTTAGCAATGCTTGCAATGATCTTTAGTCAGGATACGGCAAGTGAGCTAGGACATGGTATGGCAGTCGTCGTTGCGGGAGGACTATTCTATGCAACCTTTATGACGATGTTTGTAGTACCTGTGATGTATGATATCTTATACCGTAAAGAAGTGAAAGTTGTAGATGTCGGAGATGGTTCGATCGACGATGCACCGGATGATGCGGCAGAATTTATTGAGCAGATGACAAAAGAACAGTTGTAATAAGTATTATGGATGGGTATGTCAGAAACAGATCGTATCAGAGATAGAAATTGTCAGAATGAAACATATCCCCTTGTTACCGGATCATCTGGTAACGAGGGGATTTGTGGTTACTGTTCGATAGGTAATTGCGAAACAAGTTCGCAATCCTGATTAAAAATGCGGTAAGAATCCTGCAATGCAGGATTCTTAAGATGAGAAGCAGGTGACATCAAAATTAGACATGAAAAAAGACTTCCC
>NZ_JACOPH010000017.1 GCF_014287635.1 Roseburia zhanii | reverse complement strand
GGTGGATTGGTATTTAGTTTCTAGTCAACTCTATTTTACCATAAACCTTGAGGAGATATTTTATTTTAACAACAAAAAATACCGTATTTATGCGGTGTTTGGCGTTTCGCAAACGCCTATGAATGGTAACGTGCGAAAGGAGAACGCAAATGGAAATATATGGAACGATCGGACCGGCATGTGAGCAGGTCAGACAATTAGAAGAAATGTTTCGTCTGGGCATGACAGGCATCCGGCTGAATGCATCCCATTCCTCATTGGAAAGTGCAGATGCATGGATAAAAAATATCCGTCAGGCAGCAGAGGCAGCAGGAGTGAATCCACAGTTGTTGATCGACTTGCAGGGACCTGAACTTCGGATCAGGTTAGCAGGAAAAATGCATCTGACGGAAGGAGAAAAAGTATTGCTAAGGAGTGATGCACAGGAAAAGGAAGTATATAGCGATCATACAGACGAAAATGCTGTGTATGAAAAAGAGATCGGGATACCGGACGAACTTGCAGCTGTATTTACAGCGCAGATGGAACTACTGCTAAATGACGGAAAAATTTTATTGCAGACAGATCAGAAAGTTACAGACGGATATCTGTGTAAGGTGTTAAGAGGCGGGATATTATCTTCCGGCAAAAGCATTGCGATAAAAGATCAGAGGATCGCACTTCCAACTTTGACAGCAGCAGACATTCAGAATATCAAAGCAGCCAAAGCCTATGGAGTTACAGGTGTCATGCTTCCGTTTGTGCGTGGAAAGAAGGATTTAGATGCATTGAAACAGGCATTGAAAGAATCAGAAAGTGAATCCTTAAAGATTTATGCCAAGATCGAAAACAGGGAAGGCATACAGGCATTAGATGAGATCATAGAAGGGTGCGATATGATAGTCATTGCCAGAGGGGATTTAGGAAATGCAGTGCCTTTATGGGAACTTCCGGTAGTCCAGCACCAGATCGAAGAACGGTGTAAGAAAAAGAACAGAAAATTCATGGTCGTTACCCAGATGTTAGCCTCGATGGAATATGAGAAAGTGCCGACGCGGGCAGAAGTATCGGATGTTTTCCGTGCTGTTTCTGAAGGAGCTGATGCGATCATGCTGACAGGAGAAACTGCAGCAGGAAACTATCCGGTAGCTGCCATGGAATATTTTGTAAAAACTGCAGACTGTGCGCTCAAATATTTTACTTAATTTAATTCAAAACGTCCCGAAGCACCACATGGAAGGACAAGACCGTTTGAGGAAACCGGCAGACCAATCTCGTCTGCGGTGATCTTTCCATGGAATTTCTTTAATTCGGTTCCTAACATATAAGCCATAACAGCAGGCTGAAGCCCTGTTGTATAGGAGTTGATCAGGAAAAATAACGGTTCATCTGTCAGTAATCTGCTGCAAAGCCTGATAAATGGGTGAATGGATTCTTCGATTTTCCAGATTTCCCCTTTTGGTCCTCTTCCATAAGATGGTGGATCCATAATGATCGCATCATAGTGATTGCCGCGGCGGATCTCACGTTCTGCAAATTTGACGCAGTCATCGACGATCCAGCGGATCGGAGCATCTTTTAAACCAGAAGAAATGGCATTCTCTTTTGCCCATGTGACCATTCCTTTTGATGCGTCTACATGCGTAACGCTAGCTCCGGCTGCGGCAGCCGAAAGTGTAGCACCTCCGGTATAGGCAAAGAGGTTTAATACTTTGATCGGACGGTTGGCTTTTTTTATCTTATCTGCGCACCAGTCCCAGTTGACTGCCTGCTCCGGGAATAGTCCGGTATGTTTAAAACTAAACGGTTTTAACTGGAAGGTCAGATTCCGGTAATGGATACTCCATTGTTCCGGCAGGTCAAAAAATTCCCATTCCCCACCACCTTTTTTACTGCGGTGATAATGACCGTTCTTGTGTTTCCAGCCATAAGCATTGTGCGGTGTGTCCCAGATGACCTGGGGGTCAGGACGTACTAATATATAATCGCCCCAGCGTTCTAGTTTTTCACCGCAGGAGCAGTCGATAACTTCATAATCTTTCCATTGATCTGCTAACCACATAGATAAATCCTTTCCTTATATAATATAGAATTGTGGAAGTTGCTGTGCAACTTTGACCTATGTATCATATCATCTTTTTTAGATAATTTACAAGGGTTTGCGAACTTTTGGTAGTGGCAATCTCAAATAAGTGTGATAAAATAGAACTAACATATTTATTTAGTACTTTCGTAACAGACATGAAATGAAGGAGGGTGCATGATGAAAAAGAAAATTTATGGATTATGCATGGGATTTGTTGCAGTATTTCTGCTGGTGTGCGGACAGACAAAGGCAGTATCAGCAGAACAGCTGACAGAAAAGGTGGAACTGACAGAGGAAGAACGGTATGACCCGAAATACTACCGGCCATTTGGGAAAACAGATGGAACAGAGGGGATAGATGCTACCGGAGCAGCAGAAGTCAATGGGAAAACATTTGAAGAAACCGTTGCAGAACAGTTACGGCTTCATGCAGAACTGATCGATGTGTCTGGTTTTAAAATGAGCAGCGATGCGGTTCATACAGATTATTTCCGGACATTGTTTAGCAATGCAGAACTGTTTTTTGTAGATTCTGCATATTCCGCATATACAAATGGAAGATATGTTACCGGCATTGTGCCACAGTATAATATGAGTGCATCTGTTGCGGAAGAAGCATTACAGGTGGTCGATGCTGCCGCAGAAGAAGCGTTGGATATGGTTTCTGATGATATGGAAGATTATGAAAAAGCACTTGCAATCCATGACTGGCTTGCAGTTTACTGCGAATATGATTATGAACATTATCTGGCAAATAACGTTCCGGCTGTATCACATACCGCATATGGAGCATTGGCACAGAAAGTTGCTGTCTGTGATGGGTATTCAAAAGCATATCAGTATATTATGCAGAACAAACTTGGAATATCCTGTCTGGTAGTCAGCAGTGATTCGATTTCACATGCATGGAATCTGATCGAGATCGGAGGTCAGTATTATCATGTGGATGTGACATGGGATGATCCGACATGGGACGTCATCGGACGTGTTACACATAACAACTTCCTTTTAAGCGATACGGGGATCACGAAGACAGGTCATAGTGGATGGGATGAATATGAAAAAGCATCGGATACCACATTTGATTCCATAACATGGGGAAAGTCAGATGGAAGTATCATCTATGATGAAGGTTACTGGTATTATATCAATCAGTCGACAGGAGAACTGATCAAAACAGATGATATTTTAAATGGAGCGGATACTGTTTTATATACGATCGATCCGAAAAGCTGGAAGGCAGATAATGCTGGCAGTTATTATCTGGGAGCGTTTTCTTATCTGCAAAAATATGAAGATATGCTGATATTTAATGAAGCAAAGAAGATTACAAAGTACGATCTTACTATGCAGACACCTGGTACACTGTACATACCATCGACAGCCGAATTGCCGGAAGATACAGATACCGCAGTGTATAATATTTGCGGATTTAAAGTGGCAGAAGATATGTTATGTTATGCGATCCAGCCGAATCCATATCTTGAGCAGTCGCAGAGCAGTTATATCCATAAAACAGATGTGATAGAAAAAATAACACCGGATCTTCCGGATGAACTGCCGGAACTTTCAGGTATTGCCGGTAAACCACTTTCTTCTATTATACTGCCGGAGTTTTACACATGGGCTGATCCGACAGTGAAAATGACACAGACCGGACAAATGACCTATATGGCATATTACTGCCCGGACAAAAAGGTTTACAAATCAGTCGTTGTGAATCTGACCGTAAAAGTAGATTGTGTGGAACACGAATGGAACGATGGCATGATCACAGTACAGCCGACCTGCAGTAAGGAGGGCGAAAAGACCTGCAGCTGTATTTACTGCGGAGTGACGACTGTTTTACCGGTAGCAGTAACAGATCATCAGAATATTGGAATGAGGAATGTGACAACACCAACCTGTGTAACGGCCGGCTATTCCGGTGATATGTATTGTATAGACTGTCAGGCACTGATCCGTAAGGGAACTGTTGTACCGCCAACAGGGCATGTCTGGGCATATGAGGGAATTTTAACAGAAGCAACAGCAACAGAGGGTGGAACGGCATCTTATATCTGTGTAAACTGTGGAGAGCATAAAATAGTAGCAACAGCGGCTATGGGTGCACCGGAGAAGGGAACACTGTTTTATGATGATGATCTGATCTATGCAGTTACAGTACCCGGAACCAGCGGTGGAATGGTAAGCGTTGTCAAAAGTACAGGCAGCCAGACAAAGACCGTGGTCATTCCTGATGCAATCACCGTTGACGGTATTACGTATAAGGTAAGTGCAATTTCAGCAAAAGCATTTAAGAATCATAAGAAGATCCGGAAAATAGTTATTGGCACAAATGTAACAAGTATTGGCAAAGATGCATTCAATGGCTGCAAAAAACTGAAAAATATTACGATCAGATCTTCTAAAGTAAAATCCGTTGGCAAAAATGCGATCAAAAACATTAAAAAGAACGCACGTATCTACTGCCCGAAGAAGAAACTGAGAGCTTATAAGAAACTCTTTAACAGTAAGAGCGGATTTAAGAAAACAATGAAGATCACGAAGTAAAAAGCCGATAAATGTTATACAAAATTTATTTGAAAAATTTGTAAAAAACATAGAAAAAACACTTGCAATTTCTAAAACTATCCTGTATACTTTTATGTGCTGTGGCATGATAGCGTTGAAACGTGAGGTTGCTACTGGATATCAGTAGGTTTTCCGTGGAGCGAATGTCAAGTTAGGAAACTGGCGACAAGTCACTGTATCACAATAAGGTCTACAGGATAAGTAGAAATTGCGAGTGTATTTTCATGATACACCCGGTAAAGTGTACAGTCACCGCTTGTCGTACTGAAGTAAAGTGCGAAAAGGAGGCGACTTTTTTTATGGCAAGTCAGGTAATGAGAATCACATTAAAAGCGTATGATCATGAACTTGTTGATGCATCTGCAAAGAAAATCATTGAAACTGTAAAGAAGAACGGAGCTCAGGTGAGTGGACCAGTACCACTTCCAACTAAGAAAGAGGTAGTTACAATTCTTAGAGCTGTACACAAGTACAAAGACTCCAGAGAACAGTTCGAGCAGAGAACACACAAGAGACTGATCGATATCACAACACCAACTCAGAAGACAGTTGATGCGTTATCCCGCTTAGAGATGCCGGCTGGTGTTTTCATCGATATCAAAATGAAATAAGTGATGCAAAACTGCTTAGTCTAAAAATGATCAGCAACACAAATTTATGAAATGAAACAATCCTCGAAGGTTTAATATAGAAGTTATGTAGAAGTTATGTCATAACATGCCACTTACATCCACTTATATTGACTGTCTAGGATGAACGGTTCCGCTACCCCATAGTCATGGGCATGAAGCGTTCCGCTGTAGGAAAACAGGAGGTAAAGGTAATGAAGAAAGCTATTTTAGGCACAAAAGTCGGAATGACTCAAATCTTCAACGAAGATGGCGTTTTAGTACCTGTTACAGTATTACAGGCTGGACCATGTGTCGTAACTCAGGTTAAGACCGTAGAGAACGACGGATACAGTGCAGTACAGGTTGGATTTGTTGACAAGAAAGAAAAAGTAGTCAGCAAAGACGCTAATGGCAAAAAAGAAATCAGAAACAGACACGGTGTAAACAAAGCTGAGAAAGGTCACTTTGCAAAAGCCGGAGTTACAAGCAAGAGATATGTAAAAGAGTTCAGATTTGAAAATGCTGAGGAATATAACTTAGCAGATGAGATCAAAGCTGACATCTTTGCTGCAGGCGACAAAGTAGACGCTACTGCAATCACAAAAGGTAAAGGATTCCAGGGTGCTATCAAAAGACATGGCCAGCACAGAGGACCTATGGCTCATGGTTCTAAATTCCATCGCCATCAGGGATCTAACGGTGCTTGTTCTTCACCAAGCCGTGTGTTCAAAGGTAAAGGAATGCCGGGACATATGGGACATGTAAAAGCAACAGTTCAGAATCTTGAAGTTGTTCGCGTTGATGCAGAAAACAATCTGCTGTTAATCAAAGGTGCAGTACCAGGACCTAAGAAATCTTTAGTAACAATCAAGGAATCAGTGAAAGCAGCTAAATAGTGCGCTTACAGGAAAGGAGGAATACACAGATGGCAACAGTATCTGTTTTAAATATGGAAGGCAAAGAAGTTGGAACCATGGAATTAAACGATGCCGTTTTTGGTGTAAATGTGAATGAACATTTAGTACACATGGCAGTGGTTCAGCAGCTTGCAAATAATCGTCAGGGAACACAGAAAGCTAAGACTCGTTCAGAAGTTCGTGGCGGTGGAAGAAAACCATGGAGACAGAAAGGAACCGGTCATGCAAGACAGGGATCAACAAGAGCTCCACAGTGGACAGGCGGCGGTGTTGTATTTGCACCAACTCCAAGAGATTATTCATTCAAGATGAATAAAAAAGAAAAGAGAGCAGCTTTAAAATCCGCTTTAACATCTAAAGTCCAGGAAAACAAATTTATCGTAGTTGATGAATTAAAATTCGATGAGATCAAAACAAAGAAATTTGTTGAGGTTATGAAGAACTTAAATGTTGAGAAAGCATTAGTTGTATTAAACAACAACGATGTGAATGTTGTGAAATCAGCAGCAAACGTACCAACAGTTAAGACAGCTTCTACAGAAACAATCAATGTATTTGATATTTTGAAATACAACACAGTAGTAGTAACAAAAGCTGCTGTAGAAACAATTCAGGAGGTGTATGCATAATGGCAAACATTAAATATTATGACGTAATCCTCAAACCGGTAGTAACCGAAAAAAGTATGAATGCAATGGCTGAGAAGAAATATACATTCTTCGTTCATCCGGAAGCAAACAAATCCATGATCAAAGAAGCAGTTGAGAAAATGTTCGAAGGAGCAAAAGTTGCAAGCGTTAATACCATGAACTTAGATGGTAAGAAGAAAAGACGTGGCATGACTGTTGGAAAGACAGCAGCAGCTAAAAAAGCAATCGTTCAGCTGACAGAAGATAGTGCAGATATCGAAATCTTCAGTGGACTGTAGGCATTGACTGCTTAGTGAAATCAAGCCATCGGCACAGATTGAGCTTGGTGAGAAAGCCGTTCTTCGAGAAAAAACAAGAAGAGCATCATTCAACTATACGCACGCTTGCGTGATAAAAAAGCATTGAAAGGAGAACTACAATGGGAATTAAGACATATAACCCATATACACCTTCCAGAAGAAACATGACTGGTTCTGATTTCTCTGAAATCACAAAGAGCACACCGGAAAAGTCATTATGTGTTTCTCTGAAGAAAAACGCTGGTCGTAACAATCAGGGTAAAATTACTGTAAGACACCATGGCGGTGGAAACAGAAGAAAATATAGAATCATCGATTTCAAGAGAAGAAAAGATGGAGTACCGGCTACAGTGATCGGAATCGAATACGATCCAAACAGAACAGCAAATATCGCATTGATCTGTTATGCAGACGGACAGAAATCTTACATTCTTGCACCGGCAGGATTAACAGACGGAATGACTGTTATGAGCGGTGCAGATGCAGAAGTACGTGTTGGTAACTGCTTACCATTAGAGAATATCCCAGTTGGTACTCAGGTTCATAACATTGAGTTACATCCGGGAAAAGGCGGACAGTTAGTACGTTCTGCCGGTATTGCTGCACAGTTAATGGCAAAAGAAGGTAAATACGCTACATTAAGACTTCCTTCAGGAGAAATGCGTATGGTTCCGATCAACTGCCGTGCAACAATCGGAGTAATCGGAAACGGTGACCATAACCTTATTAACATCGGTAAAGCTGGTCGTAAGAGACATATGGGTATCCGCCCAACAGTTCGCGGTTCCGTTATGAACCCGAATGACCATCCACATGGTGGTGGTGAAGGTAGAGCACCAATCGGACGTCCAGGTCCATGTACACCTTGGGGCAAACCTGCACTCGGCTTAAAGACCAGAAAGAAGAACAAACAATCTAACAAACTTATCGTAAGAAGAAGAGACGGTAAGGCGATCAAATAAGGAGGTTAAGAAGGTATGGCTCGTTCATTAAAGAAAGGACCTTTTGCGGACGAAAGTTTATTAAAGAAAATTGATGCAATGAACGCTTCCGGCGACAAATCTGTTATTAAAACATGGTCCCGCCGTTCTACAATTTTCCCACAGTTCGTTGGACATACAATAGCAGTACATGATGGTAGAAAACATGTGCCTGTATATGTTACAGAAGATATGGTTGGACACAAACTCGGTGAGTTCGTAGCAACCAGAACATACAGAGGACATGGAAAAGACGAAAAGAAATCAGGCGTGAGATAATTGAAAGGAGGTTTTATCCATGGCAAAAGGACATAGATCCCAGATTAAGAGAGAAAGAAACGAAGTAAAAGATACAAGACCTTCCGCAAAATTATCTTATGCTAGAGTATCAGTTCAGAAGGCTTGTTTCGTGTTAGATGCTATCCGTGGAAAAGATGTTACAACAGCACTTGCTATTGTAGCTTATAATCCAAGATATGCTTCAAGTGTAATCGAGAAGTTATTAAAATCTGCCATCGCTAATGCAGAAAACAATAACGGAATGAAAGCAGAGGACCTTTACATTGCAGAGTGTTATGCAAATAAGGGACCGACAATGAAGAGAATCAGACCAAGAGCACAGGGTAGAGCTTACAGAATCGAAAAGAGAATGAGCAACATTACAATCGTGCTGGATGAGAAGAAATAAGGAGGTCAAACATGGGACAGAAAGTAAATCCTCATGGCTTAAGAGTCGGTGTTATTAAAGACTGGGACTCTAAATGGTATGCGGAAGCAGATTTTGCAGACTTTTTAGTAGAAGACTACAATATCAGAACATTTCTTAAGAAAAAATTATACGCAGCAGGCGTTTCAAAGATTGAAATTGAACGTGCTTCTGACCGCGTAAAAGTTATCATTTACACAGCTAAACCAGGTGTTGTAATTGGTAAAGGTGGAGCGGAGATCGAAAAGATCAAAGCAGAAGTTCAGAAATTAACAGATAAAAAGTTAGTTATTGATATCAAAGAAGTAAAAAGACCAGACAAAGATGCTCAGTTAGTAGCTGAGAACATTGCATTACAGTTAGAGAACCGTGTTTCCTTCCGTAGAGCAATGAAGTCATGCATGGGTCGTTGTATGAAAGCAGGAGCAAAAGGAATCAAAACTTCTTGTTCCGGACGTCTTGGTGGAGCTGATATGGCTCGTACAGAGTTCTACAGCGATGGAACTATTCCACTTCAGACATTAAGAGCAGACATTGATTATGGTTTTGCTGAAGCAGACACAACTTACGGAAAAGTTGGTGTTAAAGTTTGGGTATACAAAGGAGAAGTACTTCCTACAAAAGGAAATAAGGAAGGAGGAGCTCAGTAATTATGTTAATGCCAAAAAGAGTAAAACGTCGTAAACAGTTCCGTGGAAGTATGCGCGGAAAAGCGTTAAGAGGAAATAAAATTACAAATGGTGATTATGGTATTGTTGCCATGGAGCCATGCTGGATCAAATCTAACCAGATCGAGGCAGCCCGTATCGCTATGACACGTTATATCAAGCGTGGTGGTAAAGTTTGGATCAAGATTTTCCCAGATAAACCAGTAACTGCAAAACCAGCTGAAACTCGTATGGGTTCCGGAAAAGGAACATTAGAGTACTGGGTAGCTGTAGTAAAGCCAGGACGTGTATTATTTGAAATCTCCGGAGTACCGGAAGAAATCGCAAAAGAAGCATTACGTCTTGCTACACATAAATTACCTTGTAAATGTAAAGTAGTTTCTCGTGCAGACTTAGAAGGCGGTGAATCAAATGAAAACTAGTAAATATTTAGAAGAATTAAAATCCCAGTCTGTTGCAGATTTAAATGCACAGTTAGTGGAAGCAAAGAAAGAGCTTTTCAATTTGAGATTCCAGAATGCGACCAATCAGTTAGATAACACAAGCAGAATCAAAGAGGTTAGAAAGAATATTGCCCGGATTCAGACAATTATCACTGAGAAGGCAAGCGTAGCAGAATAAGACGGGAAGGAGAACGAAGACCGTGGAAGAAAGAAATCTTAGAAAAACACGTACAGGTGTGGTTGTAAGTGACAAGATGGATAAGACTATCGTTGTTGCAGTTAGAGATAACGTAAGACATCCGCTTTACAATAAAATCGTGAAGAAAACTTATAAATTAAAAGCTCATGATGAAAATAACGATTGCAAGATCGGTGATACAGTCAGAGTAATGGAAACAAGACCTTTATCTAAAGACAAGAGATGGAGACTTGTAGAGATCATAGAGAGAGCTAAATAATAGAAGGAGGCTACAAGCATGGTACAACAGGAAAGTAGACTGAAAGTAGCCGATAACACAGGAGCAAAAGAAATCCTTTGCATTCGTGTTATGGGTGGATCTACCAGAAGATATGCGAATATCGGTGATGTGATCACTGCTACAGTTAAAGATGCAACACCAGGCGGCGTTGTTAAAAAAGGTGATGTAGTAAAAGCTGTAGTTGTTCGTACAAAAAAAGGTGCCCGTCGTAAAGATGGTTCTTATATTAAATTTGATGAGAACGCTGCTGTAATTATCAAAGATGACAAAACTCCTAGAGGAACACGTATCTTTGGACCAGTAGCTAGAGAGCTTCGTGAGAAACAGTTCATGAAAATTGTTTCTTTAGCTCCGGAAGTATTGTAGGAGGTGCTTTAGATGGCTACAATGAAAATTAAAAAAGGCGACATGGTCAAAGTGATCGCCGGTAAAGACAAAGATAAAGAAGGAAAAGTTATTTCCGTAAATAAAAAAGACAACACACTTCTTGTAGAAGGTATCAACATGATCACAAAACATGCAAAACCAAGTATGGCAAATCAGCAGGGTGGTATCGTTCATCAGGAAGGACCAATTGATGCGTCAAACGTAATGTATCTTCACAAAGGAAAAGCTACTCGTGTAGGTTTCAAATTAGATGGAGATAAAAAAGTTCGTTTTGCCAAATCAACTGGTGATGTAATCGATTAATCGCAGAGAGGAGGACAAAACAGTTGAGTAGATTGAAAGATCAGTATCAGAACGAGATCGTAGATGCTTTAACGAAAAAGTTTGGATATAAAAATATTATGGAAGTACCAAAGCTAGACAAGATCGTTGTAAACATGGGCGTTGGTGAAGCAAAAGAAAATGCAAAATTATTAGAAGCTGCTGTAAAAGACTTAGAAACGATCACAGGTCAGAAAGCAGTTACTACAAAAGCTAAAAATTCTGTTGCTAACTTCAAAATCAGAGAGGGTATGCCAATCGGATGTAAAGTTACATTAAGAGGAGAAAAAATGTATGAGTTCTTAGACCGTCTTGTGAACCTTGCATTACCTCGTGTACGTGACTTCCGTGGTATCAACCCGAATGCATTCGACGGCAGAGGAAACTATGCACTTGGTATCAAAGAGCAGTTGATCTTCCCTGAAATCGAGTACGATAAAGTTGACAAAGTAAGAGGTATGGATGTTATTTTTGTAACAACAGCAAAAACCGATGAAGAAGGCCGTGAGTTATTAACACAGTTCGGTATGCCGTTCGCAAAGTAATTAGGAGGGAATTTTAATGGCTAAAACATCTATGAAAGTAAAACAGCAGCGTAAACAGAAATTCTCTACCAGAGAATATAATCGTTGCAGAATCTGTGGTCGTCCACATGCATATTTAAGAAAATACGGCATCTGCAGAGTATGTTTCCGTGAGCTGGCATACAAAGGACAGATCCCAGGCGTGAAAAAAGCAAGCTGGTAAGGAGGAAAATTCATCATGACAATGAGCGATCCAATTGCAGATATGCTTACAAGAATCCGTAATGCAAATACTGCTAAACATGATACAGTTGATATTCCGGCATCTAAGATGAAAATTGCAATCGCTGACATCTTAGTAGATGAAGGATATATCGTAAAATATGAAATTATTGAAGAGAACAGCTTCAAGACAATCCGTGTTACATTAAAATACGGTGCAGACAAGAACGAAAAAATCATTTCCGGTATTAAAAGAATCTCCAAACCAGGACTTCGTGTATATGCTGGAAAAGACGAAATCCCTCAGGTTCTTGGTGGATTAGGAATTGCAATCCTTTCTACAAATCAGGGAATCGTAACTGACAAACAGGCTAGAAAACTTCAGGTAGGTGGAGAAGTTCTTGCATTTGTTTGGTAGCCCGAAAGCAACTTAGTGAGATCAAGCCACAGGCGCAGATCGAACTCATGACAATTGAACTGCTAATGTTCAATTGTATAGTGCGAGGGCGTTCTGTGAGATTAGCGAAGCCGAGCCAAAGGCGACGGCTGAGGTTAGCGAACAGAACATCCTTATTCCGACACTTCACGTTGCCGAGTCATAGACGAAGCTAACGTGCCAGTGGAATGGAACCAGTTCCGTCTTAGAAAAAGCAGCTAACAAGCTTCTTTTTCTGGAACGGTTGAACTAATATATACACTATCAATTAAAAAATAGGAGGTACGGGCATGTCACGTATAGGAAGAATGCCAATCGCAGTTCCAGCAGGTGTTACTGTGGATATTGCAGAAAATAATCATGTGACTGTAAAAGGTCCAAAAGGGACTCTGGAAAGAACACTTCCAGCAGAGATGGATATTAAGTTAGAAGGTTCTGAAGTTATCGTAACAAGACCTAATGATTTAAAGAAAATGAAATCTTTACATGGTTTAACCAGAACACTGATCAACAACATGGTAGTTGGTGTAACAGAAGGTTATACAAAAGAACTTGAAGTAAATGGTGTTGGTTACAGAGCATCAAAATCAGGAAACAAATTAACCTTAAACTTAGGATATTCCCATCCGGTAGAAATGATCGACCCAGAAGGTCTGGAATCTACAGTTGATGGAAATAAGATCATCGTTAAAGGTATCGATAAAGAAAAAGTTGGCCAGTACGCTGCTGAAATCAGAGATAAGAGAAGACCTGAACCTTACAAAGGAAAAGGTATCAAGTATGCTGATGAAGTTATTAGACGTAAAGTCGGTAAGACTGGTAAGAAATAAGTAAAGGAGTGGACAAAGAATGGTAAGCAAAAAATCAAGAACAGAAGTTCGTGAAAAAAAGCATAGAAGACTTCGTAATCATCTTGCCGGAACAGCAGACAGACCTCGTTTAGCTGTTTTCAGAAGCAACAATCATATGTACGCTCAGGTAATCGATGATACAGTTGGAAATACACTTGTGTCTGCTTCTACTTTAGATAAAGAAGTAAAGGCAGAACTTGAAAAAACCAATAATGTGGAAGCAGCAGCACATCTTGGAACAGTAATCGCTAAAAAAGCATTAGACAAAGGTATCAATACAGTTGTCTTTGACAGAGGCGGATTCATTTATCAAGGTAAAATCAAAGCTTTAGCTGATGCAGCTCGTGAAGCTGGGTTAGAGTTTTAGAAGGAGGAAGCGAATACATGAAACGTACAATCATTGATGCTAGTCAATTAGAATTAAACGAAAAAGTGGTATCAATCAAACGTGTAACAAAAGTTGTTAAAGGTGGACGTAACTTCCGTTTTACAGCTTTGGTTGTTGTTGGTGACAATAATGGTCATGTTGGTGCAGGTTTAGGAAAAGCATCTGAAATTCCTGAAGCAATCCGCAAAGGAAAAGAAGACGCTATGAAGAAGTTGATCGAAGTTAAGTTAGATGAGAACAATAGTATTACACATGATACTATGGGAAAACATACTGGCGCATCCGTATTATTAAAGAGAGCTCCTGAAGGTACCGGTGTTATCGCAGGTGGTCCTGCTCGTAGCGTATGTGAGCTTGCAGGTATTACAAATATCCGTACAAAATCTTTAGGATCCAACAATAAGCAGAACGTTGTACTTGCTACAATCAATGCTTTAAGCCAGTTAAAATCTCCAGAAGAAGTAGCGAAACTCCGCGGAAAATCCGTAGAAGAGATCGTGGGTTAAGGAGGCATTAAGATGGCAGAGAAATTAAAAATCACACTTGTAAAGTCTACAATCGGTGCAGTTCCAAAGAACAGAAAAACAGTTGAAGCTTTAGGTCTTAACAAGATCGGCAAAACTGTAGAAATGCCGGATAACAAGGCAGTTCGTGGAATGATCCAGAACGTTAGACATTTAGTAAAAGTAGAAGAAATCTAATTATAGGGATAAGGAGGTGTCAGAATGGATTTATCAAACTTAAGACCGGCAGAAGGTTCTGTACAGAATGATAATTTCAGAAGAGGACGTGGACACGGTTCAGGAAATGGCAAGACCGCTGGTAAAGGACACAAAGGACAGAAGGCTCGTTCAGGAGCTCCAAGACCTGGTTTTGAAGGTGGACAGATGCCATTATATAGAAGACTTCCAAAGAGAGGATTTACATGTAGAAATTCCAAAGAGATCGTTGGAATCAATATGTCTGCTCTTGAAGTATTCGACAATGATGCAGTTGTTACCGTTGACAGCTTAATCGAAGCAGGAATCGTTAAAAACCCGAGAGATGGTGTTAAGATTCTTGGCGGAGGCGAACTTACCAAGAAGCTCACTGTTCAGGTAAACGCATTCAGTGCAAGCGCAAAAGAAAAGATTGAGGCTCTTGGTGGAAAAGCAGAGGTGATCTAATGTTAAAGACACTCCGTAATGCATTTAAGATTAAAGAAATACGGAATAGATTATTCTATACGTTTTTAATGCTGATCGTCATCAGAATCGGAAGTCAGCTTCCGGTTCCTGGTGTCGACAGGGATGTATTTGCGAACTGGTTTGCTACACAGAGTGGTGATGCATTCAGTTTCTTTGATGCAGTGACAGGTGGTTCTTTTGAACAGATGTCAATTTTTGCATTAAATATTACACCGTACATTACATCTTCTATTATTATGCAGCTTTTAACGATCGCAATTCCAAAACTGGAGGAGATCCAGAAAGACGGTGAAGAAGGCAGAAAGAAAATTGCTGAGATCACCCGTTATGTTACGATCGGACTTGCACTTATCGAATCTGTCGCTATGGCGGTCGGATTTGGAAGAAGCGGATATTTAGCAGAGTATAATGCCTTGAACGTCATTATGGTTGTAGTAACTTTAACTGCTGGTTCCGCAGTACTTATGTGGTTAGGTGAGCGTATCACAGAAAATGGTGTTGGAAATGGTATTTCTATCGTACTTATCATCAATATTATTTCCCGTCTGCCACAGGATTTTACCACGTTATACGAACAGTTCATTGTAGGACAGAGTGTTCCGGCAAAGGCTGTATTAGCAGCAGTGATTATTGTTGCAGTTATTATCGCAGTTGTTGTATTCGTTATTTTCCTTCAGGATGCTGAAAGAAGAATTCCGGTACAGTATTCAAAGAAGATTCAGGGTAGAAAACAGGTTGGCGGTCAGTCAAGCCATATTCCACTTAAGGTAAATACCGGTGGTGTTATCCCAGTCATCTTTGCACAGTCACTGATGCAGACACCAGTCATCATTGCTTCACTGTTAGGCAAAGGCAATGGTTCAGGAGTAGGAAGCAAGATCTTAAAAGGTTTATCACAGTCTAACTGGTGTAATCCGCAAGAGCCGATCTATTCCATCGGACTGGTAGTTTATATCGCACTTATCATCGCATTTGCATATTTCTATACATCGATCACATTCAATCCATTAGAGATTGCAAATAACATGAAAAAACAGGGTGGTTTCATTCCGGGTATCCGTCCGGGAAAACCGACAAGCGATTATTTAACAAAAATTTTAAATTACATTGTCTTTATAGGTGCTGTTGGTTTATCCATCGTTGCATTTATGCCAATCTTCTTTAGTGGTGTGTTTAATGCAAATATTTCATTTGGTGGTACATCTATCATCATTATCGTAGGTGTAGTTGTTGAAACAATTAAACAGATTGAATCACAGATGTTGGTACGAAACTATAAAGGTTTTTTAAATAACTAATACTATACATTTGGAGATACTGGCTTTTGCCGTATCTCCAAATGTGCTATTATTTTCTTATTGTCTGAAAGGAGAAGAATACTATGAAGATTATCATGTTAGGTGCTCCGGGAGCAGGAAAAGGAACACAGGCAAAACAGATCGCAGAAAAATATTCAATCCCGCATATTTCCACTGGAGATATTTTCCGTGCCAATATCAAAAACGGCACAGAACTCGGAAAGAAAGCAAAAACATATATGGATCAGGGACTTTTAGTACCGGATGAACTGACTTGTGACTTAGTTGTCGACAGGATCAAACAGGATGACTGTAAGAAGGGTTTCATTTTAGATGGTTTCCCAAGAACAATCCCACAGGCAGAAGCACTGGATGCTGCATTAAGCAAAATGGGCGAGAAAATGGATTATGCCATTGACGTTGATGTACCGGATGAGAATATCGTACGTCGTATGGGCGGCAGAAGGGTCTGCTTAAACTGTGGAGCAACATATCATATTGTAAGTATCCCTACAAAAGTAGAAGGCATTTGTGATAAATGTGGCAGCGAAGTTGTTTTAAGAGATGATGATAAGCCGGAAACTGTTCAGAAACGTTTAAGCGTATACCATGAGCAGACACAGCCGTTGATCGACTACTATAACAGGCAGGGCATTTTGAAAACTGTAAACGGAACACGTCCATTAGAAGAAGTGTTTGCGGATATTGTCACAATTTTAGGAGCTTAGTATATGCCAGTAACAGTGAAATCAGCCCGTGAGATAGAACTTATGCGGGCGGCCGGTAAGATTCTTGGAAAAGTACATCAGGATCTTGGAAAATCATTGAAGCCGGGGATGACTACATTAGAGATTGACCGTATCGGAGAAGAAATGATCCGAAGCTATGGCTGTATCCCTTCTTTTAAAAATTATCAGGGATATCCGGCATCTGTCTGCGTATCGGTAAATGATGAAGTGGTACATGGGATTCCAAGCGCAAAACATATGATCAAAGAAGGCGATATCGTAAGTTTAGATATCGGTGTAATCTATAAAGGCTATCATTCGGATGCAGCAAGAACACATGGAGTCGGTGAGATATCTAAAGCAGCAAGTCAGTTGATCCTTCACACAAGAGAGAGTTTCTTTGCAGGAATGAGATATGCGACCGCAGGAAATCATCTGCATCAGATATCCGCAGCCGTTGGAAACTATGCAGCACATTATGGATATGGAGTTGTACGTGATCTCGTTGGCCATGGGATCGGATCTCATCTCCATGAGGAGCCGGAGATACCGAATTATCCGAAACTGACAAGAGGCATCAGACTTCGTTCCGGTATGACATTAGCGGTGGAACCGATGATTAATGAAGGAACAGCAAATGTGGAATGGTTAGATGATGACTGGACAGTCGTAACACAGGACGGCAGATTATCCGCCCACTATGAAAATACCATCTTGATCACAAAAGGAAAACCGGAAATTTTATCCATTACGGAGGATGAGATTGCAGAAGGTATCTGGACACCGGGAGGGAATGTATGAAGATAGAACTGGCAAAATCCTTATCCGGACATGATAAAGACGAGATCTATCTGATCCTAAAACAGGAAGAACGTTTTGCATGGCTGGTGAATGGAACCACACATACCCTTTTAAAACCTAAAAAGAAAAATACGAAGCATTTTCAGATTATAAAGCAGATTCCCACAGAGGTTGTAAGCCAGATAGAAGAAAATGCATGGAATGATGATACCATACGGTTAGCAGTCAAAAAATATAAACGATCAATCAATAAGTAGGAGGCAAATAAAAAATGTCAAAAGCAGATGTAATTGAAGTAGAAGGAACAGTAGTTGAAAAACTTCCAAACGCAATGTTTCAGGTGGAGTTAGAAAACGGACACCAGATCTTAGCACATATCAGTGGTAAATTAAGAATGAATTTCATTCGTATTTTACCGGGAGATAAAGTAACGATTGAAATGTCCCCATATGATCTGACAAAGGGAAGGATCATCTGGAGAGATAAATAAAAACTGTCCAAAAATGTAGTTGACTCCAAAGAATCACTATGCTATAATGATAAACGGACGTTTTTGGAAACCCGTGGATATTTTATGTAATATTCACTGCACAGGGTACTTGTAGGAAAGGAGGATTTGCTGTGAAGGTAAGATCATCAGTTAAACCTATTTGCGAAAAATGCAAGGTAATTAAGAGAAAAGGAAGCATCAGAATTATCTGTGAAAATCCAAAACACAAACAAAGACAGGGTTAATTTCCGGTCAAAGTAATTATGTGCGGCTGCAGCGGAACACCGGGATAGGTTGTTGACGCTGTTCATAATAACACAGTACATTGTACTGACGCAGTCTGTTTCCGGATTAACATACCGAAGTCCGGTCAGACGTCTTTTGATTTTAGGTTATGGATTTCTATGTGATGTGATCCCATAGAAATCAAAAATGAGGATGAAAGCATATGCTTTCAAAAGAAAGGCAATGAGTGTATGCACAACATTTCAGGCCGGGGAACCGGAGCTGCATAGGGTTGTTGTCTGGATCAGTAAGAGGTTAAAGAGAGAAACGGCTTTAACGATTTTTTTAGATTTTTATAGGAGGTAGCGACGAATGGCTCGTATCGCAGGTGTAGATTTACCAAGAGAAAAACGTGTCGAAATCGGTTTAACTTACATTTACGGAATCGGTAGAACAAGCTCTAACCGTATTCTTGCAGCAGCAAATGTAAATCCTGATACACGTTGTCGTGATTTAACAGACGAAGAAGTAAAAAGAATTAGTGAAGTAATTGATGAAACACAGACTGTAGAAGGTGATTTAAGAAGAGAGATCGCTTTAAACATCAAAAGACTTCAGGAAATCGGATGCTATCGTGGAATCCGTCATAGAAAAGGACTTCCGGTTCGTGGTCAGAAGACAAAGACAAATGCAAGAACCAGAAAAGGTCCAAAGAGAACTGTTGCTAATAAGAAAAAGTAGAGCACTTAGCGAAAGCAAGCTGATAAGCGCAGCTTGAGGTTAGTGCGAACTTCCTTAGTTACACAGTGATACAATAAACACACGAGTAATTCAATTTAGTAATTACCAGTAATTCAATAATAATCATATAGAAAGTAGGTTAGTTTTATTATGGCTAAAGTTACAAAAAAAGTGACAAAAAAGCGCGTTAAGAAAAACGTTGAACGCGGACAGGCACATATTCAGTCATCTTTTAACAATACAATCGTAACAATCACAGATGCTGAGGGTAATGCTTTATCATGGGCAAGTGCTGGTGGTCTTGGTTTCAGAGGTTCAAGGAAATCTACTCCATATGCTGCACAGATGGCAGCTGAAACTGCAACCAAAGCAGCATTAGTTCATGGCTTAAAATCAGTAGATGTTATGGTAAAAGGACCGGGATCAGGAAGGGAAGCAGCAATCCGTGCACTTTCTGCATGTGGTCTTGAAGTAACAAGTATCAGAGACGTAACACCAGTTCCTCATAACGGATGTCGTCCACCAAAACGTAGAAGAGTCTAATCTAATAGGAGGGATAGTCTAAGATGGCAGTAAATAAAGTTCCTGTTCTTAAAAGATGCAGATCACTTGGTTTAGATCCAATTTACTTAGGAATAGATAAAAAATCAAACAGAGAATTAAAAAGAGCAAATAAGAAGATTTCTGAATATGGTCTTCAGTTAAGAGAAAAACAGAAAGCAAAATTCATTTACGGAGTATTAGAGAAACCTTTCCATAATTACTATGAGAAAGCTGATCAGATGAAAGGCATGACTGGTGAAAACCTCATGACTATGTTAGAGAGCAGACTCGATAACGTAATTTTCCGTATGGGATTAGCTAGAACAAGACGTGAATCCAGACAGATCGTTGGACATAAGTTTGTTACTGTAAATGGTAAGAGTGTAAATATTCCATCTTATCTGGTAAAAGCTGGCGATGTGATCGAGATCAGAGAAAAGAGCAAAGGACTTCAGAGATTTAAGGATATTGTTGAAGTAACAGGCGGAAGATTAGTTCCTGAATGGATTGATATGGATGCAGAGAATCTTAAAGGAGTTGTAAAAGAATTACCTTCCAGAGATCAGATTGATGTACCTGTTGACGAAATGCTTATCGTCGAGTTATATAGTAAGTAATCTGAATTTGGCAGATTGAGATAGGCATATACCCGAAAAAGGAGGGCTTTGTAGTGTTCGATTTTGAAAAACCGAAAATTGAGATCGCTGAAATTTCAGAAGACAAAAAGTATGGAAGATTTGTCGTAGAACCTTTAGAGAGAGGCTATGGTACAACATTAGGTAACTCTCTTAGAAGAATCATGCTTTCTTCCTTACCGGGTGCAGCGGTAAGTCAGGTAAAGATTGATGGTGTATTACACGAATTCAGTTCTATACCGGGCGTAAAAGAAGATGTGACAGAAATTATCATGAACATCAAGAATCTTGCACTGAAAAATACATGTCCGACAGATGAGCCAAAAGTTGCTTACATTGAATTTGAGGGTGAAGGCGTTGTTACGGCTGCTGATATTCAGGCAGATCCTGATATTCAGATATTAAATCCGGAATTGGTCATTGCCAATTTAAACGGTGGAGCTGACTGCAAACTGTATATGGAACTTACCATTACAAAAGGCAGAGGTTATGTCAGTGCAGAGAAGAATAAATCTGAAGATGTGCCGATCGGTGTCATTGCGATCGATTCCATTTACACTCCGGTAGAGCGTGTCAATTTAACCGTTCAGAATACCCGAGTAGGTCAGATTACTGATTACGATAAACTCACATTAGATGTATATACCAATGGTACATTAGAACCGGACGAAGCAGTAAGTTTAGCTGCTAAGGTTTTAAGTGAACATCTGAATCTCTTTATTAACCTTTCTGAAACAGCAATCGCTGCAGAGGTTATGGTAGAGAAAGAAGACGATGCAAAAGGCAAAGTCTTAGAAATGAATATTGACGAACTTGAATTATCAGTACGTTCTTACAACTGCTTAAAGAGAGCAGGTATCAATACCGTTGAAGAACTTACAAACCGTACACCGGAAGATATGATGAAAGTTCGTAACCTTGGACGTAAGTCCTTAGAAGAAGTATTAGCAAAATTAAAAGAATTAGGTCTTCACTTAAATCAGAGCGAAGACATTTAAGATTCATATATGGCAGGATTTGTAAGTCCAAAGAGCAAAGTCCTGTCATCTCATGAAGTGGAATCAGGCAGCGATTGCAGGCAATGCAAAACTGCATTGCATAAGATCGTTACAGAAACAGTAAGTGCACCTATATGCAGCATTCGGACAGTAAGACCAATGAGCGTGCCGGATGTACCACAAAAAGGAGAATAGAAAAATGGCAAAATATAGAAAATTAGGAAGAACATCTTCCCAGAGAAAAGCTTTATTAAGAGGACAGGTAACATCTTTGATCGCAAGCAAAGACGGTAAGATTGTTACAACAGAAGCAAAAGCAAAAGAAGTACAGAAAATCGTTGAAGGCATCATCGCTTTAGCAGTAAAAGAAAAAGATAACTTTGAAGAAGTTACTGTAAAAGCAAAAGTTGCCCGCAAAGATAAAGATGGCAAAAGAGTAAAAGAAGTTGTAGATGGTAAGAAAGTTACTGTATATGACGAAGTTGAAAAAACAATCAAGAAAGATAAGCCATCCCGTCTTCATGCAAGACGTGAAATGTTAAAAGTTCTTTATTCAGCAAAAGATGTTCCGACAGAAGCTGCTGGTAGAAAGAAAAATACAAAAGAGATCGATCTTGTAGCAAAATTATTTGATGAAATTGCTCCAAAATATGCAGATCGTAACGGTGGTTATACAAGAATCGTTAAGATCGGTCAGCGTAAAGGTGACGGTGCATTAGAAGTTCTTTTAGAGCTTGTATAAGATTGATATTGTAAGAATTGAAACTCCGGTTGTTAGAGACCGGAGTTTTTTGACATATAAGAAAGGAAAAGGAATCCATATGTTACCGGAATTATTTAAGATTGGGCCAGTTACGATTTACAGTTATGGGCTGATGATCGCCATAGGTGTAATTGTGGCATTGTATTTAGGAGAGCATGAAGCAAAGAAAAGTGGTTTAGCAGAGGATGGATTTATCACCACAATGGGAGTGATCGCTGTCGCAGGAGGCTTTTTAGGAGCAAAGATATTATATCTGATCACGATCTTACCAGAACTAATTAAGAATCCGTCGATCATTCTGCATGAGTTATCAAATGGATTTGTGGTATATGGCGGTCTGATCGGTGGGATTTTGACAGCGTATGTATATTGCAGGATCAAAAAGGTGGATTTCTGGGCAGCATTTGATATTGCAGCTCCGGTGATCGCATTGGCACAGGGATTTGGAAGGATAGGCTGCTTTTTAGCAGGCTGCTGTTATGGAAAACACACAGACAGTATCTTTGGAGTTGAATTTGAGAATTCTCTCTATGCACCGGTGGGAATTAAAGTATTTCCGATACAGCTTGTTTCTTCAGGACTCGATTTTCTGAATTTTGTTTTCCTGTATTATTTGTGGAAAAAGAAAGATATGAAACGTGGAACGATCGGTGCTGTCTATATTATGACATACAGTATCGGACGGTTTGTACTTGAATTTTTCCGGGGAGATTTAGAAAGAGGTTCTGTGGGTAGTTTATCAACCTCGCAGTTTATATCTATTTTTACATTAGTGGCAGGCGTGGTATTATTCTTTTACCGCAGAAAAAAAGATGAATAAGTGGTATCCACTTATTCATCTTCCGGCTGATATAAAGGCAGAGAAAAGATGAACTCCGTACCAACGCCTTCGGTACTGATAACATTGATATTTTCCTTGTGAGCCTGAATGATCTCTTTTACGATTGAAAGTCCAAGACCGGTACCTTTCTTGTCTTTGCCTCTTGAGAGATCGGTCTTATAAAAGCGTTCCCAGATCTTATTGATGCTGTCATTCGGAATACCGATTCCCCGATCCTTGACAGAAATAAAGATTTTCTCATTTTTTACCGTAGTCTCAATCGTAATGACCGAATCCGATGATGAGAATTTGATTGCATTGTCGATCAGATTATAGACCACACGCTGGATCTTACTCATATCGGCACGGGCAAACAATGTCTGTCCGGTTAAGATCAGTTCAAACGAAATACGTTTATTCTTACAGATTCCCTCAAAAGTCTGAACCGTCATTTTTATCATATAATTCACATCAAATGTTGTAATATCAAGGATCATTCCCCGTCTGCCATATTTATTCAGTTCCAACAGGCTTTTTGTCAGCTTGTTTAAGCGTTCTGTTTCAAATAGAATGATATTTAAGTATTTTTCCTGATTTTCAACAGGAATCGTACCATCAAGCATAGCCTCTACATAACCTTTGATGGAAGTTAATGGGGAACGGAAATCATGTGATACATTCGAAACAAATTTCCGCTGATCTTCCTCTAAAGTATTCAGTTCATTTGCCATATAACTTAAGGAAGCCGCCAGATAACCGATCTCGTCATTGGAATGTACATCGACAGGGTGTTCAAAGTTGCCGGAGGCGTATTCATTTGCTGCTTTTGTGATCTTTTTGATCGGATGGATGATCGTATAGGCGAAGATGGCAAGCAGCATAAATGCACAGAGAAACAGGATCGCCAATGTGAGATAGGCAATATCCAAAAGCCCTTCTGTATAGGTATGCAGCCGCTCAATCGGTTTATGTATAAAGACATATCCACGCACATGGTAATTGATTGAGATCGGTGCGAATACACTCAGCTGTTCTTCATCAAAGTAATTATAAAATTTTCCGGTCTGATAATAGCGGTTGCCAAAATCCCCGATGTCAAAACTATCGATATGATCTAAGTTTAAAAGATCGGTTTTTTTTGCTGAATTTACCAGAATATCGCCATTTGTACTGACTACCCAGATATCCGCAGAGAGATAGTTGTCTAAGGCTTTTAAGCGGTCTTCAAAAACAGCAAGCGTGATGTCATTGCTGTAATAACTGACGGCATAGTCAGAAGCTACCAGATTCACTTCTTTATAGAGATTAGACACTTCTTTCTGCTCAATATATTCAAAAGAAAAATGGGCTGTAAACGTGGAAATGACGATAAATCCCAGAATACCAAATAGTAAATAGCCGCCAAGCAGCTTGGGATAGATTGTTTTTTTCATAAGATCACCCATTTACCTCGAATTTATAGCCAATGCCCCAGACGGTTGCAAGACTCCATGAAGCATTGTCTTTTATTTTTTCACGCAGACGTTTGACATGAACGTCTACGGTACGGGTATCACCGATGTATTCATAGCCCCAGATATGGTCTAAAAGCTGTTCTCTGGTAAATACCTGATTCGGAGAGGAAGCAAGGAAATAGAGGAGTTCTAATTCTTTTGGCGGCATATCGACCGGCTGTCCGTTGTAAAGTACGGAATAATTCGACAGATTTACAACAAGTCCCGGATATTCCACGCATTTGATGTTGACCGTGACAGGTTCATTTTTTGCCACAGGCTGATAACGTCTTAAGACAGCTTTGACACGGGCAACTAATTCTTTGGAATCGAACGGCTTCATAATATAGTCATCTGCTCCAAGTTCTAAGCCTAAGACTTTGTCAAAGATTTCACCTTTGGCAGAGAGCATGATGATCGGCGTATCGGATTTGCTGCGGATCTCGCGGCAGACTTGATAACCGTCAATGCCCGGAAGCATCAGATCTAAAAGGATCAGATTCGGTGCATACTGCTCAAATGCCATCAGGGCTTCTTCCCCATCATTGACGGTTTTTGTATCAAAACATTCTTTTGTCAGATAAAGCGAGATCAGTTCTGCAATATTGACATCATCGTCGACAATTAGTATTTTCTGTTTTGCAACCATGAGTACCTCCTATATATTCATAAAATTACTTGAATTCTGCGATCGTGACACCGGCATCACCTTCACCAAATTCTCCAAGATGGAAAGATTTGATATATTTCTGCCGTTTTAAGTGCTTTTGTACTGCCGCGCGCAGGGCTCCGGTACCCTTGCCATGTACAATGCGGACAGAAGAAAGATGTGCAAGGTAGGCATCGTCTAAATATTTATCCAAAAGAGCGATTGCTTCATCGGTTGTTTTGCCGATCAGATTGATCTCTGTGGAAACAGAAGCAGATTTACTCATTTTGATCTTACCTGCACTGGTTTTGGCATATTTTTTGCTGGTCGGAGAAGTATCTTCTTCTAATAAGACCAGATCATTGATATTTACAAGAGAACGCAAAATACCCATCTGTACATACAGATCACCCTTCGCATTCGGGAGTGTGTGTACCGTTCCGGTCAGATTCATCGAAAGCACTTTGACAGAATCACCGATACGGAGTTTTTTCGGGGCACGGTGATTTGGAACGTTATCATTTTTCTTTTTAGAAAGCTGTGCCTGTGTATCAGACATTTTTTTGCGGAGCTTTGTACGTTCCTTTTCCATTTCACTTGCCGGTGCATGGATCTGTCCGAATTTATTGAAATTACGGATACTTTCATCGGCTAAGTCTTTGGCTTCTTTTAAGATTGCAAGAGCCTGTTCATTTGCTTCCTTTAAGATTTTATCACGACTGCTTTCAATACGTTCCTGTTTCTGCTCTAAACGCTGCTTCAATGAGGCAATTTCCCGCTTGTAGGAGTTGATCTCTGCCTGTTCTTTTTCAATCGTCAGACGGCTGTGTTCAAGATCTGAGAGCAGATCTTCAAAATTCGCTTCGGATTCTGTGATCCTGCTTTTTGCATCTTCGATCAGATCAGGTGCTAAGCCGAGTTTTCCGGAAATCGCAAAAGCGTTACTTTTTCCCGGAATACCGATCAGCAGGCGGTAAGTAGGGCTTAAGGTTTCTACAGAAAATTCACAGCAGGCATTTTCCACACCATCTGTAGAAAGTGCAAATACTTTGATCTCACTGTAATGTGTGGTTGCCATTGTGCGGATACCGCGTTCATGGAGCCTTGATAAAATAGAAATCGCAAGTGCAGCACCTTCTGTCGGATCAGTTCCGGCACACAATTCATCAAATAAAACAAAAGATTTCTCGTTGGCATGTTTTAAAATGGATACGATATTTGTCATATGGGAAGAAAAAGTACTCAAATTCTGCTCAATACTCTGTTCATCTCCGATATCTGCAAATACATCTTCAAAAACAGCAAGTTCCGAACGGTCATTTGCCGGAATATGAAGTCCTGCCTGTCCCATCAGAGTAAAGAGCCCGACAGTCTTTAATGATACCGTTTTACCACCCGTATTCGGTCCTGTGACGATCAGAAGGTCAAACGTATCACCGAGCATCACATCAATAGGAACAACTTTTTTCGGATTTAACAGCGGGTGTCTGCCTTTTCGGATATTGATGCGTCCGTTGGTATTAAAAATAGGAGCAACACCGTTGTGAATTTTTGCTAACTGTGCTTTTGCAAAAATAAAATCTAATGTGGTTAAGATCTTGTAATCATCATTGATAAGTGCTGCATATTCATAGACTTTGACACTAAGGTCTGCCAGAATGACTTCGATCTCTTTTGCTTCTTTTAAAAATAATTCTTTTAACTCGTTATTCAGGTTGACAACAGCCGCAGGTTCGATAAACAGAGTAGAACCGCTTGAGGACTGGTCGTGGATCATACCCGGGACCTGATTTTTTGCCTCTGCCCTGACCGGAAGACAATATCTGCCATCACGCATCGTGATCACGGCATCCTGCAGATAACCGCTGCCGTTAGCCTGATTCATAACTTTATTCATCTGTGTACGGATACGTTCATTCATACCACCGATCGAGCGGCGGATCGACCGCAATGTGCTGCTGGCATCGTCACTGACTTCGTCTTCGGAGAGAATACAGCGTTTGATCTCGTCATTGAGCGGAGTGAGCGGTTCTAATACCTCAAACATATCGTCTAAAGAATCTTTTTTCTCATCGGTAAGGTCCATTCGGCTGAAATTCTTTGCCCGCTTTGCAACTTCAAGTAAAGAGCTGATCTGTAAAAACTCAGACATACTGAGGCTGCCACCGATCTCTAAACGCTTCAAAGAAGCACTGACAGGGTGAATACCGGAAAAAGAAAGACTGCCTTTTTTAAATATCCGTAAAAGTGCATCATCTGTCTGCCGCTGTGCGGTATTGATCGCTTCAAGGTCGGTCATCGGCAGTAGATTACGGCACTGTTCTTTTGCGGCCTGACTATAGGCAAACTCTGTCAGGGTATCTATGATCTTATCATATTCTAATGTGTGTAATGCTTTTTTGTTCATGTATATATCCTCGATAAATATTGTTGATCTGTAACTGATTTTATCTATAGACGATTATACATTATCTTCGGTGGGTTTAAAAGGAGAAATTCCGGCGGATTCCTGATAATTCAGAAGGCTGTCATTCAATTCCTTTGATTCTTTCTTTTCAAACAAATATTCCAATACATTTGCTAAAATATATATCACAAATATTCCAAGTGCGATCCCTGCGACGATCGTTCGCTTTTCTGTAGGGATCGTATCTGATGAGAACGCAAGGATAAAAATAATGGTTTCTATGATAACAAGTTCGATGATTTTCTTTAAGATCAGCATTTTTACACTTAATTCTTTGTCGTGTCCCGGCAGAAAAACCGGAAGGACACCAACTGCTGCATAGATCAGAGGGGAGAGAAATACAGAATAGCTAAACGTCCGCTCTGAATCAAATGCAAGTCCAAGAATCATTAGTAAAATGCTGATGAAAGTCACGAGCATAAAATATAATTTTATTGCCTGATAAAATTTATGTTTCAAATTCATATGCTGCCTCCTTTTAATGTCTTTTTGAGAGCCGGAACATAATTTCTGGAAATGATCACTTCTTCTTTATTCTTAAGCAGTGCAACATATCTGCCGCTTAATCCCGGCTTTATGGATTTTATCTTTAAAAGATTTACTAACATTCCCTTTTGTATTCGGACAAATGAGCCATGACGCAGCAGTTCCTCTAGTTCATAAATCCGCATATTTATTTCATAATTATCTGATGCGGTATAAGCAAACGAACGCTTGTCGACTGATTCAAAATAATAAATATCTAAAATGGGTATTTCACAGATATTTCCGTCAATTTTTCCACTTATCATACCTTGTCTTGATTTAATAAAGGAAACGATTTCTCTCACTTCATCGGACACCTTATGGCATCTGATCTCTAAAGTTTCCGTTTCACTTTTGGGAATCTGAGTAACCTTTAAATCCATGTTTTCTCTCCGAATATTTTAAATTTTGTAACTATTTTGCATCTTCATCGTTACAGTTTTTCATAATACAGATACTATATATCATAAGAAGAAAGATGGCAATTCCAACAAATATGATTTCAAATTGCTGTTCACTCATGGAAAAAAATTCAGCGGCTTCACGATTCGTTTTTTCAATCACGGAAAGCGAATTATTCAGTCCATGGAAAATGATGCAGGGAATCAGGCTTTTACCTTTATAAAAAAGAACGACAAGCGTGAATCCTACAGCAATCGCAAAAAGGATCTGTATCATTGTTTCAAAAAATGACTGACCGTTAAAAAGATTTACCAGATGCCCGATTCCAAAAGTGATAGAGGATACAATAACTGCGGAACGTAAATTGTTTTTAGACATTCCTACAAATAAAAAACCTCTGAATATGATTTCTTCCAAAAAGCCGACACACAGCATACTTGTAATATAAAATATGGTTTCAGGTAAAGAATACCTGATCTTGAATCCTGTTACCAGACCTAAGCCAGCAACAATAAAAAGCGGTATAAAGAACCAGACATATTTCAAGTTATACTTAGGAAGAAAAAGTCCATATTTATGGTTCAGTTTGTGGTGCTTTAGCCATCTGATCATTACGATAGTAAAAGTAAGATGAAAAATAGCGGGTACAAGTTTGAGCACACCTATGGTTTCTGTGACTGCTTCGGTTGTGGAAGTGCCGATCACATAGATTATGATCAAAACAATCGCAAAAGTAACTTCATTTTTCTTATAGAGTTTATACATCATTTTATGTCCTCCTGATAAATAGTAAAATTGATCTTGTTAGTTACTACTATATAGGTAGGATTGTTTTGTGCAATAAATCGGACGGTAAGATGCATAAATTGATGATAAGATGCACTAGATGGCTATAAATTCTATTTTTTTATCATGTTCTTTTTCATTACATTGTGATCAATTATAACCCAGGCGATTTCAGCAAATATCATTATCATTAGAATGATGACCTGAAATATTACACTATCAAGCTTTTCAATGAAATATACAAAAACGGACAGTGTCATAAAAAGTGCACAACCTAAGATAATAAAATTTCTGCCATGTCTGTGGTTCCATTCTGTAACACTTGTCAGTTCATCTTCACAAGGTGGGTTTTCTCCAGTGCTAATTGTTACTGGTTTTTCAGATTTGTACTGTTTTATTCCAGGTATGATAAAAATAAGTGAAACTAATAATGAAATTGTTAAATAAATGATTGTAGCAGCCATATGTTGTCCTCCTGATGCTATAAATGGGTATTGTGTAAAATGGGAAGAAACAGTATTTACAAAGTGAGTAAACTATTCATTCAGTTCTGCCTCAATTTCTTCAATCGTTGGCATACTGCCCTTAAATTCCTCTGGAACAAGTTTTGACAATTCATAACTGGAAATTCCAAGAGGCTGACTGGTAGATTCCAACGCATATTGTGCTTCCACTTTGTCCATATCTTTGCAGACCAATAGTCCCAAAGTAGGATTATCTGCCTCTGTTTTCATTTGATGATTAACAGCTACTACATAAGTGCCCAACTGACCGGCATAAGAAGAATCAAATTTTCCTGTCTTTATTTCTACCACAACATAGCAATGTCTTTGGGTGTTATAAAATAACATATCAATATATTTTTCTGTTTCACCAACCTCAATTCGGACTTCTCTGCCCATATATGCAAAGCCTGTCCCTAACTCCATAAGAAAATTATTAACCTTCTCTATAAGTGCATTCTTTAATTCCTTTTCATCATACTTTTCACGCAAAGTCAAAAAATCAAAATTATATGGATCCTTTGTTATTGCCTGTGCCAAGTCACTCTGCTCTGCCGGTAACGTATCAGAAAAATTTGTTATTGCTTTTCCCTGTCGTTCGTATAAATCACTATCTAAAAAATTAAGTAATACATCACGAGACCAACTATTTTCCAAAGTTTTTTGCACATAGAATAAAGCTTTTTCAGTGTTATTTTTACATTTATCTATTATTGTCCTGTTATGTCCCCATGGGATTCTAAAAATCATGGTTAAATCGTCCACAGCTTGTGGACGATTCTGTGCATTAGGATACATTTCATAAAAATAACGCATATACTTAAGGTTAGTTGGAGAAAATGATTTCACTTCTGGAAAAATATCTTTAAAATCCTCACTTACAATTTTGTAAAATCCAGAACCATATCCGTATTTATCACTTAATAAAGAAATACCCTTACCTAACATCCAGTAAAATCTAAGCATTTCCTCATTTACCTTTACTGCTGCTCTAAGCTGATTTTTTTTATATTCACATGACAAATTCGTAATCCATTCTTTATATTCATTGTCAGATTTAATCAATTCACTCATATGGCACTCCTCCGATACAATTTTATAATAACTGACAGACAATTTCGTATGCTGACTCATATAGGAACAGTCTGTTATCAAGGAAAGTATGTTTACAAGGTTATGGTTTGTTGCATGATGTGATTAAATTGTAGTTTACACACTCCACAAAATCCGCGTGGTCAAAAATTCTTTTATCATTATACCATAGTCATCCGATCATTGTATATCAATACATGCTCCCTGCACTTAAGTTGATTGCAAAGTTTAAGGATTCATGCTAGAATCAAAAAAAGCATATTTTCTATAATCAAATCAAAGAGTCTGTTAATTTCTAAACATTCAGAAAACCCATGCTTTATATTCCAATCAAACAAAAATAAGCAGGGGGATTTTGAATACTCCTGCAAATACAAGGAGGAGATGAGATGACAGAGAGCAATGTAAATCGTAATTATAAGGATACAGTATTCCGTATGTTGTTTAAAGATAAGGAAAAATCGTGCGGAGGCGATCGAGATGAGCATATTTGAATATGATGAAGAAAAGCATTTGAAAAGTGAGAGAGAAATCTGGAAACAGGCTGGCATTTTAGAGGGAAAACAGGCTGGTATAATAGAAGGCGAATCTCGTTTAACAAAATTATTACAGCTTATGATGCAGGGCAATCAGAGCGAAAATGTGGAAAAAGTGCTTGCAGATTTAGAATATCGTGAGAAGTTATATAAGGAATATCATTTATAAAAATAAATTGAAACAAAGACTAGGAGGCTGCATACATGGAGAAGAATATCATTTATCATGGAAGCAATCTTGAAGTGGCTGGACCGTCTTTTGCAACCAGCAAGCACTTGCATGTATTCGTTTTGAAGGAAGTGACAAATTATGAAAAATATTTATTTTGAAGATGAGGAGATAAAAATAAACGATTTGTACTTTATTTGTTATATGATAGAGCGAATAGCACGACATCTGCATCAAAAGAACCGGTATGTGGTAAATGGAATTGCAAAAAAGGAATGGTATCATCTGATCAGTTGTGCAAATGTACTTCATTGCGCGAATCCATTACAGGTAGAAGCTGATTGGATTAAGGAGTATGGTTTAGAAGAAGGCAGATATGACATAACGGATGTAGATGGAGAGTTAGTATCTAAAATTCCATCGCCATTAGAGATGGGGGAAGTATATCAAAGATTGATCGTGGATACGCTTGGAAAAGATGAAGATTTTGTAGAGGGAATGATACGTGTATATAATGATGAAATCTGTAATACGATTGATAATTATAATTGCAGTGCATTTTATGAGCCATCTTATGTTATTGCCAGAGCGTATCAGAATGGCGGTTTTTAATACCCAGAAAGGAAAATCCCGGAATGAATGTCAGATAGGGCATTTTATCTTTTATACATTTTAAAAATTAGAAAAAGGGGAATCCATAATGCTGATGAAAAAATTAGGAAAACTTGCAGCAAATAAGATAAAATTTTATACCGTGCTTATAGCAGTCATACTCATTGCTATCATTATCCTGCGATTCGCTGTATTTAGACCAAAGAACACAGAAGCAGAGATCATCAGCAAATCAACGCTGGAAAAGATCATCAAAGTCAGTGATCTTTCCACATATGAAGCGGTATACAATGGTGTTGCAAAAGTAATGAATGAACAGAACCCAGAAAATGTAGATTACTACGTATCCTATGATGCAAGGATAAAAGCCGGAATTGATTTTGAAAAAGTGGAAGTTGATGTGGATCATGATCAGAAAGTGATCACAGTAAAATTGCCGGAGATTGAAATTCAGGAGGTCAATGTCGATATAGCATCGTTAGATTACATATTTATAAACAATGCGGCGAATACAGCAACCGTATCAGAAGAAGCCTATAAAAAATGCAAGGAAGATGCCATAGAGGAAAGCAAAACAAAGAATGCGATTTATGATATTGCAGAGCAGAATCTTCAGAACATCATAGAAGCATTGATCAGTCCGTTTGTTGAACAGCTTGATAGTGAATATCGGCTCCAGATTGATTAAGGAGGGCTTTTAAGATGAAAAAAATAATAAGTATACTACTTGTTTTTATGCTGGCTTTTTCCTGTATGGCGTGTGTAAAAACGACCGAACCGAAACAGGAGATCGTTCCTCAGGCATCGCAGATGAAAGCAATCTGTGAACTGGCAACAATGAAATGCTATTATCACAATGTCGCTAAATATACCAGGGAAGATGCAGCAGGTATTTTATGGTGGAAAAAGGACAGAAGATTCTGGATTGAGTATGATGGTATTGTAACGATGGGAATCGATGCATCGCTTGTGGATATCGAAGTAGACAATGATACGGTGACGATCACGATTCCACCGGCAAAGGTATTAGGCTTTGAAGTAGATGAAACAACGCTGAATGAGGATTCCTATATTGTAGATACGAAGTCTGCAAAAGTAAAAGCAGAGCATCAGACAGAAGCCTTTAAACAAGCACAGGATCACATGAAAGAAGAAGCAGAAAAGGACACATTACTGCTTGCAAATGCACAGCAGAGAGCACAAAAATTATTAGAGGACTACGTCAATAATATTGGAAACTGTGTGGGAAAGACTTACAATATCAAGTGGATCTATTTAGACGGTGCGAAGGAATTAAATGAAGTGGATCTTGAAAATACATCAGATTCAGAAACATCTTCTATTAAATAAACACAAACATACAAAAATGTGCCTATATCCAATGGCACATTTTTTTATAATAAAGTTGTAAAAAATCAAAACGAATGGGGAGAGATCATTATGGAAGGCATAGGAATTAAAGCACCGTTCATCGTTGGATTTGATTATAAAGAATGCATTGATGTGAAGGGAGAAGATGCTTATGCGACAGGACGTGAGATCGCACGTACAGATGGTGTATTCTTAGGACAGTCCGCAGCGGCTGCCATCTATGCAGCCACAACCGTTGCAAAGCGTCCGGAAAATGCAGGTAAGAATATTGTCGTAATACTTGCAGATAACGGAATGAAATACCTTAGCACAAATATGTATCCATTAGATCATAAAGTGCAGTAAGTTATTCTGATGCAGAATCGCAGAGGGTTTCGGCAAGATCACAGATGTTTTCTGCGGCATCTTTTGAGATCACATTCCGCTGGGAGCGGCACATCTTATCACATGCAGATGCAGATTCTGAAAGTGCAAGGATCTTGCGAAGACCGTCAGCCGAAAGTTCTGCCTTTACTGCTATACCATTTTCTGTGAAAAAGCGTAAGTTTTTCGATTCACAGCCGGGGATCGGCGGTAATAATACAAGCGGTACTTCCATAACGGCAGCTTCTGTTGTGGAGAGTCCGCCGGGTTTTGTAAAAAAGACTTCACAGGCACGAAGATAGAGTGCCATGTCATTTGTTTGTCCGAGTATGGTCACATACTCACTTTGATAATGTTCCAGATTTTTATAAAGGGATGCGTTATTGCCACAGATCACGATCAGGCAGTAGGGTGTCCCTTTTGTGATCTCACAAAGGATATTTAATGTTTCTTTTAATTTTCCGGCACCGATACTTCCGCCGGAGATCAAAAGATAACGCTTATCTTCATCTAAATGTAATGCTTTTTTGGCATCTGATTTAGAAATTTCAGAATGAAAACATTTCCGGACAGGAATACCAAATGGGTACATCTGCTCTTTTTTGATCCCCCAGCCGCAAAATTCAGAAATCAGTTTTTCGGAAGGAACGATGCAGGCATCGCAGAGACATTCTTCCACAAAAGGGATACAGGTATAATCGGTAGAGATCAGGATCGTTTTCGGAATCGCAACATCATGTTCCCGTAAATAGGTTAAGATCTCTGCAGGAAAAATATGCGGCATGATGATGATATCCACAGGATGTTCTTCTAAAAATTTTCTGACGATCTCTGCCATATGTCCGTTTGCATAATAGACAGGAGAATGTCCGGGCAGCCTGCGGTAGAGATTACCGGCACGATAAATAGCACCAAAGACTTTTGGGGCATGTTGTGCGATATTGATATAGGTTTTATCTACACGTTTTGCAAGACTGTTCTGATATAAAGTATAAGGATTTAACATGGTCACATGATGACCACGTAACAGAAGTTCTTCCTTGACTGCAATACCGGCAGAATTGTGACCGCCGCCGGTGCCGCACGATAAGATCAATGCTTCCATAAAAATGCAAACCTCATTTCTTCTCTTTTTTCGCTGCTGATATGAAAACGCCAGAACAAGATAGCGGTAATGAACCAGAATCCTAAGATCACGCCTGTATCCGGCAGTAAAATATTCATAGTCACCGCACTGCACAGATAAGTGATCAACGTACGGTAAAAGTTTGGATAGATCTGAAGGATAAGTGTAAAAAACAAAAAATAAAAAATCAGTATGGCAACCGGCAGACGTTCGGGCAATAGCCCGAGCAGACAGCCGAAACTGACGGCGATTCCTTTGCCGCCTTTGAATCTGTAAAAAATGGGAAATGTATGTCCAAGTACCGGAGCCGCTAAGAGAAAAGAAAACGGCAGGGCAGATGCATATTGTGTGTGCAAAAACAGATACACCGGAAGGAATCCTTTTAACAGGTCACCTGACAGTGTAAATATCCCACACCAAAAACCGCCATAGACAAACGCATTGGAAGTTCCCGGATTTGCATCTGCGCTCTCCGTTAAGATCGTATTTTTATGAAAAAGTCCTGCTGCGATCCGTGCAAATAAAATACTGCCGGAAAGATAGCCAAGGACGATATATAACAATATAGAAATCATAGGGGAAACCCTTTCACATGTACTGTTGTAAATATACATTATACAGAATGTTGTGAAAAAAGTAAATCATACTCCCGTAATTTCTGCTGTTCTGCTAAGGTCAGATGTTTCGGGACATCGATCTGGATAACCAGATATTCGTCCCCTTTTTTTGCCGGATCTTTCATGGAACAGATACCTTTATTTTTCAAACGGATCTTACTTCCTGACTGCGTTCCGGCAGGAATCTTACAAGATACCTTTCCGGTTAAGGTAGGTACGATCGCTTCCCCGCCAAGAACGGCTGTCGGATAAGGGATATTCGTGGTTACATAGACATCATTGCCTTTCCGTTCATAGCCGGCTTTTTTATCGACATGTACTTTTAACAGAAGATCTCCAGCCATGCCGCCATGAATACCGGTTTCACCTTTGCCCTTTAAACGGATGCTCTGTCCTTCGTCAATACCGGCTGGAATGTGGACTTTTAACGAACTTGAAGTGCTGTTATCTGTTTTGATCTGTAACACCTTATCACAGCCAAAAACGGCATCATCAAAACTGATATGGATATCAGCATGAGCATCAGCACCTTTTTCATTATAATTATTATGAAAAGAAAAGCCGTCATTCGTATAAGTATTTTTTGTACTGCCTGTGCTGCCATGGAAGAAACTGCCAAACAGGTCGTCAAACATATCACCATCTGCATTGCCTGAAAAATGAAAGTGAAATCCGTTGCTGCCGTCATGGAATGTCTGTTCATGGAAATGATTTCCATAGAAGTCTGACGCATTGAAGCCATCTGAAAAGTTACCGTCAAAAGCAGCAGATCCGTACTGGTCATACTTCTTTTTCTTTTCAGGATCACTTAGGACGTTATAGGCTTCTGTGACTTCTTTAAATTTCTGTTCCGCTTCTTTATTATTGGGGTTGGTGTCGGGATGATATTTTTTGGCAAGTTTCCGGTAGGCACGTTTGATCTCTTTTTCATCTGCATCACGTTTGATATTTAAAATCGCATAATAATCTTTTGCTGCCATGGTACATCACCTCCTGTCATAGAAAAAAGAAAAGGGATACACAGCGGTATCACTGGTATCCCTTTGGTGTCAGCCTTCAATCGTAATGAATTTATTTTCCGGAACTTTAGGCTTAGCATCTTTTTTCGGAACACCGATCTTTAAGATGCCGTTTTCAAATTTTGCTTTGATATCTTCCTGTGTGATATCTTCGCCAACATAAAAACTTCTGCTGCACGAACCGGAATATCTTTCTCTGCGGATATAGGTACCTTTTTCATCTTTTTCTTCCGCCTCTTTTTTCGAAGAAGCAGTGATCGTTAAGTAACCGTCTTTTAATTCTGCGGCAATATCTTCTTTTTTATAACCCGGAAGATCGATCTCTAGTTCATAGCCGTCTTTCTGTTCCTTGATATCTGTACGCATCACAGATGGATCTGCTGCAGCATATCTTGCCGGACGGTTCGCCGGGCGAGTTGTAAAGTCATCAAATAAATCATCGAATAAAGTTTCTCCAAAAATACTAGGCATCAACATAAGTCATTCCTCCTTGTTTCTATATGTATGTTGTCAGTAACGATCCGGCTGCTTTACAAAAATCTATGTGCATTGCAATCTTTGGATCGTTTCCTTGTTTCCTTTGTTGACTATGTTATAGCACTAAAATTAGCACTCGTCAAGAGGGAGTGCTAACAAAAATTCTAAACTTTTTATAAACTTTCCAGTAATGAGCAATCCGCTTGAGAAGCAAGGTTTGAAGCACGAAGTGCGGGATTGCGAATGTATGGAAAGGTAACTGTGAATAGTAGCATTTAAATGTTAGACGTCCATGTTTATGGAAAGTTTAGGATTCCACTCGTTGTAAAAACAAGGAAATTTTGCTATACTATAACCATCTATGGAGTTAAAGGAGCATCTGATTATGCAGCAAATGAACGAAGAACTGCTTGCCGCATGGCTGAACCTGTCTGCATCTGTCCGCAACGACCGGATGGTAGATGCCATGTCTTATAATGAAACACATATCTGTAACCTTTTGTATCGTGCGAAAATGGAGCATAAGGGTGCACTGACTGCAACGGATCTGTGTAAAAAGACCGGATTGTTAAAATCGCAGATGAATAAGGTATTGACAGGATTAGAAAAGCGTGGAATGATAATCCGTAAGCGTTCGAATGAAGATAAACGGCAGATTCTGATACAATTAAATGACGGGAATCTGTCAGTTTATGAAAAGGAACATCAGAGGATCTTAGATTTTGTCGACCGGTTGATCGCACAGCTTGGTGATACAGATGCCAATGAAGCAATCCGTCTGATGAATACAATGGCAGAAAAAGCGAAATCTATTATCGATAGGAGATAAATCAATGGGAAAAGAAGCAAAGACAAATGCCATGCGTATGTTAGATAAACATAAGATCACATATGAGGCATTGACATATGAATGTGACGAATTTATTGATGGATTGCATACAGCAGAATTGACGGGTGCACCGGTAGAGGCTTCTTTTAAAACATTAGTGCTCAAAGGAAAAAGCAATCAGTTTTATGTATTTGTCGTACCGATCGCAGAAGAAGTGGATTTAAAGAAAGCCGCAAAAGAAGTCGGTGAAAAATCGATCGAAATGATCGCTGTCAAAGATTTAACAAAGATCACAGGTTATGTAAGAGGAGGCTGTTCTCCGCTTGGCATGAAAAAACAGTTTCAGACGGTGATCCATGATACGGCAGAAACATTTGATAAGATCTATATCAGCGGTGGACGCATCGGTCTTACGATCGCATTAGCACCGTCAGATCTGATGGCGGTCATTCCGGCAAAATATGCAGACATTATAAAAAGACCGTAAATAAGAAAAGGGGATATTTATGTTACAGCTTGCAGAGTTAAACAGAGAATATTGCGAACAGATCAGACAGGATAGAAAAGTACATGCAAAAAGTGCCTTAAAAGAGATTTCGTATATGAACGGTTCCACAGCGAAATATCATGGCAGATGCGTCAGTACCTTATATGTACCAAAGATGTTTACGACAGAGGACATTGCTTATTTCAGACAGTTGATCAAAGAATTGTACGGTATTTTCGATAAGGTCATCGACCATTACAGAAGCGATGCAGAGTACCGCAGTCTGTTTGGATATGACAAACGGTTAGAAGAACTGATCTTAAGGGAAAAACGTTACAATAGTAATATTCCGATCGCAAGGATCGACATCTTTTATAATGAAGCAACAAAAGAATTCTGCTTCTGTGAGTTTAATACAGATGGCTCTAGTGCCATGAATGAGGATCGTGAATTAAACCGTGGCATCCGCTATACAAAGGGATATGAATATTTATCAGAAAAATATCACCTGCATACATTTGAATTATTTGAATCGTGGGTAAAAACATCACTTGCGATCTATGCACAGACAGAAGGAGCCGTAGAAAAGCCTCATGTTGCGATCGTGGATTTCATGGAAAGTGCGACGAATAATGAATTTGAGATCTTTGCAGACTGTTACAGAAAACATGGGATAGAATGTGAGATCTGTGAGATACGTGATCTGACATTTAAAGATGGCAGATTATATGGAAAAGAAGAAAAGCCGATCGATCTGATCTATCGTCGTGCAGTCACGAGTGATATTATGGCACATTATGAGGAAGTCAGTGATTTTATTGCAGCAGTCAAGGCAGAAGCAGTCTGCCTGATCGGTGATTTTACGACACAGATCGTCCATAACAAGGTGCTCTATCATATCCTGCACCACCCGAAAACGAAGACATTTTTAACAGAATCCGAAAATGCCTATGTAGAGGCACATGTGCCCTATACCGCATTGATGGATGCAGAGTATCTTCCATATGAGAAGATCATCACACAGAAGGATAACTGGATCTTAAAGCCGTTAGATTCCTATGGTTCAAAAGGCGTGTTTGCCGGAGTGGAATATGAATCAGAAGCAGAGTGGAAAGAGATTGTTGATGCACACCGTATCCATGGTTATCTGGTGCAGGAATTCTGTACACCATATCAGACAAAAAATATTGATTTTTCAAAAGGGGCAGATGCAGACTTTATCGATGTGTCGAATCTGACAGGATTATTCGTCTATGACGGAGTATTTCAGGGAATCTATTCAAGGGTTTCCCGTGGAAAGATCATTTCTACACAATATAGTGAGATCGCACTTCCGTCGATCTTAGTGGAGGAAAAATAACATAGGATAAGGAGGATTAGTTATGAAAGAATTTTTTGAGAGAGTAAAAATGGATGCGATCATCAGTGCACTTTTATGTCTTGCATTTGGTGTGGTACTGATCTTATGGCCGGTAAAAGTGACGATCGCAGCATGTAAGCTCATCGGAGCAGTAATCGCGGTTTTAGGCGTGGTAAGAGTGATCAGTTATTTTATGAATACCAAAGAAAATCACGGCATCAATCTGCCGCTTGGTTTAGTACTTACACTTGTTGGTGTATTCATCTTTTTAAGACCGGCAAGTATTGAGAATCTTCTGTTGATCGGTATCGGTGTGGTACTGTTCGTGCATGGATTTGAAGATTTTAAATATGCATTGGAAACAAAACGTGGCAGTTATGATAACTGGTGGGTGATACTGCTGTTAGGACTGCTTGGTATGGCACTTGGTATTTTGTGTATCATTGACTGCTTTGGCGTGATCACAGTTGCCCTCACGGTAGTCGGTGTGGCACTGATCTATGACGGGCTGTCTGATCTGTGGATCATCAGCCGTGTGAATAAAACCGCAAAGAGTATTCTTGCACAGGCAAAAGCCGTAGACAGCGAGATCTTAGAAGAAGAGGATATATAAGATGCGGCAGATGGAATTTAAGATGGAACGGCAGGGGCTGTTAAAGATTGGAGAGATTCTTCCTATAACAGAGGGAAAACTTCCCAGTTCTTATTATTATACCTTAGGCAAGGCATATGCCATGTCTGCAAATTACAGGGCAAATGAAAGATTAAAATCCAAAGAAGGAAAAGTGGTCAATATAGAAGAAACACCGAAAGGTTATTTTGTGACGGTGGAATTTGACGAATAGATCAGGCATAGCGTTTACAGACCGTCTGTGAACGTTGTGATTATCCTAGAGAGGAACAAAAGAAAATGGAAGTAAAAGAAAATAAAATGGGAACGATGCCGGTGAATAAACTGCTTGTCAATATTTCCCTGCCTATGGTCATATCCATGTTAGTACAGGCACTTTATAATATTGTGGACAGTATCTTTGTGGCACAGATCGATGAGTATGCGCTGACAGCGGTATCCTTGGTATTTCCGGTGCAGAATTTTATGATCGCTGTAGCAGCAGGAACCGGTGTCGGTGTCAATGCCCTGCTGTCAAAGCGTTTAGGCGAGAAGAAGTTTGAAGAAGCCAATAAGACAGCAAATACAGCAGTCTTTTTGGCACTATGTAACTATCTGTTCTTTTTGGTGATCGGAGTGCTGTTTTCGGATATGTTTTTTAAGATGCAGACAGATATTACGGAGATCATCGAATATGGTAAGACCTACCTGCTGATCTGTACAGCATGTAGTTTTGGTATGTTTGGTCAGTTCTGCTTTGAGCGTCTGCTGCAGGCAACAGGAAGAACCGTATGTACGATGATCACGCAGACAACCGGTGCAGTCATTAATCTGATCTTTGATCCGATCCTGATCTTTGGACTGTTCGGCTTCCCGAAAATGGGCATTGCAGGTGCGGCAGTTGCAACCGTAGCAGGACAGATCGTGGCAATGTTTTTTGCATTTTTCTTTAATCAGAAACAGAACAAAGAGATCACACTTTCCATCAGACAGGTGCGTCCACACGCAGTCGTTTTAAAGCAGATCTATGAAGTAGCAGTTCCGGCGATCTTAATGCAGGCAATCGGTTCTGTTATGACATTTTTAATGAATAAGATCTTATTAGGATTTACATCTACAGCAGTAGCGGTATTCGGTGTCTACTTCAAGTTGCAGAGCTTCATCTTTATGCCGGTATTCGGCATGAACAATGGTCTGATCCCGATCGTGGCATACAACTTTGGTGCAGGACATAAAGAGAGAATCTTAAAAGTAATGAAAAGCAGTATGATCGCAGGTGTTACGATCATGTTCATCGGACTTTTGACCGCAGAACTGATACCGGACAAACTGCTGTTATTGTTCAATGCATCTGAAACCTTATTACAGATCGGTGTTCCGGCACTTCGTATCTTATGTTTAAGTTATATATTTGCAGGAATTTCCGTTGTAGCCAGCGGTGTATTTCAGGGACTTGGAAAAAGTGTCTATAGCCTGATCTTATCGCTGATACGTCAGCTTGGAATTTTGATTCCGGCAGCTTATCTCTTATCTCTGACAGGAAATCTGACAGCCGTATGGTTCTCATTCCCGATCGCAGAGATTGCTGCATTTTGCATTACACTATATTATATGAAGAAAGTCAGGACAAATTTAGATAAAATGATCACAGAAAGAGCTTAAAGGTAGGCTTAAAAGAGAGAAACGGAGGAAATGTAGCCTTGCAGGGAAAGAATGATGTGGATATCCTGCTTGCAAATAGTTTTAAAGAGCTTGCAGTGCATTGCCCGATTGAAAAGATCACCATTAAAGAGATCACGGATGGTGCGGGTGTGATACGCCCGACGTTTTACAATCATTTTCAGGATAAGTATGAACTGTTAGAGAAGATCATCTTAACAGAACTTTTAGAACCGATCGGCATACTGATCGAGAACCGTATGGTAACAGAAGCATTTGTTCTGTTGTTTTCAAGTATTGAAAAAGACCGCGATTTTTATATGCAGGCGGTCAAGTTAGAAGGACAGAATTCGTTTGAATCCATTGCGAAAGGCTGTGTCAAAGAGATCTTATTAGAGATCATTGAAAAAAGTGCAAAGAATAAGATACCGAAGTTCCACTGGCTGACACCGGAACGTATCGCAGATTATTATGCACAGTCGATGTGCTCGATCGTGATTTCATGGATCAAAAGTGGTATGACGGTTTCACCGAAGGAGCTCTCTGAGATTTATAAATATGTGATGAAGACTTCGATTGATGATGTGTTGTTTTAGAAAAATAACAACATATGAACACTTAATCATACGAACAAATTTAATACAATGTTTTCGACAGATATACAAATCTCCCAATTTGTATATTTACAAAAAACAGACAGGAAAGATTGAATATTTTCATATTCAATCTTTTTTTTTATACTAAGTTACAGAAAAATAAGAAAGAGGATGATGAAAAGATATGATTAAGTTTGGAAAAAAAGTAGTCAAATTCCGGATACCGATACTAATCATAAGCCTTCTGCTTCTGATACCATCAGCGATCGGATATCTGAATACAAGAATCAATTATGATATTCTTTCGTATCTTCCAAAAGATATCGAAACCATGCAGGGGCAGGATATCCTGTTAGATGAATTTGGAACAGGAGCATTCAGTGTAGCAGTTGTTTCGGGAATGGAAGATAGGGAAATTACAGTACTTGAAGATGAAATCAAAAATGTGGCACATGTCAAAGATGTTTTATGGTATGGTTCCATTGCTGATATCTCCATTCCAATGGATGTACTTCCATCTGATATGAAAGATATGCTCTATGATGCAGATACAGGAAGTTCTTTGATGATCATTACATTTGATACATCCATGTCAGCCGATGAAACATTAGATGCGGTTGAGGAGATCAGAGGACTGACCGACAGACAGTGCTTATTGAGTGGTATGTCAGCAGTCGTTACCGATATTAAAAAGATCTGTAACAGTGAAGCAATCATGTATGTTGTGATCGCAGCAGGCTTATCTATTTTAGTATTGGCACTGACGATGGATTCCTTCTTAATTCCGGTGATCTTTTTATTAAGTATTGGAATGGCGATCATCTATAACTTAGGAACAAACTTTGTGTCAGGCGAGATTTCCTTTATTACACAGGCACTTGCAGCAGTTCTTCAGTTAGCCGTTACAATGGACTATTCCATTTTCTTATGGCACAGTTATGAAGAAAATCAGGAACGTTATCCGGGAGATAAGAAACGTGCGATGGCACATGCGATTTCCCAGACGATCACATCTGTAGTCGGAAGTTCCATTACAACAATCGCAGGATTCCTTGCAATGTGCTTTATGACATTTACCTTAGGTATGGATCTTGGAATCGTTATGGCAAAGGGTGTTGTCTTTGGTGTTATCGGTTGTGTAACGATCCTTCCGGCAATGATCCTGATTTTAGATAAACCGATCGAAAAGACAAAACACAGACCGATCGTACCGCAGATCGGAAAGATCGGAAATTTTGTAACAAAACATTATGTGGTATTCCTGATCATATTCTTAGTCGTTGTAGGCCCGATGTTCTATGGTCAGAATCATAACTCCGTATATTATGATCTGGTTGGAACACTTCCGGAGAACTTAGAGAGTGTAGAAGCAGGAAATGCATTGGAAAGTGATTTTGACATGGGTGCAACCCATGTGATCCTTGCATCAAGTGATCTGCCATCTAAGACAGCAAACCAGATGGAAAATGAAATCAAAAAAGTAGACGGTGTACAGTTCGCATTAGGTTTAGATTCCGTTGTAGGTCCGATGGTGCCGGATTCTTTTGTTCCATCTGATATCAAAGAGATGTTGAATAATGGTAAGTACCAGATGATCTATGTAATGTCAGAGTATAAGACAGGTACAGATGAAGTCAATGCACAGTGTGATGCGATCCGTGAGATCGTCAAGAAATATGATGAATCCGCAATGCTGATCGGTGAAGCACCTTGTACAGAAGATCTGATCACGATCACAGACACAGATTTCAAAGTCGTAAATGCAGCATCGATCGTATTGATCTTTATCATCATTGCGGTTGTACTAAAATCCATTTCCCTTCCGGTTATTTTAGTATCGGTAATCGAATTTGCAATCTTTATCAATATGGGTATTCCGCATTACACACATACGGTTCTTCCGTTTATCGCATCTATCGTAATCGGAACGATCCAGTTAGGAGCAACCGTTGACTATGCAATTTTAATGACAAACAAATATAAGCGGGAAAGAAATCATGGAGCAGATAAGAAATCAGCGATCGCAACTGCACTAAACAGTTCCTTACAGTCAATCTTAGTCAGTGCATTGAGTTTCTTCGCAGCAACCTTTGGTGTAGGTTTATATTCAAGTATTGATATGATCAGTTCCTTGTGTACACTGCTTGCAAGAGGTGCGATCATCAGTTTGTTTGTAGTAGCATTTATCCTTCCGGCAATGTTCATGGTATTTGATAAGCTGATCCTTCATACAAGTATCGGATTCAAACCGGATAGCAGCAATAAATAATTATTCATTATCATAGGAGGAAACAACATGAAATTAGCAGAGTTAAAAAACAGATTCAAAAATAAATATATGATCCGTATCGTAGCAGGTGTTTTAACCGTTGCAGTCGTAAGCAGCAGCGCAACCGTATATAATGTATACGCAGCAAAGAGCACAAAGACAGAAACAGTAGAATCTACAGAAACAAAGATTGATACGAAAGATACAAAGGATACTACAAAGAAAACAGATACAACGGCAAAAGATAACAGTGATGATGCAGAAGATACCGTTGGAAAAGATGAAACTGTATATGTGATCACAGATGCTGCCGGTAATGCAAAATCCACGATCGTCAGTGAATGGCTGAAAAACCTCGATGGAACAGATACCTTAGAAGATGTATCTGATCTGAAAGATATCAAGAATGTCAAAGGAGATGAAACGTTCACACAGTCTGGTGATTCCGTAAAATGGAAAGCAGACGGTAATGATATTTATTATCAGGGAACAACCACAAAAGAATCTCCGGTAACAACAAAGATCACCTATTACTTAGATGGTAAGAAAATCGAGCCGGATAAATTAGCAGGACAGAGCGGAAAAGTAAAGATCCGTATTGATTATACCAATAACGAAAAAGACGGTGATGTTTATGTACCATTCATGGTAATCTCCGGTATGGTATTGAATGAAGACTTCACAAACATCAAAGTAACCAACGGAAAAGTCATATCCAATGGAAATAACAACATGGTAGTAGGAACAGCCCTTCCGGGATTAAAAGAAAGTTTACAGGTTACCGACAGCGACTTTACAGATGATGTAACAATCCCGGAATATGTAGAAATGACAGCCGATGTAAAAGACTTTAAGTTAAGCACGATCATGAGTGTTGTCAGCGGCTGCTCAGATTTAATGTCTGATAAGACCGTTGATACTTCAGAGATCGATGATAAAGTAGATGATGTGACAGATGCCATGGATCAGTTAAAAGATGGTTCCGGAGATCTTTCAGACGGACTTGGTACTTTAAGTGACAGTGTGGGTGAATTTTCCACAGGAATGGATTCCTTACAGAGTGGTATCAGTGCTTATACAGCAGGAACAAAGACCTTAGCAGACGGAATCGGAACTTTAAAATCACAGAGCACAACGTTAGTCAATGGTGTTTCACAGCTTACATCAAGTGTCAGCACATTGAATAGCGGTGTGAAATTATTAGATAAATCTTTAAACACAGCAATGAGCAGTGACGAAAAGAATGCAGCTATGCAGACAGCAAAAGCAGCAGCAGAAAAAGCAGTTGAGGCACAGTTTGCAGATACCAATAATGCACAGAGTTACCAGAACATCAAAGCAACTGCAGGGGAACAGTTTGCAGGTACTTTAACATCTGATGCAAATATCGCAGCAGTCAAAGATCAGGCAGCAGCAACCGTTCAGGCGCAGGCAGGACAGATCTCTGAGCAGGCAAAAGCACAGGCAGCAGCACAGCTTTCCCAGAATGCAGCCGTCCAGTCACAGCTTTCCCAGATCGCAAGTGCAGCACAAGCAGCAGGACAGATGCAGTATGCACAGTCTGAAGCAGGTCAGGCAGCAATTCAGGCAAAAGTACAGGAAATGATCGCAAAGTACACAGCAGCAGGATTTACCGCAGAGCAGATCAGTGCAATGCAGTCTACTTTAGTCGGAGCAGCAACCGCAGATGTGATGCTAAATGATGGAGGAGCACAGGCAGCAGGAGCAGCCGCAGCAGCAAATGTATCTGCCGGATTACAGCAGGCGATCACAGAGAGTGCCGGACAGGTAGCAGTTGCAACAGCAACACAGGTTGCACCGCAGACTGCTGAATCAACTGTCAGAGGCGTTGCAGCACAGGCAAAAGATTCTATAGGTACATCCGTAGCAGAAAGTGTAAAAACAGCCGCTAAGACAGCCGCAGGAACAGCAGCAGGCCAGGCAGCTGTAGAAGGTGCAGAATCAGCGAAGAAACAGATCGCAGCAAGCATTGAGAAGAAAGATAAGAAAACAGGCTACAGCTTAGTAAGCGGAATGTCAGCTTTAGATACAGCAGTCAATGGTATGTCAGGAAAGATGCCGGAATTGACATCTGGAATCGATAAATTGTATACAGGAAGCCAGACACTTGCATCTAAGAATGATGAATTAAACAGCGGTGCAGCAAAATTAACCGATGGTAAAAACCAGTTGGTTGATGGTATCGGCAAGTTAAAAGATGGTTCTGAAGAATTAGCAGACGGTATCGTTAAATTCGATGAAGAAGGAATTGAAAAATTAGTCAACAGCTATACCGGAGATATCAAACCATTTGTTGACAGACTTCAGAAAGTTGTAGATGCAGGAAAAGGATATGACAGCTTTGCAGGAAAATCTGACAAAGTGACCGGAGATGTAAAATTCATCATCAAGTCAGAAGAAATAAAATAATACAAAGGAGATACGCTTATGAACTGGATAGAAAATCTGTTGATAATAGGCGGTGTATCCTTAGATATCTTTGCAACCATGGAGTGTGAAGGCTCTGTGGTTGCAAAAATTGATAAAAAGAAACTGGCAGAGATCAGTATTCTTACAGTTGTATTCCAGATGGCTGTATTATATTTAGGCAGTTTAGGTTCCGGACGGCTGATGCGTCAGGAAGGTGTTGCAGAAAATGAGATACTGCTTTCGAATGTGATCGCAGCGATCATTTTTGCAGGCTTAGGGGTTCATCTGATCATAAAGGCAGTCCGCAATGAACGTATCTATGAACACAGGCAGGATACGTTCAGCTGGAAAAAAATCCTGCTGGGGATTGTCGGAACAGGAATCTATACTCTGCTTGCAGGATTTGCATTTGGACTCATGGAGATTCGTATGAGAGCATGTATCCTTTTACTGGGGGTCTGTTCACTGTTAATGGTGATCGCAGGTGTTTACACAGGATACCGCTTTGGATTTGAACAGAAAAAGAAAGCATACGGAATAGGAGCTGTTTTATTATGGGCAGCCGGCATTGATGTACTCATTCAGTATGTATTGACAAGAATATAGGTAAAGGCTGTAAAGGCAGGTAAAAACGACTGTCTTTGCAGTTTTTTTTGACTTTTGGGAGAAAATACCATCCCATCTTTGACAGTTGGGAAGTAAAAAAACGGTTGTATAGACAGTAAAATCAAGGCTAGCAGCCGTTTTTTGTTTCGTAGCGATATGTGCTATTGTGCTATATTTTCTACACTAGG
>NZ_JACOPH010000016.1 GCF_014287635.1 Roseburia zhanii | reverse complement strand
TGGAAGGGATAAACGCTGAAGGCATCTAAGCGTGAAGCCCCCCTTAAGATGAGATATCCCAGTTATAAACTGTAAGACCCCTTGAAGACTACAAGGTAGATAGGGCAGAGGTGGAAGTGCAGTAATGCATGGAGCTGACTGTTACTAATCGGTCGAGGGCTTGACCAAAAGCACTTAGCGAAAGCGAGTGAAACGAAGCTTGAGGTTAGTGCGTTGGTCGTTCGGTGAACGAAGAGAACCGAACTTCCTAAGAAAGAATGTTGACCGCATATCTAAGCATAAATCGGATAGATCTGTATGAAGTTTTGAAGGTATATGAAATCTGAAAACCAAAAAGTGAGAATGAATGACGTTTTATACGTCTTTTCATACTATATAGGGGTATAGTTCAGTTGGTAGAACGTTGGTCTCCAAAACCAAATGTCGAGGGTTCAAGTCCTTCTGCCCCTGTTAATCAGATAAAAACCGATAGAATCAGAAAATGGTTCTATCGGTTTTATTATATTTTTACAGTAAAAATAGTTTTCTTTTCTGGAAAATTTTGTTACAATGTAAAAGCAAAAAATATTGCCTTTACATTGAAATGGGGAAATTAACTTGATAAAAAGAAAGTATGTAAGAACAAGATCGTTGCAGAACGGGATGAAGATCGATCAGGCGATCATTGATCGTATGGGACGTACATTGATTGCAAGAGGTGCAATATTAGACGATTATATGATAGAAGCTCTGATGAATAGGGGTGTGTCAGGTGTTTATACTGTAGAGGGAAAAGAGGATGGAACTACAGAGAAAGAAAATATCTCTGAAAAGATGATAGAGAAGATTGAGGAACTCAAAGTAGAAGACCGGGCAAATGTGAAACTGACAGAGAGCGTCAAGAAGCGTGTGGCAACGGGAATTGCATATTTGTATAATAATACAGAGTCAGATGATTTTATAGATGCTACAAATAATATAGCAAACGATCTGATGAAGGCAATTACGGATAATGAGTCGATTGCAGTTGATATCAGTGCACTAAAAGTAAGTGATGAATATACATTTAAACATAGTGTCGATGTGGCTACGATGGCAATGATCATCGGAAAACAACATGGTCTGACGGAGAAAGAAGTTTATGAGATTGGGATTGCAGGCTTGCTGCATGATATCGGTAAAACAAAAATACCAAATGAAATATTAAATAAAGCGGGAAAGCTGACAGATGAAGAATTTTTATTGATGAAGCAGCATGCCCTGTTTGGGTATTCAATCTTAAAGGATAAAAAAGAACTTTCTGATCCGGTATTGATGGGTGTATTGCAGCATCACGAGAAATTAAATGGTAAAGGATATCCATTAGGTGTACCGGAGGAGAAAATCTATGAATATGCTAAGATCATATCGACTGCAGATATTTATGATGCATTAGTAACGGAGCGGCCATATAAAAAGGCATTTTCACCGAGAGCTGCCGTTGAGATGATTATGGCAATGACAGATGAATTAGATATCAATGTCATGCGGAGTTTCTTAGACAGTATCATTTTATATCCCGTAGGCAGTACAGTACAGCTTAGTAATGGAGAAAATGCAAAAGTCATCGAAAATAATCCGAAATATGTATTACGTCCAAAAGTATTTGGTTTAAAAACGGGCAAAGTATATGATCTGGGAAATGATCTGAAATGTGCAAATATAATTATCAAATAGCATGTAAAACCGGAGAAGGTTAAAATACCATCCGGTTTTATTTTTACACATGGAATAGAAATTTTATAGGTGGAAAGGAAAGGCGGAAAAATATGAACAGATTTAAGTTGGCATGGATTCTTTTGTGTATGGGAATTTTGATGGCAGGGTGTGCCGATACACAGAAAGAGGGAACAGATTTACAGACAGAGATCAAAACAGAAAAGAAACAATATACAGAACAAAAGAACACAGATGATAAAGAAGAAAGTGAGAAAATGGAACCAGATACTTCAACTAAAAATCTGATAGACATGCAGGATACAGAAATACAGAATGATAGCATACAGGATCTTGATACCGGAAAAAAGAGGATCATATGCTGGGGTGACAGCCTGACATATGGACAGGGTGGAGAAGGAACGACCTATCCGTCTGTTTTAGAAGAAAATTATCAGGCAGAAGTGATCAACTATGGTATTCAGGGGGAAACCGCAAGACAGATCGGGATTCGCATGGGTGCATTTCCTATGTCCGTAGGAACATTTGAAATTCCGGCAGAAACAGTACCTGTGGAGGTTTCTTTATGGCAGTGGGGAGAAGATCCGATCATGATGCGTTTAGGCGACTGTGCGATCAATCCCTGTACGATCGCAGGTGTAAAAGGAACACTTTCTTATCGGGCAGAAGAAGTAAAATATTATTTTACCAGACAGGAGGCAGGAGAGTCTGTGCCCGTGCCGGAAGGAACAGAAGTAGAAACCTTTGCAGCAATGGATAAAAAGGATTCAGATATCATCGTCTTATTTGCAGGGACAAATCTTCCACCGGACAAAGATACAGTAGGAGAACTGATCAATCTTGAAGAACAGATGATAGAATATTCAGGAACAGAACAATATATTGTACTGGGTCTGACTTCTAAGACATATATACCGGATGTGGAGCCGATCAATGAAGCATTGAAAGAGGCATTTGGAGAGCATTTTTTAGATATCCGTTCCTATATGTTACAACATGGTTTAGAGGATGCAGGGATCACACCGACAGAGCAGGATCAAAAGGATATTGCAGATGGAGAGATCCCATCAAGCATACGGGTAGACGATATCCATGGAAATGCAGCATTTTATAAGATCATCGGGGAACAGGTGGGTAAGAAATTAGAAGAACTTGGTTATCTGACAGAGCAGGATAAAAAATAGAGTGTGCATGATGCACACTCTGGATTTTTAGATCATAAGAGAATTCCTTTTTTACTTTTTAAGAGCCTTGCCCCATTGACAATCAGTAAAATGCCGGAAGTGATTCCTGTGACCAGAAGACAAATGCCGATTGCGAGATTCGCAGCACCGGTCGAACCAAGAGTTTTATAGATTTTTTCGTCCATAGAAAAGTCCTCCTTTAGCATAGCTGTATTTTAACATTATTTTGTAAATTATACAAATATAAATTTTGCGCTAAGATAAGTTGAAAAAGTGATAAAACATATTTTTTATGTTATTATCATATACATAATTGCGGATTTTATCTGACCAGAAAGGATTGAGGCACATGAATGATTATATTTTTTTAGCCGCAGTTGTAATTATTGCGTGCGTAGTTTGTAACCGTATATCCCATATGATTGGAGTTCCCATGCTCTTAGTCTTTATCTTACTTGGCATGTTTTTCGGTTCTGATGGAGTGATACGGATTGCATTTGACAATTTTCACGCTGCAGAACAGATCTGTTCTGCAGCATTGATATTTATTATGTTTTATGGTGGATTTGGAACAAAGTGGAGTACCGCAAAACCGGTAGTCGGGCGGGCTGTCTTACTTTCAACAGTGGGTGTTATCTTAACGGCAGGTCTTGTCGGTTTGTTCTGTTATTTCGTCTTACATATCAGTTTATCTGAAAGTTTTCTGATCGGTTCTCTGATCAGTTCCACAGATGCAGCATCTGTATTTTCTATCCTGCGTTCAAAACGATTGAATTTAAAATATCATACAGCATCATTATTAGAAGTAGAAAGCGGAAGTAATGATCCATGTTCCTATATGCTTACGATCATTATGCTTGGTATTATGGGTGGTGGAACTGTCAGTGCACAGGATCTGGTATTTTCTATTATCATACAGATCGCATCTGCGATTTGCATCGGAATGCTTGTGGCATTTGTCACCGAAGCCATTTTAATGAGGTATAAGTTTACAACCGAAGGATTTGATACGATATTTGTTTTTGGAATGATCCTGCTTTCGTATGCCCTGCCTTCCATGATCGGTGGAAATGGCTATCTGTCTGTGTATATTTTTGGAATCGCACTTGGAAATAAAAAATTAAAGAATAAGAAAACACTGGTGCATTTTTTTGATGGCGTGACAGGATTGATGCAGATGCTTTTATTTTTCCTGTTAGGGCTTTTATCATTTCCGTCGCAATTATTCCATGTTGCCGGAATCGGATTAGCAGTAGCTTTATTCTTAACTTTTATCGCAAGACCGGTCGCTGTATTTTTACTGCTGACACCTTTTTGCAGCAGGACATCACAGCAGATCTTCGTATCAGCGGCAGGACTTCGTGGAGCGGCATCGATCGTATTTGCGATCATGGCAGTAACGAGCAGTGCCTCTGTAGAACATGATGTGTTCCATATCGTATTTTTCATCGTATTATTTTCGATTTTGTTACAGGGAACATTTCTCCCATGGATCGCAACAAAACTTGATCTGATCGATGAGAAAGAGGACGTTTTAAAGACATTTACCGATTATACGCAGGAAGTACCGGTACAGTTTATCGAATTTTCTGTAAAAAAAGATCATCCATGGGCAGGCAGTATGGTAAAAGATATCTTACTTCCACCGGAAACATTACTTGTCCAGGTACGAAAACAGGATAATACCATGATCACACCGGATGGAAGTACAGTGTTAAATGAAGGAGACAGACTTGTATTAAGTGCAAGGGCAAATGGAATCGCAAAAGATGTGGAACTTTTAGAATTGTCATTAGATAAGGAGCATGAATGGATCGGCAAGAGAATTTCCGATGTCAGTTTAGAAGCCGGAAAACTGATCGTGATGGTACAGAGGGATGAAGATGTGATCATTCCGAATGGAGGAACGCTGTTAAAAGAAGGAGATATTTTAGTAATTAAAGAAAACTGTACATAAAACCGACAATATTTTACATAAAACCGACAAAATTTGACATATACTACCCAAAAAGACTGAAATATGTTATGATAAACTTTAACGATGGAAGGCAATCGAAAAGGGGGCGTTTATGGATTGTATAAAAAGTGTCTATTTTCATTCTTTTTGGTTTTGATAGTCAGTTCTCTTTGGGGAGAGAGTATTGTGGCAGGATTTCAAAAGGAAGAAAAGAGGGTATTATTTATCAGTTCGTATTCCTATGCATGGGAAACAGTGCCACAGCAGATAGAGGGTATTCAGGAAGCTTTATCAGATGAAGCATCCATTGATTATAAATTTATGGACACAAAGAATCTTACATCTGAGGAAAGCAGTGAATTGTTCTATCAGAGTATGCGGCAGTATTTATCAGAGGTAGATGCTTACGATGGAGTGATCGTGGGGGATGATGCAGCATTTTTGTTTGCATTAGATCACCAGCAGGAACTTTTTTCAGATATTCCGATCATATTTGAAGGTGTGAATGACCTGCAAAAAGCAGCCGAGGCAAGTGCACAGCCGTTGATCACAGGTGTAGCAGAAAGTCTTTCTTATGAAAATACGATAAAGATAGCTACGGAATTATATCCTGATGCAAAAGAGATTGTTGGTGTCTTAGATGATACGATCACAGGAGAAAGTGAAAGACGGGAATTTTACAGCTTTGCAGATAAGTTTCCGGATTACCGGTTCTCAGAAATCAATGCTGCAGCATACAGCAGGGAAGAACTGGCTGAAAAGGTAGCCGGATATGACGAAAGTACGATTCTGATATATATTATGTGCAGTATGGATAAAAACGGACACGTTTACAATGGAAATGATGGAGTAGCATTAGTCAGTGAGAATGCTGATATCCCTACATTCAGCATAGTATCAATTGGAATGGGAAGTGGTGTGTTAGGCGGAGAGATCGTATCGCAAAAGCAGATGGGTTATTTAGCGGCACAGATGTTAAAACAATATTTTCATGGTAAGAATATTCGGGATATCAAGATGATCGCTGAACCGCCATGGCAGTTTTGTTTTGACGAAAATGTCATGCGCAGGTTTGATATCAGGGATTCACAAATGCCGGAAAACAGCGAGTATGTCAATCACCGCGAAACTTTTACAGAACGTAATAAGCAGATGATACAGATCGCTGCGATCATCGTTACAGTCCTGACATTATTGATATTGATGCTGGCATTTGATAATCTAAAGCGCAGAAGGCTCTATGAGGCATTGGAAAAAGCGAAAACAGGATTAGAACATGCGGCAAGTTATGATGTTTTAACCGGATTGAAAAATCGTGGAATGTTTATGAAGAAACTTCAGCAGAAGATCGAGAAGGGCGACGAATTTGGCATTATCCTGTTTGACCTTGATAATTTTAAGCATATCAATGACTCTTTAGGACATAACAATGGAGATGTAGTCCTTAAGGAGATCGCAAGACGTTCTGTGGAGTTAGAAGACTTTGTATTTGAAGTATACCGCTTAGCCGGTGATGAATTTACAGCGATCGTATCTTCGAATCAGTCAGGGATCGTACGTGAATACGCAGAGTCAGTGCAGGGGATTTTTAAAAAAACGTTTGTATTAGAGGACAAAGAATATATGCTTCATTCGAGTATCGGTATCGCAATGTGCCCGAAAGATGGAAAAACACCAAAAGAGGTGGTTGCTGCGGCAGATGCTGCGATGTACCGTGTGAAAAATGCCGGAAAAGATGATATTGCATTTTATGAGGAAAGACATTCGAAGTAGGATGTCTTTTCTTTAATTATGCTTATAAAATTGCAATTGACAGAGTAGATTTCCTGTGATAGCCTATAAAAGTACTTTATTACGGTAGCAAGATAACAGATTAACAGACGCAATTATAAGCGCAAAAGAGGAGGATCTTATTTATGAAAAAAGTAGTTGCATCATTATTATTGATTGGAATGGCAGTTTCCATGGCTGCATGTGGAAAGAGTAAAAGTAAAAATACATTTACGGTAGGATTTGATCAGGATTTCCCACCATTTGGCTATGTAGGGGACGATGGTGAATATACAGGATTTGATATTGAAATGGCAACAGAATGTGCAAAACGTATGGGAAAAGAAATTGTACTCCAGCCGATCGACTGGGATGCAAAGGACATGGAATTAGAAGCAGGAACGATCGACTGTATCTGGAACGGTTTTACAGTAAACGGTCGTGAAGATCAGTATACATGGACAGATTCTTATATGGATAATACACAGGTTGTTGTTACAAAGAAAGATTCAGGAATCACAACATTAGATGATCTTGCAGGCAAGATCGTAGAAGTGCAGAAAGAATCTTCCGCACAGACAGCATTAGAAGATGAAGAAAATGCAGATCTTTTAGCATCATTTGGTGATTTCTTACAGGTTGGAGAATATAATACAGCATTTATGGATCTTGAGTCCGGCGCAGTAGATGCGATCGCAATCGATATCGGTGTTGCAAAATTCCAGTTAGAAGGAAAAGAAGATGATTATGTCATCTTAGACGATGTGATATCTTCAGAGCAGTATGCAGTTGGTTTCCTAAAAGGAAATGATGCCTTACGTGATGAAGTACAGGACGCTTTAATGGAATTAGTAGACGATGGAACATTTGCTGAAATTTCCGATAAATATTTTGGATATGATGTCTGCACTTTAAAATAAGGTAAAATAATAGATACAGGTTGGAGATAAAAAATGAGTTTACAGATTATGATGCAGCAGCTTGCCGGAGGAATGGGAACAACGATCCTCATCTTCGTACTGACGCTGCTATTTTCCCTTCCACTTGGACTTTTGATCGCATTTGGAAGAATGTCAAAAAATATAGTGATCCGCACATTGACAAAAATTTATATTTCTCTCATGCGTGGAACGCCGTTGATGCTGCAGTTGTTAGTCGTATATTTTGGACCATATTACATATTCGGTGTCAATATTTCATCTGCATACAGGGCATATGCTGTGATTATCGCATTTTCAATCAACTATGCAGCATATTTCGCAGAAATCTATCGTGGTGGTATCGAGTCCATGCCGAAAGGTCAGTATGAAGCTGCAAAAGTATTAGGATATACAAAAGCACAGACATTTTTTATCATTATATTACCGCAGGTGATCAAACGGATCTTACCATCTGTCACAAATGAAGTGATCACGTTAGTAAAAGATACATCGTTAGCATTTTCCATTGCATATGCGGAGATGTTTACCATTGCAAAATCCATAGCGGCTTCCCAAAAGAGCATGATCCCATTTGTTGCAGCAGCTGTTTTTTATTATGTATTTAACTTCTTAGTTGCAGCATTGATGGAATACTGGGAAAAGAAACTGAATTATTATCATTAGGAGGAAGCCATTGTGAAATTATTAGAAATGAACCATGTAAAAAAGAGTTTTGATGGAAATGAAGTTCTAAAAGATATCAGCCTGTCCGTCGAAGAAGGAGAAGTGGTATCGATCATAGGACCTTCCGGTTCCGGAAAATCTACATTATTACGTTGTGCAACTCTGTTAGAAACGATGGATGATGGAGATTTATATTATTCGGGAGACGCAGCCGCAAAAAGTGTAGAGCAGCATGCCGTATATGAAACGGGAGATAAGCTGCGCCACATTGAACGGCAGTTTGGACTTGTTTTCCAGAATTTCAATCTGTTTCCGCATTTTTCGGTTATCAAAAATATCATGGATGCACCGGTGCGGGTACAGAAGCGTGATAAGGATGAAGTAAGAAAAGAAGCTGTGGAATTACTTCGGAAGATGGGACTTAGTGATAGGGCAGATTATTATCCATGTCAGCTTTCCGGTGGACAGAAACAGCGTGTATCGATCGCAAGGGCATTGGCGATGAACCCGAAGATCTTATTTTTTGATGAGCCGACTTCCGCATTAGATCCTGAATTAACAGGAGAGATCTTAAAAGTAATTACAGAACTTGCAAAAGAAAAGATGACAATGGTCATTGTTACGCATGAGATGAATTTTGCAAAAGATGTATCAGACAGGATGATCTTCATGGATAAAGGCGTGATCGTGGAAGAAACTACACCAAAAGAGCTGTTCTCTTCCACGAATCAGAGAACAAGAGAGTTTTTAGGTAAATATCATATTGAGTAACTATTCAGAACCCTTAGAATCATAAAAATTGATACGTCATGCTTGCATGTAAGTAGCAGTTTTTATGATTCGTAAGGTGGCTCGAATAGAGTCACCGCCCCATATATGAGCAAAATAGCTGCAAAGCAGCGGTAAAGCACGATTTATCGTGCGGTTTTGCGAATATATGAGCTGGGTTCTGAATAGTTACCATATTGAAATGGATTAAGTACAGATTATATAGAAAAGGCATAGAAATGATTCTATGCTTTTTTTGTATATCAAAATTTCAGAGATCATGTTTCATGTATATTTCGTATTTCAATGGTAATCATATATGCAGATGGAAATGAAACGTATCGCAAATAATAAGGAGAACAGAATGGATCAGGTATTAGAAGAATTTTCTAAGATCGGTATTATTCCGGTCATTGCATTAGAAGATGCAGCAGATGCAGAGCCATTAGCAAAATCATTGATCAACGGGGGGCTTCCATGTGCAGAAGTGACATTCCGTACAGATGCAGCAGAAGAATCGATCCGTATCATGGCAGAGAAGTATCCGCAGATGTTAGTCGGAGCTGGAACAGTCCTGACAACAGAGCAGGTCGACCGGGCAGTCAAAGCAGGCGCAAAATTTATTGTAAGTCCGGGCATAAATCCGAGGGTCGTGTCGTATTGTGTGAAAAAAAAGATTCCGGTGATGCCGGGCTGTGCCAATCCAAGTGACATCGAACTGGCAATGGAATTAGGATTAGATGCTGTTAAATTTTTTCCGGCAGAAACAAATGGCGGACTTCCTGCGATCAAAGCAATGTCGGCACCTTATCATAAGATGAGATTCATGCCGACAGGTGGGATCAATGCAAAGAATATCAAGAGTTATCTTGATTTTAAAAAGATTATTGCCTGTGGCGGAAGCTGGATGGTCAATGGTGATATGGTCAAAGCAAAGGACTGGGATGGTATTACAGCATTGACAAGAGAAGCTGTTTCCGCAATGCTTGGATTTACGATCAAACATTCCGGCGGCCGATTTATTGTTTCGGGAACTTTTATCGAAATGATGACAACACATGGACGGGGACTGCATGGAGATATTGCCGTTGGTGTCAATTATGCAGAGCGTGCAGTATATCATCTGGAAAATCGTGGATTTGCATTTGATGAAGCAAGCAGAGTATATGCAGACGATGGCAGTTTAAAAGCAGTTTATTTAAAAGATGAGATTGCAGGATTTGCAATCCATCTGGTACAGAACTAATGGTTTGGAGGAAATAGACATGGCAAAGAAAGTCATTACATTCGGAGAGATTATGTTAAGACTTGCACCGGAAGGATATTACCGTTTTGTTCAGGCGTCTTCTTACGAAGCTGCATTTGGTGGCGGAGAAGCAAATGTTGCCGTTTCCTTAGCGAATTATGGCATGGAGACAGCGTTTGTGACAAAACTGCCAACACATGAGATCGGGCAGGCAGCAGTCAATTCTTTAAGACAGTTTGGGGTTGATACGACAGGAATCACACGGGGAGGAGATCGTGTAGGAATTTATTTTTTAGAAAAAGGCGCCAGCCAAAGACCATCCAAAGTCATTTATGATCGGGCAGGTTCTGCAATCGTAACAGCAACAGCAGCAGATTTCAACTGGGAAGATATTTTTGCAGGGGCTGACTGGTTCCATTTTACAGGAATTACACCGGCACTTGGGGACAACGTTGCAGAAATCTGTTTAGAAGCCTGCAAAGCTGCAAAAGAAAAAGGCATTATCATCAGTTGTGATCTGAATTACAGAAATAAGCTGTGGTCAAAAGAAAAAGCAAAAAAGGTCATGGGTGAGTTATGCAGCTATGTAGATGTGTGCATCTCGAATGAAGAAGATGCAAATGATGTCTTTGGCATCAAGTCAGAAGGCACAGAAGTAACCGCAGGTGAGTTAAATAAGGCTGGATATAAAGAAGTAGCCGAAAAACTGACAGAACGCTTTGGATTCAAAAAAGTAGCCATCACGTTGCGGACTTCTATTTCTGCAAATGATAATAAATGGGCAGCAATGCTCTATGAAAATGGAGAATGTTATTTCAGCAGGGAATATCTGATGCATATTGTTGATCGTGTAGGTGGAGGAGATTCTTTTGGCGGAGGTCTGATCTATGCCTGCTTAAATGGCTATGCACCACAGGATACGATCGAATTTGCGGTTGCAGCAAGCTGCTTAAAACATTCCATTGAAGGAGATTTTAATCAGGTATCTGTAGAGGAAGTAAAAAAACTTGCCGGTGGAGATGCATCCGGCAGGGTACAGCGGTAATAAAAATGCCCACTTCTCATCCTATATATCAAGGTATAGTTGTCTTGTATAGAACAAGGCAAAATGGAGAATCCTAGTCATAAAGTATGTTGGTTTAGGAGGAAGAAAAATGAATCGGGAGAACAGAAAAGAACAGGTGAACCTGCGGAAAGCAGCAGTGATCGGATGCGGATTCGTTGGTTCGGCTACAGCTTTTAGTCTGATGCAGAGCGGATTGTTTTCAGAAATCGTACTGATCGATGCAGATATGGACAGGGCAGAAGGAGAAGCATTAGATATCAGCCATGGAGTTCCATTTTCAAGACATATGAAAATCTATGCAGGAACATATGATGATATCGTGGATGCTGCGATTATCATTATCACAGCGGGGGCGAATCAGAAACCGGACGAAACAAGATTAGATTTAGTGCATAAGAATGTTGCTATTTTCCGGTCGATCATACCGGAAATTGCAAAGCGGAACTGTGCTGGGATCTTACTGATCGTATCTAATCCTGTGGATATTTTAACGTATACAGCAATAAAATTGTCCGGTTTTACAGAAAACCGTGTCATAGGATCGGGAACGGTGCTTGATACGGCACGGTTAAAATATGAATTGAGTGAGCATCTTAGCGTGGACAGCCGCAGTATCCATGCATTTATCATAGGGGAACATGGCGACAGTGAGATCGCTGCGTTCAGCAGTGCAAATGTATCGGGTATTGCATTAAGTGAATTCTGTGAAATGCGCGGGCATTATAATCACGAGGCAAATACGAGACAGATTGCAGAGAATGTGAAGAACAGTGCATATGAGATCATCCAGAAAAAGAAAGCAACTTATTATGGGATTGCATCAGCCGTCAGGCGTATCTGTGAAGTTATCATTCGGGATGAAAAATCCATTTTACCGGTATCTTCGATGATGCATGGGGAATATGGGATCGAGGATGTTGTACTCAGTATGCCTGCGATCGTTGGAAAATATGGAATAGAAACAAGAGTTCCGATCGACTTAAGCGAGGAAGAAATAGAAGATCTGAAACGATCAGCACAGACATTGAAAGAGTTCGTGGGGATTGGTTTATAGAAAATAGTAGATTCGGGTGTCAAAATGTGGCTTTAAGTTTTTGATTGGCAGATTGCACAAAGCCGAAACTGTTTTTGTTTCGTTGTACGAAAATAAGAAAATCTAAGTCTGCCTGAATTAGGTTGCGACAAAGTGACGTGTGCGTCTTAAACGCCCCGTCCATGGGGCATTAAGACTTTTGCTGCCGTCCATGGCAGCAAAACACTGTATATGAACAGGCAGACTAAGATTTACTAATTTTCTTCCAAAGTCACAAAGACAGTTTCGGCTTTGCGCAATCTGCCAGTCATGAAGTTGTGAGCCACATTTTGACACCCGGATCTTTATCATAAAAAAATCACTTCATAGTAAACTATGAAGTGATTTTATCATGCAGGAAAAGGGACTTGAACCCTCACGACATTGCTGCCACAGGCACCTGAAGCCTGCGCGTCTGCCAATTCCGCCATTCCTGCTCAAACTGACAAAAAATATAATACAGCTATAAGGATAAAAAGTCAAGTTCTTTTTTGGAAATTTTCTGAAAAAATTAAAAGGGGAATTGTTGACAAAAAGGAAAAGCTATAGTATGATGGTATGCGTTGAAGCAATTCAGCAGTGCTGGCATGGCTCAGTCGGTAGAGCGTCGCATTGGTAGTGCGGAGGTCACGGGTTCGATTCCCGTTGCCAGCTTATTTGATTCCTGCATAGTTAGCATCGGAAGATGTTAGTATGCAGGTTTTTATTTTACAGGTGTTTCATATAGGAGAGAATGGCAAATGAATTGTACAGAAGAACAGTTAAGGCTTTATGGAGTGACAGACAGAAGCTGGCTGCATGGAAAAACATTGTATGAACAGGTAGAAGCGGCATTAAAAGGTGGTGTGACCTGTTTACAGTTACGGGAAAAGCAGTTAGATCATGATGCATTTTTACAGGAGGCAGTAGAATTAAAAGAACTGTGTCATAGATACCATGTTCCGCTTATCATCAATGACAATGTGGAAATTGCAAAAGAAATGGACGCTGATGGAGTACATGTAGGACAGGGTGATATGCAGATCGCAAAAGTACGGGAGATCTTAGGAGAGGATAAGATCATCGGTGTGACTGCACGTACCGTTGCACAGGCAGAAGCGGCAGAGACAGCAGGAGCAGATTATATTGGAAGTGGAGCAGTTTTTGGAAGCGGAACGAAATTAGATGCAAAGGCACTAGAGCATCAGATCTTTTCTGAAATCTGTCATAGCGTGAAGATCCCTGTGGTAGCGATCGGAGGGATCAATGGAGAAAATATCTTACAGCTTAAAGGGCTTGGAGCAAAAGGCGCAGCAGTAGTCAGTGGAATCTTTGCACAGGAAGATGTCGGTGCAGCAGCAGAAGATCTAAAGAAAAAAGTATTAGAGATCATAGATTAAAAAAACGGCGTTTGAGAGATCAAACGTCGTTTTTTATATCATCTGATGTAATAATATTTATTGCAGGTGTCTGTGTCATATCCTGATAAGCAAGGTATGTATCTGATGGGATAGCATCTATGCTGTCCTCATCGGATGCTTCCTGTTCTTCGGTATCCACAGAAGTTACGGAAAGGGAAAGTGCCATCTTATCCTGTCCTAATAAGGAAGAAAGATATTTCATATAGTCTTCATAAGAAAAAATCTCTGTTAAAATATCACCGGCAAATTCATTGAGATCCTGATAAGTGACAGTATCACTTCCATTTACAGAAGAATTAGCCGCATAGACGGTATCAGTATCCGGTATGGTTACACCTTCCTGTAAGTAACCGGTGATCTTGGCTACATAATTCTGTGTTTCTGCAAACGGTGGAATACCGCCATATTTATCAACATTATTACTGCCGGCATTATATGCGGCAAGGGCAAGTGATACGTTGCCGTTGTATTTATCTAACATCTGGCGGATATATTTTGCACCACCCATGATATTCTGATATGGATTATAAGCATCTGTTACGCCAAGTCCTGCAGCAGTTGCAGGCATAAGCTGCATCAGTCCCTGTGCACCGCTTCGGCTGGTTGCATTTGGATTGAAATTCGATTCCTGTTTTGTCATAGCTTTTAACAGATCGACAGAAACACCATAAGTCTGTGATGCCTCCTGATAGATCTCGTCGAGATTCTTACTTGATTTTAAATAGGAAGAAAAATCAATCGTCGTATCATTAGAAGCAGCCGCCTGTTCTTTGACTGTATCTGAAGCTGCAAGAGCAGCATTTAAAGCATCAAGTGCTGAAATATTTGTCATGATCACTGTACGCTCCTTTAAAATCGTATTCTGAACAGTAACAAAATGTTTACATACATATACAGTATAACATATTTATCGACAAAGGGAAGCAATTTTCAAAAAAAAGATTGAATTTCAAAAATGACTGGTGTAGAGTGGGTTACAGTTCACAGAAAGCCCATAAAGGGCAGAACAATATCTGTGTATGACAAAAAAAGAGGGATTAGAAATGAAACAATTAAAAAAGAATGGATATATCAGGGCTTTTCAGACGGCTTTCCCGTTTACGATACCGGTTATGACAGGATATCTGTTTATCGGGATCGCATTTGGAGTCATGTATCAGGAAAAAGGTTATAATTTTCTCTGGGCGATACTGATGAGTGTGCTAGTCTATGCAGGAAGCGGACAGTATCTTGCAGTCAATTTTTTTGCACCTGGGGTCAGTTTTTTAGATGTGGTCTTTATGACATTTATGGTGAATGTCCGCCATATTTTTTACGGACTGTCTTTGTTAGAACGTTTTGGAAAAATGGGAAAAAAGCGTTTGTATATGATCTTTTCACTGACAGATGAAACGTATTCCCTGTTTTTTATTACGAAAGTGCCAAAAGATGTGGCAGAGGATAAATTTTTATTTGCAATCGCTTTATTAGACCAGATCTACTGGGTCGTTGGTTCTGCGATAGGAGCCTTAGCAGGAGCGTTGATCCCATTTGATGCAGAAGGGATCGATTTTGCCATGACAGCATTATTTATTGTTATTTTCGTCGAACAGTGGTTAGCCGGCGGCAACAGGATCCCGGCAATGATCGGAATCTGTGCGGCATTGCTGCTTCGGCTGATCTGCGGCAGTGATAATTTTATCCTGCCATCTATGATCTGTATCATGGTCTGCCTGATCGCAGGAAGAAAGTATATTGCAGAGGATGAAAAAAAGGAGGCGGTAAATCATGCCGGTTAGTACAGGACGGTCTTTACTTATTATCATAGCAGTTGCAGCAACGACATTTGCAACGAGGGCGATCCCATTTCTGCTTTTCCCAAAAGGAAAAGAGATTCCACCGATGGTACAGTATCTTGGAAAAGTATTACCACCGGCAGTTATCGGAATGCTGATCATTTATTGTTTTAAATCCGTCAGTGTATTTCGGTATCCGTATGGACTGCCGGAACTGATCGCCGCAGTTGTGGTGATCGTTTTGCATGTATGGAAACGGAATAATCTTTTGAGCATCGGTGCAGGGACAGTTTTATATATGTTTTTGGTGCAGCAGGTTTTTTGAGTTGACAAGCACTTAGAAAACCTATATAGTATTCCTAGATAGTACTACTACTGAGGGGAAAGAACATGGATAACAATCAGTTAATTGAAAAGCTGATGTGTTTTGGCATGACAAGGCAGGAGGCAGCTATCTATCTGTGTCTTGCAGAAAATGGTGAAATGACAGGTTATGAAGCTTCAAAGCAGACTGGCATCTCACGATCTAATGCCTATAATGCGTTGGCGGGGTTAGTTGATAAAGGAGCTGCATATACAACTGAAGGGACCGCAGTCAGATATCATGCGGTAGAAGCAGAAGAATTTTGTGCAAATAAGATCCGTCTGCTTGAGGAAATGAAGATGCAGCTTAAGGAATACATGCCGAAGCAGAAAAAAGAAGCCGAAGGGTATTTAACGATCACAGGTGATGCACATATCCGTAACAAAGTAAAAAATATGATCGCACAGTCCGAAAAAAGGATCTATTTATCCATGACAAAAAACTGTGTCCATATTTTTGAAAATGAGATCCGTACAGCGGTTTCAGAAGGTAAAAAAGTAGTCATCATTACAGATGCAAAGTTAGATATGCCGGGTGCTGTCTGTTATCAGTCAGAGGACAAAGGCAGACAGATCGGCGTGATCACGGATTCTACCAATGTGCTTACCGGAGAGATCGGTAATGGTGGAGAAAGTACCTGCCTGTATTCCGGACAACAGAATTTTGTACAGGTTTTTAAGGATTCCATGCGCAATGAAATACAGTTAATACAGCTTATGAAGGGAGAAAAATAGCATGAAAGAACCATTCGTAACTTATGAAAAATTACAGGAGATCGTAGCAAAATATCCGACACCGTTTTATTTATATGATGAGAAAGGAATCCGGGAAAATGCAAAAGCAGTCAAAGAAGCGTTTGCATGGAATAAGGGTTTCCGTGAATATTTTGCCGTAAAAGCAACACCAAATCCATTTCTGATCAATATTTTAAAGGAGTATGGATGTGGATGTGACTGTTCTTCCATGACAGAACTTATGATGTCAGATGCACTCGGTTTTTCCGGTGAGGAGATCATGTTTTCTTCAAATGATACACCGGCAGAGGAATTTGCTTTTGCAGATAAGATCGGTGCAACGATCAATTTAGATGATTTTACACATATAGATTTCTTGGAAAAAACGATCGGAAAAATTCCGGAAACGATCAGCTGCCGTTTCAATCCGGGTGGAGTGTTTAAGATCAGTAACAGCATCATGGACAATCCGGGAGATGCAAAATACGGATTTACCAAAGAGCAGTTGTTTGAAGGCTTTAAGATCTTAAAAGAAAAAGGAGCAAAACGTTTTGGTATTCATGCATTCCTTGCAAGTAATACCGTAACCAATGACTATTATCCGACACTGGCAAAAACATTATTTGAAACAGTTGTCGAGTTAAAAGAGGCAACCGGCTGTGATATCCGTTTTATCAATTTATCAGGTGGTGTAGGTATTCCTTATACACCGGATCAGAAGCCGAATGATATCCGTGCGATCGGAGAAGGTGTCCGCAAAGTCTATGAAGAAGTTTTAGTACCGGCAGGTTTAGGGGATGTTGCGATCTACACAGAGATGGGGCGTTTTATGATGGGACCTTATGGATGTCTGGTAACAAAAGCGATCCATGAGAAACATACATATAAAGAATATATCGGTGTTGATGCATGTGCTGTCAATCTGATGCGCCCGGCAATGTATGGAGCATATCACCATATTACTGTTATGGGAAAAGACAACAGTGTGTGTGACCATAAATATGACATTACAGGTTCCCTTTGTGAGAATAATGATAAATTTGCCATTGACCGTATGCTGCCGAAAATCGACATGGGAGATCTGTTAGTGATCCATGATACAGGTGCACATGGTTATTCCATGGGATATAATTATAATGGAAAATTAAAATCCGCAGAGATCCTGTTAAAAGAAGATGGAAGTTTTGAACTGATCCGTCGTGCGGAAACACCAAAAGATTATTTTGCAACATTTGACTGCTTTGATATCTTGAAAAATATGAAAGATCCTAAATAGCATCTTTTTAAAATTTAAGACGGAGATATAAAACCTTTGAAGAAAAGTACTTGTATTTTGTGAGAGGTTATGTTATTATACTACCTGTCCGGTTTGACCGGACGATTTGCCGGCGTGTCGGAATGGCAGACGAGGCAGACTCAAAATCTGTTGTAGGCAACTACGTGCGGGTTCAAGTCCCGCTGCCGGCATTATACATATTAGAAACGAAACTGTTGCAAAAGTAGATGGTTAATTTACTTTTGCAGCAGTTTTTTTCGCTCAGAAAGAAAAGCAGACATCTCCTGTTTGTTGTTTTATTACAAATAATCATCATATTTTTACACATATTTCAAAATGCAGGAAAATGCCGGGGTTCATATTGACAATTATAGGAAAAATATATAAGATTAGATTATGTAAATATATTATACAAAAGGAGGTCTGATTGATGAAAAAGAATCCAATCAGAAGACTGTCGGCACTCATCTTAGTGTGTGTATTGGCAGTCAGCAGCATTGTTGTTTCCCCAACAGATGTACAGGCAGCAGCAAATGCTAAGAAAATCACATTAAGCACAACAAAACAGATTGTTGGTGTAGGAAAGAGCGTAACGTTGAAAGTAAAAGCGGTACAGCCGAAAAAAGCTTCTAAGAAAGTAACCTATACATCCAGTAATCCAGATGTAGCAACTGTAACAGCAAAGGGAAAAGTTACCGGTAAGAGTATCGGTAATGCAACCATTACAGTAGTATCCGCAACGAATCCTAAAGCAAAAGCAAAATGTAAGATCACCGTTGTGCAGGCAGCAACATCTATTCAGACAGCAAAGAGCATTGTAATGCAGAAGGGCAAAAAAGTAACGATCAAATATGGAGTGACACCTGGAGATGCCAATAAGCAGATGATCTTTACAACAAGTAATAAAAAAGTTGCAACTGTAGACAAAAAAGGTAAGATTACAGCTAAAAAACCAGGAAAAGCAACTATTACAATGACAGCAGCTGCAGGTGGCAAAAAGGCAAAGATCAAGGTTACTGTAAAGAAAAAAATTACAGTAGCAAAGAGTGTAACTTTAGATCAGACAAGCCTTTCCTTAAAACCAAGTGAGACAGCTACATTAACAGCAACTGTAAACCCGGCAAAAGCAGCAGGAAAGAAAGTATACTGGTATTCCTCAGACAGTGATGTGGCTACTGTAAATGCAAACGGAGTTGTAACAGCAGTAGCAGATGGTGCAGCAACGATCACAGCAGTTGCATCTGATTCCGGTGCTAAGAGTGCATCATGTAGTGTGACAGTAGCAACACCGGCACCAAACCCAACACCGGCACCAACACCGGCACCAAACCCAACACCGGCACCAACACCAACACCGGAAACAGTAGATGTAACAAGTGTGACAGTTGATCCGGAAAAAGTAAGATTAGTACTTGGAAGAACAGAACTTGCAAATGTTACAGCAACAGTAGCACCGGAAAATGCAACAGATAAGACAATTACCTGGACAACAGATAATGACAAAGTTGCAACCGTAGAAGCAACAGAAGCAGGTGCTAAGATTACAGCAGTAGCAGCTGGAACAGCAAAGATCACAGCAACAGCTAAGAATGGTGTAAAAGCAGAAATAGCAGTAACAGTAAAAGAAGCAGGAGAAGTTACTGTACGTACTTTCGATGATTCTAAAAATTATAAGATTATTTTTACAGATGCAGATGGTGAGAAGATTCAGCGAAATGTTACAGCTAGAGAAATGGAAGTCGCATATAAGAAATATCAGGAATTTGTAGCAGCAAAGACTGTTGATGCATTATGGAATATGATCACAAAAGAAAATCTCAAGGCATTTGCAGCTTTAGACGATGCATCTATCGATGTAACTACAGAAGCTAATAAGAAAACAATCATAACAGTAGACAGTGAAGGTACATATAGTGCAGTATTAACACGTACTGATGATTCTATTAAAGTAACTGTATCTTCCGGATCAGATGCTGCTAGGAGTGCTGTGATCAGCAATATTGATATGACAGCTAAGACAGCAACTTTGGAATATAAAGGTACAAGTGCGGCTCTTGCCTTTACAGCTGATAAAGCTACATTGGCTAAGGATGGATCGATAGTTACATTAGAGTACAAAGACCATCAGTATATATTGACAATGGATAATGCACTTGCATCAGAATTCTATGATGCAGTAAAAGATGTATCATTGATCAAACTTCCTGCAACTTTTGAGGAGGTAAACGATAACATTGCCATTGAAGAAGTGGAGAAGACAGTGTTAGCGGCATTTGATTTTGATGAGGATGCTGTTGATGGCAAGATCACAGGAACAAATGCGGTAGCAACTGTAAATGGAAATGGTGTATCTATTGAAAAGACAGATAAGCTTCTTGGAACAGGTGCATTGAAATTAGAGAATTCCAGTTATCTGGATGTTAAGAAAACAGATGGAAAACCGGTTGTATCCGGTCAGAAAGCAATCACGATTTCTTATTACAGCAAGACAGATGCAGGTTCGGGTTGGGCATATTTTATATCAAAGGACGATCAGTCACCAGTATACCAAAAGGAATACTATTTAGGCATTTTAGACAAACCAGAGATTAATGTTGAGCGTTATGCAAATGGTCGTGTGAATGAAGCGAATACTGGAAGCAGAAATGGCAGTGAATGGACCAGAATTGATGTTGTATATGCAGAAACATCTACGGAATTATACGTTAATGGTGTGTTAGCAGATACAAAGCCGGCTAGTACATCGATTGAAGATTCTATTGGAACAAATAGTATCTTCCATATTGGACAGGCGACCTGGGGAAGCGGAGAATACTTTACAGGTATGATCGATAACTTTACAGTATATGGATCAGCATTATCATCAAATGAGATCCAGGCTTTGTACAAAGCAGATACTGCAAAATAAAATAAACTTTATTTGATCAAAAAATAAAAGCGACTCTTATTATTTGCCACGGCAGATAAAAACGAGTCGCTTTTATCATATGTATTTTTTTACAGTTTATATGTAAAAAATGCCATTGCATATCCGGATAAACTTGCTATGATAATAGGTGGAGGAAAACACATGATGAAATGCCTATACAGAATAAAGAAAATATGCATCATAGTGACTGCCATATCAATGATATTTGGATGGATCATTGTGACAGATATGGTAGAAGCAGATGCTGCGGATCAAAAAACTACATCTATAGAACTGAATTACTATACTTATGTATTAAAACCGAAGAAGACAGTAAAACTAAAAGCAGTCTGCCTGCCAAAAGATGCTAAAAAACGTACAGTAAAATGGAAAACTTCCAATAAATCTGTAGCGACAGTATCTTCTTCCGGCAAAGTGACAGCAAAGAAAAAAGGGACTGCAAAGATAATAGCTGTTGCCAGGGATGGCAGTGGCAGAAAAGCGGTATGTAAAATAAAAGTAACAAAAAAGATTACAAAAATCAAAAAGATATCTCTTACCGCTTCGGCAAAGAAGGCAGAACCGGGAACAACAGTGAAGATAAAAACCGCTTTAAAGCCGGCAAAGCCAACGTTAAAGACTTTAAAATGGGAATCGTCTGATCCAAAAACCGCATCTGTAGACCAAAAAGGTGTGGTAAAAACATATGCAGAAGGTACTGTAAAGATCACAGCAAAGGCACAGGATGGAAGTGGGAAAAAAGCTGTATGTACCTTGAAGATACAAAAGAAGCAGAACGCAGATGGACAGGATCAGAACCAAAATACAGAGGATACACCATCACCGAGTGATACAAAAAAGCCAGAGAAGATACTCGTTAACAAGATCACACTATCGGAATCAGATATAAGCTTAAGAGAAGGACATACGAAGCAGCTTACAGCAACAGTATTTCCGCAGAATGCAGCAGACAAGGGAGTTGTCTGGAAGTCTTCAGACAACAGCATCGCACGTGTGGATGCCAATGGGATGGTGACAGCAGTCAAGGAAGGAAAGGATGTTTTGATCACAGCTGCTGCACAGGATGGAAGCGGCATATATGCATCCTGCAGAGTGACAGTTTTACCACATCTGAGAACTTTGGCAAATGACCATACGGACAGCTATTATGTATACCGTTTAGACCGCAATGCACTGCAGTACGAGCAGTCCTATACGGAAACAGGCAAAGAATCTGTAGTGGTTACAGATGCTTCGGATGTATCACGGAATTTTTTTAAATTGGGAATGGCAGTCCGGAATGGAATTGCTACACGACAGGAATTCTATGATATGATCCTCAAGATCTGTAATGAATGGGAGGATCTTTCGGTAAAAGAATATGCAGAAGACTATTCAAGTATTACATTACAGAAGACAGACAGTAAGAGTACTATTAGGTTAACACAGATAGATATTCTTGAAAAAGAAAAGAAAGTGTTAGATGCCAATGGATATTTTACGAAAGCCAGCCGGATACAATTCTGCATCCGGGACGAGATATTTATTTTAGAGGTATATCATAACGGCAGTACGATCGCACTGTTCCGTCCGAATTACAGCAATCCGCACTTTGAGGTATATATAGATAACGTAAATTATACATATGTGATGCGTATGTCAAAACTTTTGAACGGTATATTGAAAGATGAGATAGGAGGATTTCCGGACTTTAAATTTTTAAATATGTATAATTTGTACTAAAATTTTAGATTTATATCTGATTTTTTGGTTTGAGAATATGGATATATGATGTTATACTATATGATAAATTATGGGAAAGGAAAAAGACCATCAGATGAAAAACACAAAAATAGCAGTATTTCTGCTTAGCGTTGGTTTGATATGCAGTGTTTCAACAACTTGCATGGCAGGTGGCATGAATGCCAATGAAGCTTCTGTATATGCAGCAGCAAGTGGAACATTTGAATATGAAGGAAAATCATACACAGCAGCATCTGAATATCTTTCACAGTTATCCTCTTATCTTTGCAGAGACGACATTGATCTGACGGCAGATCAGGCAAATGCCGCTATTGCAGAGATGAATGCAAATATTGCAAGGGGCGTTGCAGAAGGCTATATTCTTCCTGTTGGCGGGACAGATTCAGATAATACAGAATCTGCGGATCCTAATGTGAATAATACTGAACAAAAAGAGGATACAGGAAACAAACAGGATCCGATTAATAAAGATGGATCAAACAGTGATGAAGAAAGCCACAAAGATAACAGTAATGAAAAGGATGATACAAAAACCGGGAAAGATAATAAGAAGGAGAATGGGCAAACAATTACCGTGCCGGCAAATACAGATGAAGCAAGAGAGAGTCTGATAAATATTTTAAATCAGCAAAGTGATACATCATCAGATGAAAAAAAAGAATTGAAGAGTCTGGCAGAAGACCTTAAACAAGAAGGTTCTCAGGCAAAGGTTAATATAAACATCACAAAGAATGAAGATGCTAAGGACAACTGGAATGCGCTGATAGAAGAAAAAATCAAAGGGAAAATGACCGTCCTTTCAGAAACGGATGGAATTATCATGCAGGCAGATTATCCCGTGAAAAATACAGGGTATATTATCGGGGAGGTTCGTCTTTTATTTTTACTTTTGCTTTTGATATGTGTGATCCCGGTTCCTTTTTTATATAAAAAGAAAAAATTCTCAGGAGCATCAGTTCTTCTTGTGAGCCTGGCAGGAATGTGTGCAATGGCGGCATTCGGAAGCGGACTGATCCAAAAAACATACGGCATATGGAATGATATGTGGCTTTCAGGAGCACCACAATATGATTATGAAACCTGCAGTGCAGAAAAGCAGCCGGTTACAGGCGATGAATATGGAGAGATCAGCTGTGAGAAAGTTGATCTTCGTGTGCCGCTGTATTGGGGCGACAATGATGAAGTCCTGACAAAAGGTGCAGGTACATATATGGGAAGCAGCCTTCCGGGCAAAGGCGGTGTGATCCTTGCAGGAGGTCATGATGCTACAACATTTGCATCATTACAAAATGTTACTAAGGGAGATATGGTTACAGTTAAGACAGCATCCGGACAATATACATATCAGGTTACCAAAACGGAGGTTAAGGATGCCTCAGAATACAAAACACCTGATTCGGATAAAGAACAGTTAGTGCTGTATACCTGTTATCCGTTTGGAGAAGAAGATACAATGAGATCAGATCGCTATTTTGTCTATGCAGAAAAAACAAAGGAGCAGGAGACAAAGGAGGAGGTCAGAAAATGAGTCATCGGATACAGCATAGAACCAGAAAAAGTTTTTTGATATCAGTGATCCTGTCAATTACATTATTTACAGCTGTCCTGGGAATGGAATTGTTAGCCGGATTTATGAACTGGCGGATTTTTGTAACTGACATCCGTCAAAGTGGATATGGAACTTATGCGGCAGAAGAAATGCTTGCACAGCAGAAAAAATTATTTGCGGAATATCGTTTACCGGAAGAGATCGCAGAAGAACTCTTTGAAAAAGAAAGATCATATAGGGCATTTAGTACTTATGTGGATGGAAAATCTGTTGACAAGACATTTGGTGTCAAAGAGGCGGTCTATAATTATCTTGATACATACCATATTTCCTGTACAGATGAGCTTGATGCAAGTATATCAGTGTTAGTATCAGAATCGGAGAATCTTGCTGCAAGATATTTATATCCGGATTTTGTAACAGAATATCGTGAACTATGTAACAGACTTTTCCTGAAAACAGTGATACTGACAATACTTATGACAGCAGTTTCCATTATACTGATGATGATATTATACAGCTGGTATAAGAGCAGCAGACACGCATTGCAGTATTTGGGTGGTGCCGGAATCTGCGCTTTGATCTGGAATGCTGTACTGACAATCCTGCTTGTAATACATCAGTCTGATATTGCACAGGATATGGAAACTCATTATCAGGCAATGTATCAGATGTTTATAAAAAGTGGTATACGATGCTTTTATGTTGCAGATGCAATTCTTGCAATGCTTATCATTGTGATCGTGAGCATCATATTGATGAAAAAGAGCCGGAATTGATTGACTAAAGGAGAACAGAGATGGAAACAAAGGGATATACGGACATTCATACCCATATTCTGCCTGGAATTGATGATGGTTCAAAAGATTGGGAAATGACAGAAAATATGCTGAGAGCAGCAGTTATGCAGGGAGTAGAGACAATTATTGCCACACCACATAATTATCCGGGCAGAACACCGCAGGATTCAGATAAGATCCGCAGACTTTGTGAAGAAACACAAAAGATCGGGCAAAAGATACTGCCTTCTTTACGGGTAATGGCAGGTAATGAGATCTTATATCGCCCGGAAGTCACAAAGGAACTTGCATCTGGTCATGCACTGACATTGGCAGACAGTAGTTATGTATTGATCGAATTTCTGCCACATGAGAGTTTTCGAGTGGTGTCAGAGGGAATGAATGAATTGTTAGAGAATGGATATTATCCGGTACTCGCACATGTGGAGCGTGTAAAAGAAGTGTTTGACTCAGAAGAAAATATCAGCCGGCTTCTTAGGATGGGATGCTGTCTGCAGAGCAACTGTGGAAGCCTTATGGGAAATCTGTTTGACAGAAGATCAGCACGTCTGCGTAAGATGATCACAAAGAGACAGATTCATTTTCTGGGAAGTGACTGCCATGATACACAGAGCAGACCACCGGTTTATGATGACTGTATCAGATCATTAAAGAAAAAAATATCACAGGATATATTAGATCAGCTGTTGTATACAAATCCAAAACAACTGCAGAGTGATGATTGCATATTATAAAATATACAGAATAAGAAAGGGTTAGAGATGAACAACAGACAAAATGATGAAATGGAGATTGATCTGGCAGAATTATTCTTTGTACTTTTACACAGACTGCCGGTTTTATTAGCCGCTACAGTTGCGGGTGTAGTAGTTGCAGGGATCATAAGCTTCTGCCTGCTTACTCCGATGTATACTTCTACGGCTAAGATATATATTTTGACAAACCAGAGTACAATGGTAAGTCTTTCAGATCTTCAGGTGGGAAGCAGCCTTGCAGGAGATTATGAAGAACTTATTAAGAGCCGTCCGGTAGTGGAAGGAGTCGCAAAAAATCTGGAATTAACAGAAAATTATGAACAGCTTTTAGACTGCATCGATACGATCAATACAGATAATACACGGATTATCCAGATCACAGCAACCTACCCGGATCCGGTCATTGCAAAAAATATAGCAAATGAATTCGTAAAGGTATCAACAAAGCAGATCTCAGAGATTATGCATATTGATGAACCGACAGTAGCAGAAGAAGCAATCGCAGCAGATCATCAGAGCAGTCCAAATAATATGAAGAATCTTGCAATTGGCGGGATCTTAGGATTGCTTTTAGCAGCAGCAGTGATCATAATGCGTTATATTTTAGATGATACTATACGGACACAGGATGATGTGGAACGTTATTTGTCCATGAATACACTTGCTATGATTCCTCTTGAAGGTGGAACAGACAATCATGAGAAGAAATCAAAAAGAAAATTCTGCGGAATCAGAAAGGGGTAGAAAGAGATGGATAAGCCAAAGATTGAACTTACAAAACTTGAGCAATTAGGATATGGAAAAAAAGAAGCATTTAATTCCCTTAGGACGAATCTCAGTTTCTGCGGAGATGATATACAGATCATTGCATTTACGAGCTGCACACCGGATGAGGGAAAGAGTTCTACAGTTATGGAACTTGGACGCTCCATAGCAGAAGATGGAAAGAATGTATTGCTCGTGGATGCTGATCTTCGTAAATCCGTTTTAGTCGGAAGACATCATGCAAAGAATAAAAGCGGAAGTATCCGCGGATTGTCCCATTATCTGACAGGGCAGGCAAAATTAGAAGAAGTAGTATATCAAACGAATGTTGCACATTTAGATATTATTTTCGCCGGAAGGACAACACCAAATCCAACAGAATTATTAGGAAATAAATATTTTGACCGGCTGATCGCATTTGCCAGAGAACAGTATGATGTGATACTGATCGATACACCGCCATTAGGTTCTGTTATTGATACAGCGATCATTGCACCAAAATGTGATGGTGTCGTACTGGTTGTAGAAGCGAACAAGTGCAGCTATCATTTTGTACAGGATATCCGCAAACAGTTAGAGATAACAGACTGCAGGATCTTAGGTGTGGTGTTGAATAAGGTAAAAGTGGAAAAAAGCGGTTATTATAACCGGTATTACAAGGGCGGTTATTATCAAGGCTATTATAAACCTTATTATGGAGATAAGAACGAAAAGTGATCAGGATAAAAATAAATCACGAGAGAAAATAGATAGAAAGGTACAAATATAAGATATGTCATCTAATCTGACAAGGAATGTCAAAGGCACGATCAATAATCTGAGCCATATACGCTGGGCCTTAGTGCTCTATGATCTGATTGTTTTTGCTGTCGTTGCAGTTCTGCTTTTAGGATTCTATGGAGGAATCGAAAATCTCAGTATCGAGGGAATGCTCATACAGTCGCTGTTGTGTGTGGCTTGTGTGGAAGTGATGCGTTTCGTTGGAAATATCTATGGACAAGTTTGGAGATATGGTGGAATCCAGTGTTATATTCGTCTGCTATGCACAGATGCAGTGGCATTTTGGATTTATGTCATCATAGAACTGACTTTCCCACCTGTCTGGTGTATCACATTTGCCAGAAAATTATCAATCGTCAGCTTAAATCTGTTAGGAGCACTTTCTATACGAATGATGTACCGGTATGCATATAAGTGTGGAAATAGTGATACGAAACAGGGAAGGATCCTGTTGTGGCTTCTGCATACATTTTCCGGTCTGGATCGGGGAAATGACAGAGAAGGACAGAAAATCAAGATCGCTATCATCGGAGCAGGACGTGTTGGAGTCAGTTTTGCAGAGGAATTGTTAAATAATTCCGGTTCTGCATATACACCGAGATGTTTTATCGATACGAATAAAGACAAAGTCGGCAGGGAGATCCAGGGGATTCCGGTATGGTCCGAAGATGAAGCGACCATGTCAAGGTTATTAGAACACGAAGTGCAGGAAATTGTCTTTGCGATCCCGAATATGGATGCAGATAAAAAAAAGGCACTATATGAATATTATAAAGATGCCGGATATAAGGTAAAAGTCTATGATTATCCGACTGTCTATACAGAAAGTGGAAAACGTCATCTGCGTGACTTTGACACAGATGATCTGCTGTTCCGGAAACCGCTTGTGGTAGCATCGGAACAGACAAGTGATTATTATACTGATAAAGTGATCCTGATCACCGGAGGCGGAGGGTCGATAGGCTCAGAACTTTGCAGGCAGTTAGCAAAAATGCATCCGAAGAAGATGATCATTCTCGATATCTATGAAAATGGTGCATATGATATCCAGCAGGAATTAAAGATCCTCTATGGAGAACAGATCGATCTGCAGATAGAGATTGCATCCATCACGAATTGCCGGGCAATGGAAGCTGTTTTCATGCGGTATCATCCACAGATCGTTATCAATGCAGCAGCACATAAACATGTACCGCTGATGGAACATAATTGTATTGAAGCTATTGAAAATAATGTGTTTGGTACTAAAAATGTCGTGGAACTCTGCGAAAAATATCAGGTAGAACATTTTATCATGGTATCTACCGATAAAGCCGTGAATCCGACGAATGTCATGGGCGCAACCAAGCGGATGTGTGAGATGATCGTACAAAGTGCAGGTACACACGGAACTGTAAAATACAGTGCAACAAGATTTGGTAATGTATTAGGAAGTGCAGGATCAGTGATCCCGCTATTTAAGAGGCAGATCGCAAATGGAGGTCCGGTTACTATAACTGACAAACGGATCATCCGTTATTTTATGACGATACCGGAGGCAGCACAATTAGTGCTCCAGAGTGGTTCTATGGCGAAAAATGGAGAATTGTTCGTACTAGATATGGGTAAGCCGATTAAAATTTTAGACCTTGCTGAGAACATGATACGTTTATCAGGAATTTCAGGAATTGAGATCATAGAAACCGGATTGCGACCGGGCGAAAAGTTATATGAAGAACTTTTAGTCAAGACAGAAGAGTTAGATAAGACAGAAAATGAAATGATTTTTATAGAAAAAGACAGAGCACTTCCGGAAGAGGATATTGACGAGAAATTGAAACTGTTAAAAGAGGCATGTGGAAGTGGAGATGATATAAAAGCAAAAGAAGCGTTGCATCAGGCTGTACCGACATTTAGATGTCCGGAAGAAGTAAATAAGAGTATTAGTGATTAGGAGAAAGAAGAAAGTGTTTGACAAAAGCGGAAAGCATGAAAAATTTAAAGAGAAGGTATGGCTTGCATCGCCGACAATGCATGGAGAAGAACTGCAGTATATGCAAGAAGCATATGATACAAATTGGATGAGTACAATTGGTGTCAATATTAATGAAGTGGAGACACAGATAGCAGAAAAGGTTGGAACGGATCATGCAGTTGCATTGGCTACGGGAACAGCTTCTATTCATTTATCTGTAAAACTTGCGGGTGAATATTTGTATGGCAGGGGTGAAATGGGAAAAGGTGCACTTGCAGGAAAAAGAGTGTTTTGTTCTGATATGACATTTGATGCAACAGTGAATCCTATTGTGTATGAAGGTGGAATACCGGTATTTATTGATACGGAATATGATACATGGAATATGGATCCGGCTGCATTAGAAAAGGCATTTGAACTTTATCCGGATGTAAAATTGATCGATCTGGCACATCTGTATGGGACTCCGGGTAAGATTGATGAGATTCGTGCTATTGCTAAAAAACATGATGCTAAGATCATTGAAGATGCAGCTGAGAGTTTGGGAAGTACATATAAAGGGCAGCAGACAGGAAGTTTTGGTGATTATGGCTGTATTTCATTTAATGGAAATAAAATCATATGCGGAAGTGCCGGAGGAGCTTTTTTGACAAATAGTCTGGAAGACAGTAAAAAAGTAAGAAAGTGGTCGACACAGGCGAGAGAAAATGCAAGCTGGTACCAGCATGAAGAACTTGGATATAACTACCGGATGAGTAATATCATTGCGGGAGTTGTACGTGGACAGATACCATATTTAGAAGAACATATTGCACAGAAGAAAGCTATTTATGAAAGATACAAAGCCGGATTAGGGGATCTGCCAGTGAAGATGAATCCATACGATGAGAAGAACAGCGTACCAAATCACTGGTTAAGCTGTCTGCTCATAGAACCGGAAGCAATGTGCCGTCAGGTAAGAGGAGAAAAAGATGCACTCTATATTCCTGAACATGGAAAAAGCTGTCCTACAGAGATCTTAGAAGCTATCCGAAGCATTAATTCTGAAGGAAGACCTATCTGGAAACCGATGCATATGCAGCCAATCTACCGTATGCATGACTTTGTCACCAGAGAAGGGAATGGAAGGGCAAGAACGAATGCATATATTATAGAAGGATCAGTCAGTAAAAAAGACGGACTGCCTGTTGATATAGGCATGGATATTTTTAACAGAGGTCTGTGTCTGCCAAGTGATAACAAGATGACGGCAGAACAGCAGGATAGGATTATTGAAGTCATTAGGGCTTGTTTTGAATAGGGATAATATCTATGTATGCAAAATGTTTTAAAAGAGTAATTGATTTTTGTTTAAGTCTTATTGGTCTTATCGTGTTATCACCATTGATGCTTTTTTTAATGATTTTAGGAGCAATATTTATGGAAGGAAATCCGTTCTTTATACAAGAAAGACCAGGTAAGGATGAAAGGATATTCAAACTGATAAAATTTCGGACAATGAATAATCGCAAGGATCAAGATGGTAAACTTCTTCCAGACGAGGTGCGTCTTAATAAGTATGGCATATTTTTGAGAAGCACTTCTTTAGACGAACTTCCAGAATTAATTAATATCATTAAAGGAGATATGGCGATTGTAGGACCAAGACCATTATTAGTTAGATATCTTGATCGATATAATGAGGAACAACATCATAGGCATGATGTCAGACCCGGACTGACCGGTTATGCGCAGGCACACGGCAGGAATGCAATATCATGGGAAGACAAATTTGCAATGGATGTATGGTATACGAAGCATATTACATTTCTGGGTGATATAAAGATATTGATCGATACAGTGATGGTGGTGTTTAAGAGAAGTGGCATCAGTTCTGAAACTTCTGCTACGATGAAAGAATTTATGGGGATGCGGGATTCTGTAAAATAATTTATTGGTGAGAAAATATGAAAGATTTGTATATTATTGGTGCAGGTGGCTTTGGGCGTGAGGTTGCCTGGCTGGTAGAAAGAATAAATGATGTATCTTTTGAATGGAATTTGAAGGGATTTATAGATGATGATGAGTCGATTTGGGGCTCAAAAGAAGATGGATATCCGGTTTTGGGTGGATGTGAATATCTGAAAAAAATAGGAGATGTCTATGCAGTATGTGCAGTTGGATCAGCAAAGGTTAGAAAGAAGATTATTAATAAGCTTGCGGATAGTCAGGTTAGATATGCAACATTAGTAGACCCTTCGGTTATAATGTCAAAAAGAATTCGTGTCGGTGAAGGAAGTATAATTTGTGCAGGAACTATAATTACTGTGGATGTAATAATTGGCAAGCATGTAATTGTAAATCTCGATTGCACACTCGGACATGATGATATAATAAATGATTTTGTGACGATGTATCCCAGTGTCAATGTGTCTGGCAATGTAGAAATCGGAGAATGTTCTGAATTAGGAACAGGGGCACAGATAATTCAAGGCAAAAAGATTGTGCCAAATACGATTATTGGAGCTGGAGCTGTTGTAGTGAAAGATATTGAGGAGAAAGGAACTTATGTAGGAAGTCCCGTGAGAAAAATTAGATGAAGATTTTAATATTAGCCAATAATGATGTGGGATTGTATAAATTCCGTAAAGAATTAATAGATGCGTTACTAGAAGAAAATGAAGTGATTATCTGCCTTCCATATGGTGAATTTGTTGATGAATTAGAAGCAATGGGATGCAAATTTATATCGTGTGATTTGCTAGAGCGACATGGAACTAATCCAATTAAAGAGTTAGAACTTATTTCTTATTATAAGAAAATAATCAGAAAGACGATGCCGGATATTGTTTTTACATATACAATAAAGCCGAATATCTATGGAGGTATTGTATGCTCAAGGCTAAATATTCCATACGTGGTAAATATTACAGGACTAGGTACTGCTGTGGAAAATGCTGGAGCTATGCAAATGATAACGGTATATTTGTATAAACTGGGACTTAGAAAAGCACAGAAAGTTTTTTTTCAAAATACTGAAAATAGAGATTTTATGTTGCGTAAAGGCGTAGTAAATGGAGCATATGATATGCTGCCGGGATCTGGAGTAAATCTTCAAAATTATGCTGTGTCAGAATATCCAAAAGGAGAAACGATAGATTTTGTTTTTGTTTCACGTATTATGAAAGAAAAGGGAATTGACCAGTATTTAGAGGCGGCTAAGGTAATAAGAGAAAGATATCCGGAAACGAGATTTCATATTTGCGGATTTTGCGAACAAGCATATGAAAACAGACTTAAGCAAATGACAGATGAGGGTATAATTATTTATCATGGGCTAGTTAAAGATATGGCTGCTGTCTATGCGAAAATGAGTTGTACTATTCATCCAACATACTATCCAGAAGGGCTAAGTAATGTGTTGCTTGAGTCCGCAGCATGTGGAAGACCTATTATTACAACTGATCGTTCGGGATGCAGAGAAGTTGTTGATGACGGTATAAATGGATATGTAATTAAGGAGAAAGATAGTCAGGATTTAATTGATAAGATTGAACTTTTCCTAAAAAAGAAGCCAGAAGAGCGAAAACAGATGGGGTTGGCAGGAAGAAGAAAAGTCGAGAAGACTTTTGATCGTAAAATAGTTATTGAAAAATATTTGAATGAAGTAAAAAACTTAGGCTGTAAATAGAATATTTTTAATATATAAATTTTCAAAAACAATATGGAGAAAATGATGGCAGATAGTATAAAGACAAGGATTAAATTGAACATATTACGGATGTTTGACTGGATGTCTGATGAGAAAATGATAAAAATCCAGTATAGGCTGAAAACAGGTCGTAAATTAAACCTAAAAAATCCTATAAGATATACAGAAAAATTGCAGTGGTATAAATTATATTATAAAAATCCATTAATGGCAAAGTGTGCTGATAAATGGGAAGTGCGAGAATATATCAAAAATAAAGGGTATGAGCATATCTTAAATAAATGTTATGGTGTTTATGATAATCCAGATGACATAGATTTTGATAAATTACCAGATAGCTTTGTTGTAAAAATAACAAATGGTGCAAGTGGAATCGGAATAGAAATATGCCATGACAAAAATAAAATTGATTTAGAAGAATTGAGAAATAAACTAAAACAATGGCTAAAAAAGAAATCATCGAAAGGTGGAAGGGAATGGGTTTATTCTAAATATCCACCAAGGATTATAATAGAAGATATAATTTTACCAGGCAGAGGAGAAGAAACATTGGTTGATTACAAATTTTTCTGCTTCAATGGCGAACCATATTGTCTGTATGTAATGAATGAAAGATTTACTAATACAGGTGTTAGACAAAATATTATGGATCTTGATTTTAATATAATGCCTTATATGAGAGAAAAAATTGAACCTATTCGTACAAAATTAAAGAAACCTAATAACTTTGAAGAAATGATAAAAATCGCAACAGATTTATCAAAAGATTTCCCATATGTCCGAGTGGATTTATATAACCATGATGGTAAAATATATTTTGGTGAGTTAACGTTTTTCCCGGAAAGTGGATATTATGATTTTGAACCAGACGAATTTGATTTTATATTAGGAGAAAAGTTTGTTTTACCTCAAAAAATGCAGTAATATGTGAGTATATATGTTAGGAGGATTGTTAGAGAGGGGAATTAAGCAGTATTGTGAACCGGTTTTTATACATCCTGATTCAAGAATTATATTTAAAGATTATCAATTGCCATATTTTGAACGATTTTTTGAAGCTGCGAGAGAGTTGCATAAGTGTCTACCATCTATAGGTATCGTAAATTGGGACTTTGCTATGAATGACAAAAATCAAGTGGTATTGATTGAAAGTAATTTAATATGTGGAAGTATTTGGCTGATTCAAAATGCTTGGGAAAGTCTGTTTTTGAGGAAAACACAGAGTATATTCTTCAAAAAATCAGAAAAAAGTAAATGAGGTTGAGGAATGAAAAGAGCATTAATTATTGCATGTTACATAGGCAAATTACCAGAATCTATAAATATGTGGATAAAGTCATGTGCGTACAATAAAGATTATGACTTTATGTTAGTTACGGATGATAAATTATATGACGATATCCCTGAAAATATTACTGTATTAAGTCAATCTCTAGATGATTTAAAAAAAAGATTCCAAAAGTGTTTCGATTTCAATATTTCATTAGAAAAACCATATAAATTATGTGATTTTAAACCATTATATGGAATTGCTTTTGAAGAATATGTAAGAGAATATGAGTTTTGGGGACATTGTGATGTAGATATGGTATTTGGAAATATTAGCAGTTTTTATACAAATGAAATATTTGACAAATATGATAGGATAGGTACTTATGGACATTTAATTTTATATAGAAATAATTATGAAATTAATAATCTTTATAAAAAGAAAGGAACTCCATTTTCATATAAAAAGGTCTTTACATCAAAGTATAACTATGGTTTTGATGAACAATATGGATATAATATATTATGTAGGAAATATGAAATAAAATGGTATGATTGTGGACATAAATATTGCTTAGATAAAAAGAGAACCCTACCATATTCTTTTGCTGAAACAGACAATTATGAACATCAGGCGGTGGTGTTTAAAAATGGTAAAATATATCATGTATATGATGATGGAAGAGATGTTATCTACAAGGAAAAAATATATTATCATTTTACGGGAACCAAATATAATTTGAAGAAGTTGTCCGATGAAATAGTTTTTGAATATAATGAGTGTAGAAATTTAAATGATGATATAAGATTATATTTGTCTAAAAGGTCAGTAAAATGCGATAGGGGATTGTCTCTGTTGGTACGAATCAATGCTTTTTGGAGAAGGAGCCTTTATCAGAAATATATTTTTATTAAACAAAAAATATATTATTATGTTTTGTGGAGATAAATGATTATGAAAATAGTTTTTACTACATTTACATATTATCCTAATAAAGATGGAGTTCAAATGGTAACACAGTATATGGCTGAGGGATTGGTCAAGCTAGGACATGAAGTTACTGTTGTTACTCATATGAGGGAAAATCTCGTCAGAGAAGAAGAATATAAAGGAGTTAAGATCGTTAGATTTATTGTAAAGTCAATAATTAAAACTTATTATGGGGAGAAAAGGAATTTCCAAGAGTTTTTGCTCTCTAACTCAGACCAAATTGATGTTTTAATAACTGTATGTGCAAATACGGCATTTGCAGAATGGACATATCCATTGGTAGATAAATTGAATTGTAAAAAAATAATGTATCAACATGGTATGTATGATGGCCATCTGCATTTGAAACAGGCTCATTCTTTTATACGCGTGGCAAAGCAGTTAGTTCTTACTCCATATTGGGAGGTATATCATCGCCTTCACTGGAAGCAGATTATGAAGTATGATGCATGTGTTCATCTGTTTGAAAATGACAGTAGCCACAAATATTTCAAGGAGCATGGCTTTAAAAATAATGAAGTGATACTAAATAGCTGTGATCATGAGCCGTTTGAGCCTGCAACAGACACAGACAAGACAGTTGTAAAAGACTTGGGAATCGGAGACAGATTTTTCCTTTATGTAGCAAATTTCTGTGCAAGAAAGGATCAGATGCTTGCATTAGAGAACTTCTACCAGTTAAACGAAAAGGATACCGAGCTTGTATTTGTCGGATCGAAGGACAATGAATATTTGCAAGGACTCATTGAGCGAAAGAATCAGTTGGACATGGAATACAGCACTGAAAAGAAAGTGAAATTTATTACAGAATTGCCAAGAAATAAGACAGTATCGCTCATCAGAGAGTGTTACGCTTGTCTGATGACAAGCAATAATGAGTATTTACCAATTACATTGATAGAAGCAATGGCTTGTAATAAGCCTTTTATTTCTACCAACGTAGGGGTAGTCGCTAAGCTTCCCGGTGGAGTCATTGTCAATGAAGGTGAAGATGTAGCCTATTGGATGAGGTATTTTATCAATCATCCTCAGTTTGTAGAAGACATGGGTAAGATAGCAGGTACTTATGTACGTGAGAATATGTATATAGAGGACAAGATTAAACAATTAGAGAATCTTATAGGACGGGTGTGTGCAGCCAGATGATAAGCAGAACAGAGCATACAAAACGAAATATTATAGCGGCCGTGGTTGTACAGATAGTGAATATAGTAATCAAGTTTGTTGTTCGTACTATTTTTATTTACACACTTGGAAAAGAGTACCTTGGAGTCGGCGGTGTCTTCAACAATATATTGACAGTGTTGTCGTTGGCCGAGTTGGGTCTTGGAACTGTCATAGTCTATGATATGTATAGGCCTATATCGGAGAACAATGAGACAAGAGTAACACAGCTCTATCAATTTTATAGAGATGTGTATGCGGGTATTGGCATATTTATAGCGGTGCTTGGAAGCTTGTTAATGCCATTTCTGGGATATCTGATTACAGATGTACCAAATGTAGGGAATATACAATTTCTGTATGTACTTCATTTGGGAGACTCTGTAGCCACATACTTCTTTGCCCATAGCAGATCTTTGCTTAATGCATATCAGCTGAACCGTATTAATTCAAGAAACACGCTGCTGATGTCAGTGCTTAAAACGATTCTAGAGATAATTGTGTTGATTGTCACCAAGAGCTATGTCATCTATATGCTTGTGCAGATTTTTGTGACGATATATGGCGGATATCTGTTAGACTGTAAAGCAAAACAGTTATTTCCCTTTGTCAAGAATAAGGTTGAAAAGCTGGATGGTGCAAGCAAACGAAAGATTTTTTCTAATGCATTCAGCATGATGAATATTCGCATTAGTCAGACCCTAATTAATGCAACAGATAATCTCTTGATTTCGGCTATGATCAGTACGGTATTAGTTGGAATCTATTCTAACTATAGTATGATTACGCAGATTATTCTGACAACTGCATTTTTAATTGAGTCGTCGATGGCAGCAAGCATAGGGAACTTATGTGTATCTGAAGGAAAAGAAAAGAAACGAGAAGTGTTTGCCAGACTGCAATATCTGTACTCTTGTTTATTTGGAACTATTATGATATTCCTTTTTGGATTGTTCAATCCGTTTATTAAGTTGTGGCTTGGTACAGACTATCTGTTATCAGAGAAAATTGTCTTTGTAGTTGTATTCAACTGTTACTTATCAGGTATACATCAGCCGGTTGAGGCTTATATTAATGCAGATGGAGTCTTTAAGCACTTCCGATTCAAGCCTGCGGTAGAGGTAATTATCAATTTCGTTGTGTCTATTGTGGGTGCAAAGCTATGGGGAATGGTCGGAGTCTTCTTGGGCACGACATTTTCACATGTACTGACGACGCTGTGGTTTGATCCATATGTGCTTTACAAATACTCTTTTTCAAATGGATTAAGAGACTACTTCAAACGGTATTTTAAGTCACTGATGCTTGCTATTGTTGTAACCTTGATTACCGGTAAATTCATGAGTTTAGTTACATTCGAAGGAATTATAGGATTTATCATAGATATAGTTGCTTGCGGCGTGACAGCTCTCGTGTTTATCGTGATCAATACGGATTATAATAATCGGGAGTGGCTGAAAGGACGCATAAAGACTGTGTGGAAGGGATAATATTGAAGACGGAGGAGTATGAGCGTACTCATAGAGGATGAGCATACAAGAGAAATATGGAATATAATTTTTGGCTATTTTATCTGACTGGAATGGCTGTAGCTTTTCTTAGTCTTTTTACAAAACAGAAAAAAGCATTGCAAATCATTACGTTGGTATGTGCATTTATGGTATTGTCATCGTGCGTGCCGTCGCATATAATGTGGAACGATCTCAATAATTATGAGGTAAATTTCAACTCATTGGTAGAGTTTTATCCAATCAAATTAGCAAATGATTGGGCTTACTATAATAGCATGTACATATGCAAATTATTAGGAATGTCTTATATGGAAGCTAAGTCTGTTTTGCTTTTGATTTCGCTCATACTTATTTTGATTGCTGTAGGAAAGTTTACACAAAGAGGAGTGGGGTTTGTATTTTTATTCTTCATGTTGCATTTGATATTTAATCAGGCACTTATACTTCGTAATTCGATTGGATTTTCGGTTTTATTGTTGGGAATAGATGGACTTATAAAACCGGAGACTAAGCATGGAGGCTGGAGGTTTGTTTTATTTACAATCTTAGGAGCTCAGTTCCACTCGATGATATATCTGTATTTGCCATTAATAGTTGTGACATGGAAATGGGAAAACTTAAAAAAATACAGAAAATTGTTGACCGCTGCTCTTATATTTGGAGTGTTAGGATTGATTGCATCAATAAGGGATAATGAGTTAGTTTCCATAATGGCAACATTTATTGGGAACTTGATTGGAAGTGAGAAATACATCCACTATGCAGTTGCATTAGGTCGATACGCATGGTTGTCAGTACTGCTGATTTGGGGGGCTACAGTCATAAATGCGTGGTATGTAGGAAGATGGGTAAAGGGTGATATTAGTATCTCGTCTAAATCCATCCGAATTATTGATGGACTTCTGATAAACACAGAGAAATCCGTAACGATTAATAAATGGCTGGAGCGAATGCAGCTAATATTATTACTTTGCTCAGTATATATTCCTCTTGCTATTCTCACTCTACACCAGTCCAGATTCCTAAAGTACATGACAATTGTAAACTTTATATATATGGCGATGATGTATGAATATACCCCGGATAGAAATAAAAGGAGATACATTTTTCTTTCAACATTGATGTTGACCCTATTGTGGTTGTACTTTGATATGAATATCTATGGTGGATACTCGACAGAAATTCTAACGTACTACGTAGTTAATGGAAGGTGGTTTTGGGAATGAAATTAACAGTTTTTACGCCATCCTATAATCGGGGGAGGGAGCTGAAAAACCTATATAATAGCTTGATAAATCAGAATCTTGATGACAACTATAAACACGAGTTTGAATGGCTTATTATAGATGATGGTTCTACAGATAACACCGGTGAGATTGTTGAAAAGTTAATAAAACAGCATGAAATCAATATAAACTATCAATACAAATCAAATGGTGGCAAGCATACTGCACATAACTATGCTGTGGATTTGGCAACAGGAGATTTTTTCTTGATCTGTGATTCTGATGATGTACTGACACAAGATGCTATTCAGACTGTTTTTGATACAATTTCAGATATACAAGCAGATGAAAAAGTTGCCGGAATGGTAGGTTACAGACATTTGCAAGCCGAAGACGGTAGTTTTGACAATATGCAAATTAAGTTCCCTGAAAATGCAGCTAATGTGAAATTAAATGATATGTTTGATGTAACAGGTGTTTTTGATACAACGCAGATTTATCGGACAAATGTACTGAAAAAATTTAAATTTCCGGAATATAAAGAAGAGAGGTTTTTTCCGGAGAACTGGTGTTGGAGAAGCATAGATAAGCAATATTGGGTGAGAGTGATACCTGTGGTCTTAGAAACTGGGAAATATCAAATGGATGGATATTCGATTGGAAGTGCAAGCCATGTGGCAGCTCCAAATAAAAATCCAAACGCCAATGCAGATTATGCCTATTTATATTATGAAACGATGCATGGATTAATTAAGCGCATAGGATATTATGGGAAATATAAAGCTTTTCAGAGACATGGGCAACAGACAAAACATAAAGAAAATGTATTGTTGAATATTTTGTCTGTGCCGTTCCAACATTATTTTGAAAACAAATATTTTAAATGAAGAGTGATTTCAGAATAAAAAAAGCAAATATGTACGAGGTGGTGTTTGAATGAAAAAGAGCGTTTTTTTAACAAAAGGAAAAAAGGATATGATTGCTAGTGGACAATACGACGAGTATATATTTGCATCACCAGTCTATAGATTTGATAACGCTGTTTGTAAGATCTTGGCTAGAATAAATGTAAAGCTGAGATTACCTTTTTTAGTATACTTTTTAGGAGATTGGGCAAAAAATATTTTGGATTATGATTTGATAATATGCGAAGGTTTAAAAGGCCGCAGTTGGGTTTTTGAGTATATTTTAAAACACAAAAAAGAAGGATGCCGCGTGATTATGTGGCATTGGAATAAAATATATGAGAATGAAATAAATCCGCAAGCTGAGTTGGCAATGCACTGTGAGCAGTGGAGTTTTGATGCTGATGACTGTAAGCAATATAATATGCATTTTAATACACAGTACTACATGGCAAAAGAAGCTGACTATGACAATCTAATAAAATGGGATTTGTATTTTGTTGGGAGTGATAAAAACAGAGCAGAACTCATAAAGAAAATCGAACAATATTGCAAAAGTATAAACTTGATGGCTAATTTTCATGTGGTTGCAGATGCCAGTTCTAAAGTTAGTACTGGGGAAAGATTTTATCGCAAACCAATTTCATATGAAGATAATATTAAAAATGTCATTCATTCTAAAGCTATTTTAGATGTCCCATTAAAAGGACAACATGGATTGACATTGCGAGTTTTAGAGGCATTATATTTTCAAAAAAAACTAATAACATTTAATTCAGAAGTTAAAAATTTGGCTTTCTACAATGGCAATAATATATTGGTTTGTCACGATGAAACAGATATAGAGTTGATTGGTTATTTCTTACAGCAGCCATATGTTGATACGGAAGAATGTGTAGAGGCTAGGAAGTATTATTCCTTTAAAGAATGGATGAAACGGTTTTGGAGACTTAATAGTGATTGAATGGATATGCATATATATGGATTAGAAATTTTTGAAACCTGCAGAAAAGAAGCTATATAGGTTAGCCTCACTGTGGTAAATTTCTCGTCAATGCATAAATACATGGTGATAGGTACAATGAAAATTTTTTGAAGAAAGTTGTTGAATAAGAATATGGAAAATCAGATGATCGACAAACAGAATATAGAACGAAAAAAAGAATTTGATTATGCTAGGGGAATTGCGATTTGTTTAGTTGTACTAGGGCATATGACGACTTACCCTAGAATTGCCAGACAATTCATTTATTCATTCCATATGCCATTATTTTTCATTTTATCAGGAATAACATTTTCTTTAAGTCAAGAGAATAATACAAGTATATTTTTAAAAAAGAGAATAAACTCGATCATAATCCCTGCATATTTTTTTGAATTAGTGATGTATATATGGCAAATTGTAAAAAACTGTTTTGAACATACATATAGCAGAATCTCATTAATTAGGCGTTTTTTTGGAATTGTACTTCAAATCGGTTATTCTGATTACACTGGTAGTTTGTGGTTTTTGTTCACGCTATTTTTAGCGTTAATGATTGCACACTTTATTCTTGTTAAACAAAAAAGAAATTTTCAGATTGTTTTTGCATTTATTTGCTTAGTGAGTTCTTATTTGTTTTGTAACTATTATAATGATGTATATCTCGTTTGGCATTTTGAAGTGGTTCCTTTAGCTGTTTTTTATATATGTTTTGGCTATTGGATTAGCAAAATATTAAAAAAGAAATTAAGCAGATTAACTCTTTTTAACTCGACACTTGTGTTTCTTGGATTAGGATTTGTTATGTTTTTTTCTTTTGACATAAATTTTGCATTTGATTCGCATAGTTTTGGTAATGTATTTACGGATGTAGCAACTGCGATTCTATTTTCTGCTGCTATTATTTGCTTTAGTATGTTTTTGTCTCAAGGTAATAAAACTTATAAAATTCTCGAATTTATTGGAAAAAACAGTATGAGTATATATGGTATACAGGCGATTATGGTAGGTATTTTAAATACAATAATCTGGCATCTGTTTGATGAGAAAGTTTTGTATTCCGGAAGAGGTTATTTAATTTCGCTAGTGTCATTTGTAATTTCTATGATAGCGGATTGTTTGTTTTGTCATATATATAATAAATATATTAAAAAACATTTGCCGTTAATTAAAAGTTGATTAACACGTAAATTTGATAGAGATAATTGTAATCAAAGAAAGAGAATATTTGTTCTGATTTTCGGCATGACAATTAGATTGCGAAGTTATATCAAATTATAGAGAGTAAATTTTTTTGTATAATTATTTTTATAATACAATTTTGCACTTGAATGAAGAAAGGGCGAATGCTAGAACTAAACAGCTGATAGAAGATTTGGAGAATTAGCTTAATAAAGACAATAAACAATAATGCCAGTAAGTTATTGAATATTACGTTGCGGTGGAATACTCAGTTATAAAATGGGATGCCATGCATTTTAAGTAATTTATTTTTAGGGAGATAATCAATAATGAAGCAACAAAACATATCGTTAGAAAACAAAACAATATTAGTAACCGGGGCTGCAGGTTTTATCGGTTCTAACTTGGTTATGGAACTTATCCGTATGGGAAAACCAATGCAGATCATTGGTATTGACAATATGAATGACTACTATGATGTTTCTATTAAGGAATATCGTCTTAGTCAGATTGAGACAATGGCTGCAGAAAGAGAGGATCTTTCGTGGAGATTTGTAAAGGGCAGTATTGCAGATAAGAACTTGATTAATCAGATTTTTACAGAACATAAGCCTTCTGTAGTTGTCAATCTTGCAGCACAAGCCGGTGTCAGATATTCGATTACCAATCCTGATGTGTATATCGAAAGTAATTTGATTGGTTTTTACAATATCTTAGAGTCTTGTCGTCATTCCTACGATGATGGACAGGCTGGTGTAGAACATTTGGTTTATGCCTCATCCTCGTCTGTATATGGAACAAATAAGAAAGTGCCATATTCGACGGAGGATAAGGTGGATAATCCTGTATCATTATATGCTGCTACAAAGAAGTCAAATGAGTTGATGGCACATGCGTACAGTAAGCTCTATAATATTCCATCGACCGGTTTGCGTTTCTTTACGGTATACGGACCAGCGGGAAGACCGGATATGGCATACTTTGGTTTTACCAATAAGCTTCGTAACAATGAAACAATCCAGATTTTTAATTATGGTAACTGTAAGCGTGATTTTACATATGTAGATGATATTGTAGAAGGTGTAAAGCGTGTTATGCGGGCTGCTCCGGAGAAAAAGATGGGAGAAGACGGTTTACCGGTTCCACCATATGCTGTTTACAACATCGGTAATAACCAACCGGAAAACCTGCTTGATTTTGTAGATATTCTGCAACAGGAACTGATCTGCGCAGGCGTGCTTCCGGCAGATTATGATTTTGAAGCGCATAAGAAGCTCGTTCCAATGCAGCCCGGCGATGTTCCGGTCACTTATGCGGATACGAAGGCCTTAGAAGAAGACTTTGGCTTTAAACCGAATACAAGTCTCAGGGATGGACTTCGGAAGTTTGCTGAGTGGTATAAGGAATTTTATATGTAGTATGGATATAACAATATAAGAAAGGGAAGCCATTATGTGACTTCCCTTTTGGAATTTAGTCTCTTTTGAAAATATCTCTTGTATATACCTTGTCTTTCACATCATCCAGACAGGAATCATATCTATTAGCGATGATAGAATGTGACATTTTTTTGAATTTATCCAGATCATTAACAACTTCACTTCCAAAGAAGGTTTCTCCGTTTTTCAGTGTTGGTTCAAAGATAATGACCTTAGCACCTTTGGCTTTAATACGTTTCATAACTCCCTGAATAGAGGACTGGCGGAAGTTATCGGAATTACTCTTCATGGTAAGACGATATACACCGACAATAACTTCTTTTTCTTTAGAAGCATCCCACTGGCTGTTTGCTTCATATCCACCGGTAATCTCAAGAACACGATCAGCAATGAAATCTTTTCTCGTTTTATTACTTTCCACAATCGCACTCATCATATTTTGCGGTACATCATTATAGTTGGCAAGGAGCTGTTTGCTATCCTTAGGCAGGCAGTAACCGCCGTATCCAAAGCTCGGGTTGTTATAATGCGTTCCGATACGTGGATCAAGGCAGACACCATCAATGATATCCTTGGTATTCAGCCCTTTCATTTCTGCATAAGTATCCAGTTCATTGAAGTAGGAGACGCGGAGTGCCAGATAAGTATTGGCAAAAAGCTTAACAGCTTCCGCTTCAGTAAATCCCATAAATAACGTATCAATATTTTCTTTGAGTGCCCCTTCCTGCAGAAGAGCAGCAAACTGGTGTGATTTTTCTATAAGTCGTTCATCTTCCTTATCAGTGGATACGATAATGCGGCTTGGATAGAGGTTATCATATAGTGCTTTGGATTCACGCAGAAATTCCGGACTGAAAATAATATTTTTTGTATTGTATTTTTCCCGAACAGATTTTGTGAAGCCAACAGGAATGGTTGATTTGATGACCATGATGGCATCCTGATTGACGGAAAGTACAAGCTTGATCACATCCTCAACAAGTGAAGTATCAAAGTAGTTCATCTTGCTGTCATAGTTGGTCGGTGTGGCAATGACAACGAAATCAGCATCCTTATAAGCAGCTGCACCATCCAGTGTGGCAGTCAGATCCAGATCTTTTTCAGCCAGATATTTTTCAATATAATCGTCCTGAATTGGGGATTTGCGGTTGTTGAGCATTTCTATCTTTTCCGGGATCACATCAACGGCTGTGACATGATTGTGCTGTGCAAGCAGTGTGGCGATGGAAAGCCCTACATATCCTGTTCCGGCTACTGCGATATTGAGTGGTGATGGTGATTCAATCTTCTTGCTGGCTGCATTGATAAATACATCGTCCAGATCGAAGCCCAGTGCTTCTCCGAGAGCTTCCAGCTGGGGGATGGAAGGATAGTAATCTTCCTGCTCCAGTCTTGAAAGCTGTGCTCTGTTAATGCCGGTTTTCTCGGCAAGCTGTACTTGTGTCAGCTTGGCAGCCTTTCTTTTGGTTTCAACAATTTCAGCAAGAATTGTTGTGGATAGTTTTTTCATTTTAAGTTCCTTTTTTCCTGATTGTTATTATAAATAACATTGCTTTGAGCAAATTTCAAGATGTAAATCCTTTGTAGAATAGCACTGTTAGATAAACTATGCAATAGATAATTGAAAAAATGTAAAATTGAAAGAAAATGTTCTAAAATAGCATAAAAAGTTAATAATAATAACAAAATGTATAGTAAAGATAAGTTCTTAGGATAGCCGTGATCTTCACAAATCAATCCTTGTAATTTTTCAGTACCCAGTTATTTGTGTCGTCTTTTTTCAATGTATAAGGCATTTCAGATAACAGTTGAGCATTAGGACTCAGACAGTAGCTTTGCTGGTAAACGATAACATATGGGCAAGGGAATTGTTAACAAATATGAAAATTATATTGTAATTTCCCATATTTGTAATGTATAATAGTTTTTGAATGTGAATGTAAACAAACTGTAAAAAGCAGGTAAAGCATTTGAAAAGTGTAACTGGGAAGCTATGGAATAGTTACGAAAAAACATAAAAAAGAAGAGGATTGCACAATGGGCATTACAATGATTCTATCGTTATTGAGCGGTGTAGCACTGTTTCTATTCGGTATGTCTTTAATGGGAGATGGGTTAAAGAGGGTTGCAGGAAATAAGCTGGAATTGATATTGTACCAGCTGACAAATACACCGGTCAAGGGGATACTGTTAGGAGCAGTTGTAACTGCCATCATCCAGTCATCTTCAGCAACAACCGTTATGGTTGTCGGTTTTGTAAATTCCGGTATGATGAAAGTCGCACAGGCGATCGGGATTATCATGGGGGCAAATATCGGAACAAGTATTACAGGCTGGATATTATGTCTATCCTATATTGATGGTTCAAGCGGGATCGCACAGCTTTTATCAACGGCAACGATTTCAGCAATCGTGGCGATCATTGGTATCATCTTTAAGATGTTTTTGAAAAAAGCTGTCTATAAAAATGTGGGAGACATCATGCTTGGATTTTCCATTTTGATGGTAGGAATGCAGACGATGAGTGGCGCAGTTTCACCATTAAAGGAAAGCGAAGAATTTGTTCATGTACTCACAATGTTTTCAAATCCGATCGCAGGTATTATCGTAGGTATTTTATTTACGGCAGTTTTGCAGAGTGCATCTGCGTCAGTCGGTATTTTGCAGGCGTTATCAGTTACCGGAGCTATCAGCTTTGCAACAGCACTTCCAATCACGATGGGAATTGGTGTAGGGGCAGCCTGTCCGGTATTGTTATCATCGATTGGAACGAATAAGAACGGAAAACGTACCGCATTGATCTATCTGATCAATGACCTGTTTGGTATGGTATTCTGGTCAATCGTATTTTATTCTGTCAATGCGATCGTTCATTTTGATTTTATGGATACGATTTTAGGACCGATGCAGATCGCAATGATGAATACCGTATTCCGTACAGCGACGATCCTGATACTGGTGCCATTTATCAAGTATATTGAAAAATTAGTATTTACACTGATCAAAGATTCACCGGAAGATGAAGAAGAACAGGCAGATTTTGATCTGTTAGAGGAACGTTTTTTGGCATATCCGGCAATTGCGATCAGTCAGAGCCATTTAGCCATGAATGGTATGGCGAAAAAAGCAAGAAAAAATATTTTCCGTGCATTAAGTCTGTTAGAAGGATTTTCACAGGATAAATTTCAGAAAGTACAGGAAAAAGAGAATCTGATCGATAAATATGAAGATAAGCTGGGCACTTATCTGATGCAGCTTACCGGAAAAGAAATGGATGCATCACAGACAAAGCAGGTTTCTAAATTTTTACATACGATCAGTGATTTTGAACGTTTAGGAGATCATGCAGTAAATATTGCTGAAGCAGCATATGAATTATCAGATAAGAAGATTGAATTTTCCGAAGAAGCCGGTTATGAAATGAATGTGCTCGAAGATGCAACAAGAGAAGTTGTAGATCTGGCAGTCAATGCATTCTGGGAAGACGATTTGGAAGTAGCAGCGAAAGTAGAGCCGCTTCGTGAACTGATCGGTATCTTATGCGACGAATTAAAGCTGCGGCATATTGCCAGACTTCGGATGGGCAAATGCGATATGAAGCAGGGATTTGTCTTTAATGATCTTTTGAATAATTTAGAGCGTATTGCAGCACATTGTTCTAATGTAGCAGTTGCGATGATAGAATTAGAGGCTTCGGATTTTGATACACACGAATATTTAAAGAGTGTTCGTGAATTGAAAAATGAGGACTATATGCAGTGCTTTGAAATGTATGAGAAAAAATATAATATCAATGGCTTTCAAAGCAGCAAAAAGAATAAGAAAAAAACAGTTTCCAAAGAAGACTGACAGCTATAAAGAAAAAACTTCCTTAGACAACAGGGACATTCCTGAATGTTTAAGGAAGTTTTTTACAGAATAAAATGATCGCTTTTTATAGCATTTGCAGTTCGTTTAATTTTTCCATAAACTGTTTCTTTAATAACTGCTGTGATACAGATGCACTGTAAAACAGGGAAATAGCATGAGCGTAGGCACTGTCATACTGAACGTGATACCATTTTAATTTTTCTTTCCAGTTATCTAGTGTGATGATTCGGTCTTCATCTAAATGAAAATCAAACAGGTTGCGGCGCAGTTCGTAGGTAACTGCATAATCTAACAGGTGTTTCATTTTATCACATGCAGCCGAAGGATTCCCTGTCTGCTCAAAAGTAAGAGCACCATAACGGTATAGACCTGCAAGCTGGGAAAATGGATGTTTTAACTGCTGTAAACCATCAGCAGCTGTACATTCGTTTAATGTCATATCCTGTGCCTGCAGAGTAGCAAGCGATAGCGTTGAGATCAACTCCTGAAATTTCAGGTTGCTCCTGCAATTGCTGATTTCGAAATATTCATCCATAAAATTATAAAGAATGAAATCTTCACAGGTAAAATGCCATTCTTCCTGATAATGTTTAGCAAATTCCGGAAGAAATTTCGGCAACTGTGCCGGTGCATGACATGCAATGTAAAAAAGACCTCCAAAGAATGTGCAGGCATCTGTAATCTCAAATGGCAGATTATTTGAAGAATCAGAAAAATCGATCTCCAAAATCGCAGGGGAATATTTCGAAAAGATCTGATGCAGAAAACGGTCTTTTTGCATTGCAGAGTCCTCTGACAGCCAGATTGCATAATATAGAAGAACAGAGTCATAGCTGTCTGAGCGGAATGCAGGAGAAAAATAAAAATCTTCTGCTAAGTAGCCGCTTATCATTTCAAAAGAATCTTCTGAAAGCGGAGCATCTGTAAGCTGATATAAAAATGGTACGATGTCATGGGAACTGCTGTCTGCTGAAGTCAAAAAGCGGTACAGATCATAAATCTGGAAACGTTTCATACCATTTGGATTTTCACGGATATAATCAGTGATCAATACAGGAGAAAAATAAGGCTCAAGATAATTGTTTGTCATAGGTAATTACTCCTTTTCGTTCGTAATATGGGAAATAGGTAAGGTACTAATGTACCAATACTAAGTATAGTTTCAAAAAAAGAATAAGTCAAACGTTCTTTGACAGTATTTCTTTCTTATATTAAAATGAAGAAAGAAAAACAGAATGTCTTTCCGAAATCTTTAAAATAGAGAATTCAGGGAGTAGATAAATAGTATTGGGAGGAAAAAGCATATGAAAGAATTTCTTTATACGATCGTTTATATGATCTCAAAAATACATAACCGGCTGATGGGGCTGAATGATGCATATGAATATAACTTTTCTGATAAAGAGCTGCACTTTATTGTGATCGGGGTTTTAGGAATGTTGATGATTTTTGTAGTCTATCCGTTTTTTAAATCCTTAGCAAAACATGATCATATCATGGTGATCGCATGGATCTATGTATTTACACTGATCATCGTGATCACATTTGCAATCGAGATTGGACAGAAAGTCACAAATACCGGAAATATGGACTTTGCAGATATTGTTTTTGGCGTTGTCGGATTTATCGTATTGTTCTTTATATTTTCCTGTATCAGGGCAGTGTATCACCTGATCGTAAAGCTGATCCGCAGGAGATTCCATGAAAAATAGCAGAAAATGTAAAAAAACAAAAAAAATAAAAAAAGTGCTTGACATATGAATATAAATGGGTGTATTATAACTGAGCTGTCGAAAATAAAGTGTTTGAGACAGTAAGAAAAATAAGACAGTAGTCAGAAAATTCTTGATATATCATATAAAAAGTTTTTGAAAGAAAAACAAAAAAAGGTATTGACAGATAAAAAGAAACATGATAAACTGACGAAGTCATTTGAACGAACATTGATAACTAAACAGTGAAATAACCTTGAAAGATTTTGAGAATCATTAAGAAAAACAGGGTGACAGACTGAACTGTGACAGACTTGTCTGGAACAGGTCGGGATGACAACC
>NZ_JACOPH010000015.1 GCF_014287635.1 Roseburia zhanii | reverse complement strand
CATCCCGACCTGTTCCAGACAAGTCTGTCACAGTTCAGTCTGTCACCCTGTTTTTCTTAATGATTCTCAAAATCTTTCAAGGTTATTTCACTGTTTAGTTATCAATGTTCGTTTGTTGTTATCTCTTGCGACAACTCGTTTATATTATCATGCTTAAAACGTTTTGTCAACAACTTTTTTCAAAAAATTACAATTTCATATTTTAGCTGATATAAAGCGGAGAAGGAGGGATTTGAACCCTCGCGCCGGTCACCCGACCTATACCCTTAGCAGGGGCACCTCTTCGGCCACTTGAGTACTTCTCCAAAGTTAATATCGACTAAACATATGAAATTGTCCTGCGCCGTGACGCATTGTTAATAATACTAAATGAAATCACTTTTGTCAATAACTTTTTTGATTTTTTTAGCATATTTTCAAAGTATTGACAGTATATCTCTAAAATGAGGCATGATATCTCTTATTTACATGGTACAAAATTCTTTAATTGCTGTTTCATAGAGGTTATTTCCTTCACGATCGATCACTACGATTGCCGGAAAATCTTTTACCTCTAACTTACGGATGGCTTCTGCTCCCAGATCTTCATAACAGACGATTTCTGATTTTTCTATACATTTTGACAGAAGTGCACCTGCACCACCAACTGCCGCAAAGTATACTGCTTTATTCCGAATGATCGCATCGATCACTTCTTTTGTTCGTTTGCCTTTTCCGATCATTGCCTTTTCTCCAAGATCAAGCAATGTCGGTGCATACTTATCCATACGGCTTGCGGTTGTCGGTCCTGCAGAACCGATTGCCCTTCCCTCTCTTGCCGGAGATGGTCCCATATAATAAATTGTAGCATCTTTGATGTTGATCGGTAATTCTTCCCCTCTGTCTAATGCTTCTATCATCCGTTTGTGTGCTGCATCTCTTGCAACATAGATTGTTCCTGTAATATAGACATAATCTCCACTTTTTAAATCTACGGTAACATCTTCTGTAATTGGTGTTGTAATATATTTATCCATATCTTCCTCTTTCTGTTATAACTGCCTATTACTCATTTTCTATTTCTATCTGGCACATCTTCATACTTTCTAATGCTCTTTTATGACTTTCTACCGTTACTCCGGCACAGCAGGATGCATCTACTATGATCCGTACCTCCGGTAAATATGCTTTTACCAATAATGCATTCGAAATCACACAGATATCTGTACATAGTCCGATCAGTGTAACCGTATCGATCGCTTCTTTCTGGTTTTCTTTTTCTAAAAGTTCACAAAGCTCTTTCGAACCAAATGTCGGCTTATCGATAATCCACTCTTTTTCAAATCTGTCAAGCTGCGGGCTAAGTTCCCAGCCTTTTGTGTTACGGATACAGTGTTTTACAGGAAGTTTCTTTCCTTCCTGCGTATCAAGGTAGTTTTCTTCATGTGTATCTCTGGTATAAATGATCCTGCCGGAAAACCCTGAGATTTTCTGCTCTACCTTTGAAACGATTGCCTCAGCTTCTTTCGTTCCTAATGTTCCATTTATAAAATCATTCTGCATATCCACGACAATTAAAATATTCTGCATAGTTTTCCACAATATGTACTTGAAATTGTGTACATAACCTTTCTATTTTTTATATTTTCCGGATAACATGACGGTTTACATGACAACAGATATTGATTGCTACCGGAAGTCCTGCAATATGCGTCGGGTAAGTATTGATATTAACTGCAAGAGCTGTTGTCCTTCCACCAAGTCCTCCCGGTCCGATTCCAAGTTTGTTGATCTTTTCTAACATTTCTTTTTCAAGATCACAGACATATGGAATAGCAGAATGTTCTTCTACATTTCTTGTTAACGCCTGTTTTGCCATGATCGCTGCTTTTTCAAAATCACCACCTACGCCTACTCCGACTACCATCGGTGGGCAGGCATTGGGACCGGCATCTGCTACGGCTGTTAAAATTGCATTTTTTACACCTTCGATACCATCTGCCGGTTTTAACATAAATACACGGCTCATATTTTCGCTTCCAAATCCTTTTGGAGCAAATGTGATTTTGACCTGATCTCCCGCTACGATCGAATAGTGAATGATCGCCGGCGTATTATCTTTGGTATTTTCACGAAGGATCGGATCTTTTACAACTGATTTTCGAAGATATCCTTCTGTATAGCCAAGCCGGACACCTTCATTGATCGCATCTTCTAATACATCGCCCTCGAAATGTACATCCTGTCCGATTTCCATAAAAATGACTGCCATACCGGTATCCTGACAGATCGGGATCATTTCTTTATCTGCAATATCAAGATTATCCATAAGCTGACCTAATATTTTTTTTCCTAATTCAGATTCTTCTGTTTCTGAAGCCTTCTTTAATGCTTTTTCCATATCCTTTGAAAGATAATGATTAGCTTCAATACACATTTCTTTGATATTTTCCGTAATAATTTTTGTGTCTATATTCCGTATCATATGTGGCTTCTCCTATTCTTCCTGATTTTTTTTATTTTTTACCAGCTGCATCAAGTGTTCTTTTAATTTCAATAAAGAATCTTCGTTATCAATAGAATGCATTCCCGGGAATGCTTTGATCAGACGGTCATGTCCATAGATCTTTTTCTCGGATAATTCTTTGTAACGCTTACTCAATTCTTCATATTCTGCACGTTTCTTTTCTATGTTCAATTGTACACTGTTATTGAATTTCTGATAACGGTTTTCCACATTTTCTGCCAATTTTTCCTTCTTTTGAGTAAAACCGGTCTTAAATTCTTTGTATGTACCATCAAACTGTTCTTTCTTCTCGATCGCCTCTGCTACATTTTCATAAATATTCTCACCGATCTCATTTGAGATCACTTTTAACTTACCGGCAATCTCACCCATGATCTTAAGACGTTTATTAAATTTGAGTATCGTACTTACAGTCACAACACAGTCTGCAAAAAATGCGGAACATAAGATGATCAAAAGCACGATTCCGACTGTTTTTGGTATGATATGGATAAATCCCATAACGATCGGATGGATCACAAGCATGATAAAGCTGCAAGCAAGTCCCCATAATATCGAAAATTTCAGACATACATACCCTTTGATATTAAAAGGTTTGTCGGAATAATCCCACCATTTGTTGTGAAATACTTTTTCTAACACATATCCTGTAATATATTCAAGAACCGAAGTTAATACAAATGAACCGATAAACAATATCAACAGACTGTTTTTTAAAGGTGTCAAGATCACGACAACAATCAAAACCCCGATACCATAGATTGGACAGTATGGTCCATTTAAAAATCCCCTGTTTACAAATTTTCCAGCATCTAACGTAGCATATGATACTTCGGTACACCAACCGATAAATGCATATATCAAAAATATCCAGACAACCTCATAAAATGTTTGTGGCATAACAATTCTCCCTCGTAAAAATTATTTTTTTAATCGCAAAAAGGGCTGTAATAACAGCCCCTTAAACATTTATTATTCAACCGATCCTTCTTCTGGTTGCTCACCGTCTGCCTGTTCGATCTCCTCGATCAGACTTTTATCTTCTCTTACTTTTGCAATACTTGCTACTGTAACATCTTCATCCATATTGATCAGTTTCACACCGGAAGTAACTCGTCCTAAAATTGAAATATCTTCTACTTTCATACGGATAATGATACCTTCTGTTGTGATCATCATAATCTCATGGTCATCATTTACTGCTTTGATTCCAATGATATTACCGGTCTTTTCTGTGATCTTGTAACATTTCACTCCCTTACCGCCACGGTTCTGCGGAGAAAATTCTTCCATCTTTGTACGTTTTCCAAGACCTTTTTCAGAAGCGATCAACAGATAATCTCCCTGTGTATCAAGCTGCATACCAACGACTTCGTCACGATCCACTAAGTTCATACCGATAACACCCATGGAATTACGTCCGGTACTTCTGACATCTGTTTCATGGAAACGGATACACTGGCCATATTTCGTAACTAAAATGATATCCTTCGTATTATCTGTTTTCTTTACTTCAATCAGTTCATCATCTTCACGTAAATTGATTGCTGTAAGTCCTGTCTTTCTGACATTAGCATAATCACAGATCGGTGTCTTTTTAACGATACCTTTCTTTGTTGCCATAAACAGATAATTACCTTCTGCATATTCACTAATCGGGATCACTGCTGTGATCTTTTCACCCGGCTGAAGCTGTAAGAGGTTGATGATTGCTGTTCCTCTTGCTGTTCTCGATGCTTCCGGTATCTCATATGCCTTTAGACGGTATACTTTTCCGGTATTTGTAAAGAACATCATATAATGATGTGTCGTTGTCATCAAAAGTTCTTCGATATAATCATCATCGATTGTTTCCATACCTTTGATTCCCCTGCCGCCACGATGCTGGCTGCGGAAATTATCGACACTCATACGCTTTACATAGCCTAATTTAGTCATGCAGATCACTGTATTTTCTTTCGGGATCAGATCTTCCATGGAAATATCATATTCGTCAAATCCGATAGAAGTTCTTCTGTCATCACCATATTTATCAGAAATCAGCATGATCTCCTCACGAATGACACCAAGCAGTTTTTTCTCATCTGCTAAAATTGCTTTTAACTCGGCAATTTTATCCATTAATTCAGCATATTCGGCTTCGATCTTTTCACGCTCTAAACCGGTCAGTGCACGCAGACGCATATCTACGATTGCCTGTGCCTGAACATCGGTCAGTCCAAAACGTTCTTCTAATTTTTCTTTTGCTTCATTTGCAGTACGGCTGCCGCGGATAATAGAGATCACTTCATCGATATTATCTAAAGCTATGAGCAATCCCTCTAAAATATGGGCACGTTCCTCTGCTTTGTTCAGATCGTATTTTGTTCTTCTTGTTACAACATCTTTCTGATGCTCTAAGTAGTGATCTAACATCTGATGCAGATTTAAAACTTTTGGCTGGTTATTCACCAGCGCTAACATGATCACACCAAATGTATCCTGAAGCTGTGTATGTTTAAATAACTGATTTAAAATGACATTTGCATTCACATCACGACGGAGTTCGATACAGATACGCATACCTTCACGGTTTGACTCATCACGCAGATCTGTAATTCCATCGATTTTCTTATCACGTACTAACTCTGCGATTTTTTCGATCAGGCGGGCTTTGTTTACCATAAACGGTAATTCCGTTACAACAATACGGTTCTTACCATTCTGCATCGTCTCAATATCTGTGATCGCACGGACACGGATCTTTCCACGTCCTGTACGGTATGCCTGTTCGATGCCGGAAGTTCCAAGGATCATACCACCTGTCGGAAAATCCGGACCTTTTACGATTTTTAAAATTTCCTCTATCTCTGTTCCACGGTCTTCTAATACCTGATTATCAATGATCTTTACAACTGCTGCGATCACTTCACGCAGGTTATGCGGTGGAATATTTGTAGCCATACCAACTGCAATACCGGAAGTTCCATTTACTAAAAGATTCGGATATCTTGATGGAAGTACGGTTGGTTCTTTTTCTGTTTCATCAAAGTTTGGCATGAAATCTACAGTATCTTTGTTAATATCCGCAAGCATTTCCATGGAAATCTTACTGAGTCTTGCCTCTGTATAACGCATTGCAGCTGCACCGTCACCGTCTACTGAACCAAAGTTACCATGTCCGTCTACAAGTGGATAACGGGTAGACCAGTCCTGTGCCATATTTACTAACGCACCGTAGATGGAACTATCACCATGCGGATGATATTTACCCATTGTATCACCAACGATACGTGCACATTTACGATGTGGCTTATCCGGCCCATTATTCAATTCGATCATGGAATATAAAACCCTTCTCTGTACAGGTTTTAAACCATCTCTTACATCAGGAAGTGCACGAGATGCAATAACACTCATGGCATAATCGATGTAGGATGTTTCCATCGTTTTTTTCAGGTCTACATCATGGACCTGATCAAAAATATTATCATCCATTTATACTGACTCCTCCTATACATCCAGATTCTGGACGTATTTTGCATTTGCTTCAATAAATTCACGTCTAGGTTCTACTTTATCTCCCATCAGTGTTGTAAAGGTAACATCGATTTCAGAAGCAGATTCTTCATCCATGACAACACGACGTAAAATTCGTTTTTCAGGGTCCATGGTTGTTTCCCAAAGCTGCTCTGCATCCATTTCTCCAAGTCCTTTATAACGTTGGATCTTATTATTATTGTCACGACCGATTTCTACAAGAATCTTATTTAATTCTTCGTCGCTGTATGCATACCAGACTTTTTTATTCTTTTCGATCTTATAAAGAGGCGGCTGTGCTAAATAAACATAGCCCTGTTTGATAAGTTCAGGCATAAAACGATAGATAAATGTCAACAGCAGTGTAGAGATATGTGCACCATCGACATCGGCATCTGTCATAATGATGATCTTGTGGTAACGCAGTTTTGTGATGTCAAAATCATCATGGATACCTGTACCAAATGCTGTGATCATCGCTTTTATCTCGGCATTTCCATAAATTTTATCAAGTCTAGCTTTTTCTACATTCAAAATCTTTCCACGAAGCGGAAGGATTGCCTGTGTTGCACGGCTTCTCGCTGTCTTTGCAGAACCACCGGCGGAATCTCCCTCTACGATATAGATTTCACAGTTTTTCGGATCTTTGTCAGAACAGTCTGCTAATTTTCCCGGTAAAGACATACCTTCTAAAGCGGTCTTTCTTCTTGTCAGATCCCTTGCTTTTCTGGCTGCTTCTCTGGCACGCTGTGCAAGTAGGGATTTTTCACAGATCATCTTTGCAATGACTGGATTCTGCTCTAAGAAATAAGTAAGCTGTTCACTTACGATACTATCTACAGCACCTCTTGCTTCACTGTTTCCTAATTTCTGTTTTGTCTGACCTTCAAACTGTGGTTCTTCGATCTTGATACTGATGATTGCAGTCAGTCCTTCGCGGATATCGTCACCGGTAAGTCCGGCATCGGTATCTTTTATGATCTTATTCGTTCTTGCGTATTGGTTAAATGTCTTTGTAAGTGCATTACGGAAACCAGCTAAATGTGTACCGCCTTCCGGTGTGATGATATTATTTACAAAACTGAACGTAGTATCATTAAAGGAATCATTATGCTGCATGGCAACTTCTACATAAACACCATCTCTTTGCCCTTCACAATAAATAACTTCCGGATAAAGAGGTTCTTTGCTATTGTTTAAGTAATCTACAAATTCTTTGATACCGCCGGCATAGTGAAATTCTTTTTCTACTATCGGCTCTACTCTAGCATCCCGCAGTACGATCCTTAGATTTTTTGTTAAAAATGCGGTTTCTCTTAATCTTTGTTTTAAAATATCATAATCATAAACAGTTTCTTCAAAGATCGTATCGTCCGGTAAAAAGGTTACTTTTGTTCCTGTTTCATCTAAACCACAGTTTCCGATCTCTTTTAACGGATACATGGTTTTACCACGTTCGTAGCGCTGTTTATATATTTTTCCTTCACTACGGATCTCTACTTCCAGCCAGATGGATAAAGCATTTACAACAGAAGCACCTACTCCATGTAAACCACCGGATACTTTGTACCCTCCACCACCGAACTTGCCGCCGGCATGAAGGATCGTAAATACAACTTCTACACCGGTGAGTCCTGATTTATGATTGATACCTACCGGAATTCCACGACCGTCATCGATAACAGTAATAGAATTATCCTGATTGATCGTCACTTCGATATTTTTACAAAATCCAGCCAAAGCCTCATCGACCGAATTATCCACAATCTCATATACCAGATGATGCAGTCCTCGTGATGAGGTGCTGCCTATATACATTCCTGGACGTTTCCGGACTGCTTCAAGTCCTTCAAGAATCTGTATTTGGTCTGCTCCATATTCTGTGTTCATAAATTCCTCCTATTTGCGGAAAACCTCACCATTTATCACTTCAAATACACGGTTGATTTCAAATCGGTTTCTTATAAATTCATCTAAACCTGTACATGTTATGATCGTCTGGGTGCCACATATATTATTTAGCAGATAATTCTGCCGGTTACTGTCTAATTCTGATAGTACATCATCTAAAAGTAATACCGGAGTATCCTTGATCACTTTTTTTACAAGTTCGATCTCTGATAATTTCAAAGAAAGTGCTGATGTACGCTGCTGTCCCTGTGAACCAAATTTACGGATGTCTACACCATGGATCGTAAAAGACATATCATCACGATGCGGTCCTACTGTCGTCTGACCTAATTTCAGATCTTTTTCCTGTACTCTTATAAGTTCCTGTTCCAATAGATCTTCTGTTACATTCGGTTCATAGGTAAGGATCATTTCTTCTCTGCCACCGGAAATCTTACTGTGTATCTGCGTTACGATCTCATTTAATTCACTGACAAATTTTCTGCGGCTTTTTATGATCTTTTGTCCATACTCTAATAACTGCATATCCCAGATGGGAAGTGTATCCTTCACATCCGGTCTGAAATAAATATCTTTTAAAAGTTTATTTCTCTGATTCAGTATTTTGTTATATTTTGCTAACTCTGACAGATAGATCTTATCTAACTGACAGAGTTCTAAATCCATAAAACGTCTTCTCTCTGCCGGACCATTTTTTATGATATTTAAATCTTCCGGTGAAAAGAATACGATATTTAAAATTCCAAACAGTTCACTCGCTTTTTTGATCGGTATCTGATCGATTGCGATTCCTTTTGTGCGGTTTTTCTTTAAATGCATATCGATCTGGAACTGTTTTTCCTGTTTTTCTATAAAGATGCGGATATGTGATTCGTCTTCCCCGAATTGGATCATCTCTTTGTCTTTGCTGCCTTTATGGGATTTTGTTGTTCCACTCAGATAAATGGCTTCTAAAATATTCGTTTTTCCCTGCGCATTATCACCATAAAGAATATTCGTACCCGCTTCAAAATCAATCTCCAAATTTGTATAATTTCGAAAATGATTTAGTTCTAATGATTTTACGATCATTTGACCACTTGATAGGTTTCACCTTCGAAAGATACACGATCTCCCGGGTAAAGCTTTCTTCCTCTGCGTTGTTCTACTTCTCCATTGACTAAAACTGCACCGTCAAGGATCACCATTTTAGCATCTACACCGGAACCTACGATACCGGCTTTTTTAAGTGCCTGTCCAAGACGGATAAATTCATCTGTTTCGCGAATCTCAATTTCCATTTTTATTCCTCTTTTTTATCTATACACAATTATTATCCATTCACTGCAGCATTAAAGTTTACAGGAAGGATCAGATAGATATAACTTTCTTCATCATCTTTGATAAAACATGGAGCTTTCGGATTCACCATGTATAAAGTTACTTCTTCTTCATCAATGACACGTAATGCATCAATGAAAAATTTCGGATTAAATCCGATCAGGATATCTTTTCCTTCTTTGTCGATATCAATATCTTCATTCATAGAACCAATAAAGGAATTGATCTTTAATTCCATATGTCCATCGGCAACGTTCATAATGATCGGTTTTTTCTCACCTTCTTTAATCAAAAGAGTTGCTCTGTCAATACAGTCAAGAAGTTCTTTTTTGTTGATGCGTACTTTGGTTTCATAATCAGAAGAAAGCATCTGTTCGATTCTGAAATATTCACCTTCGATCAGTCTTGATACAACTGTTGTCTGGTCAAATTCAAAAATAATATGATTATCAGTAATATAGATAACAACTTCTTTGTCTGCTGATCCCGGTAAGATTTTACTGATCTCGTTTAATGTTTTACCCGGAACAACAACTTTTTTATATTTGTAGTAGTCTTTTAAGTTGATGTTACGGATAGAAATACGGTGACCATCTAAAGATACGACTTTTAACTGGTTTTCAGAAATCTCAAAAAGTTCACCTGTCATCAGTTTGTTATTATCATTATCTGCAATCGAAAAGATCGTCTGTCTGATCACTTCTTTCAATGTGAACTGTGACATTATGATGGAATCCATACGTTCTACATATGGGAGATAGGAAAAATCTTCTCCGGATTTTCCAATGATATTAAATTTTGCTTTTTCACAAGTGATCAGTGTCTGAAAAGAGTTGTCTGTTTCAATCGTAACTTCATTATCAGGAAGCTTTCTTACAATTTCAGAAAAGATCTTAGCATCTAAGGCAATGATGCCATGTTCTACGATCTCACCTTCGATCTTAGTTTCAATACCAAGTTCCATATCGTTTGCAGTAAATTTTATTTCATCAGTAGAAGCGTCAATAAGAATACATTCTAGAATATTCATTGTTGTTCTGGTAGGAACCGCTTTAGAAACAATATTAACTCCTTTTAGCAGATTAGCCTTTGAACATATCAGTTTCATGTTGTGTATAACTCCTTTCAAAAAAGCATATATATAAAATTAAAAAGATTTCGAAGTAGTAGTATTAGGGGGTGTTAATAAGTTAAAAACCCTTAGAATGACTGAAAATAAAGCAATTACATTTGGTAAACCAATGTTTAAAAGTAAAGAAAACATGAGGATTTACGTTGGATAAGCTGTGTATATTTTAAAAGGTCAAGTCTAAGATGTTAAAGCAGAAAAAATGAATGTACACAACCAATGAATAGTTTTACAGTATGTTTAAACACAATATAAACGTGAAATTCACATCAAAATGTGGAAAACTAATTTGGATTGATCTTTTTCTTAATCGTTTCGATCAGAGTACGTGTATTTTCATTTGTTTCATATTCTTCAGTGATCTTATTGACACCATGCATGATCGTTGTATGGTCACGGCCGCCTAGTAACTTACCAATAGACTCAAGTGGAATATTCGTCATATTCTTGCACAGATACATGGCAATCTGTCTAGGTCGTGCAACAGCACTGCTTCGGTTCTTAGAGATCATCTGCTCTAAGGAGATCTGGCAGTGTTCGGAAACAACTTCAATGATAAGCTGTGGAGTGATCTCCTTAGGCTTATCCGGTGTAATGATATTCTGGAGTTCTTTCATAGCAATATCCATCGTGATTTCAGTTTTTACGAGGTTACTGTATGCTAAGAGTTTATTTAAAGCTCCCTCAAGTTCACGGATGTTGGACTTGATATTCGTAGCTATATAATTAAGGATATCATCGCTTAAGTCCATCTCATCAGCTTCGACTTTGCGGCGGAGAATCGCCATACGTGTTTCATAATCAGGAACACCGATATCTGCCATCAGTCCCCATTCAAAACGTGACTGGATACGTTCTTCAAGTGTTTCCATTTCTTTTGGCGGTTTATCAGATGTTAAAATGATCTGTTTTCCGGCTGCATGGAGTACATTGAACGTATGGAAAAACTCCTCCTGAGTGCTTTCCTTTCCTATTATAAACTGTATATCATCGATCATCAGTACATCAACGGTACGATATTTTTCACGCAGCTTAGTCATGGCAGTTGCGTTACCGGTACGGATGGATTCGATAACTTCATTTGTAAATTCTTCAGAAGTAACATATAAAACCCGAAGATCCGGATTCTGTTCTAATATGAAATTACCGATGGAGTGCATAAGGTGAGTTTTGCCGAGTCCCGGTCCTCCATATATATAGAGAGGGTTATAGGCTTCTCCCGGAGATTCTGCTACGGCAAGAGAAGCTGACTGTGCAAAACGGTTATTACTACCAACGACGAATGTATCAAATGTATAACTTGGATTTAAGTTTGAACGCTCTGCAAGTTCCGATGTTACAGGCTGTTTCTTTGGAGATGTTTTTAACTTTTTAGCCTCTTCCGGGAGTACAAAGACAAGTTCATACTCAATTCCTGTCATTTCAGCAATAGTGACTTTTAAAGGAAGTTCATATCTTCTTGTAATATATTTAAGACCAGTGATATTCATTTCTTCTGGTACAAGTATGTATAATTTATGATCGTCCACAGTGCAGATTTCTAACGGTTTTAACCATGTATCAAAAGAAATCTGTGTGATCTCATGTTCTTCTTTTACAGTTTGTAAAATATCTTCCCATTTTTCAAATATTGCTTCCATCTAAATTCTCCATCTATTCTTCCTAGCAGATCAAAAATAAAAAGACCTACACACCTTATAATAACCTAAAATAGTGAAATTATCAATCAGAAAATTGCATAGGTATGGGGGATAAAAGAAATAAAAAAAGGAAAAATAGTGGAAGAATACAATGCTATACACAGCTTATCAGACAAGTTTACAGAAAAAAACACACACTTATCCACGAGTTATCCACAAATTGTGTATTACTCTGACCAAATCCACAAAATATTGCTGATGTGGAAAAGTGAATTGTGGATAACTTTTTAATAATGTGTGAAATTATGAAAAAATAGCATTTTTACTTGACTTAGAAGGTTTTTTTGTTATAATTGAAATGATGTTTTCTAAAGTAGAGGAGGTGGCAAAAGTATGAAGATGACATTCCAACCAAAAAAAAGACAGAGATCTAAAGTTCATGGTTTCAGATCAAGAATGAGCACAGCAGGCGGAAGAAAAGTATTGGCTGCAAGAAGATTAAAAGGAAGAAAAAAATTATCAGCTTAGGCCACATATTTTGTGGTCTTTTCTTCTATTTAAGAAGAAATGTAAAGGAGTTTGGTATCGCATATGAAATTCTCAGAATCGCTGAAAAAGAATATGGATTTTAGAAATGTATATAATAAGGGAACTTCTCATGCAAACAAACTTTTAGTAATGTATGTGTTAAAGAATGATACGCAAAGAAACAGATTAGGAATATCAGTAAGTAAAAAGGTAGGAAACAGTGTCGTCAGACATCATCTTACCCGTTTAGTGAGAGAAAGTTACAGACTGCACGAAGAAATGTTTGAGAGTGGTCTGGATATTGTAGTCATCTGCAGAGTAAATGCTAAGAATGCATCTTACCATGAAATCGAACATGCTCTGCTTGGACTGGCAAAGAAACATGGTATCGTAGTAGAAAATGAAAAGAAGATGGAATGATTTTGAAAAATATTTTAATTGCAATGATTAAATTTTATAGAAAATATTTGTCGCCTTTGAAATCGACAAAATGCCCGTATTGTCCGACCTGTTCGGAGTATGGTTTGGAAGCTGTGGAAAAATATGGTGCATTAAAGGGCGGTACATTGGCTGTATGGCGGATATTGAGATGTAATCCTTTTTCAAAAGGCGGATATGATCCTGTTCCATAAATGTAACGTAACTATCAGGTATCGAATAGTTACTAACCATATTTAGGAGGTATGTTACAGTGGCAGATATTATTTTAACAGCATATGATGGAGCAATTCTTGGACCTATTGCAAGAGTTCTTGGATGGATCATGAACTGGATCTATGTGTTCATGACCGATGTATGTGGAATCGAGAATATTAGTTTAACAATTATCATCTTTACGATTGTTATCTATATGTGTCTGTTCCCAATCACTTATCAGCAGCAGAAGTTCTCAAAGCTGTCTATGAAGATGCAGCCGGAACTTCAGAAGGTACAGAAGAAGTATCAGGGTAAAAAAGATCAGGTTTCCATGCAGGCAATGCAGGACGAAACACAGGCTGTTTATCAGAAATATGGTGTTTCCCCTACCGGAAGCTGTGTATATATGCTGATTAACTTCCCAATCCTTTTAGCATTGTATCGTGTATTCTACAATGTTCCTGCATACTTAGGAAGTGTAAAGAGCCAGTTTAGTGCATTAGTAGATGGCATTATGGCTACTTCTGATTATCAGAATATCATGGCTAAGTTTGTTGAAGAAGTAAATTTAAAAACTGTACGTGTTGATTTTACATCAACAGACCACACGGTTTTATCTAATTATATTGTAGATACTTTATATGCAATGAATTCTTCTGGATGGGAGCTTTTAAAAGATAAGTTCAGCGGTCTTACAGATGTGATCGTATCTACACAGGAACATATCAGCAAGATCAATAACTTTATTGGAATCAATATTTCCGATACACCGTTAAATGTTATAAAGACAAGCATGGGTAACCACGCATATCTGATGGTGATCTTAGCACTGTTAATACCGGTAACATCTTATCTGACACAGGTATTAAATATTAAACTGATGCCGCAGGCTACAGCAAACGGCGGCGATAATGATGCAATGGCAGCACAGATGAATACCATGAATAAGATCATGCCGTTGTTCTCTTTAGTATTTTGTTTTACAGTTCCGGTTGGTCTTGGTATTTACTGGATCATCAGTGCATTAGTCCGTACAATACAGCAGATCTGTTTAAATAAACATTTTGAGAAAATAGATCTTGATGATATCATTAAGAAGAATCAGGAAAAAGCCAAAAAGAAACGTGAAAAGATGGGCATTTCTGAAAATCAGATCAATCAGGCTGCAAAGTTAAAGACGAAAAACATCAGTGAGCCGGCAGTTAGTTCTAAAGAAAAAGAAGAAATCTTAGAAAAAGCTGCTGTAAACAGAAGTAAAGCAAAACCGGGAAGTATGTCAGCAAAGGCAAATCTAGTAAAGGAATTTAACGAAAAAAATAGTAGATAAGGGGGCTAATTACTATGGATTTTATTGAAGTTTCAGCAAAAACGTATGATGAAGCAGTAACGGATGCTTTAGTCAAATTAGGAGCAACAAGTGATCAGGTAGAAATCGAAGTGATCGATAAGGGAAGCAGCGGATTTTTAGGAATTGGTGCAAAGCCTGTAAAGATTAAAGTAACAAAGACATTGACACCGGAAACTTATTTAAGAAAGTTCTTGTCAGATATTTTTAACGCAATGAAGTTAGAAGTAGAGATCTTGATTCAGATCGATGAGGATAGCCGTAACATTGATGTAGAATTAAAAGGAAATGATATGGGTGTTCTGATCGGAAAAAGAGGACAGACTTTAGATTCCTTACAGTTGCTTGCAAATAATGCAGTTCATAAAAATTTTGAAACATATTATAAAGTTAAGATCGATACAGAGAACTATCGTGTCAGAAGAAAAGAAACATTAGATAATCTTGCAAAGAACATTGCTTATAAAGTAAAGCGTACAAAAAGACCAGTTGCTTTAGAGCCGATGAATCCATTTGAGAGAAGGGTGATTCATTCCGCATTACAGAATGACAGATATGTTACGACTCACAGTGAGGGAGAAGATCCTTACCGTCATGTAGTTGTTACGTTGAAGAAATAGTTTAAAGGGGCTGTTGCAATACATTATACTTTCGTAATTTAATCGTAAGATAGTGTCTGCAACAGCCTTCTTTCATCTGTAAGAGAAGATTAGTGGAGGTATTTATATGAAAACGGATACGATTGCTGCCATAGCAACAGCAATGACAAATTCCGGTATTGGAATTATCAGGATCAGCGGAGAAGAAGCAGTAGAAGTCGCAGATAAGATGATAAGGCTGAAATCATCAGAAAAAAAATTAGCTGATTGTAAATCACATACGATCCATTATGGTTTTGCAGTAGATGGTGATGAAGTGATCGATGAAGTCATGGTACTTCTCATGCTTGCACCAAAAAGTTATACCAGAGAAGATACCGTAGAGATCGATTGTCATGGTGGAACTTTAGTGATGACAAGGATCTTAGAACTGGTTATAAAGAGTGGTGCAAGACCTGCAGAACCGGGAGAATTTACGAAACGTGCTTTTTTAAATGGAAGGATCGATCTTGCACAGGCGGAATCCGTTATTGATGTGATCAATGCGAAAAATGATTTTGCATTAAAAGCATCGATAGATCAGTTGCAGGGTGCAATATCAGAAAAGATCGGAACAATCCGAAGTGAGATTTTACATGAGATTGCATTTATTGAATCTGCGATAGATGATCCAGAGCATTATCAGTTAGAATCTTACGGAGATCATCTTATGCAGATAGTAGATGAGATTTCAGATAAGATTGCAGATCTTTTAAAAAATGCTAAAAACGGTTTGATTTTAAAAGAAGGTATCCGTACAGTGATCGTCGGCAAGCCAAATTCAGGCAAATCATCTTTACTGAATACTTTAGTCGGAAAAGACCGGGCAATCGTTACTGATATTGCCGGAACGACAAGAGATGTGATCGAAGAACAGATCCGTTTAAATGGAATCAGTCTAAATGTGATCGATACGGCAGGAATCCGGAATACAGAAGATATCGTAGAAAAGATAGGGGTTGATAAGGCAAGAGAATATGTGGAAACCGCAGATCTTGTGATTTATGTTGTAGATGCATCGATCCCGTTAGATGAAGATGATAAGAAAATTATTGAAATCTTAAAAGAGCGTAATACAATCATTTTGTTAAATAAATCCGATCTGACTTCTGTAATTACAGAGGAAGAAATGAAAGGATACTTAAATAAGAGAATCCTCTCAATTTCAGCAAAACACCGGATTGGGATTGACGAATTAGAAAATACGATCGAAGAAATGTTTTTTGATGGTAAGATACAGATGAATGAGGAAGTTTATATTACGAATGCAAGACATACCGCTTCACTTATGGAAGTACAAAGTAGTCTTAAGTTAGTAAAGCAGAGTATCTTAGATGGTATGCCGGAAGATTTTTATTCGATCGATCTTATGAATGCATATGAGGAACTTGGAAAAATTATCGGAGAGTCAGTAGAAGATGATCTGGTAAATGAGATATTCAGTAAATTCTGTATGGGAAAATAATAAACGGATAAAAAAGTGGAAAGAAGGAAGAAAAATGCCCTGTATTGTGGAGAATTATGATGTATGTGTTGTAGGTGCAGGCCATGCAGGCTGTGAAGCTGCATTAGCATCTGCAAGACTCGGATTAGAAACGATTTTATTTACAGTTAGTGTGGACAGCATTGCCATGATGCCATGTAACCCGAATATCGGCGGAAGTTCAAAAGGACATTTAGTGCGTGAAATCGATGCATTAGGTGGTGAGATGGGAAAAAATATTGATAAGACATTTATCCAGTCTAAGATGTTAAATAAATCCAAAGGACCTGCGGTCCACTCTTTGAGAGCTCAGGCAGACAAAGCATCTTACAGTATGGAGATGAGAAAAACATTACAGGCAACAGAACATCTTACGATCCGTCAGGCGGAAGTATCAGAAATCCTCACAGAAGGAGAGGAAGATACATATAAGATCTGCGGTGTAAAAACAGTTTCCGGTGCGACTTATTATTCTAAGTCAGTTGTCTTATGTACAGGTACTTACCTTCGTGCAAGGTGTCTGACCGGTGAGATGGTAACGCATACAGGACCAAATGGTCTTTCGGCTGCAAATTATCTGACCGATTCCTTAAAAGCGCATGGCATAGAAATGTTTCGTTTTAAAACAGGAACACCGGCGAGGATGGATAAGAAGTCGATTGATTTTTCAAAAATGGTCGAACAGTTCGGAGATGAAAAGATCGTTCCATTTTCTTTTACAACAAATCCTGAGGATATCCAGAAGGAACAGGTTTCCTGCTGGCTGACTTATACGAATGAAAAGACACACGAGATCATTCGCAAAAATTTAGACCGTTCACCTATCTATGCAGGTGTGATCGAGGGAACAGGTCCAAGGTACTGCCCATCGATCGAAGATAAGGTTGTAAAATTTGCAGATAAAAATAAGCATCAGGTATTTATTGAACCGGAAGGAATCAATACGAATGAAATGTATGTCGGTGGAATGTCAAGTTCATTGCCGGAAGATGTACAGTACCAGATGTATCGGACAGTTCCGGGATTAGAACATGCGAAGATCGTCAGAAATGCTTATGCGATCGAGTATGACTGCATCAATCCAAATCAGTTGTATCCGACATTGGAATTTAAAAAAATTAAGGGACTTTTTAGTGGTGGACAGTTTAACGGAAGTTCCGGTTATGAAGAAGCAGCATCACAGGGATTGATCGCAGGGATTAATGCATCTATGTATGTTAAAGGAAAAGAGCCACTGGTCTTAGATCGTTCCGAAGCATATATCGGAGTATTGATCGATGATCTTGTAACAAAAGAAAATCACGAACCTTACCGCATGATGACTTCAAGAGCGGAATATCGCCTCCTTTTGCGGCAGGATAATGCGGATTTACGCCTGACAAAGAAAGGTTATGAAGTAGGACTGATTCCGGAGGACAGATATCAGTGGGTGTTAAAGAAAGAAGCTTTGATCGAACAGGAAATGCAACGTATTTCTAAAGTGATGATCGGAGCGAACCAGAAAGTACAGTCCTTATTAGAAGCCTACGGAAGTATTCCACTCAATACCGGAACATCATTAGTGGAAATGATCAGAAGACCGGAACTTTCTTATGACATCTTAGCGCCGATCGATCCGGAAAGACCGGAACTTCCAGATGAAGTCAGAGAACAAGTCAATATCAATGTGAAATACGAAGGATATATCAACAGACAGATCAAACAGGTTGCACAGTTTAAAAAATTAGAGAAGAAAAAACTACCGGAAGATTTTAATTATGAAGATATTCATGGTCTTAGAAAAGAAGCCATCCAGAAATTAAATCTGGTAAAACCGGTTTCTATCGGACAGGCTTCGAGAATTTCTGGAGTTTCACCGGCAGATATTTCTGTAATACTTGTTTACTTAGAGCAGCTCAAATATCAGAATACGAAAAAGTAGAAAGGGTATTGGATGAAAGAAAAAATTTCTTATATGTCAGATAAATTTGAACAAGCAGGTTTTACATTTTCTGACTTGCAGAAGCGGCAATTTTATACTTTTTATAATATGCTGATCGATAAAAACAAAGTAATGAACCTGACAGGTATTACAGAATTTACAGAAGTAGTAGAAAAGCATTTTTTAGATTCAATATATTTAAATCATGTCACAGATTTAGATCAACCAGTGAAGATCATTGATCTGGGGACCGGAGCAGGTTTTCCGGGAATCCCACTTAAAATCGCATTTCCTGAAATAGAGATCACATTAGTCGATTCTTTAAATAAAAGGATTCATTTTATTGAAGAAGTGATAGAAGAATTAGGACTGACATCGATTTATGCAGTTCATGCCAGAGCAGAAGAATTAGCACGAAATTTGGAATATAGAGAAAAATTTGACCTCTGCGTATCTCGTGCCGTGGCAAATTTATCCACTTTAGAGGAATATTGCCTGCCATTTGTCCACATTGGTGGAAAATTTATCTCTTATAAGTCAGGAGAGATTGAAGAAGAAGTGCAGGAGTCAAAAAAAGCATGTTTCTTGCTTGGTGGAAAATTAAAGGAAGTTTATAAGTTTGACCTTGAAGAAAGTAAGCGTTCATTTGTTGTTGTGGAGAAAGTGAAGACAACACCAAAGACTTATCCGAGAAAGGCTGGAACACCTTCGAAGATGCCATTGAAGTAAACAATATAAGGATAAAAAAACCGATTGCTTTAATTTCATGTTAAGCAATCGGTTTTCTATTATCGTATCATATCTGTAATAGAGTATTATTCGTCATAGAACATAGAAATGATCTCATATAATTTTTCCGGTTCTTCTAACTGCGGAAGTTTGTTGCAGTTGGAAATATAAGCTGTTTCAATATTTTCATCATACTTCACATAGGAATCGATAATCCTGATCGATGTCTGGGTATCCCTACTGCCAAGAATGTAGATTGGATTTTCGAGTTTCTTCAAGGCAGGAATGATGTTGATATTTGTATAATTTCCAAGAATACTTCCATATAAGAATCTGCCGTTGCTGTGGTTTAAATGAGCAGATTCATAATAGCTGTCCTTTAAGTTTGCAGATATAAAAGCTTTTTTGCGGTAATACTTTTGCTCAAAGAGATCTGTGATCTTATCTTCAAGCATCTGAAGATTGTAGCAGAAAGTTCCGATGATCGGAAGTTCTAAAACTTTCTTTACAAAGTCTGTCTGTTTCGTTGGATTTTTTACAAGTGATTCTAAAGATGGCGGGCTGACCAGAAAAATACGATCAAAGATCTTGTCGTCCATATTTGCAGCCATTAAAGTAAAGGAACAGGAATCACCGGTAACAATAACATCTGTTTTCTGTTCGATGACTTTCTTTACAAAGTCGGTGATCAGCTGTACAAACATATAATTTGTATAAGTCAGTCCAGGCTTGTCTGAGCGACCACAGCCTAAAAGATCAATTGTATAGACTGTATGCTGCTTTGATAATTTTTTGATCATTTTACTCCATTCGATCGAAGAACTTGCCGGATGAAGATCGTGGATCAGAAGAATCGGAGAACCTTCCCCATGTTTTGTATAAAAGATGTTACCAAAACGCCATTCAAAAAAATGTCCACTGTTAGAACTTAGTAGCTTTTTAATACCTGAAGTTGTATCTATAAATTTGTTAATGCCATAAATACAGCCAGTAGCTAGTCCAGTTAGTAAGAAAAAATGCTTAATAATTTTTTTCATATACAACCTCCTGTTTTTATATAGATTCTTTTGTAATTATAAAAGTATGGGATAATTACCTTCTATGTAACTATTCAGAACATCCCCCATATATTCACAAAACCGCACGATAAATCCGTGCTTTACCGCTGCTTTGCAGCTATTTTGCTCATATTTGGTGTCGGCTCTATTCGAGTCACCTTGCGAATCATACAAACTGCTACTTATATGCAAGCATGACGTATCATTTTTTATGATTCTAAGGGGTTTTGAATAATTACCATTCTACTTTATATTATAGACGAAAATGCATATTCTTACAAATATAAAAACTAAAGAATACTACTTTTTTTTTAAGTAAAAATGGAGTAAAATATATAGTAAGATATGCCTAATTACAGCAGAACAAATGTTCTATGGAGCGCTTATGGTAATTGATTATTTGAGTAAAATACGAGCTGAGCTTTTAGAAGAAAAATTAAGTATAGAATCAAAGAAAAAGAGTATTCATATTGAAATCAATGAAAATATAAAATTCATCGAGAGGTTAAAAGAAGAAGAAAATCGGAATTTTGATGCTTTTTCTCCTAGAAAACAGAATGTAGATCTAAGAAATAATATATCTTTATTAGAGAAGAAACAGGATGAATTGAGAAAAACGTATGAGAATACGAAAAATGAACTTTTGAATATCAATTCTAAACTGGCAGAATTAGATAGTGTTCTTAAAATTGCAAAGAAACAGAAAGCAGCACAGAATCAATATACTAAACACTGTATAGATGAAAAAGATGTTTTGAAATTAAAAATCCTAGAAACACAGGAAAATGAGAGGCAGAGGATTGCCAGAGAATTACATGATTCATCTGTTCAGAATCTGACAAGCCTTGTGCATAAGACAGAACTTTGTTCTAAGCTGATCGATATGGATCCGATCCGGTGTAAGTTAGAATTATCTGGAATGTCAAAGAAGATTCGCAAGATCATAGAAGATATGAGGAAGATGATTTATAATCTTCATCCGATGTCCTTTGATGATATAGGTTTTGATGTAACAATCGAACGTATATTAGCAGATGCACAGAAAAAGGGAATCAATACCAGTTATTTGGTAGAAGGAACGGTAATTCCATTAAAATCTGTCGTAGCGCTTACCATTTTAAGAGTCATTACAGAAGCATGTAATAATTCTATGAAGTATGCACAGGCAGATCAGTTGTCTGTTAAGATTACATATGCAACAGATTCTGTTCAGATCATCATCCAAGATGATGGAATTGGATTTGATGTTGACTCACAGGAAAATGAAATCAGAGAAGACTATTCTGGATTTGGACTTTCCACAATGAAAGAGCGGATATGTCTGTTATCCGGTAAAATAGATATTATATCAAAACTTGGGGAGGGTACTGAAATTATTGTTAAAGTACCAATAGATAATAAGGAGGTATAGCATGGATGCTATTAAGTTGGTAATTGCAGATGACCATTCTATGATACGTGAAGGACTGAAACAATTACTGGAATTAGAGGGGCAGTTTAAAGTAATAGCAGAAGCAAGTGATGGAGTAGAATGTTTAGAAATTTTATCTAAAGAAGCACCTGACGTTCTTCTACTGGATATCAATATGCCAAATAAAAATGGTCTGGATGTTTTAAAAGAATTGAACCAGTCAGGCAATAGGAAAGTAAAAGTATTAGTCCTGACAGTTCATAATGAAGTGGAGTATCTGATCAAAGCAGTTGAATTAGGTGTTGATGGATATGTGTTAAAAGACTCGGAGTCATCAGAGTTGAAAAAAGCCATTATGACAATTCTAAATGGTGAAACCTATATTCAGCCGGATCTGATTCCAATGTTAAATGCAAAGATGATCAGCATGGAAAATGATTATGATAAGATTGACAGTCTGACAAAGAGAGAGTTAGATGTTTTGAAAAATTTGGCAATCGGAATGTATAATAAAGAGATTGCAACTAAGCTTGAAATCAGTGAAAGAACGGTTAAAAATCATGTGTCTAATATATTTAAGAAAATTGGAGTATCTGATCGTACACAGGCTGCTGTATTTGCAATAAGGAATAATTTGATTGATATACATAATTAGGGAGATGATGATGGAAAATGTTTCACGTGAAACATTTTCCATTTTTTAGTTTGTTGAAAAGTAGTGGATCTGATACAAAGATACATCGTGAAGAAAATATCTGTAAAACATGATAAGCAAAATATAAAGTTATAAAATAAAATTATTTAATTTTTAGATTGAATAAAACGATTACTGTTCGCTTATAGATAATTGAGTATAATAAAAGAGTAAATTATATACATTCGGAGGGATGTCAAAAGGTGGCTTTAAGTTTTTTTGATTGGCAGATTATACAAAACCGAGTCTATTTTGTTCTGTTGTATAAAAAAATAAGAAAATCTAAGTCTGCCTGAAATAGGCTATGACAAAGTGACGTGTACGTCTTAAACGTCCCATGGACGGGGCGTTTAAGACTTTTGCTACCGTCGTCCATGGCAGCAAAACACTATATAATTATTAACAGGCAGACTAAGATTTACTAATTTTCTTCTAAAGTCACAAAATAGACTCGGTATTGTGTGTAATTGCCAGTCACTAAGTTGTGAGTCACGTTTTGACGTTTGAATCCTCTATAAGTTATTGATATGTAATAAAAGATTTTATTATATAGTAATGATAATTTGAATATTCTACTTCGTGAGAGCCACCATTCCAGTATTGGGTGAGCTAGTAGACCGGCATTAATCCACCTTGATTTTGCTTAGGTACTATTTTATGAGAGAGGACATATCTGGTCAAGTCTTTGCCGCCACAGCGGTGCGATAGCAGGCTTTGTAAGATGTGTTTAATCTCATACCCAGCCATAGAAAAAACAATTGTAGATGAAGTGGCTCACTTTACACCAGACAGGTGGAACGATTAGAACCAGATTATTCAATGAACATTCTTATTTCAAGAACCTCATAATTCCGATGTAGTGAAAACCGTGATTCTGTATAGCGAAAACCAACATTTTAAACATAGAAATCGCTTTTGATTAGCTTTTATTGCTTTTAATAAGAAATAGAGTGAAATCGAGCCAAAAGAGCTGCTTTACAATGTGTTAGCTGACTTTTACATTGGTAAAATTTCTTATATTCTATATACTTACTAATTGGTTTGTATTTCTAATCACCAATCACCGGACAACAAGAAATTCTAGCCAGAATATCCTTTTGCAAAATAAATAAATTTGGAATGAGTGTTTCTGCTTGTATATTTCCTAAATGTCAAATAAAACTCAATCATGTCAGCATAATAATTTAGCAACCGAATAACTTATAATACATGAAACAAAACTACTAAAGAATCCGTGGCTTTAATTCTATATTAATGTTTGCAGTCACTTGTATATCATTTCGTAAATAACTATACCAATCACGTAGGATGGCGGATTCGAGTGTGCAGGTAGAAAAAAGCCTCGGCGTAGCGGGCTATACCGAGGCTTTTTTCTACCTGTACGATCGATTCGCAGGCAAGTGAATGGTGTAGTTATTTCAGAAACGATGCACTAGTCACTCTATGAATAACAAAATGTTTCACGTGAAACATTTTCCCCATCTAATACAAATGAAAATTTTAGAGAAACTTGACGAAATACCTATAGAAATAGGAAATGATAAGTGATATAATTTAATACAGTGAATAGCAGAAAGGAATAAATCATGGGAAGAATTATAGCAATTGCTAATCAAAAAGGTGGAGTTGGTAAGACGACAACTGCTATCAATTTGTCTGCATGTTTAGCTGAAAGTGGTAAAAAGGTATTGACAATCGATACTGATCCTCAGGGAAACACGACCAGCGGATTGGGTGTAGATAAAGATGAACTGAAAAATACGGTCTATGAGTTGATGCTTGATGAGTGCACAATTAAGGAATCATTGGTTAAAACAGAGTTTGAAAATCTTGATCTGATTCCATCAAATGTCAATCTTGCAGGTGCAGAAATTGAGTTGCTTGGAATCAATGAAAAGGAATACATATTGAAAAATGCTGTTGATTATATCAAAGATGATTATGATTTCGTAATTATAGATTGTCCACCATCTCTGAATATGCTGACTGTTAATGCATTGACAACTGCAAATACGGTTTTAGTTCCAATCCAGTGTGAGTATTATGCATTAGAGGGATTGAGCCAGTTACTCCATACGATTAGTCTTGTAAAAGAGCGCTTAAATGAAAATCTGCAAATAGAGGGTGTTGTATTCACTATGTATGATGCAAGAACAAATTTATCTTTGCAGGTAGTCGAAAATGTAAAGAATAATCTGGACACCACCATTTATAAAACAATTATACCGAGAAGTGTAAGACTTGCAGAGGCACCAAGCCATGGACTTCCTATCAATAAATACGATTCGAGATCGACCGGAGCAGAAAGTTACCGGATGTTAGCAAAAGAAGTAATAGACAGAAAGGATTTATAGAAACATGGCAGAAAAAAAAGGCTTGGGAAAAGGTTTAGGCAAGGGATTAGGAAAAGGAATAGATGCTGTAATCTCTCCTAAAAATATAGCTGTAAGCAACAATAATGATAAAGAAAAAATATCTACAGATAAAGATACCATTATGATGGATATCCAGAAAGTAGAACCAAACCGGGAACAGCCAAGAAAGAATTTTGATGAGGATGCATTGTTAGAATTATCAGATTCTATCAAACAGTTTGGCGTATTGCAGCCGCTTTTGGTTCAGGATAAAAAAGATTATTATGAGATCATAGCAGGAGAACGCCGCTGGCGTGCTGCTAAGATGGCGAAATTAAAAGAAATACCGGTTATTATTAAAAATCTTACAGATCAGGAAATCGTAGAAATCTCCTTGATTGAAAATATACAGAGAGAGGACTTAAATCCAATAGAAGAAGCAATTGCATATAAGCGATTATTAAATGAGTTTAATCTGAAACAGGATGAAGTCGCAGAGCGTGTATCAAAGAGCAGAACTGCCGTTACAAACTCCATGCGGTTATTAAAACTTTCAGATAAAGTACAGCAGATGGTCATTGATGATATGATATCGACAGGTCATGCAAGAGCATTGTTGGGAATTGATGACTGGAACAAGCAGTATGCAGTAGCACAGAAGATCTTCGATGAAAAATTAAGCGTTCGTGAAACAGAAAAACTTGTGAAGAAGATGCAGAATGAAAAAAATACTGCGCCTGCAAAAGAAGTACCGGTTGATCCAAAGCTAGAAGTTATCTATCAGGATCTCGAAAAAAAAATGAAAACAATTTTAGGTACGAAAGTTGTGATAAACAAGAAGAATGCAAATAAAGGTAAAATAGAAATCGAGTATTATTCACCAGAAGAACTTGATCGTATTGTAGAACTTTTACAGTCAATAGGACAGTAATAGAAAAATGATAAAGAAAAGGATAAAAAAATGATTGAGTATTATTTAGGAATTGATTCAGATTACATATTATTAGGACTTGCAGGATTTGTAGTGATCCTATTGATCATCTTATTAGTCAATGCAGTTCAAATACACAAATTAAAGAAAAAATATAAAATGTTTATGGATGGAAAAAATGCAAAAACTTTAGAAGAATCTATTATGAGCCGCATGGATCAGATGGATTATCTGATTTCTTCTAATAAGAAAAATGAGAATGATATCCAGACAATTTATAAGAATTTGAAAAGTACATTCCAGAAAGTCGGATTGGTTAAATATGATGCATTTCAGGAAATGGGCGGAAAACTGAGTTTTTCTCTGGCACTATTGAATGAAACAAATGATGGCTTTATTATCAATGCTATGCACAGCAGAGAAGGATGTTACACTTATATCAAAGAAATTATTGATGGAAATTCTGTCATTACCTTAGCAGATGAGGAAAAAGAAGCATTAGATATGGCAATGCATATGAATGAACACAAAGAGTAAAATGGAGTTTCACACAGGATGAAAACAAAAAAGGTGGAGTCGCTGCAGGAAAATGAGATATTAGCATTACCTGTGTGCACAGAAGAAGGAGAGGTTCTGCTTCCTAAAGGCACAGAGCTGAAAAGGGAATATATGGACATATTGATTTCTTTAAATATCGCAGAAATACAAATAGAAGATAAGTACAGTTCCTATGAACAGCCTACATGGCTGATTACAGAAACAGAAAAAGAAACGAATCTTAACCGTATTCAGAAATTATTAGAAAATCATATTTATAAGGAAAGAGCTTCCCTTCGTTCTGTTAAGGACTTAGCTTTTGATCTTGTAGAATATACAAACAAAATGGATTTGGATAAGGTTTATGATATGTTATATCAGAAAACAAATCTGTATGAACATACACTTCGGGTTACAATATTATCTCTGCTGACAGCACGCAAGTTAAAACTTTCTAAGGGGCAGTTGTACGCAATTACAGTCGGTGCATTATTGCATGACCTTGGACTTCGCTATATTACAGTATCCTATATAGACAGGGATCTTACACTTTTAAGTCCGGAAGAAATGTTTGAATACAAAAAACATACGATATTAGCATATACTGTTTTAGATGGAAAAGAGGATTGGCTTCCAGAAATATCAAAAGAGATGATATTGTCGCATCACGAGAAATCAGATGGTTCCGGATTTCCTCTAAAACAGAAGAATCAGAAAATGGAATGTAAGATTTTACAGCTTTGTGATACCTTTGATTGTCTGATTTCAGGTATGGAATGTAGAAGATATCCAATCGATCAGGTGATTGAATATTTTCTTGTGAAATCAGAAAATAAATATGACAAAAAAGCAATGACTGCATTATTTTCTATGATAGCAAAATATCCGGTAGGAACAGAAGTGGAACTTACCAATGGAAAGTACGGAATAGTGAAAAAACAGACAAAATATCCTGAATTTCCGGTGATCATGGAATTGACAGAAGCAGATGGAAAAATCATGGGTGAAAAGGTATTTGATTTAGAGTGTGAACAGAATAACGGAATTTATAGAATGTTATAAACATATGTTCTAAAATAGTGCTATTGGAAAGGATTAGAATGCATAGTTTCTTAAAAGCAGTTGGCTTTGATAAAATAGGGAATATAAAACTTGAAGAAATTTTAAGTCAGGTAGTGGATCAGCCAAATTATATGAATATGGCTGAGGATTCACAGGGAAATACATTTGTGGAATTTTCAAAGGATTTTGGAGAATCCATTGGAATTACAGTTTGTGGCGGCTATTCAGAAAATGAAGAATTTCAGATGGATTATTACTATCCATATTTTCGTGGAAGCAGAGTAACCAGTGAGGAAAGTATTGAGATTGAAAGACATTCAGAAAAAGAATCTTATGCGGCTGTCTGTGATGAATTAAAAGTAGGTGTTACTTTGGTTTTTTATTTACAGAATGTCGCAGAGTACTTACAGGAAAAATCTAAATGGGAAAAAGGATTTAAGCCACAGCTTTCTGCTACATTGGCAGGATTGGCATCCGAAGGAAAGATTTTGCTGCCGATCATAAAAAGTGAAAAGCAGATATTAGAAAATGAAAAAACAACCCAGACAAGGAATCATCTGATCGCAGCTGCAAGAGAAGGTGATGAAGATGCAATCGAAAGTCTGACGTTAGAAGATATTGACACTTACTCTATGCTTTCAAGGAGAATTGTAAATGAAGATATCTTTAGTATTGTAGATACCAGTTTTATGCCGTATGGAATAGAGAGTGACCAGTATGCAGTTTTAGGAGAAATTCTAAATGTCAGTCAGACAACAAATCGCATTACCGACCAGAAAATTTATACTATAACGATCGATACAAATGATCTTATTTATGATATCTGTATCAATGAAGATGATATGTTAGGAGTACCGGAAGTAGGCAGAAGATTTAAAGGAAAAATCTGGTTACAGGGCATGGTAAAAGTAAGAAACTAATTGCTTTTTTATCGGTTAAGTGATAAAATAAAAACGTTCTTGTTTGAGAACGTTTTTATTTTATATCAGATAAGTTCCCATAGTTAAATGGATATAACGGGGTCCTCCTAAGAGATAGCCGAGGCATTCCCCAAAGGGAAAAAATGAAAAACAACTTTCAGTTCGAATCTATTCTGAAAAATGCCAATGGTGACAACAAAGCATTTCCAAATTTGGGAACGTTCTAATGTTACCAACTCGAAAAAATCTGTAGATTGGCAACTCGAAAAAGAGTTGATAATCTTATATATGGCCGAAGAAAAAAATTCCAGAAACCCAGTAAAATCAAGGGTTTGCGGCATGTGTCGTCATAGCTCAGCTGGATAGAGCACTCGCCTCCTAAGAATATGTTATAACGACCGCCTTTCGGGCAAAGGCGATTGACATTGAGTAAGTTTAAGACTAAAATTGAATAGATTTTAAAGATGTTTCCGTAGCTCAGCTGGATAGAGCGACCGCCTCCTAAGCGGTAGGTCGGGTGTTCGAATCACCTCGGGAACGCCAAAAACTCCGCCGGAAAACCCAGTAAAATCAAGGGTTTCCGGCGTTTTTTCATTTTTACGGAAAAAGTGAAAAATCGTAAAATTCACAGATTTTCATTAGCAAAATCTCCGTCAGCTAATGGAAATTAGGACGAATGTCGTCCGCCTTTCAGGTGAACGACTTGCTAATAAAAATTAGCAGGATTTTCGCTATTTTGCTAATGAAAATGCCCTCTCTGCTAATGGCAGAAAAATTCGAGCAAAATTCCTGCTAATGAATAAGGCGTTCGTTACCCTGTTAATTCGTTCATTTAGGGGTGGTCAAGCGACAATCGCACACTACTTCTATGCCATTTCTTATTATATAATTGCGGTAACAGGAGGTGGTTGTTTTGAAAGAACAAAAATATCATTTATACCTTTCCAAGGACGAATACAGCGAAGTGCTGCAATCACTTATCCGTTTGAAGAACAGCCTGATAGCACAAGGCAGATACACGGACGCAGCAGATGATATTATTTGCAAGGTGCTTTCAGCCAAGAAAAGAAAGTTCAAAATCAAATATATCTGAACACGAATAAAGACCGCCTACACTTTTGTAAGCGGTCTTTGCTAATTTAGAGTAAGTTAGACAAACTAGAATTTATTAGGCAAACAGAATAAGTGCAACACCTGTGATAAGCAGAACTATACCAACAACAAACTCTATCATTCCCACTTTCTTTGCGTATTCTTCTTTCTTCCGACCGGCTTTGAAATCCGCCTCAAAACCGTTGATAAGATTGTATTTCTTTTTAAAGTAAATGAAGTATCCAAACAGAAGGAATGCCAATCCCAGAACTACAGCCAATACCTTTAGGAATATCATATAAACACCTCCACAAAAAATTCAAATTTGTCTTTCTCTTAATTTCCTATTATACACCAAAATTATGAATATTTCTACCCGCCGTCTATTGACCTCAATTAAGAGGAAAGTAGGTGGCTTTTTTTGTTAGCAAAAAAATTTTCAAGAAATTTTGAAAAAACACCCCCCAAAAACGCTCTCCCATTTCAAACAAGTGAAGGGGTTAATTCCGAGCCACGAAAAGGTCAGCCCTTTCACTTGTATTTTGACAACTGAATAAACCATTCACTAAGACTTTAATTCTGATGATTTTAGCCACCTTATCGGGTACGCCGTGACTTCTGCATTGCAGAACAGCGAGAACTCCCGGTATAGGTAACAGGTTGCCCCTGTTACGGCGATGACAGTCAGAAGGATAATGATACTTCTCTACGGAGCTGGCGGAGTACCCGGCAGAGGTGAAATTCCTATGATACAGATTAGCAGTCTGTTCCTTAGTGACTTCCCGTGAGCTTATTGCTCGGCAAGGGGTGTTGAGAACAAATATTGCCCGACCGGTTAGGAAATGAGCCGGTCAAGTACATAGCCATACTGCGATGGCTATGAATTTCACGAAAGGAGGACGCACAAAGTGTCGAACTGCAAAACGATTGCGATATGCAATCAAAAAGGCGGAGTTGGAAAGACGACCACTACGGTAAACCTCGGCGTCGGTCTTGCAATGCAGGGAAAGAAAGTGCTGCTCATAGACGCAGACCCACAGGGCGACTTAACCACTTGTCTCGGTTGGCAGGATACAGACAACTTGGGTATCACGCTTGCAACGAAACTCACAGATGTCATAAATGAAACGATGAATGACCCTACGGTCGGTATTCTGCACCACGACGAAGGTGTTGACCTTATTCCGGCAAACCTTGAGCTTTCAGCAATGGAGTTTAACCTTGTCAACGCAATGAGCAGAGAGACGGCATTGAGAAACTATCTCAGCGAAGTGAAGGAGAAATACGACTATATCTTAATAGATTGTATGCCTTCCCTCGGAATGGTAACAATCAATGCTCTATCTGCGGCAGACAGCGTAATAATTCCTGTTCAGGCTCAGTATTTACCGGCAAAAGGTATGACGCAGCTTGTTCAGACCATTTCACGAGTTAAGAAGCGTATCAATCCGGGCTTAAAGATTGACGGTATGCTTCTCACTTTGGTGGATAGCCGTACCAACCTCGCCAAAAGCACGGTAGAAGCTCTGAGAGAGAACTTCGGTAGTCAAATCAAGATGTATCGAACATATATCCCGATTGCCGTAAAAGCCGCAGAGACTTCTTCCAAAGGCAAGAGCATTTTTGCCTACGAACCGGGCAGCACGGTGTCAAAAGCGTACACCGAATTTACAAAGGAGGTGTTAGCCGATGGCAGGAAGAAAGAGCGACTTCACTCTCACGAAGCTCGATGACTTATTCTCGACGCAGGAACAGAGAGATGAAGAAAAACTTTCAAAAATCCGAGATATTCCCTTGACTGAGATTGACGATTTCCCCGACCACCCTTTTAAGGTGCGTGATGACGAGGATATGGCACAGCTCATTGAGAGTATTAAGGAACGAGGGGTAATCACTCCGGCGACGGTAAGGCAGAAAGAGGACGGCAGATACGAACTCATATCGGGACACAGACGAAAGCGAGCCTGTGAGCTTGCCGGGTTTGATACTCTCCGTTGTGAGGTCGTTGAACTGAACCGAGACGAAGCCACGATTTTAATGGTTGAGAGCAACTACCAAAGGTCGCAGATACTTCCCTCGGAAAAAGCCTATGCCTACAAAATGCGTTTGGAAGCATTGAGCAGACAAGGCAAAAGAACAGACCTAACTTCCGACCCAGTGGGTTGGAAGTCAAGCGGAAAAGAAACAGCACAACTAATTGGAGAGCAGTCGGGTGACAGTCAAACCCAAGTTCGCAGATATATTCGCCTTACAAACCTTGTTCCCGAACTTTTGGAATATGTTGATGAGGGGCGAATTAAAATGCGACCGGCGGTTGAATTGTCTTTTCTCGATGAGGACAGTCAGCGTGATGTGGTTGATGAAATCGACCTGAACGACGCAACCCCGTCCCACGACCAAACAATCCGTATGCGAAAGTTCTTTGAGGAGGGCAAGCTCACAACCGAAGCAATCCAAGCGATTATGTCGGAGGAAAAACCAAACCAAAGGGAGAAAATTGTTTTGAGGGGCGATAGGGTTCGACAGCTTATCCCGAAGAATATTCCCATAAGCCAAACGGAGGATTTTGTGTGCAAGGCATTGGAGCATTACAACAAGTTTCTGCGAAGCAGAGCCGACCGTGACAGCCGATAGCCTTCCCCCTTTCTCACACTCTAACCCCTATATATACCGGCTATTAACCTGCTGAAAAATATACTCTATCTCCCTTGAGTATATCTATCTCTAATAACATATAGCTGTCTATAAAAGGGTTCGCACATTTGGAGCAAAAGCAAAATGTCTGCTACGATAAAAAGTTCAGCCAATCGCACCTTTGATGTTTTGACCGGTTTTGATTACGATTAAGGCAGAAAGGAGCGATGGATATGAAAAACAGGCTGATACCTTGTGTTCTTGCCTGCCTGATGATTTTCCTCGTAGGTTGTAACGGTAACACAGCCAAAGAAGCTGCACAGGAGATTACGAAAACAGAGACTTCTTTTCCGGCTGGTAATACCGAAACAGATTCTCAGGAAGAAACGGCAGAAGAACCGGAAAGCACGACAGTTCAGGAAGAAACACCGATTACGGCAGAAGAAAGCCAATCAACCGCTGAAAGGCAGACGGTTGCGACTGTTCAGACAAAACCGGCGGAAGAAAAAACGGCTGATACTCCTGCAACCGAAAAGCCAAAGGCAGAGCCACCGAAGCAGACAACCACGCAGGCTGAACCCGAAAAACAAACGGAACAGCCAAAAGAACAGACAACTGCCGAACAAAAGCCGGTTGAAAAACCGACTGAAAAGCCGGCAGAACCGAAACCGACAGAGCCGCACAAGCAGACATTCGATGTCAGCCCTTATGTTAGTTACGCAAAAGAGTATGCGGTAAGCATAGGGCTTTCTCTTGACATCACGGCGACAGAATGTTGGGACAACCCCATATCCGCAAATCCTAACCGAAGCGGTATCAAGTCTGATATTGAAAGCAGACTGAACCGATACAAGAACAGCGAGGGTTTTACCGCTGTGTGGATATGGACAGAAAAGCTATCCGATACGGATTACAACATCTATATCGGCTACTGCTAAAACAAAATAATTTTAAGCGGACGCACTGAGTAAAATCGGTGCGTTTTTGCATTTCAAGGAGGAAAACGCAATGGTTAAAACAAAATTCAAGAAAGCCGTCTCGCTTATGTTGGCGGCGGTTATGAGCCTTACTGCTTTTACGGGCATTGGGGCAACGACAGCCTTTGCAGCCGTAGGAGAAAAAGCCGATGTGTACCTCGTCGATTATCCCCGAAGCGGAGATACCAATAACAACGGCGAATGGGGACACGGCAATCTCAACTATATGAACGGTTGGAAAGGCTTGTCCACAAAATATACAGGACTTCGTGCAATGGGTTCGTATTCGGGCAATATTGCCTACTGTATTGAACCGGGTACAGGTCAGCGGACTGGAGATACTCTCACCGAAAAGGACGAGAACTTCTTTAATAACATCAGCCCGAACGGAACGATTTCCGGCGATGACATTCGCCTGCTTATCGGTCGTATCTTGCAGTACGGCTACCGTGGAGGTATTTCGACAAGCTGGAAGTCGCAGAATGAAAGCGACGCAAACTGCATCGCACACGCTTATGCCACTCAGATTTTGATTTGGGAAACGATTGTCGGAGAAAGAGACGCAGGCTTTAATCACGTTTCTACCAGCGGATACAATGCCGTGCTTGAATGTGTAAGCACTGCACACCCACTCCGCAGTAAAATCTTGTCGTACTACAACAGTATGGTAACAAGTGTTCAGAATCACACCAAAGTGCCGAGCTTCTGCACAAGGTCAAGCGGTTCTGCAAAGGTAAACGAGCTTGAATGGAACGGAAGCAAGTATGTTGCTACTCTCACCGATACAAACGGTGTGCTTGGCAATTACAACTTCTCGGCAAACATTGACGGGGTTTCTTTCTCTGTCAGCGGAAACAAATTGACTGTTTCGATGGAGAAAGCTCCGAGCAAGGAATTTACCATCACAGCCGCAAAAAAGAACGGTGTCCGCAGAGGTGTTGTCGTATGGTCTGACGGTATCCATCAGAACGGAAACGGCATTCAGGATGTGGTCACTTATGCTCAGGAGGTCAGTGACCCTGTCAGCGGCTTTGTCAAAATGAAGGTAAGCTACGGCTCTTGTCAGATTGTAAAGACAAGTGAGGACGGAAAGGTTGACGGCATTCAGTTTACCATAAGCGGTAACGGTGTCAATCAGACTGTAACAACCGCAAACGGCGGTAAATTCCAACTGGATAACCTTATGCCCGGTGTTTACACGGTAACAGAACAGTCTATCGACAAATATGTTCCGCAGGAGGTTCACAGAGTAACTGTTGTTGCCGGTCAGGTGTCAAAGGTCAATTTCAATAATGTTCTCAAAAGAGGTAATCTTCAGGTCATCAAATCTTCTGAGGATAACTTGGTTGAGGGCGTTACCTTCCATCTTTACGGCACATCTCTTTCCGGTATTGCTGTCGATGAGTATGCCGTGACAGATAAGAACGGTGTTGCTTCTTTTGATGATGTGCTTATCAGCGGCACTACCCCATACACCATTGAGGAAGTGGATACCGCAATCCGTTATGTTGTGCCTGCAAATCAGACCGCACCGATTAACTGGAAAGAAGTAACCACAAGAAACTTCACGAACATTCTCAAAAAGTTCAGCGTAACCGTAACAAAGAGCGACCGAGAGGAAGGCACACCGCAGGGCGACGCTACCCTTGCCGGAGCAGTTTACGGTATCTATAAAGGCGAAACCCTTGTGGACAAGTATGTGACGGATAAGAACGGGCAGTTTACCACAAAGGAATATGTCTGTGATAATGACTGGACAATCCGTGAAATCACGCCGTCCGAGGGTTATCTGCTTGATACGACTGTTCACAAGGTCGGTGCTGAACCGCAGCTTTATACGGTGGAACACAATCAGACAGCAAATGATGTTACCGAACAGGTTATGAAAGGCAATATCGCCATTATCAAGCACACCGATGACGGCGAAACTCAGATTGAAACACCGGAAAACGGAGCAACCTTTGAAATCTATCTCAAATCTTCCGGCAGTTTTGACGCAGCAGAAGAAGATGAAAGAGATGTCATTGTCTGTGATGAAAACGGTTTCGGGCAGACAAAGGATATGCCTTACGGCGTATATACCGTTCATCAGACCTCCGGTTGGGAAGGTCGTGAGCTGATGAAGAACTTTGATGTGTTCATTGCTCAGGACGGACAGACCTACCGCTATCTTATCAACAACGCAAACTTTGAAAGCTATATCAAGGTTGTCAAGGTGGACGCAGAAAGCGGTAAAAACATTCCTTATGCCGGTGCAGGCTTCAAAATCTTTGACCCTGACGGCAATCAGGTAACAATGACCTTCACTTATCCTACTCCGACAACGATTGATACTTTCTACACCGACGCAAACGGACAGCTTGTGACACCGGAAAAACTGGAATACGGCAAGGGATATTCTCTTGTAGAAGTTCAGGCTCCTTACGGATATGTGCTTGACAGCACACCGGTGTACTTTGATGTGGCAGAGGAACATTCTTCCGATGAGGGTGGTATTACCGTGATTAAGGTCGATAAGCCTAATATGGCACAGAAAGGTACAGTCAGCATTGAAAAGACCGGCGAGGTGTTTTCAGGGGTAAATATCTCCGGCGTGGAAAACGCCGATGTGATTTATCAGCCTGTCTATGAAGTGAAAGGTCTTGCAGGTGCAGTTTATGAGATTAGCGCAGCAGAAGATATTATCACTCCCGACGGTACACTCCGTTATGCAAAGGGCGAGGTAGTAGATACTGTTACCACAGATGAAAACGGACTTGCCAAGAGTAAGGAGCTTTATCTCGGAAAATATACGGTGGTTGAAATTACTGCACCGGAGGGTATGGTCATCAACAAAGAAGCTCACGATGTTGAGCTGACTTATGCCGGTCAGGAAGTGTCTGTAACCGAAACCGCCACAAGCTTTGTAAACGACAGGCAGAAAGTAGCGGTAAGTCTTGAAAAGACTATTGAAAAGAACGACATCTTCAATATCGGCAACGGCGATGAAATGAAGAATATCAGCTTCGGACTTTTCGCCGCAGAAGAACTTGTTTCTGCAAGCGGTACTTCTATTCCGGCAGACGGACTGATTGAGATTATCTCACTTTCCGAGAACGGCAAGGCTGTTATCAAAACCGACCTTCCTTTCGGAAGCTACTATGTAAAGGAACTTGCCACCGATGAGCATTATATCCTTACCGACGCCAAGTATCCGTTCACTTTCAGCTATGCCGGTCAGGATACCGCAAATGTTGAGATTGCGGTCAATGACGGCAAGCCGATTGAAAACAAGCTCATTTACGGTTCTGTTTCCGGTAAGAAGATTACCGAAAACGGCGAAGCACTGGGAGGTGCTGTAATCGGTCTGTTTAAGGCTGATGAAACCGAATTTACAAAAGAAAATGCTTTGATGACTGCTACCTCCCAAAAAGACGGTAGCTTTTCTTTTGAGAAAGTACCGTATGGCAACTGGCTTGTAAGAGAAATCGAGCAGCCGGAGGGCTTCGTGCTTGATGAAACTTCTTATGAAGTTAAAATCTCCGAGGTCGCTCAGGTCATTGAGGTCGAAATCGTCAATGAGTATGTTCACGGCAATATCAAGTTGACTAAGGTCGATGAAGATTACCCGGACAACAAGCTGACAGGAGCGACCTTTGAGGTTTACAAAGATGTAAACGGCGACGGTAAACTGGATGACGCCGACGAGCTTATCGGAACTCTCTCCGAAACCTCTACCGGTATTTACGAGATGAAGGAACTTCTTTACGGAAAATACCTTGTAAGAGAAACCAAAGCACCGGATGGCTTTGAGCTTGATAAGGGTGTGTACTCTGTTTTCATTGAAAAAGATGAAACCACCTACGAGGTAGAAAACAAAGCCGGCGTCGGCTTTATTAACACAGCTATGAAAGGAAACCTGAAAATCGTTAAAACTTCCTCTGACGGTAAGGTTGAAGGCTTCACTTTCAGAGTTACAGGAGTAAACGGTTACGACCGAAGCTTCACGACCGATAAGAACGGCGAAATCATTATCGAGGGACTTCGTATCGGCGATTACACCATTTCCGAGGTTCAGGATAGTGTTTCTGCTTCCTATGTGCTTCCTGCGGATAAGATTGCAACCGTAAAGGTCGGTTCTACTACCGTTGTGGAAATGCACAATGAGCTGAGAGATACACCAAAGACCGGAGATAACAGCAATGTGGGCTTGTGGACGGCACTTGCGGGACTTTCTGCCCTCGGTATTGTCGGCACAGCCGTTGTTGCGTACAGAAAAAAGAAGAAGGAGGACAATGAGTAATGGACGCTAAAACAATCGTAGCAGTTGTATTAGTCGCCTTTATTATCGGCGGCTTTATCTTCTTGCAGATTAAGAACAGAAAGAAATAAGGAACGCTTGTGTGGGCGGAGTGAAAACTTCGCCCACCGTTCTTTTACGGAGGTGCATTATGAATAAGCAAAAGACGGTTGACAGCAAGGTGCTTGCAATACTCAGAGAATGCCCCGAAACGAGGTATGACGATATGCAGCTTATCCTTTGCTATTACAACCGATACAGCTATATGAGAGTCGGAGATTTACCGCTTGAGGATATAGTCAACAACTATAAAGGCTACGGCTTGCCGTGCTTTGAGACTATCCGCAGAGCAAGACAGAGAGTGCAATCCCTATTTCCCGAACTGTCAAGGCAGTGCAGTGGCTGCGACTGCGGAAACATCAGAATTGTGATTGAAGTAAGCTGAGGTGTGGATATGAACGAGGGAAAAAGAAAAATCGGTGAATACACTGTTCTTTGCTCGGTCAATGTGGGCGAAAAGGAAGTTATCTTGGCTTCCAATGAGCAAAGTACAAACGGCGATAAATTTATGTGCGGCTTTGCAGAGCGAAACGACCTGTTTGAACTGTGTTCGGAATGTATGGTAAGCGATGACTATATCGAAATCGTACACCTTTTCGGAAGCCGTGTGGCAAATGAAGCGGAGCTTTTCAAGGAACAGGTCGAAAAACTGGATATTCCAATCACACTCATAACAGAAGCCGACTGTATCCCCGACCACTATTCCAAAGACATCAACGGCAAAATCATAGCCATTGACCCCAAGGTATTAAAGCCTGAATTTCAGAGAGCCGACAGACAGCTCTACTATGTTACAGGTGGTTTCGGTGCGTCGGCAAACAGCCGTGGAAGTGCCGTGTTTTGTACCAATCTTCACACCGGCAAATCAACCCGATATGAAAGAATGGATGTTATGGGCGAAATAAAGCCTGAGCGTCTGCCTGAATGGGCAAAGGAAAAGGCACAAGAGCTTTCAAACAAGAAGCGAAATAAAGACAAAGAACGATAAGGAGGACAAAGCAATGAAGGAAAATTTCACTTTTCAGCAAAAGACAAAGCTTCTGACGAAACTGTTTGACGCAGGCTGCAATACCGAAAAGAAATTGCAGCAGCTCGACATGGAGAGCATTTTGAAAATTCCGGGTATCACTATTCCGGATATGAGTCTGATTATCGAGTTTCAGAAGCAGACCAAAGCCAATAAGCTGTTCTCTTATTTGGGAGGTGGCACTGATGAGCAGGCAGGAACAGAATGACCGCCATATCATTTGGAGCGACATTAGCCTTGACCTTGATGATTGGCGAGAGTCTTTGGAGGAACTGTATCCCGGATATTCCGATGATGAGCTTTACGACATTATGGTAAAATCCAATGCCGAAAATCTTTATGATGAACGAGTAAATCTCAATATTCAGCTTTCACAGCCGATTATTGTTATCGGCGACCTCGGCAGATGGAACGGCAGAGTGTCGGGCTACAAGATGATTGATTCCGGCAACATTAAGGACTGCCTTTATTCCGATACCGATTACAACGAATGGTATGTGGATAAGTACGGCGACCTTCGTGCCGACGCCGTTCATCACGACGGTACAAACCATTATCTTTACCGTGTATTCAAAGACGGTGTTACCGATACGCAGATTGAAAATCTGCAAGATAAAATCTATAACGGAAAAGCCACAAGAGCCGACATCACACGAGTTACCAAAAGGCTCGGCGATGACATTGCCGGAGTTTATGGTTTTCCTATTCCAAAGCAAAGACAAACAAACGAACAAGCGAGGTGATGAAAATGGATTACAGAGTATTGACCGAAGCAGAGCGTAAATACACCTTCAGCCAAAGTCAGCAGCTCTCTATGCAGACCGGTCTTATCGGATATTTGAGAGCCGACTTCGGTTCTAACGGGAACGAGTTTTGGACGACTTGGAACGATTTCAGAAAAGACTTGAAAACCGATGAATTTAAGGCTGAATTTGATGAAGTCATAAACGGATTGCGTGACGGCGATGTTTTGTCCGGCAGAAAGGCTATGTCCTCTTACTGTTATTCCACTCCCGACAGCTCCTTTAATGATGACTGCAACCACTACGGCATCCGTCTTGATACGGGAAAGTACAGCTATCTTATGAGATTTAACCCCAACAGGGGCGAGTACAATCTGTACTGCTATTGCTATCAGAAAGAGTGGCTAAATGCCCACTTGAAAAACGCTGAGCGAGGTATCCGATTTATCAACCCGCACTATCAGGAGCAGTTTCGCATTGCGGACGGAGAAAAAATCTCAATCAAGCTCGGCGACGGCAAAACAATGGAGAGAACTTGCAGATATATCGACGACTACCATTTGGAGGTCGGCACAAATCTCTACCATATCTGCGAATTTGCCGAGCTTTGCGAGAGAAACGGTCATACCGTAGAACCAGCCGCAAAAGAAAACACGAAATCCGCAAAGGACAAAGAAAAAACACGATAAGGAGGTGCAGACGAGGTGGCAAGAAAATTTGACCTGATTTCAGAGCTGTATGAAAGAACCTGTTTTGCAGTTACAGACAATCCGGTAAACTGGCAATCGTTTCTGAAAACAGCAGGCAGAAATTTCAGGCTCCGATTTGATGAACAGCTTCTCATTTATGCCCAAAGACCCGACGCAACAGCCGTGCTTGAAATCGAACGATGGAACGGTACTTTCGGTCGCTGGGTAAACCGAGGAGCAAAGGGTATTGCCGTATTTGAGGACACAGACAGAAGCCGTCAAAGGCTGATTCATTACTTTGATATATCGGACACCCACGAAAGTCGACATTCCCGCCCTGTTCCGATTTGGGAGATGAGACCCGAATATGAAGCAGAAGTTATTGAAACACTTGAAAATACTTTCGGTGCGGTAAACGATACAACGAGTATTGAAAATGTCGTCAAAGAGAGCATTGCCAATGCCGTTGAGGATAACATCGCAGACTATATCTCCGACTTTATGAGTTTGGGTGCAGGAAGCGATATTGAGTATTTGTCTGCCGACGAAGCAAATGCCTTGTATTTGGAGCTTGTCAGAAACAGCGTATCATATATGGTTATGGCACGATTGGGACTGAACGCAGACAAGGTCTATTCTCCCGATGACTTTGCCGGTATTTCAAGTTTTAATTCACAGGAAGTTCTCAATGCGGTGGGTATTGCTACAAGCGACATTGCAGAAATGGCGTTGCTCCCTGTCAGCAGAACAATCAGCACGCTCAGCAAGGAAAATCGCATAATTGATGAACAGGAGCAATCCGAATACAATAAAGACATCAAAGACGAAAGGAGTCAAAGCGATGAGCGAAATCACATACACGATGGTGGGAGATTACAATCTTCCGAACCTGAAACTGCCGGAGCAGACGGAAGTGACTCTCGGCAGATGGTCGCAGATGAGGAGAACTTATCTGAAGGAACATCACAAAATCCTGTACTACAATCTTCTGACGAAAGGGATTCTGAACAGTCACTTGGCGGAGGTTCAGCAGAGAGCCAGCGAACTGGAGGAAACTCTCGTGAAGCAGATGGCACAGAAAGCCGGGCTGACGGAGCAGATGAAAGCGGAAGATATGATGAAGTGGGTTCGCCTGATGAACAACATCAGGAACTCGGCACAGGAAATCGTGAAGAATCAGGTAATATTCGCTTAGAGTATTACGACAGAAACCACGAGGACAAGAGCCTGCCGTTTTTCGGTGGCGATGATACTATCCGAGAGATACTCGGTACTACCCCGCATTTGTCCGCTTCAAAGGAAGAAATCAAAGACTTCTATGAGAGAAATACGGACAATGCGACCCGTACCGAATATATCAAGGGTATCTTCAATAACGACTACACCCGGCTTACCTTAAACGACGGCAGGCTTGTGGGATACAAAACATTTCAGAATGTCCTCCACTTGTGGGAGGGTGAATACGAAAACAGAACCGCTCAGAGTTTCTACGACTGGGGCGTTATCGCACAGCATTTTGAAGCAATGAGACTTTTGGGAGAATTGACCGATACAATGAAACCGATTCCGTCTATGGACGGTCAGTTGACTCTCATTATGGGAAATCAGGCAGAGGAACAAAAAACCTCTGCCTTTACTTTTTCTCAGGAAATCATAGACGCTGTATTGACCCGTGGAAGCGGAGTTTCCGAGGGTAAAATGCGTATCTATGAGCAGTTTGAAAAGAGCATTTCCGCAAAAGAGAACGCCGACTTCTTGAAAAACGAATACGGTTGGGGCGGCTCTTATCCGGTCATCATCGGTGCAGGCATTGACGAACAGCACGACGGAAAAGGTATCACAATTTCAAAAGGTATCGGAAGCGACAAGCCGCACATTACTCTTTCTTGGTCTCAGGTGGAAAAGCGTATCGGAGACCTTATCCGTATGGACAGATACCTAAACCCAAAGGAAAAAGAAAAGTACCCTGAATGGCTTGAAAAGCAGGAAGAACGGCGAGCCGAGCTTGCAGAGCAGAGAAAAAACCGTGAGATACTTTCTACCGCACCGCCTGAACCTGAAAACAAAGAGGACGAGCCGGAAGCGCAGTATGAATATCATCTCGGCGACAGCGTGTATATTGGGGCTTCTCAGTATGAGATTTTGTCCTTTGATGAAAACCGTGTAATGCTCTATGACTTCGATATGCCCTTATTCAACAAGGAACTTTCAAGGGAAGAATTTGACCGCAAAGTGCGTGAAAATCCGATGAACGACCACTTGAAGGTCAGTGTATTACCGGCGGAAGAAAAAACCGTTACAGGCGAAAATAAAGCTCAAAACGATACTGAAACCGTACCGGATTTCAGTCCGAAAACCGGTTATGACGACGCCTTCTTTATTGACCGGGACAATGAAAGTGTAACTTGGATGTACTATAACCCCGACAGCAATGCCGGAGGTCAGTATGTTACAAATACTCTTTCTTTTGACGAGATACAGCAAGTCGCACGGGAGTATGACTCGGCAGAGGATTTCTTTGATTATCTCGGTAGCATTGCAAATCAGGAGCTTGCCGATGTAGGTACGGAATGGTTTGTGGACGCAGACCGAGAATTTCACAGGACACCGGATTTGACCGACTGTACCTCTGCCACAATGGAAGCTCTTATTGAAAACACTGAAAGAGCTGATATGGTGGCAACAAATATCGGGAATGTACCGATTGAGGATTACAGAGAAATCGTTGCTACTCAAAACGGTTTTGACAGCGATGAGGAAATGTATAACGAGGGTGTTCGTATCGGCAACGGTTACGACAAAGAGCCTGAACCGATTGTCCCCGCTTGGGAGCAAAAGAAAAAGTCAAAAGTAAAGAGCTTTGACCTCCACCCGGATATTCCTATGTCCGAACGACACAACTTTGACCTTGCCAATAATCAGGTTGAAGAAGTGAACAAGAAAGAACGCTTCCACCGAAACTATGCAGCAATAAAAGTCCTGAGAGATTGTCAAAACGAAAACCGTTTTGCAACACCTGACGAGCAGAAAATCTTGTCGAGATATGTCGGTTGGGGCGGTATTCCCGAAGCCTTCGACGAACGAGCAGGAGCTTGGCATACAGAGTATGCAATGCTGAAAAACATCCTGACGCCGGAGGAATATGCGTCGGCAAGAGAAAGCACACTGACTGCATTTTACACTCCGCCCGAAGTATCTACCGCCATTTACAAGGTGTTGGAACAGATGGGATTTCAGGAGGGCAACCTGCTTGAGCCGTCCTGCGGTATCGGTAATTTCATCGGTATGCTGCCCAAGTCAATGGAAAACGCAAAGGTTTACGGTGTTGAGCTTGATACCATTTCAGCCGGTATCGCTCAGCAGCTTTATCAGAAATCTTCCATTGCGGCACAGGGCTTTGAGGAAGTAAATGTCCCCGACAGCTTCTTTGACGGCATTATCGGCAATGTGCCTTTCGGAGATTTCAAAGTCTCCGATAAACGATACGACAAGTACAATTTCTTAATCCACGATTATTTCTTTGCAAAATCGCTTGATAAGTTACGCCCCGGCGGTGTGATGGCTCTTGTGACAAGCAAAGGAACTATGGACAAGGAAAACTCCAATGTGCGTAAATATATCGCACAGAGGGCGGAGCTTCTCGGAGCAATCAGACTTCCGAACGACACCTTCAAAGGTAATGCCGGGACAGAGGTCGTATCCGATATTCTGTTTCTGCAAAAGCGAGACAGACTCATAGATATTGAGCCGGATTGGGTTCATCTTGACACCGACGAAAACGGTATAAGGATGAACTCATATTTTGTTCAGCACCCGGAAATGATACTCGGCGAAATGAAAATGGTAAGCGGTCGCTTCGGACCGGAAGCAACCTGTGAACCGTTTGAAAATGCCGACCTTTCGGAGCTTTTGAACGAAGCAGTCTCAAACATTCACGGAGAAATCTCCGAATACGAGGTTGCCGACGAACTGGAGGAAGAAGATAATTCTATCCCGGCAGACCCTATGGTAAGGAACTTCTCTTACACTGTTTTAGACGATAAAATCTATTTCCGTGAGAACTCCCGTATGTCCCCGGTGGAGGTATCTGCAACCGCTGAGAACCGCATTAAGGGTATGATTGGGATAAGAGATTGCGTCCGTAACTTGATTGAACTGCAAACCGAGGATTACCCGGACAGCGAAATCAAACAGGCACAGGATAAGCTGAACACACTGTATGACAGCTTTACAAAGAAGTACGGACTGATTAACAGCCGTGCCAATACTTCTGCCTTTTCCGACGACAGCTCCTATGCTCTGCTCTCCGCTCTTGAGGTTATCAATGAAGATGGCGAACTGGAACGCAAGGCGGATATGTTCTTCAAAAGGACGATTAAACCGCACAAGCCGGTAACGGAGGTTGACACCGCAGACGAGGCTCTCGCTGTCTCTATGGGCGAAAAAGCAGCCATTGATATGGAATATATGATGGAGTTGTCCGGCAAAAGTGAGGAGGAATTATTCGCTGACTTAAAGGGTGTAATCTTCTTAAATCCCCTTTATGAGTACGGTAATTCCTATGAGCCGAAGTATCTGATGGCAGACGAATATCTGTCGGGCAATGTTCGTGAGAAGCTGGCGACAGCCAAAAGGTCTGCGGCACTGTATCCCGAAGATTACACCGTCAATGTGCAGGCACTTGAAAAGGTGCAGCCAAAGGATTTGACGGCAAGCGAGATTTCCGTAAGGCTCGGTGCGACTTGGATACCGCCCGAAATATTCCAACAGTTTATGTTTGAGTTTCTCGACACCCCACGCTATGCACAATGGAATATCAAGGTTCACTACTCTCAGTTTACCGGCGAATGGAACATTGAGGGAAAGAGCTACGACCGTTCCAATGTAAAAGCGTACAGCACATACGGTACTTCCCGCATCAACGCATATAAGATAATTGAGGAAACACTGAACCTGAAAGATGTCCGAATCTTTGACTATATCGAAGATGAGGAAGGCAGAAAGAAAGCCGTTCTCAATAAAAAAGAGACGGCAATCGCACAGGCAAAGCAGGAACTCATAAAGCAGGGCTTTCAGGACTGGATATGGGCTGACCCTGCCCGCCGAGAAAAACTCACGAAGATGTATAACGAAAAGTTCAACAGTATAAGACCCCGTGAGTACGACGGAAGCCACATTGTTTTCAACGGTATGAACCCGGAAATCGAACTCCGTGAACATCAGAAAAATGCGGTTGCACACATTCTGTACGGCGGTAATACGCTGTTAGCACACGCAGTCGGTGCGGGCAAGACCTTTGAAATGGTAGCCGCCGCTATGGAGTCCAAACGACTGGGACTTTGCAATAAGTCGCTGTTCGTAGTGCCAAATCACTTAACCGAGCAATGGGCGGCGGAGTTCTTACAACTCTATCCGGCGGCGAATATTCTCGTAGCGACAAAGCGAGATTTTGAGACAAAGAACCGCAAAAAGTTCTGCGGTCGAATTGCCACGGGAGATTATGACGCCGTAATCATCGGTCATTCTCAGTTTGAGAAAATCCCGATGTCCATTGAAAGACAGAGGGCAATTCTTGAGCAGCAGCTTGAAGAACTGACAGACGGTATTATGGATTTGAAGCGAAACCGTGGAGAAAACTTCTCCATTAAACAGCTTGAAAAGTCTAAAAAGTCCGTGAAACAAAAGCTGGAAAAGCTCAACGACCAAAGCCGAAAGGACGATGTTGTTACCTTTGAAGAACTCGGTGTGGACAGGCTTTTTATTGACGAGAGTCATTATTACAAGAACCTCTATCTTTACACCAAAATGCGTAATGTGGGCGGTATCGCTCAAACGGAAGCACAGAAATCCTCCGACCTGTTTATGAAGTGCCGATACCTTGACGAGCTTACAGGCGGTCGAGGAACGGTATTTGCAACCGGTACTCCTATCTCAAACAGTATGGTGGAGCTATATACCATTCAGCGATACTTGCAGTACAACACGCTTGTCAAAAACAACTTGCAGCACTTCGACTCGTGGGCAAGTACCTTTGGAGAGACTGTAACAGCCGTTGAGCTTACCCCGGAGGGAACGGGTTACAGAGCGAAAACCCGCTTTGCGAAATTCTACAACCTACCGGAGCTTATGGCGATGTTTAAGGAGGTCGCCGACATCAAGACGGCGGATATGCTGGAACTGCCTGTGCCGGAAGCACACTTCCACAATGTTGCGGTCAAGCCTTCGGAAATGCAGAAAGAGATGGTTGCTTCCCTTGCGGAACGAGCCGAGAAAGTCCGTGGCGGCGGTGTAGATTCGAGTGTAGATAATATGCTTAAAATTACAAACGACGGCAGGAAGTTAGCACTTGACCAGCGTATGCTTAACGATATGCTGCCTGATTTTGAGGGCAGTAAAATCAACGCCTGCGTCGATAACATCTACCGTATTTGGGAGGAAACAGCCGATAAAAAATCGGCACAGCTTGTGTTCTGCGACCTCTCAACTCCAAAGAATGACGGAACATTCTCGGTATATAACGACATCAGAAAGAAGCTCATAGAGCGTGGTGTCCCCGAAAGCGAAGTCCGCTTTATCCACGAAGCAGATACCGATGTGAAGAAAAAAGAACTGTTCCAAAAGACCCGTAAAGGCGAGGTCAGAGTGCTTCTCGGCTCTACGCAAAAGATGGGAGCCGGCACGAATGTTCAGGACAGACTTATCGCACTTCACGATGTGGATTGCCCGTGGAGACCGTCAGACTTGGAGCAGCGTTCCGGTCGAATTATCCGTCAGGGTAACTCAAATCCTGATGTAGATATTTACCGCTATGTAACGGAGCAGACCTTTGACGCATATCTCTATCAGCTTGTAGAGGGAAAGCAAAAGTTCGCCAGTCAGATTATGACGAGCAAATCCCCGGTGCGTTCTGCCGAGGATATTGATGAAACCGCCCTTTCCTATGCAGAGATTAAAATGCTTGCCACCGGCAACCCGTATATTAAGGAGAAGATGGATTTGGACATTCAAGTTCAAAAGCTGAAGCTCTTAAAATCCAACTTTCTATCTGAAAAATACGCTTTGGAAGATAAGATAATCAAATATTATCCGCAGCGAATTACAGCTTTGGAAAACCGTATTGAAGGATTGAAGCAAGATGTAGAAACTGCGAAACAGCACCCGAAACCAACGGACGACCGATTTGTCGGTATGGAGGTTAAGGGTGTTTTTTATTCCGAAAAAGCCGACGCCGGTAAAGCAATCATTGAAGCCTGCAAGCAGATGAACAGCCCCGACCCTATTCCTCTCGGCAAGTACCGAGGGTTTGAAACGGAACTGCTTTTTAATACCGCAGAGCGAAATTATGAGGTTCGACTGAAAGGTGCGACAAGCAGAAATGTTCCTCTCGGTGATGACGCACACGGCAATATTATCCGTCTTGATAACGGCATTGAGAGATTTGCCGAGAGCTTGTCGCTTGCGGAAAATGACCTTGAGAACACCACAAATCAGTTGGAAACCGCAAAGAAAGAAGTCCAAAAACCGTTTATCCAAGAGGAAGAACTAAAGACAAAGCTTGCCCGCTTGGACGAGCTGAATATCTTGCTCAATATGGATAAGCGAGAAAACGAAATTGTCGGCGGCGAACCCGATGAGGGCGAAGTGCCGAACACACGAAAGGAGAAAACCTATGAACGATAAAATGACACCCGATAAGGAAAGAGAAAACTGCCCTTGCAGAAAAGCAATCATTAACCCTTTTGACGCAATGATGATGGTTGTGGTCAGGAGACTTGATAAAGCATATCTCGAATTGAAAAGAAGCAAACCGCCCGCAAAGGAAGCAGAATTTGCCCTTAGAAATGCAAAGCTTTCTTTCTACGGAGAGTTGGTTCGACAGAGCATTGAAACGGTGTTTTCGCCGGAAGAAATCATTGCTTTGTATGAAAACGACGACCTTGCGGGAGGTGCTTGGACTGTTTGGAATGACATCGGCTGCCCTGTTGATAAGATACTCATTATCATTGCAAAGCTCAGTATCAACGAACCGATACAGAAAGCGGTTGCCGATTTGCTGATGTAGAACGGCGGTGATAATTATGCCGTATATTGCACCGGAAGTCATAACCGAAGCCAAACGAATGGATTTATTAACCTATCTTAGAGAGTATGAACCGGGCGAGCTTGTTAAATTTTCAAGTAACACCTACACCACAAGAACCCACGACAGCTTGAAGATTTCCAACGGCAAATGGATGTGGTGGTCGAGAGGTATCGGGGGCAAATCTGCCCTCGATTACCTTATCAAAGTCCGTGGAATGGATTTTGTGGAGGCGGTTCAGACCATTATGGGAAACGGTTCAGTCAGCTTTCCGACTTGTGAAAACATCAAAAGTTATGAGAACCAGCCTTTGCTTCTGCCTGAAAAAAGCCCCACTACCGATGTGGTATTTGATTATCTTTTCGGGCGTGGGATTGATTATGAAATTATCAACTACTGCTTGGAACAGAAGCTAATCATCGAGTCGCTCCCATATCATAATGCTGTTTTTATCGGCTATGACGAGAACAAAGAACCTAAATACGCCGCATACAGAGCAACAAATCAATCAAGAATTATGGGCGACTGCACCGGAAGCAAAAAGCAATATTCTTTCCGCCTGACTGCCGAGAACACCGGAGAGGTTCATCTTTTTGAGTGTGCCATTGACCTGCTTTCCTATGCAACTTTGATGAAGCTGGAGGGCAAAGACTGGCGACAGTTTAACCTTGTTTCTCTTGCGGGAGTGTATTCCCCAAAGCAGAAAATCGAGGACTCGAAAGTGCCTGTTACACTCGGCAGGCTGCTTGAAAAGGACAAAACAATCAGGCGAATTGTTCTTCATTTGGACAATGATATTGCCGGAAGAAAAGCGACCAAAGCGTTGCAGACGATTCTTTCAGATAAGTATGAAGTCGTTGACGACCCTCCCCAATATGGGAAAGATGTCAACGACTTTCTTTGTAAACGCTTGGGAATAAAAGATAAAACCGAAAGGAGTTTTGCACGATGAAACTAAAAGAAATCAGAGAAATGTACCCGGAGGGAACGCAGATTGTACTCACTGAAATGGCTGGCGAAAGTCAAATGCCCTACGGTCTGAAAGGAACGGTTAAATTCGTTGACGACGCCGGACAGATTCATATGAGTTGGGAAAACGGAAGCTCCCTCGCCTTGAATATTAACGAGGATACCTTTGAAAAGGTAGAAGCACCTGAGAAGATTTCCGTCATTCTTGTTGAGCCGGGCAGGTATCCGAAGCTCATTGAAATCGAGGATACGCTTGAAGCAATGCAGTCTCTTGTGGAGGGAGATATTGAAGAATATATGCCCTTTGAGGACGAAGTTGCCATCATCTGCAACGATGAAGGAAAGATGAACGGCTTGCCGTTGAACAGGGCAGTTTATTCCGAGCCTGAGAATGTTGAGATGAGTTATCCGCAGTTGAAAGCTCATTTCCGGCAGGCAGAAAAAGAAAGAAACCACACGACCGGATATATTGTTTTTACGGATGACAGCTTTGACAAGCCTTACACAGAGGAACAAAGAACCTATGTTGTCAGCAGTAACAATAAGGCTTTCATTGAGGGTATGGGAGGATATTCTATCTATGCTTCTTCCCTTGACGGCTCGGATAAATGTGTGCGACTGGAAGCGTATATGGCTGATGAACACGGCGGCAAGGATGGTTGGAAGATTGAAAAATGTTATGTGAAAGACGACAGCAACCGTGAAATGCTCGACATTATTGCCGGCAAGTTCTTCATTGCATACGCACCGATTGAGTCGGAAAAGTTCCTCAGTATGCCGAAAGAACTGGCTCGTAAGTACGAGGAAAAGTTCAAATACCCGGAGAGATTTTATAAGTCCTTGGACGGTATTGAAGCAAAGCCGTATAAGCCTGTCTCAAAGGATATGGAGAGATAAGAGTCAATCTATGGGGCAACCCTGAGTGTCTGCATAATCTTAGCGAGCAGACCATTTATGGACAGGAATGTCCAAAACGGTACACTCGTTAGGGGTTGCCCCTAATACCCCAAGCAAGAAAGGAGCATAAGCTTTGCGGGAGATAGTATTGGTCGCCGCCGGGTTACTCATCGGCGGCTTTTTCGGAGTAACAACAATGTGCCTGTTTCAGATAAACCGGGACAGACACTATATTTACAGAAAGGACAGCGATAAAAATGAGCAAGAGAAACATTGAAAAGCACATTCTGATGAACAAGGCAGAAGCTCAGGATTTGCAGAAAAAAGCAAAGCGGGCGTGTCTTTCCGAAGGCGGACTTATCCGTTTGCTTCTCAGAGGATACGAGCCGAGAGAAAAGCCCGATGAAAGATTTTACGATGTTATGCGTGAGCTTTCCGCTATCGGCAACAACATCAATCAGCTTGCGGCGAAAGCAAACACCCTCGGATTTGTGGACGCACCGCAGCTCAAAAAGGAAGCCGAGCGTTGGCACAAGTTTCAGGCTGATGTGGAGCGTACTTTTTTAAGACCCGATAAGAGCGATATGAAATGGCAGTAAGTAAATTGTGGTCGGTCACATCAAGGCTCGGTCAGGTAATCGACTATGCCGCCAATCCCGAAAAGACGGCGGCAGACATTTACACCGAGGAACAGTATCAGGCTCTCCGTGATGTTCTCAGCTATGCAAAGGACGAAGAAAAAACCGAGCGTGAGTTTTTCGTAGAGGGTATCAACTGCAACCCTGCGACCGCAAGAGACCAGTTTATATCTGTAAAAAAAGCATACGGCAAAGACGACGGCATTCAAGCCTATCACGGATACCTGAGCTTTAAGGAACAGGACATATCCCCGGAGCTTGCACAGAAAATCGGAATGGAATTTGCAAACGAAGTGTGGGGCAAAAGATTTCAGGTGGTGGTTACTACTCATCTGAACACGAAACACCTGCACTGTCATTATGTAATAAACTCCGTTTCCTTTGTGGACGGCAAGCGGTTATGGGGCGACGAAAAAGCGTGGTTCAAGTTTCGTTTGGTTGCCGACTGCCTTTGTGAAAAGTACGGACTGTATTACAATCCGAACCCAAACCGCAGTAAGCAATCCTCTTATTACTACAAGCAGGAACAAGCCGGTATGCCGAGCCGATATTCAATGACCCGTGACGCCATTGATGAAGCGATTGCACACAGCACCAACTTAAAGACCTTTGATTATATCCTGACTCAGATGGGCTATGAACATTGTCTCAGCGACAGTCGAAAGTATTGGACGATTGTCCCGAAAGGATACAAGAAGCCGATACGACTTAAATCACTCGGAGAGAATTATACCGAGGACGCAATCAAGCGTAGGCTGACGGAAAATCAAAAGGTTCTTATCGTTCCTTTTGCAAAGGAAACGGTAAGAGTCAGGCAGTACCGAATGCCCACAAGAGAACACAAAGTCAAAAAGGTCGGCGGACTGTATGGGCTGTATCTGCATTACTGCTATAAGCTGGGTTATCTGCCGAAGTACAAAAAACAGAATACCGCAAGGCTTCACTATCTTTTGAAAGAAGATTTGCTGAAGCTCGACAAAATCACTCAGGAGACAAGGCTGCTTGGACGGGAGAACATTTCTACCGACGAGCAGCTTTTCTCATATAAAGAGTCCGTGTTGTCGCAAATCAAATCCTTGACTGACGATAGAACGCACCTGCGAAAACAGTTAAGAAGAAATTTGAGTGACGATGAGCTATCAAATGTCAAAGAGCAGATTACGGCAATCACGAGCAAGCTGTGGACTCTCCGCAAAGAGGTCGGTCTTTGTGATGACATAGCCGAAAGGTCAAAGGTTATTGAAGCCAACCTTGAAACGGTAAGAGTTTACGAAGAAAAACAAGAACGAAAGGAGCAGAACCGTAATGACAAACGGAGGTGATGCGGCAGAACAGGTCGTCAGGCTATCGCTTGAAGGCTTTGAAGTAGCCGCAAAATTAAGCGGAGCGGCAGCAAAGAATATTGCCGTTCTTTTAGTCTCTGTTCTCAAACAGGAACAGAAAACAAAAGGCAAGGCTCGACTTACTAATATGATTAAGTCGGGCAAGGAGCTGAAGGTGTTTTCTATCCCCAACAAGGACTTGAAGAAGTTTACCGAGCAGGCAAAACGCTACGGCGTTCTCTACTGCGTACTCAGGGATAAAAACACAAAGGGCGATAATGTCCCGATTGATATTATTGCCCGTGCAGAGGACGCTTCCAAAATTCAGAGAATCGTTGAGAGATTTGAACTCGGTAAAGTTGATAAGGCTGCGATTGTCACCGAGTCTCAGAAGGCTGTCGAAAAGCGTGAAGCTTTGGAGAAAGACAAGCCGACGAAAACCAAAAACGAAATCATCACTGAGGAAGCCGTCAGAAAACCTATTCAGAAAGAGGGGTATTCCCAGTCAAACCCCACAGTCGCCAAAACGGACAAAAACCCTCCGTCAAGGCACGACTCCGAGCCGGTAGATATGCAAACTGATAAGGGTACTGTAAGCGACAGACAGAGAAAGCCGTCGGTAAAAGCAAAGCTTGACCGATATAAGGCACAGTCCAAGCAGCAGAAAGAAGCAGAACGCAAAGAGCCGGAGGTATCAAAGCCGGAAGTCAAGAACGCCCCGGCACAGACCGTACACCAGCAGCCGAAACCTAAAAGCAAAAATGTGAAAGAGAGGTAATCACAATGACAAACAATTTTACCCCTGCTAAGGCAGGACAGCAGAGCAAACGACTTTCCAAAGAGGAATATGCCGAGAAGATGAAGGCTGAAAAAGAAGCCGTATATCAGATGGCGGACGACACCGCAAAGGCGATTGTTTCCGACCCGGAAAAGTTCAAAGCCTTCCTTGATACGCAGAGCCGTCTTGACAGATACTCTGCGGTCAACGCACTTCTGATTTTCAAGCAGCTTCCCGAAGCAAGCCAGCTTAAAAACTTTGATGACTGGAGCAAAGATAATGTGAAAATTCAGAAAGGTGCGAAAAGCATTTCCATTCTTGAACCTGTCGAGTATGCAAAGAAAGACGGTACGACCGGCATTTCCTACAATGTGAAAAAGGTCTTTGATGTTTCGCAGACCAACGGCAAAAGACCGCCTGCACCGACTGTCAACCGTGACCCGAAAGCACTCATTACCGTTATGCTGGATTCTTCCCCGGTTGAAGTGGAAGCAACAAATGAGCTTCCGTATCCCAATATGGCGGCGTTTTATAACAACGAGGAACAGACCTTGTATGTAAAGCGTGATGTGGGAGACAGCGTAGCGGTCGCTCAGTGCGTAGCACAGGAGCTTGGCCACGCACAGCTCTCTATCAACAGCGACAGTTACAGCAGAGCGGATATGGGCTTTCAGGCAGTATGTATCGGCTATATGCTTTGCAAAAAGTACGGCGTCGATACACAGAATTTTGCTATCAACCGTATCCCTGAAAAGCTCGCCGGCAAAGAGCCGAAGGACATTCGCTATGAGCTTTCCAAAACGAGAAACGCAATGGCGGATATTCACTCCCGTGTTTCCGATGAGCTTTACAAGAAAAAGCAGGAACGAAGCAAAGACTACGAAAGATAAGGTGAGACTATGGCGAAGGAAGAAATGTATCATATCGCATTGGACGATTATGAACACGGCATTATTATCCGTTCTCTCAACGACGAGAAAACAGATTTGATGAACGAGGGCAAATCTACCGATGCGGTGGACGACCTTATCATCAAGGTCGGAACTGCCCCAAAGAAAAAGTTCAAAGTTATCGAAAAGGAACGCTCCTGTGAATCGAGATAACGAGAGGCAGTCTGCTATTATTCTTTCCGTCATCGGTATTATCCCGGTCGTATGGCTGGCACTTCTGATTGCACCCTCTGTAAAAGGAGGATTGCCGGAAATACTGCCGAGCCTATTAACAGCGTTCAACGAACCATTTCATATTGAGCTATGCGAGGACAGCCTAAAAACTGTCCTCGTTTTGCTTCTCTGCTATGCAATGGGTATTGGGATTTACTTCTCAACACAGAAGAATTACCGAAGGCGTGAAGAACACGGTTCTGCAAAATGGGGCAATGCAAGAGCCGTAAACAAAAAATACAGACAGTCTCCGGCTTCTGCAAATAAGCTGATGACGCAAAATGTCTGTATCGGACTCAATGCGAAGAAACACCGAAGAAACTTAAACACCCTTGTGTGCGGCGGTTCGGGAGCCGGTAAGACAAGGTTTTACTGCAAGCCGAATCTTATGCAGTGCAACACATCATTTGTCATTCTTGACCCAAAGGGCGAAATTCTCCGAGATACCGGAAAGCTGCTTGAAAGCAAAGGCTATGAAGTCCGTGTTCTCGATTTGATTTCAATGGAGAAAAGCCATTGCTATAACCCGTTTGTCTATTTGCAGAATGACAACGATGTGCAAAAGCTCGTGACGAACCTTTTTAAGAGTACCACTCCGAAAGGAAGTCAATCACAAGACCCCTTTTGGGATACCTCGGCTTCAATGCTTTTGCTTGCACTTGTATTTTATCTTCATTATGAAGCACCCGAAGATGAACAGAACTTTGCAATGATAATGGAAATGCTCAGAGCCGGTGCGATTGAGGACGAGGAGGACACAAGACCTTCTCCTCTTGATGAACTGTTTGCGGAATTGGAGATGTCGAATCCCGACCACATTGCTTTGAAGTATTACCGTTCCTATCATTCAGGTGCGGCGAAAACCTTAAAGTCCATACAGATAACCCTTGCGGCAAGACTGGAAAAGTTCAACCTTGAAAGTCTTGCTTCTTTAACCACCACAGACGAGCTTGACCTCCCGTCACTCGGAGAGAAAAAGGTCGCTCTGTTCGCTTTGATACCGGATAACGATTCCAGCTTTAACTTCTTGGTATCTATCCTTTACACACAGCTTTTTCAGCAGTTGTTTTATGCTGCCGACCATATTCACGGCGGCTCGCTTCCCGTTCCCGTTCATTTTTTGATGGACGAGTTTGCGAATGTTTCACTCCCTGATGACTTCGACAAAATTCTTTCGGTTATGCGTTCCCGTGGGGTATCGGTAAGTATTATCTTGCAGAACTTGGCACAGCTTAAAGCCTTGTTTGAAAAGCAATGGGAAAGCATTGTAGGTAACTGCGACGAGTTTTTATATCTCGGCGGCAACGAGCAAAGCACCCACAAATATGTGTCCGAGCTTCTCGGCAAGGAAACCATTGATACCAACACTTTCGGAAAAAGTACCGGTCGAAGCGGCAACTACTCCACAAATTATCAGATTAGCGGTCGAGAGCTTCTTACTCCTGATGAGGTTCGTATGCTTGATAACCAATATGCAATTCTGTTTATTCGTGGAGAACGCCCCGTTATGGACTTCAAGTACGACATCTTGAAGCACCCGAATGTGGCACTTACAACCGATGGAAAGGCTTCTGCATATAAACACGGCGAAGTGACCATCAAGCACTCATCAATTTCCGTTCTTTCTATTGACCCGGAAGAACTTCCGGAGGAAAGCTACGGAGAAACCAATTACGAACTTCTGTCCGATGAGGATTTTGAAGTGAATAAAAACTTATTTTAACGGAGGAAAACACAATGAACATTTTTAAGAAGAACAACGAAAAGAAAACTACTCAGAAGCTGCCTATGACCGGAAAGGTTCAGAAAGGCTTCCGTGCTTACTGCGCCGTAATCGCAGCAGCAACTCTTGTTTGCGGTATGAGCGTTACCGCTTTTGCCGCCAGCGACCCGATTACCGTAGTCAACAATCTGTCCGATTTCATCTTCGGTCTTATCCGTGCCATCGGTCTTATCCTGCTTGGCTTCGGTATCGTTCAGGTCGGTCTCTCTTTGAAGTCTCACGACCCGTCTCAGAGAGCCAACGGTTTCCTGACTCTTGCAGGCGGTATCATCATTACCTTTGCAAAGGAAATCCTTACCCTTATTACCGGTTAAGAGAACACAGTTATCAAACGGGGCATACCTGGCATTTCAGGTATGCCCCTAATCTTAAAGGAGGTGCAAACAGATGAGTGATAACTGGGTAGTTCAGAACCTCGAAAATGCCCTTGAAACTTGGAACAGCAAGCTTTCGGAAATATGGCAGTTGCTAACCACTTCGCCGCAACAGTTCAAAGGCGGCAGTATTTGGTCGGTAATGGTGAATATCAACGGAGCAGTTCAGGCTATCGGTCTTGCCCTGCTTGTTCTGTTTTTTGTTGTCGGTGTGGTTCGCACCTGCGGAAGTTTTACCGATGTAAAGAAACCGGAACACGCATTAAAGCTGTTTATCCGCTTTGCCATTGCCAAAGGTGTGATTACCTACGGGCTGGAGCTTATGCTTGCCCTGTTCGACATCGTACAAGGTACGATTTCAACCATTATGACATCTGCGGGATTCGGTACGCCCAATCAAACAACTTTACCTGCTGAAATGGTAACAACCATTGAAAGCTGCGGATTTTTTGAAAGTATCCCATTGTGGGCGGTTACTCTTATCGGCGGACTGTTTATCACGGTCTTGTCGTTCATTATGATAATGACGGTGTACGGACGATTTTTCAAGCTGTATATGTACACTGCTCTCGCTCCGATACCGCTTTCCACATTTGCCGGAGAACCGTCGCAGAATGTGGGTAAGAGCTTTATAAAGAGCTACTGTGCCGTTTTGCTTGAGGGAGCAGTAATTGTACTTGCTTGTATCATCTTCTCCCTATTTGCTTCTACGCCGCCGGTAGTGAACCCTGACGCAGCAGCCGTTACTCAGGTATGGGCATATATCGGCGAACTGGTATTCAATATGCTTGTGCTTGTCGGTGCGGTTAAGATGAGCGACCGAATTATCCGTGAAATGATGGGCTTATAACGGGAGGTTCTCTGATGAAGAAAAACAAGAATAATAACGATAGATGGCAGGGCTATACGCCTGCCGACTGCGACTGCAAATATTGTGTGTATTACGGAGGAAAGAAAAACGGCAATGTGATTTGCCTTGCGGACACCTGCGTCTGCTCTGATGAAATCCGTCACGCAAAACAAGCATATCGCAGAGAAAGGAGCTTTTGATGGAAGTCAAAATTAACCGAGAGATACGAAATTACACAGAGTCAATGTTTTTTGGACTGTCGCTCAGACAGTTCATTTTTTCTGTCCTCGCCTGTGCGGTAGCGGTAGGACTTTACTTCCTCCTAAAACCGTACCTCGGAACAGAAACTGTATCGTGGGTGTGCATTTTGGGAGCTGCCCCTTTTGCGGCTCTCGGCTTTGTGAAATACAACGGAATGACGGCTGAGAAATTTATATGGGCGTGGATAAAGTCCGAGTTCCTTATGCCGAAAAAGCTGGTCTTTCATTCCACCAACACCTATTACGAATTGATGAAACCGACAATCGAACAAAAACAGAAGGAGGCTTATAAGAACAATGATTAAAACTCTTACAAACCTGTTAAAGCAGGACAAAGAAAAGTTCGTAGTACCAAAGGGCGTACAGGATTGTATTCCCATTACCGCTATTTATGATGACGGCATTTTCCGTGTAGGCAAGGACAAGTATTCCAAAAGCTTCAAGTTCACGGATATTAACTATGCCGTAGCGAGCCGTGAGGATAAGGAAGCAATGTTCCTTGAATACTCCGAGCTTCTCAACTCTCTTGACAGCGGAGCTACTACAAAGCTGACTATCAACAACAGACGGCTTAACCGTCTTGACTTTGAGAAAACCATTCTTATCCCCGAAACCGGCGATGAGCTTGATGTTTACCGAGAGGAATATAACAAAATGCTTCTCGACAAGGCAACCGGGGCAAATGCCATCGTTCAGGATAAATATGTTACTATCTCCATCAATAAAAAGAGCGTGGAGGACGCACGAACCTATTTTGCCCGTGTCGGTGCTGACCTGATTGCCCACTTTGCAAGACTCGGAAGCAAATGTGTGGAGCTTGAAACCGATGAGAGACTGAGAATTGTCCACGATTTCTTCCGTGTCGGGGAGGAAACCGCCTACCACTTCAATATTAAGGAAACGAGAAAGAAGGGACACGATTTCAAGGATTATGTTTGCCCCGATACAATGGAATTTGAAAAGGACTACTTCAAAATGGGAAACCGTTACGGGAGAGTCCTTTTTCTTCGTGAGTACGCTTCCTATATCAAGGACAGTATGGTAGCCGAGCTTACCGACCTGAACCGCAACCTGATGATGTCCATTGACATCGTACCTGTTCCTACCGATGAAGCGGTGCGAGAAGCAGAGAGCAGACTGCTTGGGGTTGAGACGAATATAACCAACTGGCAGAGAAAGCAGAATCAGAACAATAACTTTTCCGCTACCGTTCCGTATGATATGGAACAGCAGAAAAAGGAAATGAAGGAGTTCCTTGATGACCTTACCACTCGTGATCAGCGAATGATGTTCGCTGTACTCACTATGGTTCATACTGCGGACTCCAAAGAACAGCTTGATAACGACACCGAAGCTCTGCTTACTACGGCAAGAAAGCATTTGTGCCAGTTTGCCGTTCTCAAGTATCAGCAGATGGACGGACTGAATACGGCTATGCCCTTTGGAACACGCAAGATTGACGCATTCAGAACCCTTACCACAGAAAGCCTTGCGGTCTTTATTCCCTTCAGGGTTCAGGACATTTACCACGAAAACGGCATTTACTACGGTCAGAATGTCATCAGTAAAAATATGATTATTGCCGACCGCAGACAGCTACTCAACGGCAACTCTTTTATTCTCGGCGTATCCGGCGGCGGAAAATCCTTTGCGGCAAAGGGTGAAATTGAAAATATCATTCTTTCCTCCAATGCAGATGTTATTATCATAGACCCTGAGCGAGAGTATTCGCAGCTTGTAAAAGCTCTCGGCGGCGAAATAATCAATATTTCCGCTACTTCTCCGAGCCATATCAATGCGATGGATATGAACAAGGAATACGGCGACGGAGCAAACCCGGTTATCCTGAAATCCGAGTTCATTATGTCCCTTTGCGAACAGCTTATCGGCGGTACAAACCTCGGAGCAAAGCAGAAATCTATCATCGATCGTTGTACGGCAAGTGTTTACCGAGACTATCAGCAGAGAGGATATACCGGTACTGTTCCTACCTTGCAGGATTTTCGTGCGGAGCTTTTGAAACAGGACGAGCCGGAAGCAAAGGAAATCGCCCTTGCTATCGAGCTGTTTACTCACGGTTCTTTGAATACCTTTGCAAAGCCAACCAATGTTGATACGGATAACCGACTTATCTGTTATGACATTCTTGACCTCGGCAAGCAGCTTATGCCTATCGGTATGCTTGTCGTCCTCGACTCTATTCTGAACCGTATTACACAGAACCGTGCTAAAGGTAAGCAGACCTTTATCTTCATTGATGAAATCTACCTCCTGTTCCAGCACGAGTATTCTGCAAACTTCCTGTTTACGCTTTGGAAGCGTGTAAGAAAGTACGGCGCTTATGCCACCGGCATTACACAGAATGTGGACGACCTTTTGCAGAGCCATACAGCGAGAACTATGCTTGCAAACAGCGAGTTTTTGATTATGCTCAATCAGGCGTCAACCGACAGAATTGAGCTTGCAAAGCTCCTTAACATTTCTGACCTCCAGCTTTCGTATATCACGAATGTTGACGCAGGACACGGATTGATTAAGGTCGGCAGTTCGCTTGTGCCGTTTGCAAATAAGTTCCCGAAGAATACGAAGCTGTATAAGCTGATGACAACCAAACCGGGCGAGGGTGCATAACCCTTGCCCTATTCTGTAAATGAGAAAGGAAACACCTATGAAAAACAAAATCTATATTGCCATAATCTGTGCTTTCAGCATTGTATTTGCCGTCAGTTCAGGTTTTCTCATCAAGCACTATTGCGACTCTGCAAAGCAGGCTGAGATGTACGACAATCTGATTGAGGTTGTGGAGACCGAGCCTGAAGAAACCACAGAGCTGATGAACTACTCCGAAGAAAAGACCTTTATCCCGGAGTATCAGGAGCTTTATCTGCAAAATAACGATATGGTCGGCTGGATTAAGGTTGAGGACACAAAAATCAATTATCCCGTTATGCAGTCAAAGGACAACCCGAACTTCTATCTGAAGCACGGCTTTGATAAGGCATACACCGACTACGGCTGTCCTTATGTTCAGGAAAACTGCGATATGGAACTGCCAAGCGACAATATCATTATCTACGGTCATCATATGAACGACGGCTCTATGTTCGCCGGTCTTATGAAATTCAAGGACAAGAGCTTTTGGGAAAAGCACAAAACAGTATCCTTTGATACGCTGACCGATAGACAGACCTATGAAGTAATTGCCGTGTTCAAAACCGTAGTATATACGGATAGTCCCGACAGCTTCAAATATTATCAGTTCGTCAATGCGGACACCGCCGAGGATTTCACTGCCTATGTTGAGAAGTGCAAGAAACTGTCGCTTTACGAAACCGGCATAACCGCCGAATACGGCGACAAGCTCCTGACCCTTTCCACCTGTGAGTATTCCCGGACAAACGGCAGACTTGTTGTAGTGGCGAAGCTAATAAACGAATAATACAACAGGTAGTTCAGCCTGCATAGGAAGGAGGGATTGTATGGCTGATATTAAAACGAAAGACAATGCAAAAGGTACGATACGAACAATAGATAAGGCTGCCGTCGCAACCCAACGAATGAAGCAGGCGTATATCGCAACAAAAGAAAAGGCGGAGCGGTCGGTAAATGCCAACAGCAGTTCTGCCGAGGAATACGCTTCCGATAAACTGGAAAGCGGTATTGACGAGGTGTTTCACGATGGTGCCTATGCGTTTGACAAGGCGGGACGAAAGGGACTTGAAACCACAAAAGAGAATATCCGCACCGCAAAGGACGGTATTCAGCGTTTCAAGCAGCAGCGAGCCGAGCAGTCTTTGAGAAAACAGGCTTCGCAAAACACAAGCTCTGCGATTAAGACTGTCGATAAGGCGGAAAAGACCATAAAGCAGTCTGCCACTTCCTCCGGAAAGAAAACCATTAAGTTTGCCGGAAAAGAAGCAACAAAGACCGCACAGAAATCGGTTAAGACGGCTGAGCAGACTGCAAAGACTGCGATAAAAACCAGTCAGCAAGCGGCAAAAGCGGCACAGAAAACAGCTCAGGCGACAGTTAAGGCTTCGCAGAAAGCGGCACAGGCGGCAAAAGCCACAGCCAAAGCAACAGCCGCTACGATTAAAGCCGCAGCCAAAGCCACCATTGCCGCAGTAAAAGCAATCATAGCGGCGGTAAAAGGTCTTATTGCCGCTATCGCTGCCGGCGGTTGGGTTGCGGTGGTAGTAATTATTGTGCTATGTCTTGTAGCCTTGATTGCAGGTTCTGTGTTCGGTATCTTCTTTTCGGGAGAGGATTCCGGCACGGGAATGTCAATGCAGACAGTCGTTCAGGAAATCAATCAGGAATATGATGACCGATTGGAACAGGAAAAGAACTCTGTAAGCTATGATGTGCTTGAAATGAGCGGAAGCAGAGCTGTTTGGAAAGATGTTCTTGCGGTCTATTCTGTTAAAGTGAATACCGACCCCGACAATCCGATGGAGGTTGCTACGGTTGATGAAACCAAGAAGCAGCTACTGTCGGATATTTTTTGGGAAATGAACGATATTTCTTCCCGAACGGAAACGAAAACCCATACCGAAATCGAAGAAAGCGACGACGGACACGGCAACATCGTACAGACCGAAACCACAGTAACAGAAACTTTCCTGTATATCACGGTATCGCACAAGACCGTTGATGAAATGGCGGCTATGTACGGATTTAATCAGGAGCAGAAAGAGTATCTTGCCGAGCTGCTAAAGGACGAAAACAATCAACTATGGTCTCAGGTGCTTTACGGTATCGGATACAGCGACGACCAAATCGTAACGGTTGCCTTGTCACAGGTGGGTAATGTAGGCGGTCAGCCTTACTGGTCTTGGTACGGATTTGACTCCCGTGTAGAATGGTGTGCCTGCTTCGTCTCTTGGTGTGCTAACGAGTGCGGATATATCGACGCCGGTATTATTCCAAAGTATGCCGGCTGTGTAAACGGTGTACAATGGTTCAGAGACCGAGGACAGTGGGCAGACGGTTCGTATGAGCCTTCGCCCGGTACAATCATTTTCTTTGACTGGGAGGGCGACGGTGTGACAGACCACACCGGTATTGTTCAGAAATGCGAAAACGGTACAGTCTATACCGTTGAGGGCAACTCAGGCGACACTTGCAGAACCAAAACATACCCTGTCGGAAGCTCTGTTATCTACGGATACGGTATTCCGGCATATTAAAAAGATGGCTGCTCGTTTGAGTAGCCATCAAGTACATTATGAGAAATCAGGTATTTACTCAAGAACAAATATAACCTTCTGAAGCCTTTGTCCCAACAAGAGAAATATGCGGATATATACCATTGACAACATCTTCATAGAATTTACGACCGATTCTTGCAGATGTAACTCTATTTGTGAAAAAGTCTCTAAAGTGGTATGTGCCGGGTAATAATGAAGGAACAACAGCAACAATAAAAGCGTTATATTCATTTTGTTCCATTTTGTTAAGTTTTATCATCAGTGTTCACCTCCTTGTTGATAAGCCTGAATTTGTAAATGGAATTCTGAGTTGTTACTAATAGATTGTTCTTTTTAATATAATAATCATCACGGGAACTAATAATTCCCAAAGAAGTAATTGGTTTAAAATCATCGTCAACAGGATGCCAAACAAAGAATTGTCTGTTTCCATTCTTAAGAATATAGATAACACCGTCTTGACCTATATATCTATTTCTCCAAGATGTAGAATGTGAATTATTATTCTTATCACAAGACTCTATATATGTGACAAAATAGACATCAACAATTTCATCTGCCGTTTTCAAATAATCCATAACATTTTTTCTTTCGCTTGACTTTAGTATCTTTCATATTGCTTGATATTATTGTGTAAAATATCACATACTCTAAATCTGTCAGAACAGTTTTCTATTATGTTCTTTAAATATAGGCTTGACAAATAAAGGGTTAAGGAATATAATTAGATTCAGTATTAGACAAGGAGTTAATAAATATGCGGCAAGGTATTCTTAAATAAACTGTCAATTTGATAGTGGGAACAAAAAGTAGCAGTCCCGTTTCACTTTTAATATGGGGCTTAGTTTTTTGTACCCAGTTTAAGAATACTTTTATCATGTAATTTTATATGCCCGAAAACATATAAGTGTTTTGGGGCTATTGGAGTTATTTACCCAGTGATAGGAGTATTTATCACTGGGTATTTTTATGCCCTTTTTTGGGTGTTGATAGGAGGAAAATCACATGAAAATAATTAACTTAGGCATTCTGGCTCACGTTGACGCAGGAAAGACAACATTAACGGAAAGTTTATTGTATACCAGTGGTGCAATTGCAGAACTAGGGAGCGTAGATGAAGGCACAACAAGGACAGATACAATGAATTTGGAGCGTCAAAGGGGAATCACTATCCAGACAGCAGTGACATCTTTTCAGTGGGAGGATGTAAAAGTCAACATTATAGATACGCCAGGCCATATGGATTTTTTGGCGGAAGTATACCGTTCTTTATCCGTATTAGACGGAGCAGTATTATTAGTTTCTGCAAAGGATGGCATACAGGCACAGACCCGTATACTGTTTCATGCACTACAGATAATGAAGATTCCGACAATTTTTTTCATCAATAAAATTGACCAAGAGGGGATTGATTTGCCAATGGTATATCGGGAAATGAAAGCAAAGCTTTCTTCGGAAATTATAGTGAAGCAAAAGGTTGGGCAGCATCCCCATATAAATGTAACGGACAATGACGATATGGAACAGTGGGATGCGGTAATTATGGGAAACGATGAACTATTAGAGAAATATATGTCAGGGAAACCGTTTAAAATGTCAGAACTGGAACAGGAAGAAAACAGGAGATTCCAAAACGGAACGTTATTTCCCGTTTATCACGGAAGCGCTAAAAACAATCTGGGGATTCGGCAGCTTATAGAAGTAATTGCCAGTAAATTTTATTCATCAACGCCTGAAGGTCAATCTGAACTATGCGGGCAGGTTTTTAAGATTGAATATTCAGAGAAAAGGCGGCGTTTTGTTTATGTGCGTATATATAGCGGAACATTGCATTTGAGGGATGTTATTAGAATATCTGAAAAAGAGAAAATAAAAATCACAGAGATGTGTGTTCCGACAAACGGTGAAATCGTCCCGGCTGACCATGCCTGTCCGGGAGAAATTGTTATTTTAGCTGATGATACTTTGAAACTGAACGATATCCTGGGAAATGAAAAACTCCTGCCTCACAAAACACGGATTGATAATCCCATGCCATTACTTCGGACAACGGTAGAGCCGCAAAAGCCGGAGCAAAGGGAAGCCCTGTTAAATGCCCTCGCAGAGATTGCTGATACAGACCCTCTTTTGCATTTTGACATTGATACTGTTACCCATGAGATTATGTTATCTTTTTTGGGGAATGTGCAGATGGAAGTCATTTGTGCCATCCTTGAGGAAAAATATCATGTGGAGGCAGAAATAAAAGAGCCTACTGTTATATATATGGAAAGACCGCTTAGAAAAGCAGAATATACCATCCACATAGAAGTCCCGCCAAATCCTTTCTGGGCTTCTGTCGGGTTGTCCATAGAGCCGCTCCCTATTGGAAGCGGAGTGCAGTATGAAAGCAGAGTTTCACTTGGATATTTAAATCAATCGTTCCAAAATGCGGTTATGGAGGGGGTTCTTTATGGCTGCGAGCAGGGGCTGTATGGATGGAAAGTGACAGACTGTAAAATCTGTTTTGAATATGGATTGTATTATAGTCCTGTAAGTACCCCCGCAGACTTTCGGCTGCTTTCCCCTATCGTATTGGAGCAGGCTTTAAAAAAAGCAGGGACAGAACTATTAGAGCCATATCTCCACTTTGAAATTTATGCACCGCAGGAATATCTCTCACGGGCGTATCATGATGCTCCAAGGTATTGTGCAGATATTGTAAGTACTCAGATAAAGAATGACGAGGTCATTCTGAAAGGAGAAATCCCTGCTAGATGTATTCAAGAATACAGGAACGATTTAACTTATTTCACAAATGGGCAGGGAGTCTGCTTGACAGAGTTAAAAGGATACCAGCCAGCTATTGGTAAATTTATTTGCCAACCCCGCCGCCCGAATAGCCGTATAGATAAGGTTCGGCATATGTTCCACAAGTTAGCTTAACAGCTTGCAAAAGTCATATAAAATGAGATTTGAAAGGAGAATGTAACTTCATGTTTGCTAAAAATTCAAAGGCATATTCTGTCTACCTGCTGTTCCGATTTGTCTGTTCCCTGGCGGTTTCTATGTCCACAGTGCTTTCCATCGTGTACCACCTGGAGGTGGTGCAGCTGGATGCTTTCCAGCTTGTCCTGGTAGGGACGGTTCAGGAGACCTCCTGCTTTCTGTTCGAGATGCCCACCGGTGTGGTGGCGGATTTGTATAGCCGTCGGCGCTCGGTGCTGATTGGAATGTTCCTCTACGGCCTGGGCTTTCTGATGGAGGGTGCGCTACCGTGGTTCGCGCCGGTTCTGCTGGCCCAGGTTGTCTGGGGTTGCGGTGATACCTTCATCACCGGCGCTCTGGAGGCGTGGATTGCCTCGGAGGAAGAGGACAAACCCATAGACAAGGTGTTCCTGCGGGGCAGTCAAATGGGGCAAATCGGCGGCGTTCTGGGCGTGGTGCTGGGCACACTGCTGGGAAACATAAACCTGCAAATGCCTCTCATCTTGGGGGGCAGTTTGTGCTTGTTGTTGGGGCTGGTGATGGTTCGCATCATGCCAGAAACCAACTTCTCCCCTGCTATTGAGGAACGGCAGGGCTTGCTTAAAGACTTTGTCTGCCTGTTCAAGCTCAACCTGGGCTTTGTGAAAGGCGCACCTGTGTTGCTGGCGCTCTTAGCAATCACACTATGCGGGGGACTTGCCAGTGAAGGCTTTGACCGGCTCTCCACCGCTCATTTTCTGGATGACACGGTAATACCCGTTATCGGGCCGCTGAACAGCGTCACTTGGTTCGGTGTTATCAGTCTTATCGGCAACGGCTTAGGTATTCTGGCTTCTCAGTTGCTCATCGCCCGCATGGAGAAAAAAGGGACTGTCAGCCGAACCAGTGTGGTCATGTCCACCAGCGCCGGGTATATCCTGTTCCTGGTTCTCTTCGCGGTGGGGCGGAGCTTTTGGTTCATGTTGTTGGTGTTCCTGCTGGCGGGGCTTATGCGCACCATCAAGGAGCCTGTGCTGGCCGCCTGGATGAACGACCAAGTGGATGAGAAAATGCGCGCCACAGTCTTTTCCACCAGCGGACAGCTGGACTCTTTCGGGCAGATCATCGGCGGGCCTATTGTGGGGCTGGTAGCCCAGCAGGTGTCCATACCCTGGGGGCTGGTCTGTACCGCTTTCCTGCTGTTGCCCGCGCTGTTCTTAGTGCCGGTGGCGGGAAAGAAGCGGGATTGATATGGCATAGTTAAGTTTACTGACGAGCGGGAGATTACTTCCGCTCGTCTTCATTTAGTAGCGCAAAATTTGAGGACTCTTTATTTCCTTATTCGGTATAGCGGAGGCGGCTGTCAATTCGACATAATTTTCTTGTGATACTTTACCGTACATGAGCATTTGTTTCGTATTTGAAAGAACAAACTCACCAAATAAAAAAAACGATATTCGGGTGGGTTATTTTGTTATACCCTAAATTACCCTCTGAATTTGTTTTTAAATTTGGAGGGATTTTTTTATGTCCTTTTTTCGGGCAGTTATCTATCTGCTCATACGAAGCAAAATTTATCAATACATAGCATATCAGAGAACGGCAGGAAACCAGTTAAAAGAATTTCTGCCAGTGCAACGGTACTTCTCACCTTGAAAGTAGAAGTACAATCTCCATACAATAGAATTACTATTTCCTATAACCGTAAAGGTCACAGAGCCTTTGCGGTTTTTCTTTTGTCGATTTTTGTTGGAAAGTGCCGTAGGGCTGTTTCTGATATGCGGTGTCGTTCTCCGCCTCTCCATCTGGATTTTTTACATTTCAAAAATTCAGATGGGAGGTATTTATGGTGAAATATGCACCAAGAAAGGTATATATCAGAGAAAGTGGCGGCTATGTGGAATTATCCTACACGGAGTTCTGCCGTTGCAGGGAATCCGACCAGACCTATATGGACAAGCTGTTTATCCCCATTCAAGGCTGTCTGCTTGAAGTCGTGAGGGAGCAATACACAGACTTCTACCGTGACAAGGAACGGTGGCGTTATCTGCAAAAATTAGATACAAAGAATAGACTGCTATCTCTCGACGGATTTACGGACAGCGAGGGGAATCCTCTGGACTTTATCACTGATGAAGCGGTGGACATTGCAGAAACCGTTGTCAATGCGGTCATGGTGGACAGGCTGAAAGCCGCCCTGCCTTTGCTGTCGGATAGTGAACAGGAGCTGATACAGGCAATCTTTTTTGACGGACTTTCCGAGCGTGAAGTCGGGGCGAGGTTGGGCATAACCCAGAGCGTTGTAAACAAACGCAAAGCCAGAATCCTAATAAAACTAAGAAAGATAATAGAAAATTAAAATTTAAGGCGTTCAGCCCCCTTGTTTTTTCCTTTGGGAAGATGAGGGGGCTTTTCTCTGCCCTCTCAATCAATTCTGATTGGAGGAAGTAAGAATGGCATACAACCACGGACGGGAGGACAGGAAATGGCGTATCTGGAAAGAAGCGGAGGAAAAGCTGCTGCGTGAGTGCGGCGTTGATGAAGCGACCATTGAGCAGATACGCATGGCGGACAGGGCAGACTTCAATTCCAACAGGCGGTTTTACCGATGGACGAATGACGTTGCGGAATATCTTGAGGACATGGCAGGCAGGGAGCGGCAGGCGGAAGTGGGTACGGTTGCGGAGTTACTGGAAGAGATTGAGAGCGAAAATCTCTATCAAGTATTAGTCACGGTGGACGGGCGTACCTTGAAAATCGTCCTGCTGAAAATGCAGGGGTATTCCACAAAGGAGATTGCCCCGCTTGTGCATTTGACGACTGGTGCCATCTATGCGAGGTTAGACCATCTGCGGAAGAAGCTGCGGAAAATTTTATAGCTTCTAAAACAGCCTGCCATCCTGCGGGCTACTGGGTGAGGGATGGAAATCCCCTCACTCATTTTTTGCAGGAGGACAACAGGATGGCATACAGGGTTAAGGCATGGGAAGAACCTATGAGTCTATGATGGAGGAACTGGAAGTAATAGAAATTCTTTCTACTGCTTATGATGGTGACGAATTTCCGGGTTATGAGAACATAAGATTGAGTTTTTCACAACTGGAAACGATTATTCGGAATAAACGCAGCGGTTGGCTTGATGCTTTGAGAAATCAAAAAGCAGTTTATCTTATAACTGATACCAGCAACGGAAAAATGTATGTTGGCTCGGCAACTGCTCAGTATGGAATGTTGCTTCAAAGGTGGACTAACTATATAGACAATGGACACGGTGGGAATGTTGAACTTAAACATATTGTTGACACCAAAGGGTTTGATTATATAAAAGCAAATTTTCAGTATTCAGTATTAGAAAACTATAACGCACGAATGGATGATAATTACATACTGAGTCGTGAAAAATGGTGGAAAGATACCCTTTGCACAAGACAATTCGGATATAATAAAAACTGATAAAAATTAGACCGTCAGATCTCATTCGAGACTTGACGGTCTTATATTTTTTTACTGTATTTAAGAAAATCGTTTTGGTGTTCCTGTTTGCGAAGTTGATAGCCTTGTGCAATCAGCGTATCTACTTTCAGAGCAATTAGGTTTATGTCGGAACACATTGCCCGTGCAATCTGCTGAATGTCATAGCCGTTTTCAATGTATTCCAAAATGGTGTCGTCCGGGAGCGAAGCCTGAGAAGCGAAGATATTTGCTTCATACTCCATACGGTTCTCTCTCATATCAAAGATGTTGAACTCTTTGAACCCGCCGACAGCAACCGCTTCTTGCCTGTGGAGAACATCGTGTCCGATTTCGTGCCATAGCACTATCTGTTCCACGACCGGGTGCATACCGTTTTTAAGGAAAACAAAGCGGTTCTTCAGAATGACCTTGTATGCTCCACGCTGCTTTTCAAAATCTCGGTAGATAATATTGATACCAAGCTCTTTTGCGACCTTGTACGGGTCACGAGTACCGCAACGGTCAATGAGCTTGTTGACGATTTTCACAATTTCAGCCGTAGTGTAATACCCCAATCCGGCTCACCTCCCATATTATAGTATATCGGATATTTACCCTATAATAAATTATAAACTATTGTGTGTCCCATATATTGGACTTAGTTCACTGTGAGGATTACTCGTCTTTGCGGTATTTCTTCGGGGTGTATTTTTTATTGTTCTTCTTTGCAATAAGATATGCTTCCTGAATAGCGTCAACCATTTCACGCATATCTTCGTCAGCCATTTCGCCGCCGGCAAACAGACCGGTAACTTCTGCAAGCAACTCCTGAGCCTGTCTTGCCCCTCTGCGTCCGTATTTATCCTCTACATCGGCGATGAAAGCGTCATCCTCAGACAGCAGATAATTCACATTTACATTTAATGCTTCTGCCAGCTTCTTGTATCTTTCCGTTCCTCTCGGACGGGATTTATCATTTTCATAAGAACAAATTACACGTCGGGTTACGCCTATTTTTTCAGCCAATTCATCCTGATTAAGACCGAGTTTAGTCCTCTCTGCTTTGACTTTTTCACCGAATGTCATCTTTGATTTCACTCCTTAAAAGAATATTTACAGTTTAACTTCTCATTTACTCTTGACAAGTACACTTAAACTGCGTATAATAAGAAACAGGAAGTTGAACTACTCATAGTTTACACTAAACTTCCCAAAATGTCAAGGGGGGTTCAAAAAATGTTACGAAGCATACTTCATTGTGATATGAACAACTTCTATGCCAGCGTCGAATGTATGCTCGACCCCGCATTGAAGAAATATCCGATTGCTGTCTGCGGCTCTGTGGAGGAACGACACGGTATCGTGCTTGCAAAGAACTACAAAGCAAAGGCTTTTGATGTGAAAACCGGGGACGCAGTATGGCAGGCTAAACAGAAGTGCAAGGACTTGGTTGTAGTGCCGCCCCATTATGAGGAGTATATCAAATACTCAAAGCTTGCGAGAAGCGTTTATGAGCGATATACCGACCAAGTTGAACCGTATGGTATGGACGAGTGTTGGCTGGATATTAGCGGGACAGAAAGCCTTTTCGGTTCGCCGGAAAAGGTGGCAAATGAAATTCGTGAAACGATGAAGTTTGAACTCGGCTTGACGATTTCTGTGGGTGTTTCCTTTAATAAGATATTTGCGAAGCTCGGCTCGGATATGAAGAAACCGGACGCAGTAACCGTTATACCAAAGGATACATTCAAAGAAAAGATTTGGGGACTTCCTGCCGCTGACCTGCTCGGTGTAGGACGGGCAACCCAGCGAGTGCTTGACAGCTATTGTATTCGTACCATCGGGGATTTAGCGAATAACGACCCTGAGTTCTTACGCAGAAGATTAGGAAAGAACGGAGTAGTTTTATGGAACTATGCCAACGGCAACGACCTTTCCCTTGTTGCCAAGAAAGATTTCGTTTCTCCTATAAAAAGTGTAGGACACGGTATAACAACAGTAGCAGATTTAGAGAAACCGGAGCAGGTGTGGCCCGTGTTTCTCGAATTAACCCAAGACATCGGACACAAGCTCCGTGTTCACGGACTGAGTGCAGAAGGTGTCGCAATACATATTAGAGACAACACGCTCAATACAAGGCAATGGCAGACGAAGATTGCACTTCCTACACAGTCTCCGATGATTATTGCAAAGACCGCTTTTCAGTTGTTTGAAAAAAGATATGGGTGGAATAACCCTATCCGTTCTGTGACAGTACAAGCCATAAATCTTATTCCACAAGACACGCCCCGTCAAATAGATATGTTTATGGACGCCGCAAAGCAGGACAAATTGGAGCGAATGGAAAAGTGTGTTGAAGAAATCAGACGGCGTTTCGGAAAGGACAGCATAAGGAATGGGGTTCTGTGTCAGAACTTGCGGCTACCACCGGAAAAAGCCGAAATCACTATGCCGACAGGTATGGTTGGTTAAGGAGGTCTAAATGTGATTGACGAAAAAGAGGTTACGGCTTATGTTACGATGCCCGACTGCTTTTTGCAGGGGTGCAGCGAAGATATTGTTATCTTTCGTGCGGACGGCGGAAACCATTTTACCGACTACGGTATATATGAGGGAATGTTTCTTTTCTTTGACCGGAAAAAACGCTTTAAGAAAGGAAGGCTTTCCTGTTACATCAATACTGCCGGAGATGACCGACCCAAGTACAGGGTGTCGGATAAGAACATCGACGGATACAAGCACTTGGGAAGATTAGTTTTGACTTTGAGAAATTACGAGGAATAAAAATGGAATCCGAAAGAAGAAAAGTTTATGTTGAAGTAAATGTAACACATAGACCTGATGGAACGGCTCGTCCGAACTTCATCAAGTTTGAGAATGATGAAAAATATGAGATAGACCGTGTAATTCAGAAATGCCGTGCGGCTTCCACCAAAGTCGGAGGAACCGGTATCCGCTACACGGTACAGATTTGCGGCAAGCCCACATTTCTGTTCGACGAAGAAAACGGAAAGTGGTTTGTAGAAGCAAAATCCTAATGGTAGGAGGTTTTGTAACTTGAAACATTTATCGAGATTTGACATCGAAGCGATTGCCGACAAGTATGTTCAGGCATATATGGCACTTCCCGATGTCCGTAACACACAAATATACAGAATTGACCCGGAGCTTCTCTTGGAGAAGGTTCTCGGATTGAATGTCGAATACCAGCACCTATCTTATGACGGTAGTATTCTCGGAATGACCTCATTTACGGAAATGGGTGTTCAGGTATTTGAAGATGATGATAACGAAGCCTTTTTCTTTTTGGATGGAAAAACCGTTCTCGTGGAAAAGGACTTGAACTTTGACAGCAAGCTGAAAGGCAGAAAGAATTTCACCTTAATGCACGAGGGCAGCCATCAGATATTTAAGATGTTGTTCCCGAATGATTACGGTGTGACACAGAAATCTGCCGGAGTACATTATTACAAGGCAAATTCCGAGAGAAATAAGCCTATATCCGATTGGGAGGAATGGCAGGCAAATACGCTTGGAGCTGCTATCCTTCTTCCCGAAAACCTTATAAAGCAGGGAATGTATCTGTTCAGTCTTGGAGAAAAGATTGAGTGTCTGAACAAAATATACTATCCGAGCGTATATAAGAGATTTGATGCACTTGCGGATTTTTTAGGGTGTTCCAAAAAAGCACTTGCTATACGAATGAAACAGCTCGGACTTTTGAAAAAGGAGTATCTTGATAATCCTTTTGATTTGGTTACGGTTTATCCGGAGGTGAGCGAGCTATGAAATCGTTGGAACAAAAGATAATCGTAAGGTGCAAAAACTGTGGCTGGCGTATTTTTGACAAGGTAACAATGACAACAGGCGTGATTGAACTGAAATGTCCGAACTGCCACAGAGTAGTAGAGGTTGACCTATCCCTACGCAAGGGAACAGTCAAGTACAGATTAACAAGAAGTAGTAACAGAGCGAACAATTAAATATCGGACAGATGTACCGAGCCACGAGTCCTTGAGCGAAAGCTCTTGAGTCATCAAATTGCCGGACGCTGAGAATTAAGGGATAGAAATATCCTAATGTTCTTGGTGTCCGGCTTTTTTGTCGCTCCCGAAAGGAGCAAGACCGTGACATATAAGTGGCTGGCGTATATCGCCAAGTATCCGTAATCTCCGAATTTTTGATTTCAACCAAATTCAAAAATTCAAATTTAAGGAGATTACGACAATGACAAAACTTACATTAGAACAACAGGAATTATTATTTGCGAACGACTGCAAGCTCATTAACCTGCGGTATGAATATCACGGCTACACCGGCACGGAGAAATGGGCGATTGTAACAGAACTGGCGGAAGAAGAATTGTGGGTTAAATACCCTGATGTTATCCGTCGGTACACTCCGTTCATTCTGCTTTCTATGGCTCAGGGCGAAGTGATAACGGAGTATCAGAACTACGAAGCAAGAGAGAGAATGAGAAGGCTTCTTTTCGGACACGCATTTGACATCAATGACGGAGAATTTGAAGTGCATCATCCGGAATTGGCAGTCGATACAGACCCAATCGAAGAAATAATGCTGAAAGACAATATTAAGCGACTTCGGGAGGTTTTGTGTTACTTAAGCGAAACACAGAAACGCAGAGTTTTTAAGTATTTCTTCTACAACAAAACACTTGAAAAAATCGCAGATGAAGAAGGAGTCGATTTTACTTCTGTAAGGGAATCGGTAAACAGTGCAATAAAAAAGTTGAGGAAATTTTTCTAAAACACCCCCCAAAAACGCTCTCCCATTTCAAACAAGTGAAGGGGTTAATTCTAATCCGGATATGAATTACCTCAGAATAATCGAAAGCGAGGATTTACATATGAAAGAAAAAGAATTTAAGAATGTCAGATGGGGCGATATTTATTACTGCGACTTGGGGGTTACAAACGGTAGTGTGCAATCGGGAATGAGACCGGTTCTTGTGGTTCAGACAAATCGCTTAAATGAAAGCAGTCCTACGGTCGTTGTAGCCGCTATAACGGCTGTTAAAAAGAAAACGGCAATGAATACTCATATTGAGCTAAACACGGATTGTGGCTTAAAAGAGCCGTCGATGGTAATGCTTGAGCAGCTACGCACCGTGGATAAAGCCACAGAGCTTGATAATTTTGTCGGAAGAATTACCGACGCAGATAAAATCAGCGAAATCAAGCGAGGATTGAAATTTGCAGTCGGTATTCCCGTTAAACCCAAGACAGAGCGTAAAGGCATTGTACTAAGTCTTTGCCCTCGTTGCAGAAGCGAGTTTCAGTCTATCCCTGAAAACATTGTAAAAAGACTTGACCCCTTTCAGGCAGATAAAGAGATGTGCGATAAATGTCAGGTAGGATACGGCTATGACTATATGATTTTCAAAAAGAACCATCATCACGCTAAGGGAGGTGTTGACAATGTTTGAAGATAAGATTGAAGCAATGAACAAACTACCCAACGCTGTTGATGATAGTTCCGGCTTTGAGAAAAGAGTTTATACGGTAGAAGAAATAATGGATATTCTCAGCATTGGAAAGAACACTGCTTATGCTCTCGTCAACTCAGGCGTTTTCCATTTTGTAAAGGTCGGCGGACATTACAGAATTTCCAAGAAGAGCTTTGACCGATGGCTTGATAATATGGACAGCGAAAGCTCCGGTTGTCAATTATGCGATTAAACCAATCGCATAATTAACAAAAACTCCGATTTTCAGTACCATATAGCCAAGTCACTTGGCTATATGGTAGTCAGAGTGGCAAATAAGAAATCGGGGGTAAACGGTAATGCGAAAGAAAATTGAAAAGAGCGATACTCGACTTCCTAATACATTCAGGCAGACTGAACCTGATATACGAGCATACACGGTAGATGATATACAGCACATCTTGAAAGTGAGCAGAACTACCGTCTATGAGCTGCTTAAAAGCAAGAAATTCCATAGCGTTCGTGTCGGAGGTCAATATCGAATATCTAAAAAGAGCTTTGAAAATTGGCTCAATGGCGAGAAAGGAGGTTCTGAAGATGGCATTTGTTAATATGTTCAATGACCGAGTGGAGCAGTTTAATCTCAGAGAGGAAAATGAACGCTTGGCAGAATTGTTCAGCGATGAAAAGCTTCAGGAGGAAGCACAGTGGCAAGCCTATTCTGTCAAGGAAATATCTCGGTTGTTTTCCATTTCCGAAGAAGAAGCACTGAAACTGATGAATTGCGGCTTATTCAAAACATACCGAGTCGGCAACGAATACAGAGCTTCAAAGAAAAGCGTTGAAGAAAATAAGAAAATCGTCAAGGCAGTTCTTACATATCAGGACAAAAAGACAATGTCTGTACCCGACGTAATGAGAATACTCGGTCTTGGAAAGACGGCTACATACCGACTCATCAATCAGTGCCGATTTAAGACCTATTTGGTACTGGGCAAAATGAGAGTTGATGTGGATAGCTTTGAAGATTGGTATGCAGGACAATTCCATTATGAGAAAGTAAACGGCGAAAGACCCGGTAAGAAATACGGCAAAACGCTCTCTCCTCTTACTGTTGCAAAGGTACTCGGCATTCCGAGAAGCACCGCAAATGACCTTATGAACGATGGCATTGTTGAGTTTATATGGGTTGACGGTAAACGCCGAATAAAAAGAGAAAGCTTTGATAAGTGGTACGCTTCGCAAAGTAAATACACTAAAGTTAAGGAAATCGAGGAGGTGGAGGGATATGTCGATTGAGGATAGAGTTCGTGAATTAAACGGCGGTACATATACAAAAAAGAGCTATTCCGTAGAGGAAGTTCAGTCAATCTTGGGTATTACCCGACAGACCGTATATAAGCTCATCAAACAGGGGTGTTTTCAGGCAGTAATGCTCGAAACCGGATACCGCATAATAAAGACCAGCTTTGATAAATGGCTGGATAATGAATAAGGAGGAACGACTATGGCTTCTATTGTAAAGAGAAAGAATCGATATTCCGTCGTTTATACCTACAAAGACGATGACGGAAACCAACATCAAAAATGGGAAACCTTTGATACAAACGCAGACGCTAAAAAGAGAAAAACTCAAATTGAGTTTGAACAGCAAAGCGGTACATTCATCATTCCTAATGCTACGACAGTTGCGGATTTGCTTGAAGAATACTGCTCCGTGTACGGAGTAAATAACTGGGCAATGTCAACCTACCGTTCAAAGAAAGGGCTTATGTATAATTACATCATTCCGCTTATCGGCGATGTGAAACTTGATGAACTGACTCCGAGACTTATGGATAAATTCTATCAAAGCCTTCTGAAAGTTAAGACCAAAGTGGTACAGAATAAAAAGCCTAAAAATGAGTATCTGACCGTACATACCGTAAGAGAAATCCATAAGTTTTTAAGGAGTGCCTTTAATCAGGCGGTAAAATGGGAGTTGATGACAAGAAACCCGGTTCTCAATGCAACGCTCCCGAAAGAGGAACATCAGAAACGAGAAATATGGACAGCAGAAACTCTTATGCACGCTCTTGAAGTGTGCGATGATGATATTCTCGCATTAGCCATCAATTTATCCTTTGCCTGTTCACTCCGTATGGGTGAAATGCTCGGTCTTACTTGGGATTGCATTGATATTTCGGAGGAAAGCCTGAAAGAAAACAACGCTTCCATTTTTGTAGATAAAGAGCTTCAGCGAGTAAACAGAGATGTAATGGAGGTGCTTGATAATAAGGACATTATCCGTGTCTTTCCGAGAACTCTGTCAAATACAAATACCTCCCTTGTTTTGAAAACGCCAAAAACTAAAACAAGTGTGAGAAAAATCTTCTTGCCGTCAACCGTAGCTCAAATGCTGTTAGAGAGAAAAAAGCAGATTGACGAAATGAAAGAGCTTTTCGGTGATGAGTATTTGGATTATGACTTGGTATTCTGCCATTCGTCAGGCAGACCGATGGAAGGTCAGGTAATCAACCGTGCTTTGAAAAAGCTGATACAGGACAACGACTTACCCGATGTGGTATTTCACAGCTTCCGTCACGCAAGTATAACCTACAAGCTGAAATGGAACGGCGGCGATATGAAATCGGTTCAAGGCGACTCAGGACACGCCCGAATGGATATGGTTGCCGATGTTTACAGCCATATAATCGACGAGGACAGGCGATATAACGCACAGAAGTTTGAGGAACAGTTCTACAACGCTAAAGGTCTCAAAAATGCGGAAGAAGGTAAAACTGCTCCAATGCCCAAGTTTGAAACTTCGGTTGAACTCCTTGACCCAATGGCAGAGGTTCAAAAAGAGAGCGAAGTTGAAAAAGAAAAGCCTGCTGAGAACAGTACAGATGAAAACGCCGCCTTGCTCACAAAACTGTTATCAAATCCGGAAACAGCAGCATTATTAAAGGCTTTAGCGAAAACAATTTAGTCATACAAAAAAGGCAATCCGTCAGGGTTGCCTTTTGTAATTCCTGAAAAATCTTGAAATCAAGAAGAAAAACCATTATAATATTTGAACACAGATTATTGATTTGCATAAGAGAATGCGTAAACTTCAAATGCGTTTCCTGTGATTTATGGGCTACAGATTAACTCAATGATGTTTCCCATATTTCTTTGCATTTGCTAATACCCTGCTAAAAGGAAGGCAAAAAACCACGAAAAATTAGCAGGTTTTGGACGAGAATTTACTAACAGTGAAATCCCAGAAAAGCCAGTAAAATCAAGGATTTTCGGGGATTTGTAGGGAGTCAAAAATGCCCCTCGGGGGCTTCTCCTAAGCGAGGGGTCGGAGGTTCAAATCCTCTTGGCGACGGGCTTCAAAGCGTTCGAAAATGTTAGCTGGATTAGCTGACAACGAACGCTTTTGTTATTTTCTAATCACGTTCGTGACACAAAATTCCATTCAAAATGATCAATTTTCAGCTAACGCAATCCGATTTTTGTTAGCTGACAGCTAATCAAAATTACCGGTTTGCAAACATAAAATAGCTGAAACAGTATTCAATTCTATTAGCTACAGCTAATGGTCAAACAGTAATGTCTGTTTGGAATTTTACTATCTATAAAAGTTCCAGGCAGGCATCTTTTTATTCCTGAATCCTGGAGGAAAGGAGTCAGGATGACTGAGCCCAAAAGATAATCAGGAAAAAACGAAGAAAGAATCATAGAAATTGAGATTGAGTGTCTTCGTCCATTCAAAGAGCATCTGTTTCAAGTGAAAGATCAGGCACCAACACTGTATGATGTTGTCCCAAAAGAAGAAATTACTGAATTTGAAGAGCTTATGCGCAAAACCATAGCTGACATTGTATCAGAAGCCAGTAGCATTGCCTGTTGGGTGTATGTGCAGAAATATGTGAAACAGAAAACTCTTGACGAAATGCTGCAAGAATTGCCAGGAGCAGGCCAGTTTATCATTGTCATGGATACCTGGTTCGAAAGACTGATGGCGGAATAATGGATGCTATGATAGAATAAAGAAAACGATTTGAAGTGCAAATCGTTAAGGAAAGAATCGAAGGTGGTGCAAACGAAAAAGCAGTATTGAGACTTTTCATTAACTGCCCTTTCGTTTGCATCAATTTCGATTTTTTCTGGTTGAACAAAGCGCGTCA
>NZ_JACOPH010000014.1 GCF_014287635.1 Roseburia zhanii | reverse complement strand
CGTCCTGTATGCAAAAAATATTCAGTTGTCAAGGTACAGGGTGCATACGCAGCAATCAGCGAATGGAAAGGGACAATGCTAACCGCCTGTTATGCAACTTCAAAAGCCAATATCTTTGTAATCAGCTTTGTTTCTAATCTGCGACGCAGAGTTTCATCAATGCAGTAGTGTACCTGTCCACTTTCGTCATACAACTTTCTTGTGGACAATTTGATTATGTACCCTTCATAATGTTTTAACACGGCATTGATTGCACTCACATCGCCCTCTGATGCTGCCTTTATAATATGGAAAGGCAACAAATTTTCTTTGTTTCTGGTTTTAGACATCTTTTTCATCTGCTATTCCTTCCATAATCTTTCTCAAAATTTCCAGTGAGCGTGTTCTGTGTTCATGAATGGTACTGCGAACCAGATTCATTTCTCTTGCAATATCTGCATCGCTCATCTCCATGAAATAGGAAAGTAAAATAACATTCCTTTTTCTTTCCGTAAGTTCTTTTAATGCTTCCGCAATCAAAGTATTTTTTACTTCAATATCATAGCCATGCACTTCAAAATGATGATTTTCTGTTCCGTACTCATCCATAGTAAATAGTTTGCTCAACTCCTTTTCTGACAGTTCAGAGAATGTGACTTCGTGTTTTCTGCGATAGTCCATGTGCTTGTAATAATTGACAGCTTCACCTTTTAATGCCATCTGGCACAAACGGTCAAACTGATGCCTGACAGTCATTTCATCCTTAGAGGAAGGTTGCCCCATACGAGTTCACCTCCTCCCGTTCCGAATGACAAGGCATTTGCCTTTTTTCCCTTCCGGTGTATCTCCCAAATGAAACCGGGGAGATGTTCGGGTGGATTGAAAAATTTTTATAGAAATTTTTCTGTATACAAAAAACGTCCTCGCAGGCACACACCCACAGGACGCTGTTCATATCTGATATTAAATTTTCTCCACACTCTACGAGTGCGTATAATGCACTTTCAACTGTAGCATCTGCCGCATTACTTAAAATGCAACCTATTTACCTGCCCTTTCACGCACTAAACAGGACACTATTTTCCAAATACAAAAATATCCTTTCAACGGTTCAGAATACATAACTCTCCCAAACACATTCAAAGGATAAAAAGCATGTGAAAAAACCTTTGAACATTGCGTTTTTTTATATGCAATATCCAAAGTTTCTTATTTCATTAAAGTGTGCTATATCCCTCTGTTTTAGTGCTTTATTAGTTCATTTCTTTTTCAAATCGTGAACTATACACTATATACGGAGGTGCATGATATGGCTAAATCTAAGAAAATTGATAAAGACATGGGTTTTCGCCTGAAGAAAGCCAGATTAGACCAAAAGCTGACTTATGATGAGTTATCCGAAAAATCCGGTGTCTCATCAAGATATATCAAAGAGATTGAAAATCATGGCAATGTTCCAAGTCTTGAAAAACTCGGACAACTCATTCGTGCTTTACATATCTCTGCTGATCCGTTTTTTTATCCGGCAGCTCCAACCGATAATCTGGATTACCAAAGGCTGCTGGTTTATCTTTCAGAATGTACAAACGATCAGATCACCACTATTCTTGCACTTGTGGAAGCCTATCTTCGTACATATAAAACCCATGAGACAGAATAGCAGAAAGATTTCGATTTTTTCTGGATTATTTCTGAATTATTCTGAAGAAAAACAGGGTGGTCAGCTTCCCGGTAAGCCATCCACCCTGTTTGAACTATTCTTTGATATGCATAAGCACTTCTTTCACTTTGTTTCTTTCCTTTAAAATCCCCAGTCCGTCAAATATCTGCATTACATCTACCATCCCCTGATAGTAGGCTCTTTGTTCTTCTTGAAAATGAGCGTGATCCACTATATCCATATAATTTTCGAAAAATTCTCTGTGCTCTGCACAAAGCTCAGCCAACACCGTTTCATATTCCCGATTCGCCTTTTTCAATGCTTTATCTGCATTTTCCGATTCGTTTGTGTGAACAGAATACTCTCGTTCTTCTGCTTCGCTTCTAAGTTCCTCCAATACCTCTGCTACTGTTTCAAATACTTCGTTCATTTTGTATCCACCTTTCAATATAAGTATTGCATTTTGCAGTCAGTATTATCAATCCCAAGATTACATCAAATAAATTTATTTTCTTATACTTCATCTTTAGAAGTATATTATCAACATTATTCCGTAAAATCAATCATGTAGCACTTCATCTTTAGAAAGTTGGTATTTGAATGAAGATTTACTGGAATAAAGAAAAAAATTCCAAAAACCTTATTGGACAACGTGTAAAAGAATTACGAACCGAAAAGCACATATCACAAAAAGCATTAGCTGAACAACTCCAGCTTGCCGGATATGAATTTAGTGATTTGACTGTATTACGCATTGAACAAGGGACACGCTTTGTACCGGATTATGAAGTAGTGGCTCTGGCAGAATTTTTTCATGTATCTTGTGAATATCTCTTGGGTGTTAAAAAAGAAAAATAAGCAGTGATCTGGACTATAACTTACAGACCACTGCTTAAATTTTTATTGAAGCGATACCCTACTCCCCATACAGTCTGTATGTAAATCGGTTTACTTGGATTATCTTCTATTTTTCCACGCAGGTTGCGGATATGGCTCATGACAATATTATAATCACCAAAATATGGCTCTTTCCAAACAATATTATATATTTTCTCCTTGCTAAATACCATTCCAGCATTTTGCGCTAACAGTAAAAGAATTTCAAATTCCGTAAAAGTAAATTCTATTTCTTTGTTTCCTTTTACCGCCAACCGTCTTTCAGCATTTATTGTTAATCCCTGAAATTCTAAGCATTTTTTTATGTTCTTATTTTCACATATTTTCATTTGCTTATTTTCTAATATGCTTAATATCTCGCTAATAACATCATCTTCACTATTTTCAAATGACAACAGCAACATTTTCCCCATAACTTTCCACCTCCTCAAATCTTACTTATGTAATAGTTCAATTATTACATAAGTAAGATTTACAGTCAACTATTTTTCCAAAATTGACATTTCAACAAATACAGAATATACTATTTTTATTACAGGCGTAAGATTTAAGGAGTGATTTACATGAAGAATTTACCACAAATTTCGGAAGCAGAATTTGAAGTTATGAAAATTGTATGGAAATATGCCCCCATTAACACCAATGAAATAACAGAAAAATTACTACAAACAACAAACTGGAGTCCCAAAACTATCCAAACGCTCATTAAGCGTCTTGTGACCAAGGGTGTTCTCACTTATGAAAAACAAAGTCGTGTTTTTGTTTACACACCGTTAGTAAAAGAGTGTGAATATATTAGTCAAGAAAGTAATTCTTTCTTGAATCGCTACTATAATGGTGACATTACCTCTATGCTATCTGCATACATAGAAAACGATAAACTGTCTGAAACAGAAATTGAAACACTTCGCTCCCTTCTTTCCAAGAGTTCCAAAAAAGGAGGCGATTAACATGGCTAATTTCATGATACGCTTTTTATTATGCAATGTATTTATCAGCGGTATCGTTGGAATTCTTTTGATAGCCAAATGGGTATTCAGAAACAACTTGTCCAGCCGGATGCAGTATAATCTATGGTTGCTGTTACTCGGACTTTTAGCAGTGCCTTTTATCCCCTTCCGTCTAATTAGTTTTCCGCAAATTTTCTCATGGCTCAGTAGCGTAAGAAACTCTTCCGCTTCTCATGCCGATGTTGGTGCAAATAATGTTATGGATACCGGTTTATCTGGTACTACAAATTGGATGAATGACTTTGCCCTTTCTGTAAATAAAGACACGCCATCCGTTACCGGATATATTTTATTAGGTATATGGATTGTGGGAATGCTTGCGATGATGATATTGGTAATCAAATCTTCTCTTCGTTTACGCATAATAAAGAGATCTGCGCTCCCCCTTCAGAACCCAGAGGTTCGCAGACTGTATAACAAATGCTTGAATGAGATGAAAATAACAAGGAATATTCCTGTGTACAGTACCGCTTTTTTGAAATCACCTATTATCGTAGGATTTTTGAAGCCATGTATTTATCTGCCAATTCATTTAATCTCAGATTATCATGAATCTGATATGAGATATATGCTATTGCATGAACTGCAACACTACAGACATAAGGATGCCATTGCCAATTATCTTATGAACTTTGCCGGAGTGCTTTATTGGTTTAACCCCTTTGTCTGGTTTGCGCTAAGAGAAATGCGTAATGACAGAGAAGTTGCCTGTGACACTTCTGTTCTAAAAATGCTGGAAGAAGACGATTATGAGAATTATGGAAATACGCTGATTAACTTTATAGAAAAGGTCTCCATTTCTCCTTTTCCGTTTGCTGCCAGCCTTAGCGGAAACATGAAACAAATAAAGCGTCGCATTATCAACATCGCTTCTTATGAGAAACCAACGTTTTACAAGAAGTTAAAAGGCATGACTGCTTTTATACTGACCACAGTTCTAATAATGGGACTTACACCTTTTATTTCTACATATGCAGCGGACGAAAGTCACTACCAATGGAAATCTTCCTCAGAAAATATTTCATATGTAGATTTTTCTAAATACTTTGGAAAATACGAAGGAAGCTTTGTTTTATACGATCTGGGAAATGATGCCTGGAGCATACATGATATAGAACATGCTACGCTACGAGTTGCGCCGGATTCCACTTACAAGATATATGATGCTTTATTTGGATTGGAAGAAGGTGTCATTACACCAGAAGATTCCTTTATTGCATGGAATGGAGAAAGCTATCCGTTTGAAGCATGGAACGCTGATCAGACCTTACAGTCTGCGATGACATCCTCTGTGAATTGGTATTTTCAAACAGTAGATGAACAGCTTGGAGCCTCTGACGTTTACAGCTATGTTCAAGAAATCGGATATGGTAACGAAAACATGAGTGGCGATTTCTCCTCTTATTGGATGGAATCCTCCTTGGAAATATCTCCAATAGAACAGGTCGAACTTTTAACCAAGCTACAGAATAACAGTTTCGGCTTCGCCCCTGAAAATATCAATGCAGTAAAAGATGCCATCTGCCTTTCAGCTTCCGATGCCGGAACATTCTACGGAAAGACCGGAACTGGCCGTGTAAATGGTCAGGATATTAATGGATGGTTTGTTGGCTTTGTCGAAACGGAAGATAATACATACTTTTTTGCCACAAATATTGGAGCCGATAGAGATGCTACCGGAGGCAACGCAACTGAAATAACCATGTCTATCTTGTCAGACATGAATATCTGGGTATCACAGAAATAACAAAAACGAGTAAAGGTTAACTGTAGAATTAACTTTTACTCGTTTTTTTCCATTATCTTATTAATTGTTTTTTCTTTTTTAACTACTACTTTTTGCAATATTCATAAATATTAAATGGTTCTTCTCTTTTTTCAAATAAGATATCAGCTTCTTTAATAATCTTAATAAGTTCTTCTGTCTCTACACCTACTGTTTTTAGTACAAGTAACTTTTTTTCATTCGTTATGAGAAAGAAAAAACCTTTGTACAAAAAGACTCTATCTATTTCTTTAAGTTCACAGATCTTTTTATCTTCTAATTTTATTCCCTGAACATCAATTTCCACTTTGTTATATCTTGATTTATTCCATACAAATTCATGGACATTATTTTCAAATTTTTTTCCCTTAGATTGAAACCAAATAATCCAAATCAATGCAATAATAGAAATCCCCATTTCCACATAAAACATCGGATAACTCTTTACAAAATAGCAGCCGATTGATAACAAAAATAATACTGGTGTCATTATATAAATAATTTTCCTTCTATTATTTTTTGTCTTAAGTAATTGATATGGCATAGCATATTCTAACGAAAGCATATACTCTAATGCTTTTCTATCTTCATCGGTCATAATAGACTTTATAATCATTTTTACTCCATCCTTCCCTTAAAATACAATATAATAACCTCTGTCCTTTATTTCTTCATGTGTCCTCCCATCTCTTACATATGTAAGATTAGTACAAAACACTTCTATTGTCAAATCAATTTTTAATTCGGTATTGGTAATCGGGTATCTGCATAATTCCGTCATTTAGGATTTCATTCCCCAAATACTGAAAGCTGCCATCCTCTGCAAACCTTATCGTAAGTTCATGAGTTATAACTGCATCATCACATATAACCATATCACAAACTGCATCAACGGTTAGTGTAATTGTTCCATCTCCATTTTCTCTTATATCAATTACTTCCGGCAAAGAAGTACCAAAGAACGTTGGTGCATAATTAAGGCAACCAAGACGCACCCAAGCGTAAGTCTGGTTTTCCTCATCAAACACCGCATATTCCCGTATCTGCTCTGCCGTCACCGGAAGATACTCCATAATTAAATTTTCAAATTCCTCTTTTGGTATTCCATTTGGGTAATTCTCAGAATTAAACTTTTCCTGGTATTTCATTGCATACAGATATTCATATATCCCATTATAATCCAGTTCTTCCATATGCTCTGTATCCCAATTGGAACATAAGAGGTTATTTCCCTGATATCCCAGACCACGCACGCATTTTTCAGACATTTCACGCTGTTCCTCTGTCATTGGCTTTACTCTGATCAGACAGCTCCCATCCACCATCTCAGTTACTTCCGGATACTCTGGTACACATAGTTCATAACAAAACCACCCTTTACCCGTATATTTCCACTCTTTGATTCTGGTGTAAGAAATGTATGATGTTCCTGGTGTATTATTATCATTCCAAACGCCTCTTGTACTTACGATGTACATATCTGTTCCATCGAAAATAAATTTCATTCTTCCTACGCCACCATCATCATATATCTCATAAATTACTACAGCGCCGCTTTTCCCATCCATGCATTCATTGAGAAATTTATCTACATTTTCATAATTTCCCATATTAGAATACAAAACCAATGTAGCAACCGGACATCCTGTTTCCATTATTTTCTTCTGCATTTTAAAAATTGTTTCATCTTCCAAAACAACATTAGAAGCTGCTCCTTTATCTGCATCTCCATAAATGTCAGAAATACGTTCCATCATTTCTATACAGTCATTTTCAGCTTCCACCGCTTCCTGTTCGTCCACGGGAAGATTGTAGCCCTTTTCCCACTGTTCTGTAGCCTCTTCCTCTGCACTTTTTGTTTCCTCTGTGGAAGATACCTCTTCTGTATCTTTCTCAAGAGTTTCGCTTGTAATACTATCTTCCTTCCCACAGGCACACACACAACACCCAATCAGAAATGCCGTAATCAGTAAAATATTCATTTTCTTTAATACCATAAAATTATCCTTTCCTTCGAAATCACCTTTGCTGTGATTTTGCTATTGGCGGCAATTCCAATTCTATTTGCTCTATAGAATTAGAAAGATACCTAAAAGTTCCGTCTTCAAACGGCTGAACTACAACCGTATTTCTAAAAGCGAGGTCAGAATTATAATCCGGCCATACACCATCTACGATAAGTGTGAGCGTTCCATCCGCATTTTCCGTATAATCTACTACTTCTCCAAAAGGTGGATACGGGCTGGCATAAATCATCTCATATTCATAGCTGTTGCTGTCTTTATCATATCCACAATGTTCTCGCAACTGTTCTACAGATACCGGAAAATAGGTAGTCATTATCCTCTCATATTCTTCTGCTGGAATTTTCCAATTTTCTGTTTTCAAATTTTCTCCAGTATAAATCCGATAGATATCTTCATACATACAAGGCATAAGAATATCCTCTACATTACTTCTGTCCCAGTTTGTGACAAGCACATTATAATTCACATAGCTTAGTCCTGATATGTATTCTTGCGTCAATTTCCGGCAGTCTTCCGGAAGCGGCTCTATTCTCCAATACTGTCTCAAACTTGCATGTGCAATCACATATTCAAATGCGTAGATAAAATACCCTTTTTCTGTAAGTTTAATTTCTGTCACATTACTTACCGAAGTTCCCTGTATCTCCGGTATACCGCCTTCTTTCCACCGGATTCCTATGTAATAGGTCTGTAACTCACCTTTCCGATAGATAAAAGTAAATGCTCCAATCAGTCCATCCCGCTGCACTTCGAATATGGTAACCATTGAATCCTTCCCATTCAGATAATCTGAGTAAAACATTTCTATCTTTTCAGGGTTCTGCATATTAGTATCTTCTTCAACACTTACCAAACCGGCCGCTCCTAACTGCTCCACAACCGTTTTCCGTTGTTCGCTTGTAAATTCACTAACACCGGAGGAATAATTCGCAGCATCTTTAATTATCACATTTTTATAGATTTCTTTAACCGATTCTGCTGCCGACAAAACTGTACTTTGTAGATGCTGCTTTTCCTCATCAGAAATAAGACAATCACTGGCTTGCGGAATAAGCCAATATGCTGAATCTATAGAAGTTTCCGTATCACTTTCTTCTTCCGTTATCGTTTCACTGTCTTTGATTTCCACCGGAGGCTCCCACACTTCTTCTGCCGCCTTCTGTTCTTCCGTGTGCTGCTTTCCACAACAAAGCACTCCTGCTATTACCGCAATAAGCAACATCAAAATCGGAAATCCCCATTTCTTCAACAGCCAATTTACATCTTCCATCATTCGCCTCCATACAGTTCTTCCCATTCCTCTGCTGTCAAACGGGGTGTGTGCCATGTTTCCTCACTATTATCCTCGGAAGGTATGATCCGATTGGATACATATTGTACTCTGCCATCCTCCAAAGGACGAATCACAACCTCGTGAGCATATACTTTGGAATTTCCCGAATATGGAAATACCACATTAGCAGTAAGTGTAATTGTTCCATCACTGTTCTCCGTATACCCGATTACTTCTGAATATGGGTATTCCGGGTACTCTACTTCTTCAAAACCCCTCGGCTTGTATTCATATGTGGAATCCTCCGAATCATAGACTGTTTTGGATTGCAGTGTTTCACTGTCGATATTAAAATATTCCATAATTACATTTTCAAACTCTGTTTTAGGAATATGATAAACTGCACCTATGCCTAAGTTATCATCTGCTACATATGGAAATTTTTCATTATGCAACTTTGGATACAACAAATCAAACATGTCATAGAAATTCAAATCACCAAAATCATCCTCATTCCAATCCACTAAAAACATATTATTTAACTCATATCCTATTGGCAAAAGATATTTTTCATTTAATTCCCGACACTTTGCATCCAATGGCAGTATACGAAATGCTACATGCTCTTCTGCAGAACTTAATGTTAATACATACAATTCTTCTGAAAAATAAGTTCCAGAAAACATCAGATATCCATCATCGGTATATCTCCAATAATCGGTTTGATATTCACCCTCATCTTCACTTTTCATAATTCCATCTTTATATCCGTAGTAACATCTTTTCACATGAACCACTCCATTTTCTGTCTGTAAATGATAGACTGAAAATCCTCCCAAACTACTCACTTGGATAATTGTCACTTCTGCTTCTTTCTGGTTCTCTACCGAATCACAAAAATCCATCACACTTTGCATTTGTGTCATATCAACTCGATTTTCACAATCAACCGCTGCATATCCACATTCCCCGAATCTTTTTATGACTTTACATACGGTTTCCATATCCGTTAGTTCATTGTTTTTTGCAGCTTCCACATAAATATCTATCGGAATGTTTATAAAATTGTCATCTATTTTTCTCTCATCGACAATTTCAACAGATTCAGAAGCTACTGGTTCTTCTGTATTCCCTTTACATCCCGAAATTTCCATCAAAAATCCTATACTAATTATCAGACAACCACTTTTCAAGAACCTGACTATCTTTTTTGACAACATAACCACTTCCACCTCTTCCCTTTACATCTTCTACCATACTAATAATCATAATAGGACGATCCATATTTTCATCCGTTGTAAAAACAGAAAACCATCCCAATTCCGTTCCTGTTGTATCTTCTTTTGACGCTTTGATTTCTGCAGTTCCTGTTTTTCCAGCCAATGTAATATCCGTTCTGCATGCTGCATAGCCAGTACCATGAGGATTGTTTATGACTTCTTTTGTATCCTCCAAAACCATCTGTGCTGCATCCTTTGTAAATGCCGCTGTGATCCAAACGTTCGGTATCGCATCTTCCTTATATGTAAGATATGGTTTTATCATATTTCCTTCATTGCAAAATGCAGAATATATACAAGCCATATGCAAAGGATTTACAAGAATCTGACCTTGTCCATACCCACTATCAGCCAACTGTATCTCTTTCTCAATTTTATCTGTGTTAGAAAACTGCGATTTCGCCACTTTAATATCAAACGGAAGTTCTTCATTGAATCCCAATTTTGTTAATGAACTTTCCATATCTCTTTCACCAATTTTTAATGCCGCCTTGGCAAAATAAATATTGTCTGAATATATCAAAGCATTTTTTAAAATAACCGGCTCATAGGCATGAAGCGTCGTTACATGATATGACCCCCATGATGAATCTTTCTGCCAGCTCAAACCTTCATTTCCATAATCCTCGTTAGGATCAATCGCCCCCGTTGTTAATCCAATAGCAGCTATGATTGGTTTAAACGTAGAGCCCGGACACCAGACCTGTCGAAAACGATTATACATAGGTTTGTTCTCATCTTCATTCAGCGCATTCCACTTTTCACTTGACATGCCCCTAATAAAATCGTTGTTATCATATGAAGGTGTACTGACTAAAGCCAATACTTCTCCCGTATACTGATTGATAGCAACTGAACAGCTCTTATCATCTTTAAATTGTTCATATAATTCTTTTTGCAAATTCGAATCTATCGTTAGTTTTATATCTTTTCCATTTTCTACAATCGTGCTTACTATGATTTTTTTCTTATTGCCGTTTGAATCAACAATAGAAATAGCACACCCATTCTGTCCCTTTAATTCTTTTTCAAATAACCCTTCCATTCCACTTTTTCCAATCACACTGTTCGATGTATATCCCTCCCCTGCGTGTTCTTCTAAATCTTCTGCTGTAACGTTTTGAACATATCCTACTAAATGTGCAGCAGCCTCCCCCAGTGGGTATTCCCTTACAGTGATATCTGAAATTTTCACACCTGGAATCTCTAATAATTTCTCCTGTCTGTCTTTCTCTGCCAATGTTTCCTGATCTGGCTCAATCGACATCAGTTTTAATTCATTCACCTTTGGAGCTGTTTTTAATGGTACAAATGAATCATCTTTTACCCATTTTGCTGCTAATTTTTTTTCTATATCTTCTGTTTTCATTTCCAATAATTCTGCCAACTGACTGATAGCATCATTCTTATTCTCTAATTTTCCGGGAACTACGCCTATAGAAGAAGCCACTCCCTCGCCTGCAAGCATGTGACCATTTCGGTCTATAATCTGCCCTCTTTTAGCACTTGTTGTAGACACTTTTACCTTATCTGTGGAATCCAGCTCTGGAAATATCAAAGAATCATTCCATATCAGCTTATATTTGCCTTTTTCCAGTATAAATGATGCCTTATTTTCAAAAGTTACATTTCCTGCAACAGTATCCATAGATGTTTCATAACAGATCTCTTTTTGTTCTTTATCATAAGATGTGATATGAACTTTCATATTATCTACACCAATTCCCTCATAAATAGCAGAATTACGTTTTACAAAATCTTCCTTGCTGATATTCCCGGATGTTCCTGCATCAATCATTTCATACATTTGTTCATACTCCCGATTTAAAATATGCGCCATGTATGTTTTTAAAGCATTCTCCGGTGATACATCAGGTACACTTTCATGCCATACAAAAAATGCAATCACAGCTATAGTCAAACATAAATTCATGAGCCATATAATGTATATCCTGCTTTTTTTCTTTTTCCTTTTTTTCGTCATAGCATCTCCTTTTCTTACAGTTGTAAGATTTCAATTTAAAAATTTTTCCCATTGTATTTCAAAAATTTGAATCTATAAATTCCATCAAATTTCCTATGTTAATTATAATAATCATCTGGATCACCATATTTCAAAACTGCCTCCTGCAATTCATCATCACTTAACGTTCTCATGATTAACCAGTTTTCTTCATACATATAATGCGGATATCTAAATCTGGTTCTTACAAATGTATTATTCACATATAAAGCGATATGTTCATCATATTGCTCTACTTTTTCATCAAACTTAAAACTATATATCAACCAATTCCATGCGAGAAACAAAACAAGACAAAGAGTACCGGAAACGGTTACTATCGTCATCATCATTTTGACTACACCATGAAAAATCTTTTTAATCCGCCTTCCTAACAGACATGCCACTGTTATCAATGCTACCTGCCAAAACACGCATAACATCAAAGCAATCATAATTGCACTCTGCGGTATATAACATCTCCCGTCCCCCAGCAATTTCTCAACTAAAAAGAAGATAATTGTAATCATGCCCATCATACCAAGTACAAATATCAATATATAGTTCCATATTTTTCTCTGTATCTTCATGTGCCTTCCTCCATTCCTTTTTAAAATTTGAAATTGATATCACCCTATATCTTACGCGTGTAAGATTTAAACGTCAAGTCTTTATTTACTTTTTCTAAACTAATGAAGCATCCGGCACACCCTCCAGGAGTGCCTGCATCTGTCAAGACTGGGACAAAAAAAATTTTATTTTTTTCTGTACATATTCTATCAAACCCTTACTGATTTTTAAAGTACAGAATAGTTTATTACTATTAACCTTTTCGTTATTACCCATAGAAGAAGCCAGCAGCTTTTTCACTACTGGCTTTCTATATTACTCATTTTGTTTACTACACTGCATTTCGGATAAAGTTCTCACCCTTAAACACAACTTCTATATCTTTGTCGTTGTAAATGAGCACCTTATCAATTATGTTTGAAAGTACATCTCCGTCATACTGCTCCAGCATACTATACTGGGTTAGCTGTTCTATCTTCTCCTCTGAGTCTGGTTCCTGATTTGCAACTTTCTCCTGCAAATCTGATATCTGATTCTCCAGATCAGCTAACAGCTCTTGGTTTGTTTTTCTTAGCTGCACATATTCTTCTTTTGTGTACTTTCCCTCTCTGTATGACTGATAACAAGAAACTGTGCTGTTTGATATTCTGTCATACTCCGCTTTAAGCTCACTAATCAAATACTCATCGCTTGTCACCTTCCTTTTATCCTTTGATGCCTTTTTAAGTTCTTCTTCCTGTATAAGTGTTCTACAGATTTCCTTTGTGATTTCCAGCACCTTGTCCTGTGCTTCTGACTTCAGCATAAAAATCTGCTGACATTCGCCAGTCCTTACCATCCTGCGTTTTGGACAGAGGAGCTTCGGTGTACATACTGCACTGGAATTCATCAGCTTTCTCCCACAATAGGGACAGATAAAAAGATTTTTCTTACGTTTCTTTGTACTCTTTTCAATCCCTCTGGCTTCAACCCGTAGCATTTTATTGACTTCATCAAACATTTCATCGCTTACTATTCTTGGTATTGCACCTTCTACAACAGACCAGTCCTCTTTATTTCGTTTGCGAACCTTCTTATTATCTCCAAAACCAACAGTTTCACATTTATTCTGGATCATTATTCCTTTGTACTGCTCATTCTGGACAATCGCTATAACTTCTGAATTATCCCACATATAATCCCCTTTATTATGAACCGGAACATAATTGATTCCATTCTTCCACTGGTTTTGAACTCTTGTCGGGATTTTTCTCTCATTTAATATGCGGGCAACCTCACTTGCATTATATCCTGCAATGATCAGTGAAAATATCTCCACAACAACCTTTGCAGCTTCTTCATCGATTATCAGCTTATGCTTATCGTCTGGATCTTTCTTGTATCCATAGCAGACAAATGATGCCGTGTATTCGCCGCTCAGATTTCTTGTCCTTCTGGCACTCTTTACCTTTCTTGATAAATCCATACTGTAAAGCTGGTAAATCAGATTCTTATAAGCTACATCCATTCCTCCGGTAACACCAAAGTTTCTGTCACTGTCATAATTATCGTTGACAGAAATAAACCTCATTCCCATTGCAGGGAATACAAACTCCAGATAGTTGCCTACTTCAAGGTAATCCCTTCCAAATCGTGAAAAGTCTTTTACTATGATACATTCAAATCTTCCAAGCTCTGCGTCCTGTATGAGCCTTTGGAATTCTGCCCTGTTATTGAACATTGTTCCCGAATATCCGTCATCAAAATATTCTAGTACCTCAAAGCCTGCAAATTCCTCTGTCTTTTTGATGTACGCATACAAAAGTTTTCTCTGTCCTGTAATACTGTTACTTTCGTCTTTTGTTCCTGCTTTTACCTCCTCATCCGCATCCGAGAGACGGATATAAAAGGCTAATTTTCTTTTCTCAGCCATTATCCTGCCTCTCTTTCCATATTCAGTTCTGCGAATTTTTTCAGTTCATCTTCATAGTTCAGAACGATCTCAAGATTCTTGTTTTCGTATATGCGTACCTGTGCAACAAACAAATCGACCATTTCCTGCGTCAACTTGCGTTTTCCTTTAAAACGGAGCATTTCAGCTTTTAACTGGGCAACGGTCTTTTCAGCACTTTCATACTGACTTGCCGCCTGCCTGTATTCATCAGCCTGTATCTTCAATTTCTCAATACGCTGCGAATACTCCCTGTTCAGTTGCAGGTATTCCTTTTCATCAAGCAGTTCTTCTGTGTAATCTGCATACAAGCCGCTCTTTAATTCCATAAGCCTGTCCATTTCCTTGACACACTTATTCACGGCTTCCGTATATACCTGTTCCTGTCTGATTACCCTGCTGTCATTGTGGTGTGCCTTTAATATCATTTCCCGGTCAACAAAGACCTGTATCTGCTCTTTTATAACGGCAAGCACCGCTGCATATACATCGTCTACCTTTACAGGCAGGCAGTTACAACTATCCTTTCCATATCTTTTTCTATGCGTACACATATAAACCTTTGCGTGTTTCTCTGGGTGGATATGGATACTGCTTCCACAACATCCGCAGGTGATTTTGCCTTTCAGCATATTCACTGTCTGCTTTTTTGCTGGCTTTATTACCTTTCTTTTATTCTTCTGTACCGCATAGAACTGTTCCTTTGCAATAAGTGCAATATGATGTTTTTCAAAAACATACCACTCATCTTTATTGGTAGTATGCCTCTTTTCGTGTCTGTACAGGCATACCCTGTCTTTACCTGTCACATATCTTCCAATATAGACTTCATTCTTTAAAATCTGTGACAATGTATCAACAGTCCACTTAACTCCACGCAGCTTTTCAAGTTTCTCTATATTATGCCTTACTTTGTACTGGGCAGGTGTAAGGATATGCTTCGCATTCAGTTCTGCCGCTATCACAGAATGCAGTGTACCTTTTTCTGCCTCATTAAAAATCCACCTTACAACATCTGCGGCTTCCTTATCCTCAACCATTACCTTGACTTTATTTTCATTAAAGACTACCTTATAGCCATAAGCCACATTTCCAGTCGGAATACCTTTTTCCATCGCTTCCTGCTTACTGGAAGATATTTTCTTTGAAATATCCTTAGCATACAGATCATTGGCTATATTCGTGACCGCAACCATAAGGTCTGCGTCTTTCTTTGAGGAATCATAATTATCCGTAATCGCTACAAAGCGGATATTCATCATCGGGAATACACGCTCTACCAGATTGCCCGTTTCAATGTAATCTCTACCCAAGCGGGACAAATCCTTTACGACAATACAGTTAATCCTTCCTGCCCTCATATCTGACATCATACGCTCAAACTGAGGTCTGTCGAATGTTGTACCGGAAAATTCATCGTCCATATAGATGTCATAGATTTCCATATCCAACTGCTGGTCTACAAAGTTTTTAATGAGATTTCTCTGATTGATTAAGGTTTTTCTGTCTCTGGTTTCCTCTTTTTCCGCAGACAATCTCACATATATGGCAGTTTTATACACTTTGGATAATACATTCAGTGTATCCGGTGATTGTTTCGGCTGTGTTCTTGACTTCCTTGCCATTTAAACCACCAGCCTTTCCGCATCATGCTGTCTTTCCAGCTCCCCGGCTCTTGCAACGATTTTTCTGTATTCATCGTCACAGTCCAGTACGATTTCTATATCACCGCCCTCATATACCTTTACAGACTGTATAAGGCTTACTACCACATTACGGGTAAGAGAAGGCATTGTTTTCCATTTCCTGTGTTCTTCCAGCCACTCGGTATCCCTTTCAATCCCGGCAGCAATGTTTTCCGCTTCCTTCTGCAACCTGTCGATTGCCTTTTCCGCCTCTGCTCTTTTTACCTCAAAACTCTCCTTGATAATCGCAAAATCTGATTTATCAACGATTCCATCTCGGTAATCCTCATAAAGCGAAACAAGCATCTGGTTGTATTTGGTTATCTCTTTCTCTTTTGCACTGATCCTCTCTTTTGTCTTTTTCTGGTCTATTCTGAAATTGGCACTATTGCCAGCTTCCTTTATTACCTCATCCGCATCCAGAAGTATTGCTGTCATATCCCTCAAGGTATCAAATACACGGCTTTCCAAGTCTGCCTCTTTTATCCTATGGGAGCTGCACTTCTTATTCTTCTTGTTATTGGAACACATATAGTAAACATACTTTTTTCCATTTACTGTAGACACCTTTCGTGTCATAAGTGCCCCACAGTCGGCACATACTGCTATTCCGGATAAAAGATAAATAGAATCTTTTCCTGGTGCCATTCTCATATCCACCGACAACAGACGCTGTACGATCTGGAAAGTCCTTAAAGATACCAGTGCCTCGTGATTGTTGTGGCATACTGCCCATTTCTCCTGTGGCTTTAATATCTTTGTTTTAACCTTATGGTTTGGTGTTGTGATTTTTCCCTGTACAAGCGTTCCTGTGTAAATAATATTCGTTGCGATACGCCTTACCGCAACAGGAGTCCACAGCAGCTCGTCTTTCTTCTGAAATGCTGTCTTATAATTTTCGCCATTGCTGAGTTTGTATGCCATAGGTGACAGGATACCAAGAGCATTCAGCTTATCGCTTATGGCATCAAGGCTCATTCCATTCTTTATCCAGCGGAAAATATCCTGTACCACATGACCTGCATATTCGTCCGGGACAATCACATTATGGTCAATCTCAGATTTCTTGTAGCCATAGACACAGTAATTTCCTACAAATTCTCCGTTCTGTCTCTTTGTTTCAAGGTGGCTTCGGATTTTTATGGAAATATCCCTGCAATAAGCGTCATTGATAAGATTCTTAAACGGAATGATTATCTCGTTTCCCTGTGCCTGTGTATCTGCACTGTCATAGGCATCATTGATTGCTATAAATCGTATCCCCATTGCCGGAAACATCCGCTCAATGTATCGCCCTGCGTCGATATACTCTCTTGCAAACCTCGAAAGATCTTTTACAACGATACAGTCTATAATACCGTCTTTCACATCCTGCATCATAAGTTTAAATGCCGGACGGTCAAAAGTTGCCCCTGAATAGCCGTCATCCTCACGGATTGATACTATTTCAATATCTTCTTTGTCTTTTAAATAATTAAGTATCAGGGATTTCTGATTTGAGATACTGTTACTTTCAGCTTTTCTCACATCATCAAGATCGCCATCTTCCTTAGATAATCTAACATAGATGGCTGCTCTGTAAATTCTTTTAGAATTGTTCATGTCCACCACTCCTTCGATTTTCTAAGTTAGAAGTCCCAAATCAAGAGGAATGGAAACATAAATATGAAATTGATACCCTTTCGGGTTAGATGTCCTTATTTGTCTGTAATGATATCACAAATCCATCTGAATTTCCACCCCTAATTTTGGCTGACTGCTCTATACATTGGCAAGCATAGCAATATAATTGTCTTTCAGGCTTTCCCCGTTATCAGAAAATGAAATCTTAATCTTGCTCTTTCCTGATCTGCGGAAATACGGATTACCTGTCTTTGCAATCATTCCCGCAACCTTCTTTTCCACAGGCATTCCGTCAGCGTACTTTATGCTGTTTACTTCCACCAATGTATCAATATCAACATCTTCTAATCTCTGTGCCGATATTTTGTCCAACTGTTCAACTGTCATCCTATCCCTCCAATCAAATTAAGCCGCCAGATATGCTGACGGCTATGTAACACCGGAGCTTTCGCCCCGGTTGGAATTTATGCGATTGGATTATTATGTTTTGTACTCATACCCAACTGGATCTGCATACCTTTTGTTATCTGTCTTAACTGGTTTTTGCTTACTTTCCCGATTTTTTCTATCAGGTCCGTATCTTTCACATCACATAACTGCTCACACTGAGCGATACTGTTCGTTCTTAATCCAACAGCCTTAAACGAACTGATAAAAATATGTGTTGGCAGATATGTCTTTTTATGAATCTTACTTGTAAGCGGTACTGCATGGAATACTGTGCTATGTCTGTTTGCACTGTCATTGCTCACAATCACTACTGGTCTGATACCGTGCAGCTTGTGGTCATTCTCATCTTCCGGTACTCCAAAATCAACCATCCAGATATCGCCCCGTCTTATTTCACTCATAATATTCACTTCCTTGTCTGTCAACTGGTATTTCCTGCCCACGGATATATTCGACAGCTTCCTGTTGCGTAGGGCAGGCAACAACTCTGTCTCCTTTCCCATCAAACACCACGGTTTCTGATGAAAATGTCACTATGCTTAATTCCTTTTTATCCGGCATTATCCTCCTCAAACGAGATGAGAGCAGGTTCATAGCCCCTGCTCTCGTCATTGATACTGATACCGTGCTCCGCTGCAAGCTCCATAATACCCTTTACCACATCTTTGTCCGATGAAATATCATAGATACTGCTTACCAGAATACTGATAATAAAATCTCTTTCGATATAAAATTTAAGTCTTTCCACAGACTTCGTATCTTTAAAGATTGTTTCTACAATCTCAAAATCCGCTTTCTTAGCATATGCTTCTATCCTGTCTGCGGCTCTGTCGGCATTCCTGCCTACACAGATAACACAACACTTACTCATAAAACCTCCTATCTGTCGGCTCTGAGACGTCTGAAAAATACTGCCATAAAATCAGCAAGTGAAACAATACCGTTATCTTCCTTTTTCCCTGCCTGCTCCATCTTCTGATAATATCCAGCCATATCATCGTTTGCTGTCTCAACCGTAATGCCGTGCTCTCCGAGCATAATAATGTTATCCATAATTGTTTCTTCACAATCGCCCACCATATCACTCATAAAAGTAACAACCACATCAACATCTTCTACTTCTGCCATACCGACAAAGGCAAACTTCATAGGAAATGTCATTCCCTCCGGTCTTGCATTCTCTGAAATGACTGCAACCACCTCATATCCATTCACAGTGCAATACTCCTCAAGAACCTGCATTACCATCTGATCTGCTGCCTCATTTCCTGTTGCTCCAAAATATATAACTGCTTTATTCATTTTAAAATCTCCATTCCTGTTTTTATTTTGATTTGATATCCTGTGCACACTTTATCTCGTATAATCCAATTATCCTTTTTTGAGGGTAATGGATTATTCTCCTTTCTCCCAATCTCTTGGGTTTTATTGAATACTCCATTATAATACTTAAAGCACTGTGGATCTGTATCTACTTTATTACAGCTTTGACTGTTCGGAGGTGACTCAGACCACAGCTTTTCGTCTATTACTGGTAATTAGTTTGTTAACGCTTGACGTTTCTATTTACGTGATTACACAGTCGAATTCTCTGTGGAAGACAACAGTGCTAAATTTTATTTCAGGAGGTATATCTCTATGTCCATGTACTTTGTTGGAATTGATATTTCCAAGTACAAGCATGATTGCTGCATCATTTCTGCAGCCGACCAGCAGATTATTTCTAAATTTACCATTACTAACGACAAGCATGGTTTTGAACATCTGCTTACTACCCTTCATTCTCTCTCCAGTCCCAAAGATATAAAAATAGGGTTTGAATCAACTGCTCATTACGCCCTCAATCTCGAACTTTTCCTCGAAAACGCTCACCACAGCTTTATGGAAATTAATCCATTTCTCATCAAGGAATATAAGAAGTCTACAACTTTAAGGCGAACCAAAACCGATTCTGTTGACTGTGAATCAATAGCCCGGTGGTTAATGACAGTTGAATACAAACCCCATTCAAAAGGATTTTACCACGCCTATTCCTTAAAGTCACTAACCCGTTTACGTGATCGTCTCATTCGACAGCGTTCTTTTTATCTTGTGAAGATCACTAATGTTTTAGATCATACTTTTCCCGAGTTTAAACCCTTTTTCAATGAACGGCTTTCCAAAACGGCCATCTATCTCCTTGAAAATTACGGTTCTGCCGAAAAAATGGCTCACATGAATTCCGCCTCTTATGACAAACTCCGTTGTGTCTCAAGAGGCAAGTTCTCTATACAACAGTTCCTTCGCTTGAAAGAGTTGGCTGCCAGCACAGTCGGTGTCAATAATTCTATCTTTGATATCGAATTAAACAGTTTGCTGACACTGTACAGCTCTCTCTGCAAAGAAATTAAAACCCTCGAAACTGAGATTACCAGACTTATTGATGAAGTACATCCTCACTATATGTCTATTCCTGGTATCGGTCCTATTTCAGCAGCCTCTATTTATGCTGAGTATGGTGACATATCCAATTTTTCAAATCCCGGTCAAATGCTTGCATTTGCCGGAATTGAACCCGGCATTAACGATTCTGGAACAGAATCTCATGGTGGCAGAATGGTGAAACATGGTTCATCACAACTCCGTTACGTTCTTCTTAATGCCTGCCTTCCTTTAATTCGGTCCGATATAACCTTTGCATCTTACTACGCAAAGAAACGTGCAGAAGGCAAAAAACACAGGGTAGCTATTACTCATGTAGCAAAGAAACTAATCAGAGTCATCTATGCATTGGAGAAGAAGGATATAGACTTTAATACTCAGAAGCTTCGCTAAAAAGCTATTCTCACATCTATTTGTCTATTCATCTGAAATACGGTATATTCAGATGATTTATTAAAGTTACCCTTTTTTGCAAATCTAACTTTTTTCAAAAACCTCTTGACTCTTTATAGTTTGTCACCTCACATAAACTGACCTGCCAATGCTCTCTGCACTTATAAGCCCCGTTGTTGTCTGCTGGTTACTGCAAATCAGTTTGTGTGGGAAGATAAAATACTATCTTCCCGGTTTCTTAACCATCCCCATATCGGGTAACATATCCTTTGCCAGCCACAATCACTTCGTAGTTTCCTGCCCATCTGGACTTACGAAAGTAGCCACTCTCTGAAAATGCGTTTTGCTGAAATTCAGGTGCACTTATTATCTCATTACCTCCGGCTGCTAACCCGGTAGGCACAACCCTCTGCTCTTATCCTTAAAGGCTCCTGCTGTTACGTTTCTCATAATCGGCTACAGTTCTGAGGATAGTCATCGCACGAAATGGGATTCTGCCACCCTGTCATAGACAAGGCGATATAAGCTCGTGGGATATGCGTGTCCTATTCTGTTTTCAATATTCAACGGTTCTTTTCTCAGAACCTGAACAAAGTATAACTGACACCACGCATCTTCTACAGTAACCGACACTCTTTTGAACTAAGAGTAACACTCCCACCTGTTCCAAATCCTTATAAAAAAAGCCGGACTGCATTATCAAAAATGCAATCCGACTTTTTTATTCTGTCAGAAGTTTCATATTGTCAACGGCATTTAATACCATATTCCGGATAAACTGTACTTCCTTCTCCTTCAGACCAACCAGCAGATCATCGACTTCTGCCTTTCTTTCACACCCACACACAAGATAATCCAACGTTATATGAAACAATTCAGCAATACTAATCAGCGTATCTATTTTTGCTCCATTTACACCAGCTTCAATTTTCCGCAGAGCATCCACTGACAATCCAATCTGCTCGGCAAGCTGCTGTCTTGTCATTCTTCTTGCCGCACGCAACTCTTTTATTCTTTCTCCACTATTAACAATATCGTAGTACACCTTCCACTCTTTTCCGGCACCTTATATATTTGCTTAAGCTGTATTCATTGTACCGTAAGCGAATCTTTTGTAAGAGTGACTAAACCAGCTATTTCAGGTGGAATATTGTACACCTTAATACCAAGAATATAAATATTTGCGGATTAAAAAAGAGATATTTCCAAACTCTCATTACATTTTGGAAATATCTCTTTACTTAATATCCTCATCCGGCACAAACTCCATGATGTCCTCTATCTTACAATCAAGTATGGAACATAATCTGTTAAGGATTACCGTTTTTACGACCATATTCTTTCGCAATCGCTGTAACTGTGCTTTATCTATTCCATAATCTTTAATTAGTGCATACTGGCTAATATTTTTCTTCTTGAGTGTGATCCATAACCTGTCATATACTATCATTACAAAGACCTCCTCCTTGTATTCTACGCAAGAGTGTCCTATAATGATATGGTGCGTGTATGCACCATACTGTATGTATATGATAGAATAGAAAATAGCCATAATCTGCATAGAAAACAGCTCTCAAGGTTATTATGTAATATAGAACGGATTATCTGTTTTACTTTTATGGTATTCAACCGGGACAATTCAAGCACCTGACAATTTGACCGCAAATACCCTTCTCAGAAAGGATTCACAACAACACTATGAATGATAAAAACACATACTCTGTTGATAAATATTTGGAAATCATTGCCGAAAAAGAAGGAATCACAAAAGAAGAAGTCCAACAGGAAATTGGGCGGGCAGTTTCCATTGCTTTAAAAAGCCCTGATCCAAAAATGCAACGCTTCTGGACAGACTTTCCATGTGAAAATGATACTCCCACCATTGAAGAAATCATATACCATCTCGCTGAAAAATTTGCAAAAGAGTCATAGACAAAGGACAGGATAACTACCCGTCTATTCACTCAGATAATCTTCCTGTCCTCTTAATATTTGTTCAATCATATGTAATGCAAATTCTATTTCTCTTTCGTCACATCGATTCATCATAAATGCAAAACGCTCAATGTGTTTTTCTGGGTGCTGCTGGCTCATCAAAACCATAGGCGATGACTCCAATGCATGAACAATATTCAAATATGTATCAAGACTCATTGCCCTTCTGCCATTTTCAACACTTTTGATAGTATCCAATGATACATCTGCCCGTTCTGCAAGCTCTGCCTGTGTAATTCCAAGCCTTCTGCGTTCTTTTCTGATATTCTCTGCAATAATTTCGTATATGTGCTCTCTTTTCCCCATAGCCCCATCATCCTTTCTGACTTATCGCATTATATCAGAAATTATTATGGGTTTTAGGAAACTGTAATCCTTTGACATTTTCGTGTAATACTTTGCATATTCCTTCTAAACACCAATCTACTTTTACACTGAAATTTAAAATTTCAGCAAAATGTATATAACAACATGAGAAAAGCCCGTGGCAGATCCACGAGCTTTATCTCCAGTTTGAAGCATGGATATAGATAGTTCCCTGCTTTTATTTAGTGTAACATACACCTTTACTTAGCTACATGTGTAAAATCCCAGTGCGAAAATACGTCTACATAGCAGGTTTTTGTTTCAACCACATATCTCTCCATGCCGCCTAATGCTTCATTATATCTTTCTTTATATTTTGTCTCAACGACCTTATATGTATAATACATAGGACGATATTTGATTAAATAATGAGATCCTTTTGGAACAGTTACGGAGTATCCGCTACCTAAAGAATATGATTTTGATGCACCTAGTGTAACACCCAACTCACTTCCTATAGTTCCACCATTTGTATATCCACCGGAAACTGAAGCTTTAAAGGAAATATTATAAGAAGTATCTTGAGTGTAATTCAATGATAATTTTGCGCTAGATGTAGAACTACCACCACTCGTGCCATTTCTCCATGCACCACTTTTTAAACTACCTTTGGTATATTGATAACCATATACGGTAACAAAATCAGAAATGCGTTCTTCATTTTCCTCATCAGCTTTAATTTCCGTTTCAAAATAATCAGCTCCATCATGAGGCAAATTTTCAGTGTCATAGTTATGAGTCTCCGCAGCAAACGCTGTTGTCGAGCACCCCCAAAATCAATATAAAACTTAAAACCATACTAATTATTTTTTTCATTAGAAGTCACCCCCGCTTTGCTTTAAAAAAACTATAAACCAGATAAATAATTGCCAAAATGATACTAAAAACAAAAAAGCCACCAATATAAATAAGAGGACTTTTAAAAAGATAATCCATGTTATTGGTAAGATATCCATTTCCTGAACTAAATCCAGTTATTGAGTCAATATATTGGACAATAATGGAAAGAAACGGAAGCGTACTTAAACCAAATATGCCAAAAATTATCATTATTATAGCTAAAATCTTCAAATGAAAATCTTTCATCAAAATCACCCCCTATTTTAATATCATTTTGTCGTTATATGCAGATCATTCTATAAGCATATTCATAATTATATTTACTTCTCCTTTCCTCAGTATTCAATGTGCCATATAGAGCAATCTGTTGTATATTCTAAGAATAGCAGGAATCAAAGCAAAAGAAAATATCCTATGCAGAAAGTGACCTGTTTTTGCAGAAAATGACCAACAGAACAAAAATTACTCAGAAATCAAGTAAAAAACACAGCATTGATACTATTTCAAAGCTACAGTTCTGCTCTAAAGAATATATTGAGAGTACGCTTTCAACAATATTTCCTAGTCTAAAAACGGTATTAGAAGAATTTTGGTAAAAATTTAGCAGGCAATAATTTGAATATTATTGCCTGCCAAATTAATGATGAAATCATATGATTCTTCTGTCAATCAGAACCAATCTGCTTTCTCCTATCGGAGTCCAAGCATACACACTCTTGCAATATAACGTATCATCAGCTCCGAGCCTGTGCTTTCTGTATATTGTCTGACCAATACTTATTGCTGAAAAAATTCCCATTTCTAGGCAAATTTCTGAACATATCCATAACAATATCATATGATAAGCCTGATGTGTCCACAAACATCTCTTTCCCATCTTTAGATTTAACTGCAATTCCGTTATCACCCACATACGCTACTGTATTGTCATCTAATTTCTGTATTAATCCCGTCATTTCCGCAAATTTCTTTAGCGCAAACTCCCCGGATTCTTCACAAAGTTTTCGGAACTTTTCTGCATCCTCACCTACCATATACGGATATTTTCCATCTCTAATATACCATGAAATTCCCGTTTCTGAATCCGTGTATTTAGGATCAGTTAATGCCCACTCTTCCAAAGGAACACCCTGATACCATACTGTCATTTTTTCACTGGAATCATTGCTTATTTCTGGTTCATCATTTTGAATTTCTTTCTCAGCAATTTCATCCTGCCCCTGTTCATATCCTCTACATGACACGTTACACTTTAGTGCCTCATAAATTTCTTGAACATTTGCATATTTGTTAACTGCTGCAACATCCGGTGTCTCTAACACTTCCTTTTGTTGAAAAGCCTTTGATTGGTTATATTTTGAACCTGATTTTCTTCCTGCGTAAATATTGTTATTTACAGCGGTATTTACCATATTTACCATATTTATAATCCCTCCAGCAGCAATATAATCTAATTTTCTTATTATAGTATGTTGCACTTTATGCCAGATTGCTATAAAATGCAACATACAATGAAAATATTCTGTTGCGCTTGCTTAATATCCCATATTCAAGCAGCTATTATTGTGCATAAGCAGCAGAAGCAATATAGCCTACCTGCGAAGACCCAACAGAATACAACTCATAATGGAAATGGTATCTAACGCCTACCTTAACACCTGTAAATGTCAGTGTCCATGAATCTCCTGAATAGTTAGCAATTTGTACCGGTGCACTTGTTCCGTCATTTCCTACAAGAGTAATTGTTCCCTGAAGATAATCTGTTCCACTTTCATTAGGCATATAAACATTTAAGCACAACTTTGTAACGCTTGAGTTATTAATGGTGTAATAATAATTTCCGTTGAATACACCGCTTCTGGAATTGCTTCTTGTAATGGTTCTATTTGCATCATACTGAATCGTATCTGCAAGAGCAACGGCGTCATCATAAGCAGGTACTACGTCCAAATCGCCACAATCGCTTACTTCTACTGCCTTATTTGCATTAGGGGCAGCCTGTCCCTGAGTGGATACTTCACTTGCAAACGCAGTTGTTCCCATTGCCAAACATAACATCAAACTCAACACCAACGCCTTTAAACTTTTTACTTTCTTCATTTTAAAATCTCCTTTCAAATTAACATCGTATAAATTTTCATTCCAACAGGAATCTATAAACAACTTTATGCTTTTTTCTGTCTTTCCAGATTTAGATAAGTATTCATATTTCGCATATAAAACATCTGCAAATCATACTTTCCTAATTTGTTCATATCCTGAATAACCTTTTCAAAGCTGGATATAAGGTCACATCTTTCATTTAATCCCATGTGACCAGTTTCTTGTGGAAAAGAGCTGAGACTATTACCCCTATCAACATCATAATATGCCTCCAAAGCACTCATTTCGACATAAGAAGCATTTCTCAAATCAATATCGTTAATATTAATCTTTTCTTCAAATTCTTTTCCATTTTCATCAATCCCTTTGGCTATCACTACAGGATTATCATCTGTTGACTCTTCTGCATACTTAATATAAAACGAAAGACCGGTTCCATTTCCGCCTGAAAACAACATATCATCCGTCTTTAAATACACTTTCATTGATGTCTGAGGAAATGCCTCATTTCCGTTAACAGATGTTTTGCTATTGTTTTGTCGCTTTCCAAATAATTCAGATACACTCTGCACTCCCGAACCAATACGCATTTAACCACCTCCATTCGCATTATAATATGTTATTTATATGAATTAACATATATTAGTTTGCACTAAACGTGAATACCGTTGAAAAGGAACGTGTAGTATTAGGGAAGTTTGTTGACCTGAAAGTTGTATTAAATCTATAACTTCCCGCTTGCGTAATCGGACCACAATCATATGTATAATAGAAGCCATCTGCGCCTGTACCAGATATAATAAATGGCTCCTGATGTATCCACGAAATACTTCTTCCATCAAATGTTGTAGTATCGCTGCCATATCCATATACCTTGATCGTAACGCCAAAATTTCCATTTGTAAGCCAGCCATATTTATAAAGTGAAATGCTTGTCACCTGCGGAGCCGGTCCATCTCCAGGCCACCATAGCGGATTAATCCCTTCCTCATTACCACTGCCTTCAACTATTGTTCCTTCCTGATCTCCTGCAATATTCACCGTCATTCCACCATCATTGGTTTCAGAATATTCAGGAATACTACTCTCCTTTTCTGCTGCTGACACCATTGTTCCCATACCCATTAACATAGTCAATGCTAATGCAAATGCAATAACTTTCTTAATTATTTTTTAACATATCAGTACCTCCTTTTTATACTTGTCATCTTGGAATAAACAATTAAGTTCCTATAGCATCTATGGCTACAGATATAATAGTAAAACACGCCAGTTAACTATCTTTCACTTTTCTTCTGGATAATCGGACGTTTCGGCTGATGAAATATTCCCATGCATGCAGGTGGGAATCTATCTATTCCATATACAGCTTCATTTCTCATGACATGTTCTACAACCTTCAACACTTTCTTATTAACCTTCTTCATTCTTTCACCTCCTGTTTAAAAATTTTTGCTATACACAGCAAAGCTGCACATAATATAACAGCTATTGCCATATAACTAACGTAAACCATATCTGCATCTAACAGAACACAGCCAAGTATTATGCACCCCTCAAGTAAAACAATAGTCCTCGCAGATTTTTTCGATTCCATCAATTCATCTGATGTCATGTGCATATTAGGATGATTCGCTGTACCAATCAATCCTATCCCTGTTATAGCAAGTAGTACTATTGCAAATAACCATTGTGGATGTTCTGACAATTTTTCACTTATAATCACGATAACTAAATAAGAAACAATGGATGCTAAATAACATCTATAAAACTTGTCCAGATGATATCCGCCAGTTCTCTTTCTTAATTCTAAAAAAAACACAAGAAAAAATATAGTTGGGAGCAGCTTGTGAAACATCAAACTGATTACGATAATACTGCCAACAGTAATAAATTTCTCTATCCAACAGATAAAAACATAAACATATCTTGCTTCCATCTCTTTGTCAATTAACCTTGCTTCAGTCATCTGACCAATTAAATCATCAGCTATTTTTTCAATCATAGTTATGCCTCCTGCCAAATTAAGTATAACTTTATCTGTTTACAAAACAATATCCATTGCAGAAAGTGACCTTTTTTTGCAGAAAATGACAAAAAAAAGTGATTTGCTTGCAGCAAATCACTTTTTTAAGGTTCATCTTAGTTTGGCAATATAACTGAGAAGTAGAACTCATTATTATCATTTCGTATAGCATAAGAGCCTTGATATTTTGTTATAACCTCAATTATATTTTTTATTCCAACCCCATGCTCATCCATTTCATATTTCTTTGAGGTCTGTATTTCTCCATCTTTAATATTAAGTTTACCATCATATGTATTCTTTACAGATATAATAATGTTGTCTTTCTCTTTAACCAGTTTCATTTTCATAAATTTTTTGCCTGAGCACTTTTCACAAGCCTCTATTGCATTATTCAAAAGATTCGATAATATAACAACAATATCCTCATCACACATTTTAATTCCTGATAGATCATTGATTTGAAAGATAAATACAATGCCTTTATCCAATGTTTCCTTATATTTGCTATTTAATATAGCATCAATAATCACATTATTTGTTTTAATATAATCTAACTCTGTACTCAAATTTCCGCTTATACTTTTCACATAATCCTTTAGTTCATCATAATTTTCCATCTCTATCAAAGACTCAATGCACATAATCTGGTTCTTATATTCATGTGTTTTTTTCCGTTGTTTAACAAAATTTTCTGAAATAGAACGGTACATGTCTGTCTGATTTCGTGCTTTCAGTTGAAACACTTCATTTTCACGAATCTTAATTTCACGTTTTAATATATCATTTATCATATAGAACACAACTATATTCATCCCTGCTAAACACAATGCTATAACCAAGAATACATTTTCCTGCTTTTGATTCTCAATGTTTCCAGATGTCATGATCAATGCAATAACTGTGAAGATTGTAAAAACTGGGAAAAAAATAAATCGAAGCCAATCTGTACTTCTTAAAACATCCGAGGACTCCCCTCCTACTTTCTTCCTGATAAGCAAAACAACTAGGAAAAGAATTATTTTTCCCAAAACCGTTATTAAACTTCCACCTACAAAATGCAACCTGCTAATTTCTGCTATACTATCAAAAAGAGAAACATTTAACCATAGTGTAAAATAGTCTACAGAAAGCAGCAATGCCTGAAATAATAATGATAAGATTATTGCTTTTCCGAAATGAATTTTAAAATAAAAGCACATAAACACCGCAACAGCAACTATAGCCAATATTTGTTTCAAGATAAACTTATCATAAAATAATGAAGCTATTACATATTCACATACCACAATTCCTAAAATAATACTATAATTTCTATAATTATTTTTTGATCTCTTTTCAGCAAAACTTTCAAAAAATATTTTGCAGCATATTACCTCCAATATTATCATCATAATACTTTGAATGTAACTAATCAGCATCTACAATTCTCCTTTATACGAAACAAATGTTTCTTCAACAAATTTATATCGTGCTTTTGGAATTTCCAACTTAATACCATTGTTCAATAACGCCTCATACCGGCTGACTTTCTCAATATGCTTCATATTAACCAGATAACTTTGATGTATCCGGATAAAATCATTACCTTGCAACTCTTTTTCCAGCTCATCTAGTTTGCCATATATTGAATATTTTTTTAACTTGTCCTCCATAATGTAAAACTCAAGTTTATGCAATCTGCTCTCTATGTATAACAAACGCTCTAATGCTACAATCTTTGTACCCTCATTAAAGTTAAATTTCTTCTTTTGGGCTACATAATTCATATTCAAGCTGATTGCATCCATACACTCAAATATTAGTTCCGGAAAATTTACATTATTTTTCAGAATATATCTTATAGCTCCTACGCTGTATCCTTGAGGGGCACATGTAATAAATGCTGTAACAAAAACTATAAAAACATCATTGCTGACTTTTCTTATTTTCTGCGCAGTTTCCATTCCATCCAGTTCATCCATATTTACATCCAGAAAAACAATATCATACTTTGCTAGATTGATACCTAAACTTATAAAATCCTTTCCTGATTCAAATTCATCAATTTCGTATAATATATCATTTTCATTCATATATTCTATTAAAATATCATGAATGCGTTTTCTAAATTGTCTTTCATCATCACATATAGCAATTCTGAACATATGCTCATCCCCTTCCACACACAAATTTGACATACTTCTTTCATTTGGTTGGATTATTTTTTGTATATTTTCCTATTTTTTATTATATTTCGGCATTTTCATCCAAAATTTTAACCATTACTCTATATTTGTAATATTCCATGTTCGTCTACAAAATTATATATCAATACCTATTTTTAATACATTTTGCTATTGCACATATCGTTTCACTGCAATCTTTCCCATAACCATAAATACTGCTATCAGGACTATACTCACATACCCAGCATAAAAATAATCTTGTAGATCCAAACAAAATAAAATGATAAGAACACATACCTGCAATGCTGTTATGCAATGTGTTACCCTTGCATAATACTTTCTTTCTTCCTCATCAAGAGGTTTATTGATACTTTCCACTGGGGCAAGGACAATAATAATTACCACTGCAAGAACTCCGATCAATAAAATCACGGCATTAGGAACATTTTTCATTACAGGCTCATATGTATAAACCGGAATAAATAAAATTGCCATTGATATCAAAAAACAGCCGATTCTACTCTTACAGTGGCTGCCCCCACTATAGCTTCTCAACGAGGCATAAAATAACAGGAAGACCAGAACAAGTCCCGGTCTCCCCGTCACAATGCCAAATATTCCAGAAGCCAAAAGGTTTCCTGCAACAACAATGCCATTTTCTATCCCATATTGGTACAGTTCTGCATCCTCTTTTTGCACAATCTCCTTTTGTATCAATATTTCATTTATCTTCTTTGCAAATTTAGCAATCATACCCTGTTACCACCTTAAAATTTTCTAAGTTTTTTCGCATTATCCGGTAACTTGTCCTGTCCGAAAATAAACCAGCAGCAACGGTTCATATTGGTTGCAGTTACCGTAAGGGCAAGTGCTGCCACGCTGGTTAATGCTCCATGACTGAGTCGGTTCATCAATCTTCTTAATTTTGACATATATGTATGTCCTCCTTTGCATTTGATGAATGCACTATATCATACTTTACAGGAAAATGCGGCAAAGTGTAACAGATTGACATTTAAGTGTAACGCTTTGCATTTATTCCTTCACTTCAATTCCATAGAGCATTGCTGAAACCTCAAATATATCCCCTTTATCTGTAAAACTTACCGTTCCATTGTATTTTTCTACCACTTTGCGGACACTCTGAACACCATGCCCATGTCGGATATTATCTTTCTTGGTTGTTTTCAGGCTTTTATTTTTCTTTCCTGTTTTGCTGTTTGTTATTACAAGAAGCAAAATCCCCGACTGGTACTTATTTTCAATCTTTACAAAACGCTGTTCCTCCGGCACCTTGCTACAGGCTTCTACCGCATTATCCACAAGATTTCCATACAATACACCTATATCCCCATGATCAAGCTGCATCTTCTTTGGAATACGAATAGATGTTTCTACTTTTATCCCCCTTGCCTTTGCCCTGCCAAATTTAATGCGGAGCACAGAATCTACGATTGGATTATCAGAATACTGCTTTTCATCTATCTGCTCAAATTCTATGCACATCGCACCGATTTTCTCTGAAAGTTCATGCCCATCACTATTTTCCAACAGATGATACAGTTCATGCAATTTATGTTTCATATCGTGCTTTAACTTCTGCACTTCCTTATTCTGTTTTTCTGCTTCTTCATAATAGATGTCTTTATAGTGCATTTCTTCCCTGTACATTGCATCCTCATACTGTTTTTGCACAAGATAATTAAAACGTTCCATCATATACAGCATAAAATAATCTGTCAGGACAATGGAAATTACAATACTGGCACACATAAGCAGGCTTTTTTCACTGCCAGCTTCCAATGACAAAAGAATAACAAAGCAGCAGTTCAACACCGTAAAGGCAAATACCATAACAAGCACACCCAAAATTTCTTTCGGAAAATCAGCAATCTGCATCCCTTTCTTTGAAATCAATTTTGACAGAATATACATCACATTTCCACGAACAAAGCTGCATATTACCATTACAAAATAATATTTATAACTTTCTCCCATATGAAAATTCATAGCATGGAGTAACAGCAAGGCTACAGGTTCAAACAGCATTCCAATACCCATGAATGTCACAATATTTATAATTCTCGTCCACATTCCTGATTCATAATAAAATGATAACAGTATAAGCACAATCAAAAGAGTCGCAAGATTCAGATACGGATTTTTTATGCTACTGACAAATGTCCATATAATTGCAGCAATGGTAAATCCAGCCCATATCCATACCTTTGATACTGGTTTCATTTTCTTATTGGAATGAAAATAATACATAAACACTGCCAGATCAAACAGGCTGATGGCAAAGCGTATCACATATTCCATCCTTAAACCATCCTCCTTACAAACTCCATATGTTTTTCTTTTAAATTCTGCTTATGGGAGCGGGCAATCAGAAGTCTTTCTTCATTGTCCATCACTACTTCATCTCCATCAATCGCCCTGATATGCCCAAGATTGATGATATATGATACATGAATATGGGCAAAGACCTTATCATCAAGCTGTTTCCATATTTCTTCAGTTGTCATATTTGCCTTGAAATTTTCTGAAATCGTATGTATCACTGCCTGACGACCTTTCTTCTCAAAATACACAATATCATCGCAGCTAATACGAAACTGATTTTTTCGGAACTGAAAGACAAAGTCACGCTTTATCATATGAAGATACTGCATGGCTTTTAAAAGAACGGACTCCAGCTTTTCCACTGTAATCGGTTTAGAAATATAGTCAAAGGTAATAACCTCAAAAACATCCATAACATACTGAGTATATCCAGTCAGGAATACAAACAATGCTTTGGCATCTATTTTCCGGATTTCTTTTGCAAGCTGCAAACCATTCATCTCCGGCATTTCAATGTCAAATATATACAGATGATACATTTCTCCATAATCTATAACATGCTTCAGCAACTCCTTCGCTGTAAAATACACTTCATAAGAAAACTGGTACTGTGCTAACTTATCAAAAGCACTTTCCAGCATTTCTACATCTGTTCTGCTGTCATCACAGACCGCAATATTAAGCATAACACTTCCTCCTTTTCGAGCTTGGAAGCAGGAAGCACTTCAATTTATCTAATCAACTTAGATAAATACGCCAGCACACGGTCAAAAAAATCATTTCTCTGCTCTTTTGTGCTGTTCGCAACATAGTAATCCAAATTAAAATCTTTTATGTTGCTGCTCTCGCCTGTTATAAGATATGTAGGATCAATTCCATATTTATGATAGAGTGTCAATACTTTATCTACAGATATTCCAGTTACACCTGCTTCAAGTTTTCGATAATGTTCTACTGTAACACCCAATACATCCGCAATTTCTGACTTTTCAAGGTTCATATTCAGTCTTGCCTCTCTTAGTCTCTTTCCTATCTGTATATTGGCATCTTTTCTTCCTGTGTCCAAGATTTTGCACCTCTTTTCCATGTTAATCATATCAATGGGACTTTGATTCTCATAGTCCAGAAAACAACCCAATGCACATCATTTTATGCTCGTGAGTAGGTTAATTTGTGCTTTTATTAAAAAAACGAATGGCACACCTGATGCCATTCGTCTTTATCTGCTTTATATTCTGTTGTAAATTCTATTAGCGGACAGCTTTTGGCTATTTATCATATCCATCACTGCATTTCTTTTACTCTGACATCCACTGTATTTTTAAAATTTTCAATCTGATGTGAATACTGTTCATTCATAAGTGTGGAATGAATCATAAAATCCGCTGTCGCAATATTATTTGCAATCGGTATATCATACACCTGTGCAATTCTAAGAAGTGCCTTAACATCTGGATCATGTGGCTGTGCTGCCAGTGGATCGGAGAAGAAAATAACCATGTCGATATTTCCCTCTACAATTTTTGCCCCTATCTGCTGATCTCCACCTAATGGACCACTGTTATATCCTTTTATCTTTAATCCTACATGATCTGCTATCATTCTCGCAGTCGTTCCGGTTCCTGACAGATTATGTTGCTGTAAAATTTCTTTATTGTCCATACACCATTTCAACATATCCTGTTTTTTCCCATCATGAGCAATCAAAGCTATGTTTTTTTGTTTTTCAATCGTCATTGTAAGATATTTAATCATCTGCGTACCCCCAAGCTGCCGTTTCTATTATTGTGTTCCATCCTTTTTCTGTACTCTCTTGGTGTAATCTTGTATCTATCCTTAAAAACACGGTTAAAAGTTCTTTGACTTTCAAACCCACAATCAAGACATATATTTGTAATGGAATCCATTGTGTTTTCCAGTGCCGCAACTGCATAATTTAACCGGACTCCATTCACATATTTACTAAAATTACAGTGAAATGTTTTTGCAAACATTCTTGATAACACATATTTGCTTACACACAAATCGTATGCCATTTTTTCAAGACTGATTTTCTCTCTAAAATTTTTAGCTACATATTCTACCGCATTATAAATCAGGTCATCACTCCCTACTGTGCTTTTATCAACCATTGGCATTTCTGCGAAAACATGGGCAAGAATCATCTGTACATAAGCCTGTATCAGCATGGGATTCCCCTCTGTTATTCCTGCCAGATATTTTATGGCATTTACTACATCAGGATGCACTTGCTCTTTTTTTACAACCGGGTTCTTCGGGCTGTATATCTGCAACTCTTTATAATAGGAAGGAAACAGTGTCGGATCAAGATACAGGTATATTACCTTGTTTTCTTTTTTCCCAAATACTTGATAATGATGTATTACGTTTGGAAACACGATTGCAAAATCACCCTCATCCATGTGATACAATTCTTGTCCAACTCCAAGTTCAATATCCCCATCCGTTACATACACTACCTCTATTGCTTCATGTAAATGTGGTGGAAAATGCACTGTTTTCTTCCACTCTACCACTATTCCATCAGTTCTGTTCTCATATACCAATAACACTTGCAAGCAACTCCTCAAACAAACTTAGCGGATAATGAAGGAATAGTGAATGTCTTTTTCTGCACTAATCCGATAATCATCTTCCACATCACTTCCCCAGCTATCAATTCCACCGACTCCTCTTACTGCACCATAGACACAAAGGACTGTTCTTCTTGCTGGTGGCAGTTCCTCATGGTGTGTTGCGTTTTCAATCTCTGATGCTGTATAAGGCAGGCACGAAAAAGCAAATGCCTTGTCGTTTTCTTCTATTCTTAATGTCTGTGGTGAACTATCCGTTCTGCTATTATCAAGACTTGTATGTCTTGTAATCTCCAGCCACTCTGTATCCATTCTCATACCACATTCCTGTGGAACCAGATATGGTGTCAGGCTCAAATCTGATACCTCATAAATTCCTTTTTCTGCCCCTGCCTTTCTGTCCGGATAGGTTTCCCCCGATAATCCCTTGTACATATATTTATCTGCAAGTGTCGGCATAATAAACCTCATTCCGAATACCGGAAGTTCCGGCAGTCCCTTTACTCCTGTGTAATCCACATCCACCTTGATATTTCCAGTTACATCAATGGTATAAGATACAATGACTGTTGTTACTGGATTGCTGACAGTCTCATAAGTATATTTCACAATTATTTCCCCGGCAGCCACATCACCGCCATAGCTGTTATTGTCCGGAGCATACTGCTTTTGCAATTCACCATCCATAATAACTTCAGTTTTTTTACAGTCAATGAACATATCCGATGCGAGCCAGCTTCCACTTTTAATGTGAAACCTGCTGCCTCTGTCATTATCTGTTAATGCTCTCCAAAAAGTAGGCTTTGGACAACGATACAGCCATTCATAACCGTTTTTTACTATAGACTCCAAACCGCCCTGTGAATAAGAGAATATATAGTCAAACCCATCTCCATGTACACCAAGTGTATAATCTCCATATACAACTCTCAATTTATTCTTATCTGTATAAGCCATAGTAATACCTCACTTCCTGCATAGCTGGTTTTTCCTTACGGTCTGCAAATACAATTCCATTTCCTGAAAACTCATAATCAGAAGGCTTATCATCAAAGTCCCCGCCATAACGCAAAACTTCTTTTCCTGTCACTTCATCTTTCACGAGAAGTGCCTGATCAATGAAATCCCAGATAAATCCACCGTGGTACATCTCATACTTATCTATTAACTTCATATAAGTACCAAGTCCTCCCATCGAATTACCCATATCATGCATATACTCACACAAAAGATACGGTTTCTTTGGATTATTATTTAAATATTCCTCCACTTCATAAGGCTTTGCATACATCCTGCTCTCTACATCTGATATGGTTTCCTCATAATTACGGTCATAGAAAGAGCTTTCATAATGAACAAATCTGCCATCCTGCTTTTCCTTGAAGTAAGTATTCATTGCTTCTATGTCATCACCCGCATAAGATTCATTTCCTAAAGACCAGAAAAGAATTGCTGTATGGTTTTTAAAAGTTTCAAAATTACTCCTAGCCCTGTCAACAACAGCCTCCCGCCATTGCGGAATAGAACAAGGTACGCTGCACGATGGTTCAATCGCACCAAGTTTCTGGAATGTTCCATGACTTTCCATATTCGTTTCTGCCATTACATAAATACCAGCTTTATCACACAGGTAATACCACGGTATCTGATCCGGATAATGGCATGTGCGTACTGCATTGATATTATTTCTAATCATACAATCAATGTCTGCTGTCATTTCATCCATACTGATGCTTCTTCCTGTCTTTGCACTCCACTCATGACGGTTTACTCCGGTAATGACAAGACGTTTACCATTTAAATAGATTACCTTGTCAATCATTTCCAGTCTTCTGAAACCTATGTCATATGGAATTATCTCTAATATTTCTCCATCTTCGCCTCTAAGCTCTACATATGCGTGATACAGATATGGGCAGTAATTATCCCATGCCTTAACACTTCCAACCTCAGTATCTATCACTCCTACAAGACTTCCAGCTTTTTCCTCTAAGGTGATATTGTCCTCTGCCACCTGATTATTCTCTCTGTCTTTTAAAACCAAATGGGCAGATACTTTCTTTCCTTCTGGAGCAGATACTTTCATCTTTACCGATACCCTGCCGCTTATATTGTCCTTGTTTAGTGTTGGCTGAAACCATACATCTTCCAAATGCACCTCTGGCACTGCTTTTAAAGTTACATTTCTAAAAATTCCAAAAAATCGGAAAAAGTCCTGATCCTCCAAAAATGCTGCCGTACTCATTTTGTGAACCTGAACTGCCAGCACATTTCCTTTTTCTCTGATAAATGGTGTCAGATCAAATTCTGACGGTGTAAAACTATCCTCCGCATATCCTACAAACTGACCATTCAGCCACAGATACATCGCTTCTTCCACACCTTCAAAACAGATACGGATTTTCTTTTCACGCATTTGCTCACTCAAATCAAATCGTTTGATATAAGATCCGACAGGATTATACTCTGCCTCGGAAAACATTCCTGCCTCGTCCCCGGTACTCTCCATACTATACGCACCCCTGTGATATTCTTTTCCCTCCCACGGATACATCGTATTGATATAGCGTATTTTGTCATAGCCTGCCAGTTCGATATGCCCCGGAACCATAATCTTATCAAATGAAGATGCATCAAAATTTTCCTCATAGAAATTTTCCGGTCTGTCCATTACATTTTTGCTAAAAGCAAACTCCCATTGTCCATTTAATGACTGCATCAAAGGATTTTCTGATTTTTCCATATCTGCATAATCCATATAGTAACAATGGTCGCTGTGTGCGTCCAACTGGTTTACACGGAACACTTCCGGATTGTCTAACCATTTCATATCAGCGTTCATAATAATTCTCCTTTTTTTCTTATTTTCTATATAGCCCCTAAAGTCAAACTCCAGGGGCTATTTTCATTACTGATTCTGCATATTTTCTTTTAATTTCATATTTGCACTCTCTACATTAAGGAATGAAAGAATGACTGTAATAATAATGTCAAATATAAACGGAAGCCACAGATACATAAAATACATCATATTGATACAGCTATCCGGCTGAACCGCATTATCAAGGTTAATATATCCACTTATGTCAAGCAGCCAGCCTGAAAGTGCAACACCAATACCTCCACCGAGCTTTACACCTAATGAAGTACAGGAGAACATGGAACCGTCAATCCGCTTTCCACTCTTTAAATAAGTATGTTCTGAACACTGTGCAATTACTGCACTCATGTCTCCCTGCCACGGTCCTTCTCCGAGGGATGTAAGAACTGTAAATAACAGCATCAGCGGAACACTTCCCAGATAACCTGCCACTGCAACCATCAAACGGCATACTGTAGCAAGCATATAACTATACTTGTTTAACTTATACATTCCTTTCATTTTTGAAACCAGTGCAGGTGTAACGGCAAGTGCAATGATCAAAGGAATATTATTCGCCCATGAAAATACACCGAACAAATTCTTATTCAGCAATACATATGTCATAAAAAAGATTCCTACATTCACCATAGAAGCACGAAGCTGCTGAAGAATATAGATCACACAAATCATTGAAAAATATTTATTACTAAAGAGAAGTTTTATTGTCTGCTTAAAAGAAAGTTTGTCATCTTCCTCTCCTGCCACACTGTCATCTTTTAATTCTTCATCTGACAGCTCTTTTACCGAAAATACAGCAAGTGTATTGGTAATAATACCTATAATACAGTAAATAAATGCGATAGTTCTCCATGCGGCTGCACCGCCACCAAACATTTCTACTGCACCAACAGTAACAGACTGGATGACCAGATTCAATACTTTCCTCGATTCGCCCATCCGTCAAATCATAACTCATATCAAGAAAATCTAATATCTTTGCCTCTTGGACTGTCCCATCCAGAAGAATTATTTTTACTTTTCTGCTTATGTGCAAAATACTACATACAAAATCCAAATAATCTTTAGGAGTTATTCCTGTTTTTATAAATTCTTTGTGAACCGATTCTCTCCATTCGCTCGCTCCTTCACCTGAAAACGTGCTCCATACGCTTCGAACGACTGTAAGCACCTTAACTGCCCAATCAACATACTCTTTCCTATTCACATAATATATATGGGCATCATCAATCCCATCCTAGTTAGTAATTAGAATAGTATATACATTAGCGTCTTTTTCTGTTCACGTTTTTGGGGTATTACCAAATGGAAATAATTTAGTCAAAAAGATTGTGGTTAGATATTTGGTATCAAAAAACGTGATACAAAACAGGTGTTTAAAGCGATTGCACATCAACAAGGTGTTTCCGCATCAGAAGTAAAAGAACGTATTCAATCAACCATCTGCATTTACCACAAGCACGACTGCCGCAGAACGATTGCGGCGATTTCCGACGCACTGCCGGATATGGACGCAGCTATGCGTCCGCTGGCAGAGCAGACGATCCATAAACTGCAAAACATAACCGACGCAGCATTTGAGGAAGCGCAGTTCACCATGACGCTTTCAGACGCAGAGTAAAAGATGACGCGGGCGCGGCAGCCGATGATGACTGCTGCGCCCCGCGTTTTTTGTGCTAAGCTGTTTCCAATCGTAGGGATTGTTAAAAGTCAAGCCGCATCTTAGATAAGTTTGCCCAAACACCAATGATGTCAGAAGATGTAAAATAATAAAAATCAGAAGTTTCAGATTGTAGGTATCCCTTTTTTGTTGCAATACCAATGTAAACAAGTTCGTAATTCGTCCCATCTGAAAGATCAAACACGAATTTTATTGTACTACCGTCGTTAGTAGAATCTGAATTTGCATCTTTCACAGGCAGCTCAGAAAAAAACGTATATAGGTAGTCAATATCCGCTTCTTCTGTTAGCGTTTTTTCCTTGGTGTCTGCCTCTGAGTTAGAATAGTACGTTTCAATTTTCACAACATCTGATGCAGAAAAAGGAAAAACAATATATTCTTTCTTTCCACAACCAGAAATTCCAAATATAATTGCCATTGCGAGAAAAAATGTAAAGACTTTCTTCATACTTAACTTCCTTTTTTAATTTAATACAAACTGTGTACTTGAACCGACTAAACCACCGTCTAATGTGACGTGACTGTAACCAGACCATCCGTAATGGACAATTAGTTTAGTAACAAGCCCGCTTGTTGATGTTCCATAAGCGGTAACTGCATGAAATACTTTTCCACGACTTTGAACTTGCCCAGGAGAATCAGGAAAATATCCGAATACAATTACTGGACGGTTTCGACCAACTTCTGCAAAAATATCGAAATTTGTTACATAGTATGTTGAAGTTGCCGCAACTCCATACTCATTGCAATAGTCGATTAAGACATCTCGAATAGTTAATCCCCAAGAGGAATTCGATTTTCCATAAGAGAGTAACTTGTCTTGCAAAGTGTTTCCAGTAGTTTTTAAATTACCATTAGAATCAAGGAATGAACTGTCAATGACATTTCCCTTAACTTTATGCCAGTAATTCAAAATCAAACACGCTGCTGTATATCCACAGGTGTTATTCTCGTTTGCAGGATAAATTGCATTTTTGATATATTTGTAGTTTGGAATATACTTATTTGTTGCACGTGCTGAAAAATGAGATTGCAGTCTATTAACACTTGCCCTCGAATTTAGATTCGTTTGCATAAGGGCTAATACTTCTGTATCTTTCTGTGTACGAGAGTTTTGTAATGCCGTATCAAATGCAGATTGTAAAGAACGGCATTCAGCAAAAGACATATCGTATTCGTTATGAATTACTGTGTGAACAAATTTATCACCCGACAGTTGATAATAGTTAAGGGGTCCAAAGTAGTATAAGTTTTCTGAAAGTCCCAAATATGGAGAAGGCGAATCTAATGCTTCTTCCAAATACTTGCCTGATTGTGGGTCGAAAATCATATATCCTGTATCACCCACTTCGACAAGTTCAAAATGATTATCACTTAGATCCGACAGAATCTTTGTTGTCAGAGTAACATTTTGACCTGTTTCTGCAGCAATCTTAGCGTTATGAATGATTTGATGCTGATTCGCACTGACCAACCAATTATCTGCATTAGTCTCAGTTTCCATAGCAAAAGCGGTGGCACTTGTCGAAAGCAATAATAAAGAAGCAAGCAAAACACTTAATATCTTTTTCATTATAAGTCTCCTTTCACTTAATTATCTGAAAACATCCTGCTTTGTCTTTCCTAAATATGCGCATAGCAATATTTCATGTATAAACTATGCGCCTATCCTGCTGATTTTAAGTCGCAGCCTCCATAGTGGGCAGGAGAAATAAGCAGCCCCGCGCATAATCCTATGCAGAGTAGTAACCTGTGTCATCGCTTATTTCACCTCCTGTCGTGTCCTTTTACTCATATAACGGTCAAGATCAAAAAAAGGGACAAACTTTTTTGAAATTATTTTTGATTATTTTTGATTCATACCTTGTTAATGGGTTGCCACTTTCCTGCGCAACATTCTTGTGGTATAATTTGAAACAAGCAGACGCTGTAACGAATACCCATAATGTGCAAGAATAAATTTACTTGCTCACTTAGAATGGATGGCTGCAGGGCTATCCATGAGGAAACTTATATGATGATACTCCTATTTAGTGTTTTGAATGATGAACAACGTGCGCTGGTAGAGCGGATATTCCATGAGCATCATATCCACTTCCAGCGCATTTCGTTTAATATTGTGAAGTCAGAGGAAGCCGCAGAGGATGTCGTGTCCACTGCATTTATAAAAATCATGGACAACATCGAAAAAATTTCTGATTTACCCTGTCCCCAAATGACCGCTTTCTGCGTTACCATAGTGAAAAATGCTTCTATTGACGTACTACGTCAATTACAACAGAGTGTTCACATTGATTACTGGGACAATATTTCGGACGAGGACACGGACGATATTGAAGATGAATGTATTCACAATGCAGATGTACATAGGCTGACTGAGGTAATAGATCAGCTTAATCCCGATGATCGGCATTTTATCTATCTTCGCTATACGCTGGAAATGGGATATAGAGAGATTGGTGAATTGCTGAACATTTCGGAGGATGCCGCAAAAAAACGTGGGCAGCGGCTCGTCAAGAAGCTCCAAAAACTGTATGAGGAAAGGTGACGATATGGATATGAATTGGCAAACCATGCTGCATGAAGCAGCAAATGCCAGCTTTGAAAAGGATATAGAAGTTCGCTCTGCCGCCGATAATGACGCCTACTCCTGTGTAGATTTACCGAAAGCAAAGATCCGAGAATTAAGCGAAAAGATTCTGCACTTGCCGCATCAGGGAATTGTTCTATTATTTAGTAGATACTGCTTCCGGCTATCTCCCCAAGAAACTGAAAAGTTTTTCCAAATGAAAAATGCAAAGGGTCGCTTCCGCTTTTACCGTGAACTACTTTCTACAAGCATGGGGCTTAGCTCGGAGCAAGTGATTTCGGATGCTTCTCTCAATCGCGCCTGTAAAATTGCTATGAAAGACTATTTACGCACGGAGCTAAAAGAGGATGCTGCTGTAAGTAGTACCGGAAAGAGCCGAACGCATATTGTGTTCAGACGGTTCGGCAAAGCTGTTGCAGTCGCAGCAATTACCATAACCCTGTTGTTCTCAACGGCTATGGTAACTAATGCAAAGATCAGGGAAAAAGTGATTGCGTGGATAGTCGAGACATTTGAAAAATACAGTATCTTTGAACTGCAAAGCGACGGGGAAAACACAAAGCCCGATTTGCAGAGCTATAAGCCTACCTATCTTCCCGACGGGGCGGAATTGAAGAATACGGTTGAACAGCCGGAAATGCTTGCCTATGAATATGCCATCAACGAATCGAGTTATTTTAATATTCTTCTTAGTAAATCAGATACAAGGATTTACGCCGACGCAGAAAATACAGAAATTGAATCGTTTGACAAGGATGGTGTGATTGGCTACTACTTCAAGAAAGATGATTTGAATTATATTTGCTATGAGCGGGATGGCGATTTCTTTTCTATATATGGCTCTATTGATATGGACGAACTGATAAAAATTGCCGCTGGTATAACAACAGAATGATATACTCATCTTAGCTGAACAAATCAAAATTTCAGGAGGTATAATAAAATGTCAGACGTATATGAAAACTGTCCAGCTTTTGAAAATGATAAATTTCTACTGAGGTTTTCGCAACTTGATGATGCCGAGGATCTTGTAAGCGTGTATAGTGATAAAAATGCACTACCGTTTTTCAACAGCGATAATTGTCATGGAGATAATTTCTATTATCCAAATGAAGATCGAATGAGACAAGCTATTAAGTTTTGGCTTAGTTCCTATTCATCCAAATGGTTTGTCAGGTGGACAATTATTGACAAAGAAAAGCATGAAGCTATCGGCACGATTGAAGTGTTTCATCGTAGTGCAAACGACAACTTTAATCATGTGGGTGTTCTTAGACTTGATTTGAAAAGTGAATATGAAACTTCAGAAGAAATTTTTACAATTATGAATCTTATTGTACCACCTACATTTGATTTGTTTGAGTGCGAGGAAATAATTACAAAAGTTCCTGTTTATGCAGTTGAAAGAATTGAAGCAATGAAAAGAGTAGGATTTAAGAAGTCAACGAAGCTGTTGGTTGGGACAATGGACGGTTACGCTTATAAGGATTATTGGACAATTAACAGAGGAGTATATATCCCTCTGGATGATTTGGAAGCAAAAGAAAAGGCGTGACCGAAGTCGCGCCCAATCTTCCCCATTGCGGGAGCATTTGCAAATACTGTTTTATGGGAACACGAAAGCATTGTCCCTTTTTTCCTCCTTGTGCGTTATATGGGTGATACCAATAATGCACAAGGAGGATTTTATTTATGAAGAAAAAAGAAATTGTCACATTGGCACTAACTACCGCTCTACTGATGACCGCTCATGCCGTACCCGCATCGGCGGCATCAAATGCGCCTGAGAGTATGTCGCAAACAGGTTCGATACAAACCATTACTCCCCGATGGGAAAGCACCAATGTTGTTGTCCCGTCTATCTCAATCTCTGGCAAGCAGATTTCTGTGTCGGTATACATTTCACCAAAAAAATCGACGACATCATCCGTAGGTACCCTCTATCTGGAAAAGAAAGTTGGGAATGGTTGGACACCCGTCACCTCATGGTCGATTGATGGAACTGGATCGGTTAGCATTACCAAAACTTACACCGGCACAATGGGTATTACATACCGCACCAGAGTAGTTGTCACAACTGGGGTAGACAAGATTGATGCAACTTCTACCGAACGCACCGTCTAAAAAATTTAGAAAAAGATTGTCCCTTTTTCTGTGTCTGTCCGTTATACAAGTAAATCCACAAAACAGGAGGTGAAATAAGCGATGGCAACGGTAAATACTTTATGGGAGCATTTGTGTGGGTCTGCTTATTTCTCTTGCCCACTATGGAGGCTGCGACTTAAAATCAGCAGGACAAGCGCATAGCTTATATAGTCGATGTTTAGGTTATGCGCTGCCGATGGTTTTATCTACTAATTTTCCATGCTCTCAATGGGCATTGATACCAAACGAAAGGAGTTAATCTATGAAAAAAGCATTATGTGTCCTGTTATCCGTTGTTATGCTACTCTCCATGAGTGTTACCGCCTTTGCCGCAGATACAAAAGGAGCACCGTCGCAAACATTACCATCTTGGCTGCCTGATGATGCACCTGCGCCTGATCCAAACTCCGAGATTTCTATTGTTCACTTTTACATCAATGAGGATGGCGAAACTATTGTTTATGATCCAGAAACGGAAGTCATTCCTTATTCAACAGCATACGGTGATGCAGGAACAGCAGCCATTTATTGGGTTAACCGTTCACAAATTTATTGGGGCATTACTTCTTATACCAAAGGACTTATGACTTTTGCAGGAGATGTTACCACGAATCGTGGAGGATTTTACTTGCTTGGAGATATTGAGTTTGACGGAAGTGCTTCTGGCAACATCATGGGAGTAACAACAAAGCGTGGAACCAATACGGCAACACTCAGCGGTTTTATGATTGATGCTAAAGGAGTTTCTTTTACCGCACCTGATGTATCATCTTCTCTGACTTATTGATTATGTCTGTACTTATTATCGAGGAAAAGCCACCTCATTTTACAGATGTGGAGTTTGAATACAAAGGAATTGAATTTAAAGCACAAATCTGTCTGTTAGACACCGGAAAAGTGATGATTTCTTTTCGTGTACCCAAAAATGAATTAGAGCAAAACCTGTGTAAAGGTTTGCTTAATTCTCGTGGTACAAAATTGGATATAAAAATAAATCATTTACCAATGTGTGCAAACGTAGATACTTGCTCCTTTGCAATTCTCAAAGGCTCATCATTATTCTCCGATTTCAGCATTACTGTCGAGAACAATCTGATTCTCAGAGAGGATAGTATCTGACCTCAAATTTGTAATCTTCCCTCTGGCAGAAAAAGGCTACGCCCGTATCAGCAGTAATGCCGATACGGGCGTTTTTAAAAAGGTGAATTTTTATAATATTACTCATCATTTGAGCAAATAAAGCAAATCGCTATATCCCGACTTCATAAGTAATTGTTTGAAACCAGAAAGCACTTCTTCTTTTGTATAATTGTTGTTTTCCAAAAACTTATTATCTTTTTCACTAAGGTACTGATAAAAAAGAGCCACCTCTATTACCTCGTTATTGTTTGTATAGTCAATGCTATCTAAAAGTATGTTCTCTGCTTCGTTAATTTTTCCTAAATCAATCATATCAAGAAATTTTTTCCCGATACTTCATACTTGTTTTCTTTTTCAAGTTCAACAGAAACATACTCTTTCCCAAAGGCTAATGAAAATAATACTCTAACCATTTCTTTTATCATTCGCATGATGTAATCTTTCTCATCGGTAAAATTCATTTTTCCATCTCCTTAAATGCCATTCTAATTGTTTGGGACATATAAACTAACTGTATTGTAAATATAAGTCGACTTATAAAACTGAAATTTACGAAAATCTCTTTTGAATCTTATACAACCATATCCCAGCGACAACAGCTATAAATAATATAAACACAACCGCAATAGAAATGGCATAATCTTTCGGTAATACAACTGCAATTACTCCAGATAACAAAACACAAATTCCTATCAACAAAACAGGCTTTCCTAATGCTTTCGCATATCCATTTTTGTCATTTGTGGTTTCAAATACTTTACCATGAACAGAAGAGTAATTTCCTTTTAACAGAGAAATACTAAAAAATATGAGAAGAGCAGAACTAAACCACATCATTATACTAAAACCTATCATAATATATTCCTCCATCAATTATTTGTTTCGGGAATTCTTATTGTCTTAATTTAAATACCGAAACCATACCGCTAAGTGTTGTAGCCTGAGCTGTAAGTTCTTCACTCGTCGCTGATGTTTCCTGTGCCGCAGCCGAATTATTCTGAACAACTTCAGCAATTCTTTCTGCGGTTGCCTCTACCTGTTCCATACTGTCTGCCTGTTCAATGGAAATTTCTTTTATCTTTTTCGCACTGTCTGCAATCGCCTGTATGCCATCCACAACTTCTCTCAATGAAGTTGAGGCTTTCTCTGCATACATATTTCCATCTCCAACCTCATGAATAGCCGCTTCAATAAGTGCTTTTGAATCCACCGCTGATTTTGCACTCTGTTCTGCAAGGTTTCTGATCTGATCCGCAACAACAGCAAAACCTTTTCCGGCTTCTCCAGCTCTTGCTGCCTCAATCGAAGCATTTAATGAAAGAAGATTTGTCTGGCTTGCAATATCTTCAATCTGTGTGATAATTGCTCCTATCTTCTCAGAGGTTTCATTTATGCGTGACATAGCCTGCACTAATACTTCCATATCTCCACGACTGCCTTCTGCAATCTCCGCATACTTATAGGCTTCATCGTAAGCTGTTCCTAATTCTTCTGCTGTTGTTTTTATTCCGCTTGTAAGTTCATTGATAGTTGCCTGCATTTCCTCAACCGATGCCGCCTGATCCGTTGCGCCTTCTGCTAAAGACTGTGCCGCTTCTGCAAGGTTTGTGGAACCTGTAAGAACCTGCCCCGATGCATCATCTACCCCTCTTACAGTTGTATCAATCTCCTCATTCATTTTTCTTATGCCTGTCAGCAAATCGGTAAATGCTCCTGTATATACTTCCTCACACTCTGTATCAATCGCAAAATTACCTTCTGACATTTCATTTAACATTCTGCCAGAATCTTTAATTATAACTCTAATTCTGTCTGACATTGCAGATACACCAGATACAAGTTCCTTAATTTCATCCTCAGACTCAACCGTTGGAAGTGGAGAATCTATGTCACCCTCTGCAAATGTAATAAATCTGTCCTTTAATTCATTTAATGGTTTTTCAATGCTCTTTGATATTGCAACGGAAAGACTGTTTGAATAAATCGTTGATACTGCAATTACAATTATTATAATTGTCAATGCAGCTATCATAACCGTTCTCAACTGTGCACGTTTAGCGTTTCCAAGTGAAATATTCAAAGCCATAAGTTTCTGTAAAGCATCATCCAACGCCTGATACTTTGGTGCTGCTTCATCGGTCATCATCCGCTGAGCCTGTAATGATTTCGCAGTATCAGTCGTTGCACCGACCTCAATTACTTTTGCATCCACTTCCTTATACTCTGCCCATGCTTTATCAATAGCGTCCATGCAGGCAGTTCCCTCTTTTGTTATCATTGTTGGGCGTATTTTTTCCAAATATTCCTCAAACGATTTAACAGCCTGTTCATGCTGTTCTTTCATACTTTCAATGAGACTATCTGAATCATAACCTACAATACCTCTTGAGGCAGCCCTTACTTCCGCTGATTCATTCATTGCCATAGCAATGTCTCCCTGTGGATACGCATAATTATCCAGTATCGTTCCATAGTTGTTTATCGTATAAAGCATAATCACTACAACCAGTGCTGATAATATTCCAAAAATGAGAATAATCTGTCTGAAAGATTTTTTCAGTCGTGCACCAATCTTCATTTTGTTAAGTTTCTTAAACATTTGTCTTGTCTCCTTCCTAATGGATAAAATGGTTCTTTGTTGTCCCATCAATATGTATATACAAGTCAATATATGACCGTACATCAAGGTGGTTTCAATATAAAAGGCACATTTCAATTATGCACTAACGCATAACCAAAATGTGCCATATACAATCAGATCATGCCAAAAGAAAACAGACTTATCCTGTCTGTCTGTCTGTCTGTCTGTCTGTCTGTCTGTCTGTCTGTCTGTCTGTCTGTCTGTCTGTCTGTCTGTCTGTCTGTCTGTCTGTCTGTCTGTCGAGATTATATGTATCAGCCTGCATATATGCAACCCCTTTCTGTGTTTTTTCATATAAAATTTGTTACTTGCAAAATTTTATACATAACCACAGTCCATCTATCTTACTCAAAGGATAACTTATTCCTCGATAAATTACTCGCCATTTCTTGCATTTTTTTATATTTTCGCCATTTTTTGCCTGCTATTAAAACAAATAAAAAGGACGCAGGATTTTACTCCCACGCCCCTAAACTTATCTGGCTTTATCTTCTCTGACTTTTGGCAGCTCCTTCCCTGCCGTTTCCTGCTTTGCCTCCGATGTTTTTCTTGCCGCAAAAGCATCTGCATTATACTTGTACTCCTGTGGTTCAGCTACCATCGGTGAGTAGATGATCTCTCTTTCTGTATCCGGTGCTTTCTGTTCCTTATCCTTTGTCTGCTCCATACGCTTTTCCTTATCAAACTGCACATTCATAGCCAGATTATCCAGCTTATCAATCGAGGCATCCAGATGCAGCTCCATTGATACAAGCAGTTTTTTCACTGCTTTCATAGGGGCAAGTACAGCCTTTGTGAGATGGTGTTTCTGTTCTTTCTGTGAATAATCCACCTCCGGCTTATCTGCAAAGGTACGGAACGCATTGTTTACGGTCTGCCCGGCTTTTCGGAGTCCCTTTGCAAGAAGTGCTGTCCTTGCAATATCCCTGTCTGTAGATACAATCGTATCTTTTACCACTGTTCTGACATTGAGAAGTCTTTTCTTAATTCCTACAAATTCTGTCACCCTGTAAAGTGCCGCCCTGCCCTTTGCCTTTGTTTCATCAACAATATTCTTGGCAGTAGATTTTACCTGTACCTTTATCTCAGATACCTGTGACTTTATCTGCTCACATCTGGCATTGAGTCGCTCCTGTGCTTCTGTTAATGCTTTTTTTGCATTATTGATAAGGGTATCTTCCTGCATTTTCTTGATCTGGTCCTGCATACTGGTAAGTTCTTCTGTCATAGACACAATCTTTTTTTCCAGACCATCCACATAGGTGCATATCTCAAATACATCATTTGCCTGTTCTTTCATAGTATTCTTTTTTAATAAATCGAGAAGTTCTCTTATGATCTCCTCATTAGTAAGTGTCTTTTCTGCTTCCATCTGCTTTTCCTCCTTATAAACGGGGCAGCATATGCCGCCCCTTAGCCTTAATTATCGAAAAGGTGTATCCTTTTTATCCCTGTCGGGATTTCCGTGGTTCTGTCCGGCATTCTCCCTTGCTTTTTCGTTGCTCTTATCCTTTGCTTTCTCATATTCTGCAATAATCTCATTATAGAGCTTCTCCCTGAAATCCTTTGTGACCGGATAGCAGACATCCTGATAAATCGGTTTGCCGTGCTCGTCCACCTGCTTTGTTTTATAAGAAGGCATTGATACAAAGATTTTCTCTTTGCCCTGAAGGATGTTTACATTATTTACAATGAAGCTGTTTTCAAAGTAAATACGGGCAAGTCCCTTGATATTACTGCCTTCCCTTTCATAAGGTGTTACCGTCACAGAAAACTCCGGCATTTCCTGAGTTTTTCCCTGTGTCTGTGTTTCTGCTTTCTCCGGCTCCCTGATTTTTACATAAGCCTCAAGGATATTAGTATAGAGTTCCTCACGAAACTCTGCCGTGATAGGATTGCATACATCCTTATAAATCACGCTGTTTTTCTCATCACGCTCATTGGAACGGTATCTTGGCATTGATACAAAAAGCTCTCCCTTTTCCTTATTTTCAAGGATTGCGATATTGGTAATCTTGAATGAATCACCAAATACCACGGTCGCAAAACCCTTGATATTGCTGCCATCTTTTGCTCTTACCTCGTTTACCTTAATTGAATACTTCATACGCTGTTCCTCTCTTTCTTATACTTCTGAATTATCATTGTTTTCTGGTATGATAAGCTCACACCAAAGCTGTTCTATCTGTTCACAAGACAATCTGCCATTTAACCAGTTGCCAAGTGTAACAACCATTCCGTCCTGCTCATAGTAGAGCCATTCCTGTGTTTCGATGTTTCCCTCATACACGATAGTCACATCAAAATCAGGCATAAATAATCCTGCCTCCGTATCCCAGATACAGGCAACTCCCTGTCTGAGTGTCAGATTCAGGCTTTCGACATACACAGACCAGCCGCTTACGACAATCTGAAAGTCATCATCAATCTCTGCAATATCGTCCTGAGTGTCGATCAGCTCCTCCATTTCCGATACTGCTTCTTCTATCTCCCCCAGTCGGTATCTCTTATTCATCTGCCGCCTCCTTATATCTGCACCTGACAACAAAACGCATTGTTCCCTGTCCCGGCATTCAGCATTTCACTTCCGGTTTCTTCCATTACCGGGTATCTGATATCTATGCCCGGTATCTCAATAATGCCGATGACACTGCCTTCTTTAAGAATGGCTTCCTCCTCTTTACTAACGGTGGTTTGCTCTTTCTCAACCTCTGACCTTTCATCTTGCTTCTCCTCCAATGTCTGCTCAAATTCATTTATGAGCTGGTTCGTGTTTCTCTCTCCGGTTGTACCCCAGAAAAAAGGGACTGCCATAATGGCAATCCCTGCTGTAATCAGTAGTCCTGTGACCACTTTCCTTATGCTCATAGAGTTTCACTCCTATCTTTTCCTGTTTCTGTCTGGCATATAGATTCCCTTATCCTCTGCAACAATGCCCGCATTTTCTATTCTGTCCTCAGACTTTTCTTCGTCCGGTCCCCCAAGATCTGCGTCCATAGCTTTTGCATTCTCAAGGTCAAGCTGGGCATTTAATTCATACTGCCTTGCAAGTTTTTCTTCCAGTTCTGCACTATATGCAAACGGCTTGTCATACTCCGCCTTTGAAGCCTCAAGATCATTCTGGTACTGTTCAACCTTCTTTTCCAGAAAATCAACATTTTCGTGAAGTCCGTTGAACAGGTTCTCCAGCTTTACCATACTTCCCACCGGACTTGTGGAAAGTTCTGCCTTGTATTCCGTCTTTCCACGAAGCACCATATAGTTGATACTGAGGAAATTCTTTTCCACCAGAAGCTCAAAGCCGTGGAACTTACCGACTGGAGTGGTTTCGCCTGTCTTACATTTGCTGATTGCTTCAAGCATTACGGTTCCACCATCCACTCGCTCTGTATAAGTTGCATTGCCTATGGTAATGGCAAAATCCGGGTTATCAATCAATTCCTTATCCCTTGCCTTTATATCCTCCCTGACATTGGCAAGTTTCTCTGTCGCAGTTTTGATGAGTTTTGGATACTTGATCATAAAATTATCCTGCAATCCGTATCTCTGATTATCATAAGACGCCTTTAAGAGCTTTAATCTCTGGACATCATTGTCAACCTCCATCTTTTCCCTGATTAAAGGGTTGCCTGTAGCAACCGCCTTAATCTCCGCATAAGAAAGTGTTGCCTCATCAATGTCCTCACAGCTTCGGCTCACTGCCTTGCTTGTCATAACCTGACTGATGAAACGCTGCTTGTTTTCCACAAGTGACCAGTTGTATGCATCAAAGGTTTGTTTTGTAACATATCGGTAGATTGCCACCTCATCGTTTTTATTTCCCTGTCGGATACCTCTGCCTTCCCTCTGTTCAATGGAAGAAGGCTTCCACGGGCAATCGACATGGTGCATTGCAACAAGGTGTGTCTGTACATTAACTCCGGTTCCGCACTTATCTGTCGAACCGATAAGGACTTTTTTCTTACCTGTCCTCATTTCCTTAAAGAGTGCATCCCTCTGTGCGTCTGTTTTTGCATCGTGAATAAATGCTATCTCCTCCGCAGGGATACCATACTTGATAAGTGACTCCTTCAGATAATCATAAATCGTAAAGTCCTTGTCCGGTCCCGGTGTTCCAATATCCGAAAAAATAAGCTGACAGCCTATATGACCATCAGCATTTCCTTTTACATATTCTTTCCAGACATTTTCCGCTACCTTATTGAGCTTTCCGTCCGGGTTGTTCGGTGCGTCCTTATCAATCAGTCTTGCGTCTGTTCCAAGAAGTCTTGCTTCGTGCGTAATCTTTAAGAAGTTGTCAACACTTGGATCAACACCCCCGCCCCTTATCCTTTCTGCCCTTACAACAAATTCTTCCATTACCTGCTTCACATACCAGTCCGGCTCCGACTCCACGATAATAGGCTTGCCGCCACGGAGTGCAGGCACATCAAGGTCAAGCATATCCGCTGTCTGCACATCGGCAACCTCACGGAAGATGTTCATAAGCTCCGGCAGATTGGTAAACTTATTGAACCTGCTCTTGAAACGGAAACCACTGCCCTCAACCGTAAGCTCCAATGCCGTTGTTACTTCTCCGAAGTTAGCCGCCCACGAGTCGAAATGATGAATTCCCATCTCCTCAAGTGCCGATTTCTGCAAATAAAGCTGCATAACATACATCTCACACATCGTATTGCTTATCGGTGTTCCGGTAGCAAATACAATGCCCCTGCCATCATTTATCTCTGATAAATACTGGCATTTAAGCTGCATATCCGTTGACTTTTTAGCCCCACTACTGCTGATTCCCGCCACATTATTCATCTTTGAAAATGTGGCGAGGTTCTTAAAATTGTGTGCTTCGTCTACCATAATAGAGTCAACACCCAGCTCCTCAAAGGTAATGAGGTCATCTTTCCTGCTCTCATCGGTCAGGGATTTAAGCTGTTCCTCAAGCTTTTTCTTCTGGCTTTCCATCTGCTTTACGGTCCAGCGTTCCCCATTCCGCTCCTTCATATCATCAATCGCATAGGTGATCTCATTTATCTGTTCATTAAGCATTCGCTCCTTTCTCTCTGCCGAAATTGGAATTTTCTCAAATTGCGAGTGCGACATAATGATGCAGTCATAATCGCCTGTCGCAATCCTTGATACAAACTGCTTTCTTCGGCTCTTTTCAAAATCACGCTCCGTTGCAACCAAGATGTTTGCTGACGGGTAAAGCCTTAAAAATTCACTTGCTGTCTGCCCGATAAGCGGCTTTGGCACTACCATAATTGTCTTATTGGCAAGTCCGAGCCTTTTCTGTTCCATACACGCAGCCATCATCTCAAACGACTTTCCGGCACCGACACAGTGGGCAAGCAGGGTATTTCCTCCCATAAGGATTCGTGCCACCGCATTTTTCTGGTGCGGTTTTAATTCAATTTCAGGGTTCATTCCCGGAAACTGCAAGTGGCTTCCGTCATACTCACGCAGGCGGATATTATTGAAGGTTTCATTATAATACTCCACATACTTCTGTCTGCGTTCCGGTTCTGCAAACAGCCATTCCTTGAACTTCTCCTTGATCATATTCTGCTTTTCCCTTGCAAGCATTGTCTCATTCTTATTGACTTCATAATGGTACTTGCCATCACCGTCATCAATCCTGTCCCTGACAGTGACCGTTTTTAAATTCAATGTTTCCTCAAAAATAGAATAAGCGTCCATTCTGCTTGTACCGTAGGTTTTCGTTGCTGCTACGGAATGTTTATCCATACTTTTATTTTCAATGAACCATTCCATACTCATTTTATTCAAGTGTACCTGAATACCGGAATTATAATACTCTGTTCTGATTGCCCTTGCTCTCTTTGGTGTATTAAGCAGCTCATAGATAAACTGCTCATAATCAAGCGGTTCAATCCAAGTTGTACCAATCTTTACATCTATATCCGAGGCTTCAATCCATTCCGGCTGAACTTTCTCTAATGCTGCGGCATTGGCGGCAAATCTTTCTGCCTGTGGATTGTCGGTATCAGCCGCCATTGCCTTTGCAACACGCAGCTTATCCCTGACATTGCCTGACAGATATTCGTCTGCTGTCTCCCAGCCTGCGTCCGGGTTATTTTCATTGTAACGGTCAGGATTAAGAAAAATAATTCCATCGAGTTCCTTTATGAGAGTATCCCTGTCTGTTTCATAAATGGAAAGCATATAAGGAATATTTACATATCCAAACTCATTGACCGATACATTAAGAGCCTCAACCGCAGTTTCTACCCTGTCCACCACGGATTTTGCTTTAATCGTCTGCTTATAAAACATATCCGCCTTCTTCACCTCCCCGTCCTCATTTACTTCTTCCAGACTGCAAAGAAGCGGATAATCGCTGTCATCCCTGAACGCTGTACGGTTTGCTTTGGAAGTGATTGCTCCATACTTTCCAACGAATTTATCATATTTTACATTCAAAAGCTGCTGTTTGTCTGCAAGCTCCTCATCACTACATCCCTCCATCTGGATATCAATCAGCTCTCTTGTTATCTGTCTGATTTCATCAAGGCTCTTAATACGCCCCTCCGCTGTCGGTGATACTTTCTGCCTTACCATCTCTGAATTTTCCCTGTAGTAAAGTTTTCCTTCAAAGAATGTGTAAGTATAATTTCTGACATCCGGATCAGCGGGAATGACTTCCTCTGTCTGTTCCTCATTATCTGCCAGTCTCTCAAAATCTGTCATCTGTGCTTTGATGTTACTGATTGCCTTATTGAGTGCTTCATACAGATTGAAGTTCTCATCATTATTCACACAGACGGTATATTTGCTGTCCTGTCCGAACATCCTTGTATCATACTGCATTGTACCAAGCATCATCTCCGGGTGCTCTGCAAAATAGGAATTGACTGCTATGCCATCACCTGTGACACCAAGATGTACCCAGTCAGGCTCTATATCAATTTTTCGCTCTCTTTTCTGTAAAAAAAGAATGTCCGCAGTCACCTCAGTTCCTGCATTATCCTTAAATGCAGTATTCGGAAGTCGGATTGCTCCCACAAGTTCTGCCCTCTCAGCCAGATACTTTCGTATAGTCGGATTGCTCTTATCCAGTGTTCCCTTTGTGGTAATCACTGCAACCATACCTCCCGGTCTTGCCTGATCGAGTGCTTTTGCCAGAAAATAATCGTGAATACGGAAGTTATACTTGTTGTACTTTGGATCGAATATCTTATAATCTCCAAATGGCACATTTCCCATAACAACATCAAAGAAGTTATCCGGATATGTGGTGTTTTCAAATCCTGTAATACTGATATTGGCATTCTGGTAAAGCTGTTTTGCTATTCTTCCCGATATGCTGTCCAGCTCCACTCCGTACAGCCTGCTTTGCTGCATTGGTGCTGGCATACTTCCGAAGAAATTACCGATACCCATAGACGGCTCCAAGACATTTCCGCCTTTAAACCCAAACTGCACAAGGGCTGAATTGATACACGTTGCAATCTCCGGCGAAGTGTAAAAGGCATTATTTACAGTTGCTCTTGCCGCACTGTATTCCTCATCGGAAAGAAGCTCTTTCAGTTCTGCATACTCTTTGCTCCACGCAGCATTATTCTCATCAAATGCCTGTGACAAGCCTCCCCAGCCGACAAACTTTGATAAAACAGTCTGCTCCTCCTGTGTTGCAAGTCTGTTTTCTGCTTCAATCTGCTTTAGTGTACAGATTGCATCAATGTTCCACTGGTATCTGGTCTTTGCACCACCCTTTTCTGTTTCCCACAGGTTATAATGGAAATTGAGTTTTGTCTGGTCTTGTGTTTTTTCTTTTCCACGCAGACCTTCCACTGGCGGTAATACTTCCTGTGCAGGTGTTTCAGGGGCAGCCTCCTGTGGTTCGGTATCCTTCTGTGGAATATCTGCCGATACATTCTTATCCTCATCAGAAATTATACGACCATCCGTGTCAATCTTGGTATTCAAGCCATATGCAATCGCCCGTTCTCTGGTTTTAAGACGGCTTTCTCTCACACTGTCCTCAATATCAAAGAACTTGCGGTAAACAGGATTCATCTTTTCCCTGTCAATCTTATTTTTTATGGTCTGATAGATTGCCTTCTGGTCCTCTCCACAGTAAAATGGCTGTTTTACCATATAGGATAAGATTTCATATACCTCACGCCATGATACGGTATCCCCTGCCCTCTCTCCATTTCTGTTTTTGTAGCTTACTTTCACATCTGCACTGCTTAAAGTGTATTCTGTGAGTCCATACTGATTATTGCAATATGCCTTTCTCTCACCCTGAACATTTCCCATCGCTATCTCACAGATCAGTTCCAGCTTATTCGGCATAAATGCAAAATCCGATTGCACCACATCCATAAGGAAAGCACGGAATGGTGTGTAACAGCTACATTCTGACACAAGTATCTCAATGGCATCTCTTAAATCTTTATCCATTGCAGCTACACGGTCAGCATAATCAATCGGCTTGATATACCGTAACTCAGCCGCCTTTCTGTTTACAGCATAACTGTCAGGCTCATCAGGAATAGCATAATCATCAATTTCTGATTTCTCCTCCTGCGTATCAACTTCACGGTACTCTGCGTCAATGACTTCATCATCTTCACGAAGTCCGTCCATTGCAAGCTCATCAATACGAGGTGTCTCCGACTGGTATTCTCCGGTAAGGATAAGTACACCGATTTCCTTTTCGACATTCTTCCACGAAACGTATCCTTCTACTTCTCCATCTTCATCTTTCCATTGGATACGAAGTCCCGAACCGTGAAATGTGTCATACCCGTGCAAGCCCAGACCGTCAAGCGGCCAGCTTGCACCCCCCTGACCATATTCTGCCTTGATATGCTTTGCTCTGGTTCCTGCGTCTATCTCTGTCTGATAGATTTCACACACCCTGCCTTTTCCACCGACAAAGCCAGTTCCTTTCATAAGTATCTCTTTTACATACTCACTTGGTACACTCTCTGCTTTCTTTGGATTAAGGTAATTATATTTTCTGGCAAGGGCAGCCTTTTTATCCTCCTCGAACTGACGCATAAATTCATTGTGTCTGGTTTCCTCCGGCTGCTTCACACCAAAACTTGCCTGCCCGTTTTGGTCGAAAAAAAAGGAAGCCTGTGTATATTCGGCTTCCTTACTGACACCCAATGAGTTAATCTCATCAAGCTCTCTATTTAATTCTTCCTGTGTTTCTAATGAAACTTCATCACGATCTGGTGGAGCACTACTTCCTCTGCCTGCATCTTCGCCTGCTCTCTTATCTTCCACATCTCCATTGTCGATGACGGATTCTGTGGCTTGTGCTTCATTAGATACTGTTCCTCCAACTGATCGTAAAGCTGGTTTGCTTCCTCCTCTACTGCCGACATCTTCTCGTACATCTTCCCGAATCTCATCAGTGTCTTGTACCTTGCCGGTTCGTTCTCCAGAAGATACTTCATTGCCATTCTCCCGTATCTGCCCAGCTTCGTTAAATCCTCTGTCTCGTCCGGCATTGTCAGCTCCGGATACAGCAGTCCGTCCACTTCCTTGTAAGTCATTGCTTCTAACATATGATATTCTCCTTTCGCTCTCAATCGTTTGTAAATTCCTACTAAATTCTCTAAGAACACTACAGGAGACATCGCATACAAGGGAACCAAGACGGTAAACTATCTCCTCATCTTTGATATTTACAATCTGACTGAAATCCTGTTCTTGCACAGATAAGTCAAATCCACATCTCGTCCCTACAGCATACATAACACTGGAATATACTAACTGCTCCATATCGCTATCCTGCTGTAAGCCCTTGCGTTTTTCGTTGAATTCCTTTATCACACTACCTGATAGCTGCATTAGTTCGGACATTCTATCCCCGAACTCCTCTTTTATTATATTCCAAACATTTGTTCCTGTAAACTGTTTTAGCGTATTTTTTAGTGATTCCCTGTCATCGCTTTTATACCGCTCCATCTGTCCTTCCGATACCAGAAAGTCTGCATAACTTTTCAGGTTTTCCCCCTCCAGATCCCAAGTCAGCTTCACATTCTTTCCGCCTGTATCACTGATATCGAAAATATATCTCATACGGGGATTAAGTGCCCTTGAGGGGAAGATAGCACAGCCCTTTGCTCCACGCTTTACATATCTTCCCACTTTCTTCCAAGTGTCATAATCTGCCATAAGGGTACTTTTCTCCGGTGATCTCTGAGCTGTTACCATAACGATATTATCAAATTCATAGCGATATAACTGACCAGCAACTTTTAATACATCTTTCCAGTTCTTTTCAGAACGGGTGATGTTGCTGATTTCTGAATCATATATCGCTTTGACCTTCATATCAACACTCATGTGTCACCCTCCTTTTACTTCAGTAATTCTGCAAACATTTCCTTAAAGAGCTTTGACTCCTCCCCGTCAAGCTCAATCACAAATTCTGCATCAACCGCCTGTCTATCACATTTGCCCTTTCCTTTTACAATCTTTCGCATAATCCTGAGAAGCACATAACACTGCTTTGACTTGGCTATGCTCTGCTTAAAGGCAAGTCCGTCGCTGTCAGCCGACTGCTGTGTCTCATAGACAATCACATTCAGCTTTCTGCTGATTTCCTCAACTTTCTCATATGGAATACTGACAGACGATTTTACCTCTCCCGGTCTTTCCCATTCCTTATGAAGTTCGTTTAATAAAAATTCCATATCCTTAATAACTGCTGTCTGCTCATTTTTCATCGTGTCTTTCCTCCATTTTCCTTTAATGAAGAAGGGAGCTGTTCTTCGCTGTATGGCGAAAAATCAACTCCCTTCATATCCTCCGCATCAAGGACTATCTGTTCTGAATAATACATATCCATTGCCTTGTTTATGGCATCGTCAAGTGACTCTGCCTTTACTGTCTCTACCCTTGAGAGAACTTCTTTTATCTCAATATCAAATTCTTTTTCCATTCGATATCAGCCTCCAATTCCATTTTTCCTCATCGGCTCTTTTTTTCTTTTACCTGTCTTTCCTTAAAACCTTCATCATACTTTCCATCTTCAAGCCTGTCATAAAAATATTCCTCCTCTATCGTTCCAAATTCCTTATACATCTGGTGCAGGAAATCATTCTGCATATTTTTTGGAATATCATCATCCTTTGACAAATCCTGATAAAAATAAAACTTCTGCTTGAGTTTCGCCCTGTAATCATAAACATCTTTTATCTTTTCAGGTGTCCCGTATTCTCTTTTATATGCCTTAAAGTTGGTCTGCGAAAGTGTGGAACCAAGATAAATCCCGTGCTCCCACGATACCCCGATCGTTGTGTTATCCTTAGTTGGCTCCTCGTCTTTCGGATATCGCTTATACTCTGTTGCTCCAAGAGCAATCGTGAGAGAGCCGCTTTTCATATCCATTACCACAAGATTGCGTGGAGATAATGCTTCCAGTACCATATAATCGTGGTCATTAAAATTATGAAATGTCTGCCCTCTTTCAAATGTCCTGTCGCATTTTTCATAATGCAGGATAAAGTCATCTATCCAGCCTCTATCCGTCATTCCAATCTCATCCATCTTTGTAATACACTCTGGGGAACTTGTTGCCTTATCAAAGTAAAATTTCTTTGAATCATTATAATATCCTTGCAAAAAGCGTCCCAGTTCCACATCATCTCTACAGAATTTTGCAAATACTGTAACATTTGCTGCCCTGTAATACTCTGTAAAACCTTCCGCAAGCGTTCTTCCAAGAAGCAGCATCTGATCTGCAAGCTCTGACATATCATCAATGGCAACGAACTTCTTATCATCTTCCAAAGTCATAAGCATATTTCTTTCTGTTCCCTTATAATTCTCCATTACAAGAATCATATCTTTTAAATCCATTCTTACCTCCTGTTCCAGAGAGGACTTTCGCCCTCTCTGCCAATTTTCTATGGTCTGCCAATTACTACAATTTTTCCGACACTTGCCACATCACGGTAAACTACGCCAACTCTTTCATTCAGGGCTTCTACCACCTTGCCATTGCCGACATATACTGCCACATGGCTGATATTCTTATATCTTCCGTTGTTTGTGAAACTGTAAAAGATAAGATCACCAGGCTGCATTTCATCATAAGATACGGTCTTTCCTGCTTCATCAAGTCCCTGTGCTTCTGCCGCTGCTGTAGTTGCTCCTCCATGACTGATATTCACACCTGCATCCTTCCATGAATAATACGCAAGTGAACTGCAATCATAATAATTGCCACTATCTCTTAATTCCTGACTGTAAGGATAACCCACTCTGTGAAGGGCATAAGAGCAGACTGCTTTCTGCCTGCTATCTGTAATACCACTGAGGATTGCATTTATTTCATCCTCTGTCATGGAACTTACTCCGGGGCTTCCACCGCCTCCACCGCTTCCACTTCCAGCATATCCAAGCTGTCCCATAAACTCAGGACTCATGATCTGCTCAAGCATTTCTACCTGATCAGAATTAAATCCATAAACGGAAATCATATCTCTGTATGATTTGAGCGTAACATTTACATACAGTACCGACTTCGTAACAGTTGTTACATTGCCATCTGCGTCTGTTTCCTCCACATCTTTTGTTCCACTACTTGTAGTATAAGAACACATATCATTTACTACAGTCTGCAACCACCCCTTTGATATATCATTCATAATTGTTGCAGTATCGCCTACACCATACTTGACCATGTAGACCGCCATAATGTCGTAGTAGTTACTTGGATTTTCATCCATTCCCTCATAATCTACATACACCAGTTCGCCAAAGTCATATCCGGTATGTTCATTCACTTTGGTATTCACATCACGGTTAAATTCAGACACATAAGCACTTGTAACTGTCTGCACTGTATCTCCTGACTCCAGCGGCGGTAAAAATAAGGCAAATGGTGAATTATAAAGAATCGCTATCACAGCAATAACCGGAACTGCAACGATTACCACTAAAAGAACCAACAGCAAAAGTACAAGTCCGATAATCGGAGCTGCCGCCTTTATCCAGAGAACTGCTTTTTTTACAATCAGATCTTTTACCAGTTTTACAACACTGTCCGTCTGATTTTCCTGTTCTTTCATCTTATCCAGAAAAAATTTAATCTTTCTGCTACGGTTCGCTGCTTTCACATCCTTCGTCTCAATAGATACACCCGTGGCATAGCCTGCCGCCATGCCGACTGCTGTACCTGCTCCCGGTGCAACCGCTGTACCTGCCGCTGTGGTTGCCGCTTTTGCCGTAGTTTTGGCAGTTTCTTTTGCAGTGTTCTTGGCAGTTTCTTTCGCTGCTGTCTTTGTCGTGTCACCGGCAATCTTTTTTGCCGTATCACTGGCAGCTTTCTTTCCCATCTTTTTTGCCAGCTTCTTTCCTGTTTCTACCTTCTTGATACGCCTCTTTGCTTCGGCTGCCGCTTTTTTTCTGAAAAGTGACGCTCCCCTTGAAGCAGTTCCCGTAACCGGACGGCTTGCTTCATATGCAAGATAAGCTGCCTGTGACACTTCCTGCCCGCCTTCCACCTGCTCTGTAACTGCTCCAGCCGCAAATGCTCCCGTTCTTCCTGCTATATGAAGATTGGTATTCTTCGTCTTGATAGAAGTATTGGACTCCCGTATATTTCTCTTAAATTTTGAAAGTTCCTTTTCTTTCTTCTCTGCCTGATGAATGGTACTCTTACGATAAGACTTCTTTTTACCTGTATCATTTATCTTTGCACTGGCAATTTTCGGACCACGCTGTACGGTGTAAATGTTACTGCCCTTAATTTTAGCCTTCTTCGGTTCATGCATATGAATCTTAGCTTTTTTCTTAGTGTGAATGACCATAGGCTTGTCATCCGCTTTTTTTATCTTCAATGTTCCCACCTTCTTTCTGTATCCTTAAAAAAGTAGCCATCCGGAACTTAGTCCAAATGGCTGATACATTGCAATTCTAATCAGCAAATTTTGCCTCCCTTTTCTTCTGCTCCGCAATCTTTTCGTGGATATTGGTGTTATACAGTCTGTAAAGGTCAGTGTCCTTGCTGATCTGGTTATCAAACGGAATTACCACGGAACCACACTTGATAAGTCCCATTCCCGATGCAGTATTGGTTACGAAACGAAGCTGTGCCTCTGATACACCGATAACCTCTGCCATCTTGGAACTGTCTGTATTCGCCTGCTTTAAGAGTGCAACAAACTCAGAGTTTGCAAGCATTGTAGTGGCGGTGTAGTTCTGTAAAAGGTCCACGACGTTCTGGGTGATACCCGTGCACAGTCCACCTTGTTTCCTCACCTTCTTCCAGAGCTGCTGTAAATATTTTGCAGAATACTCCGAATTAAGCAGGACATGGAACTCATCAATATAGAGCCAGGTTGCCTTGCCCTTCTGCCCGTTTTCTACAATTCTGTTTTGAATAGACTCCATCATAACAAGCATTGTGATAGGACTAAGCTCCGTGCCTAAGTCCCTGATACCATATACCGTGAATCGGTTATCTACATCAACATTTGTCTGGTGGTTAAAGATATTGAGGGAACCATTTACAAAAAGTTCCAAAGACAATGCGATATCCTTTGCTTCGTCCTCCGGCTGTTCCATAAGGATATCGTAGAAGTCACTCATTACCGGAATATACTTTTCCCTGCCCCTTGCGATGTCGATATACATCTTTCTCACACAGCGGTCAATGATTGATTTCTGTCTGGAATTTAAGCTGTCCCCGATACACTGCTCACAAAGACCAAGCATAAATTCCCCTTTTTCCCTTATCATTCCCTTTGAATCATTCGGATCAAGACTCCACACATCCATCTCAAGCGGATTTACATAGTTGTCCGTGTATGTGGACATATTTACCACGGTTCCACCATAAGTCTGTGCAATATCAAAATATTCGTTCATCGGATCAATGACGATAATCTCATCATCTCCCGACAAGAATACGCTGCCCATTTCCATCTTACAGAAGAATGATTTGCCGGAACCCGGCACTCCGAATACAAAGCCATTTCCGTTGATGAGCTTCTTTCTGTTACCGATATTTACATTCTTACTGATCTGGTTGATACCGTAATAATTACCTGTGCTGTCATTCAGTTCCTGCACATTAAACGGCATAAGCACCGCAAGCGACTGGGTAAGAAGGGTACGCATTGTTTCCACCTGTCTTACACCAATCGGAAGTGCCGTGTTGAGTGCTTCCCTCTGCTTTAAGTAGTGTGTATCAATCGTACAACTGTTACGCTTTCCGATTGTTTCTACTGTTTCGCAGACACTCTCAAGCTCCTTCTTACTTTCTGCCATAAGGATAATGGTAACTCCTACAAAGAAAAGACACTGGTCATTCTCACGGACATCATCCATAATTGCCTCAATCTCTTTTTTCTCCGTTCTCTTTGCATAAGAGATTTCTGTGGAGAAGTCATTGTTCTTATTACGGACTCTCTGCTGCTTGATAATATCCGACTCAATACCAAGATATTTCTTCTGAAGCACCTTTGTAGTCAAATCCTTTGGCACAGGCACTACATCAATACTGGTAATGGAGTGTACCGGAAGGGAAGTAATCTCATTGATAAATCTGTCAGATAAACTGCTGGGATACTTCTTAATGAAAAGTGCCTTGCAGTATTTACTCTCGTCCTCAAAATGGTCTGGGAAATATTTCACCATACCATTACATAAATCATTCTTAAAATCTGCTCCGACCTTCTTTGCCTTTTTGATATCAAAATCAAAACTGCCCTCATCGCCAAGATGGTAATAGTCATAGAGCACTTTCAGCCTTTCATTGCCGTTAAGCGGCACAATCTCTGCACCCAGCTCAATGAAAGCCTTGTGTATCGTTGCCTCAAGTGTGGCAAACTGTGCCTTTGCCTCCTCGAAGTTCTTTCTCTCAATCGTGATTGTCAGGTATCTTTCCTGTTCAATCCCCTGTCTGCCCTCAATAATCTTCTCCTCAATAATGTCATTGTAGATTCTTCGGTAATTATTGAAGCCATCGTTTTTTTCTGTAATAAGAACCTTATCACGGAGATCCTCCATATTTTTGTTCTTATTGTTAATCGTAATCTTATAATTACAGTCCAGCGAATTTAAGAATTTGCAGTATCTTTCAAAAATGCCGATCTGCTCATCCTCCGTTGCCGTTGTGTAATTGATGTCCTGAAAGCGGTAACACTTGGAATACTTATTCCTGCTTACTTCAAAAATACCGTTTTCAGCCACCGCCATAATCTCTATGGTTTCCTGAATGGATTTCGGTGTCTTATACAAAGGCTCACTTGCCTTTTTCAAGAGCTTAAATCCGTCCGTAAATAAACCCATTGTCTCTAACCTCGCTTTCTTATCTGTGAAAGCCCGCCGGGAACATCACCCAACGGGCTTGTTCCCGACCTCACGGTCAGATACATATGAATAGTTGTGTTTATCCTGCTAACACTAATGGTATATCCATTGACTTCATAACAAAATTTGTGTATAATTTTGTTATCAAACAAGGAGGTGTTTTTATGCCAGCAATCAAATCAAGTGCTGATTTAAGGAATAATTACAATGAAATTTCTACATTTTGTCATAATTATCCTGAACCAGTTTTCATTACGAAGAATGGAAAAGGCGATCTTGCTGTTATGAGCATTGAAGCCTACGAAGAACTGACCAGCCGCTTTGAACTTTACAGCCAGATTAAAGAAGGAATGGACGATATTGCCACAGGCAATACAAGACCATTTTCCGAAGCTATGGCTGATATCAGGAGCCGCCGCAGTCGATGAGCTATCAGGTTCATATCACTTCCACCGCAGAACACGATATTATGCGTGCTGCGGATTACATCGAATTTACCCTCAAAAATCCGGATGCCGCAGATAATCTGTTAGATGCTGCGACTGAGCAGATAGGCTCACTAGCCGACCTGCCACAGAAGTTCCGTCTGGTAGATGATCCGGTACTGGCAAGCTGGGGCATTCGTTTTGTGATAATCAATAATTACCTTGCCTTTTATACGATTGATGAAGAAAAGCAGACTGTAATCATAGTCCGATTTCTCTATCAGAAAAGTAACTGGACTTCCATTCTTCGACAGGGATTTTCCCTCATTTAAGGAATCTGTTTTTATGCAGGTTCCTTTTTAGTGCATTGCTTTATAAGCAGCCACACCCGCTACCGCCAGCACAAACACGGCTGCCAGTCCAAACATCATGTTTCTTGTCTTTTTCTTCATTTCTTCAAATTCCTCCTGTTTCTTTACTGCCGACTCAGATGTTGTAATCTCTGATTGAGTTTTTTTGCCTTTCTTCTTTACCTGTCCGTTCTGCTCCATTTCAAAAGCCTTGATAATCGGCTCTCCCTCAGTAGATACATAGGTAAGAGCCTTATTTCCAAACATAAAATGCAGTTTCTTTCCCATATACTCGTAAAAATTCATTCCATTAAAAGAATAAAATCCTCCAAGTGCTATCGGAGCTACACACGGAATCGCCACATAAGCAGAACCTGTAAGACCAATATATCTATAAAGAAGTAATACGATACCGCCACCGACTATCACACTGGCAATAGAAAATACAAGCTGTTTTGCTGTAAGTCCCATTGCCACCGATTCCTGATAACGGTCAATGTCTTTGTTTATTTCAATAACCATTGTCCTCTGCCCCCTATCTTGCTAACTCCTTTGTCTCCGGCTTTCTTGCCATACCGATATTTGCCTCATACATATCCATTCCGTCCGGACACAGTTCTCTCAGCTTATCAACATTGAACAGATAAAGAGGATATTCACAATAACCACTCCTCTGTGTAAATCCTGTAAACTCCCCAAGCTCATTTTCTGTGATGAATTTCTCAATATCCGGCATATCATTCACATTCAGATATCCGCAGTAATTCGGTGCAGCAACAGACAAATTTACGGTCACATCACCAAACGGCTCATCGTATCCATCTTCATTACACATAAGCCCGATATACATTGCCTTGTTATTCATATACTGCTGAATATCGAGTGTTACCTGTGTCTCCCCGGAAAAACTGGAATTATAAGTCACCTGTTTCTTTTCATTATCCATAAATGCCTCCTTCTATAATCCGAATGCCTTACTTGTAAGTGTCTGTGCTCCCTTCACACTTCCAACCGTCATTGCTATGGTAAATGTCATTTCACACAGATAAATAAGTGTCTGTGCCCAGTCTGCATAACTTCCCGTAAAGGAAGGCAGCCCTGCATTGATAAATGCATTGCATACCACAATCGCAAGTGCCATTGTTACCGCCTCAAACACACAGGATAAGAAATACTTACAGTAAGTTGACATCGTATGACTTACCATTCTGTTTCCTGCCATTGTAGAGCAGGCGATTGCTCCAAGCGGCACAATGATCAATATTTTTAAGAATCTGAAATACACGGTGTAAATGATAAAGAAACCACAGATAATAATGATGATTGCAAGCAGTGCCGTAAGGATCAGCATTACCAGACTTTCACCAAATCCAAGTCCCTTAATAACATCTGCCTGTGCACTGTCAATGGCAAGCTGTGTTGTTGTTCCTGCCGAAATAAGCCCTACCAGATTTCCGATGGAAGTAAAAAATGCTTTCATAATCGTGACATTATTGGCAACAAACCATTCTGCAAGTCCTAATCGGATAAGCATACGCAGGATTGATTCAAACCTCATTTCATCTTTCACATCTATACTTTCCGAACAGAAACCGATAACAAAGAACAGTACCACAAGGGAAGAACCAACCGCTACAAAGATTGGCTCTATTCCCTCGATGACTGCCCACGGACCACCGCCCTTAAAACTGACGGGCGATTGTCCAAGCATTGCAAAAACCAAAGATATCTGATTGTTCCAAAATCCAAACATAGCTTCAAGGAGAGCAAGTATTTTGTCTCCCAGCTTAAAAATATCCATACCTGTTATTCACCTCTTTTCTTCTATTGCAACAGGGATTATTTTTTCCCTATCTTAGAAGCCTAAGAAAGTGAGTACAGTAGAAATACCTGCCATGATAATACCTGCCACAACCCCCTTTAAAGCTGAGTTCATAGTAGATGAATCCTGCTGCTGGTATGCCTGTGCAAATTCCATTACATTCTTTGCAAGGATAATTACTCCAACTGCACCGATAACTGCGATCACAAGCGTTTTTAAGTTCTCAAGTGGCTGTGTTACTGCCGAAGTACCTCCTGCCGCAAAGCAGGTAGTGCTCATAAACATTACTCCCATAACGGCTCCGGATAATGCCGGAACAAATTTTTTCTTAAACTGAATAAATCTCTGCTTCATACCTTTTTCCTCCATCTGATTGTTGTTGGTTGTCATAATAATCTGTTCTTTTCTCATATTGGTTGTCTCCTTTTCGATAAAAAAATAGCCAGCAGGGTTTATCCCTAACTGGCTGTTAAAAGTTACTTTATATGATCAGGCATAGCCTGTTGTAATGATAAAATCGGGCTTTCCCCGATATGTTTTGCTGTGACCACCTCCTTTCAAGGTACAAAAAAAGCACCTTAACCATAATTGGCTAAAGTGCTGTGTGAATTAAATATTAAGTCATTTACAAGAATGACAAAGCTATAATTATCATATATTGCTTTTTCTTAATAATGATTCAAGTTGACTATTAATGGCATTTTTTAATAATTTCGAGAACTCTTGTCCACTTGCAAAATATTTTTCTCTTATGATTGGAAAATCCTTTGTATGTGTACCATCTGGTGCCTCAGCTTCAACTAAATTATTTAGTAAATTTTCACATTCTATTTTTTTGTTTTCCAATTCTTCAGTATAGCCCGCATCGAGTAACGGTTTTGCAATTTCATAACGCCCCAAATCGTCCATAAATTGATTAAGCAATCTATAAAATGCTATTTCACTGTCTGTTTCTCCTTTGATTTCAGAATCATATTTATGCCAATTTATTAGTATTTCATGCAACCTGCTATATCGATATTTATCAATTTCATTTAACTTTTTTTGTTCTTCAATATGTTTTAATCTATAACTATTTATCAAAGAAATTATTATATTCGCTATCGATGTTATAAGAGCTGCAAATACTGTTGTTGTTAGAATCACTGTATACAAAAAATCTTTCTTTTCCATTAAAGTACCACCATACAATTCCCAATTTACGAAACTCTTTCATTCCGCATAGGCACATTATACCACAGTTCCTGTGCCTATGCGACGCCTTTACTGATTCTTCCGATATGAACTCATCTTCTCCACCGTCACTTCCGGATAGAAATAAGTAAGAATCGTTGCTTTCGGAACACCTGCCGCAAGTGCTTTCTTCACTTCCTCTTTCTGCTCCGCTGTATATGACCAGTGCATCATTCGGTTTGTGATCGTATCCTCCCACTTCGGCTTCTCCCTCTCAGGATTTCTTACCGGCTGTCCTCCTCCACTGTTGTCTGAGTCCTTCTCTTTCTGCGATTCATCGGCATATTCAAGCTCATTTGCCTGCTCCCTGTCAATTTTTGCTTTTTGCTCTGCCTCGTCCTGCATAGAAAATCTTCTGTTCAGTTCCGCATCTCCAAGCATCATAAACTGCTCATAGGTCAGTGTATCAATATACACATTCTCTCCCTTATCCTTCATTTTTTCATAATGCTTAACGGCTTTTTCCGATAAAATCTCAAATGGTGGTCCGATGATACGGTCTGCTCCCTGTGTATTATGAACATACGCTTTTCCTTTTCCGTCCGCTGTCTGATTAAACATCGGGTGTCGGAATGGAATATACTTATTGTCCATTATCGGATCAAAACCACGGATAAAAATAATACATTTCTTATTATCCAGCTTTCTGACCTCATCGGGTGTAAACAGTTCCCTGCCTAAAACATCATAATTTCTTGATGAGCTTCCCTGTCTGCCCTTTGTCTCACCGCTTGATTTTTTATCAATTGTCCCCTTGCCCAAAAGCTCCGAGACATACTTGTGTGTACTCTGCTCATTGCCTCCAAGATAGATGAAAGTATCGCAGTTGCCGGGGATTGTTTCCCAAGTATCTTTAAAAAGTGCCTTTAACTGGGCAAAGTTCTGAATGATGATAATACTTGAAATCTCCCTGCTTCGCATTGTCGATAACAACGAACAGAAGTCATCTGGCAATGCGACATTCGCAAATTCGTCTAACATAAAGGTTACATGGATCGGCAGTCTGCCACCACAGTTAAAGTCTGCCTGATAGTACAATTCCTGAAATATCTGTGTGTATAACATACCGATAATGAAGTTATAGGATTTATCACTATCCGGGATTACACAAAACAGTGCTGTCTTTGTCTCCCCATCTCCATTTACTCCAATACCGATATCAGACAAATTTAACTCATCTTTGGAGAGCAGTCGTAAAACCTGCTTATTTTCAAGAAATGCAAGTCTTGAGTTTGCACTGATAATAATAGAACGAACTGTATCGCCCGCACCTCTCATACATTTGTTGTACTGTTTGACCGCAGGGTGATTTGCTCCAAGCGGCGAACTCTCCTCCAGAAACTTCATACGGACATCCAGCTTTGAAGCCTTTCCCGGTTCCTTAACCTCTGCTTCTCCAAGCAGCTTCAAAACTGTCTCAAAGTTTCGCTTTGCAGGCTGCACCTCCAGCCACACATAATAGAAAATTGCCTGTAAAAACAAGCCTTCTGCTTTCTCCCAGAACGGATCACTCGGCGTTGAGCCTTTTGGTGTGGTATTACTGATAAGATTGGTAATCAGCTTCACCACATCAGTTTCCTCTCTGATATAGGAAAATGGATTGTAACAGTCTGATTTATCCATCTCCAAAAGATTGATGACTTTTACATTGTACCCGTTATCCTTTAACATCTGCCCGCAGCTTCTTAATATCTCTCCTTTCGGATCAGTACAGATAAACGAACAGCTATGTGGCATCTGCATAAGATTCGGTTTTACTTCATAAAATGTCTTTCCTGCACCGGAACCTCCACAGATAAGAATATTTCCATTGAGCTTCAGCCTTCGGAAATCCAGCGACATTTTCACATTCTGGCTGAGTATCCGGTTGAAATTCTCATCTTTATCCGCCAGTATCTTATTGACCTGCTTCGGATTTTCAAATCTTGCTGTACCATATTCTTTGCCGGGCATATAGTTTCTCTGGCTGGTGTAATACATAATAATAGCCATTGCATAGATACATAATGCAATGGCTACTGCGTTTACTGTATTTGAATTGTAATAATTGGCAAAAGGAACTGCACACACTTCATTGAACCTGTTCATAAAGTCATTAAAGGCAATCCCTTCTGTCCATGCACCATTTATCAGATAACCAAGATACCCGGATAACACTGCACCCACTAAAATAAATATCAGTGACGGTTTTTTCTTCGTTGTCTGCATAGGCTCCTACCTCTCTTTTCTGGTAGTAACCGTTTTCTTCTTTGTGGTCTTTTTCTGCTCTTTCTGAACCTTTTCATATCGCTCCCTGACAGATGATTCTACCTTATCATAATGCGTATAAAGTTCGTCTCCCTTTTTCGTAGTTACCACACGGTTCTGCTCATCATAGAGTTTGTAATCTTTTCTGGTATCAAGGAATGTGAGCATTGTCTTTCCATTATGGATATCCATAACGTTATCCTTATGCAGCCACACATATCTGACATCTTTTCCCCATGTTCCCGGAACTCTGGTCTTTACTGCATGGTCGTTTTCTTCTGCAATAAGTTTCTTACTGATCGTAACATCTGACAGGTTCGTATTTTTTGAGGCAGATATTGCCCTCATTCTGTCCGCAAGGCTCTGATACCCTCTGATCCTGTTAGTGAAAGCCTCCTTATCCATCATTACCTTGTGTGTACCATCCTCACTCCTGCCGCCAAGCACCCCGATTGTCTCAAGCTGTTTTATTACATTTTCTGCCTGCTCCCCATTGATGCTGAAATTCTCCTTGACCTGATCCACACTGATAGCCTGTTTTTCCATAGCAAACATTCCCACTTTTTCAATGAGTCCGTCTATGGCAGAATTTACCTTATCCCCTTCTACCGTGTGGCTTTTCTCGTTTCCCTGCTGTTTTCTCAAAAAATCCATCAGCTTGCCGAGGGACTTTTCATCTCCATTCTTCAGATAGTCATCAAAGGTGGCAATCCTGCCAAATTTCAGCTTCTGTATCATCATATTCACACGGGGAACTGCCTCTGTATGAAAGATGACCTCACTCATACCGTCTGTCTTGTTACAGTCTGGAAGAACCGAATACAGGATTCCGTATTTCTTTGCCATTCTCTCAACCTTTCTCATATCTTCCGTTTTAAACTGCAATACCTGCAAATCCCCGCCCTTTAAGAGCAGCTTTCTCATAGATGTTTTTCCCAACGACTTTTCATAATCAAGCATCCCCTTTAAAAAGTCGATTGCCTTCTGCATGGCGGCAATACCGCCACTGCCTACTTTCATAGCAATCTCTATCCCGTCATATGCGACACGGATAATCTGTACCGCTTCCTGAATTTCCTCTGCCATTATCGCACCTCCGCTTTCTCTCTTATTGTTGTCCTTATTTCTTCCGCCTTTGTACTGCGGATTTCCTCTACTGAAACATCAATGCCATATGCTGTTAAAATATCAGACAGATGACTGATTGCTTTTTCCTCCTCTATCCGGTACATCTCAAGTGCCACAAGCAGGTTTTCGACCTGTTCCACCCACGCAGGCTTTATATCGTACTTTGACCTGTATGTGACCATAATCTCCTCGGACTGTACCTTATCCGTGGAATGTGCCAGAGCTTCGATCAGGGAAATCGTATCTTCCTTACTGCCGCTTCGGAAAGCAAACTGCACCACAAAGTTTTTTTCTTCTTCCGTGAACTCGTGTTCCACACCGTTCATCCCTGTTACCGCCTCATTGACTACTGCTAAATTCATAAGTACCTCCTAACCTGCCATACTGTTTTCAAGCACGGCAATCTCAATAATCTCTTTCATCTTTTCCGCTGAGACATTATTATTGATAAGTTCCACAAGCTGCCCTTCTGTCAGTCCCTTTTCTATGGCACTTTTTATCTGGACAAGCTGTGCAGGCACAAGATCACCGCTTGCAACCAGCTTTACAATGTCAGCTCTTGACTTCTTTTTGAATGAAAATCTGGCAAAAAGTGCCGCAATGCCGCCATTTGATTTTCTTTCTGTACGCTCAACTGGAAGATGCTGGATTACACGCCCGGCAGAGTCCGTAACAGGTATCTGATAATACACGGGTATTCCATTGTACATAGGTGGCACTGCCTGTGAATCTGCAAGTGTTTTCACTGTTTCCTTATTATCAGTAGCTGCCAAAACCTCTGACGGTCCAGCCTTTTCCTCTTTTTCCGCAACCTTCTGATCATCAGATGCCGCACTCATAATCTTATCCTCAAGAGATTCTATCCTGTCTCTCATACGCTCCATCTCCTTGTCCTTATGCTCAATGCTATCTCTTAATCTTGCAATCGTGCTGCTTGCCTTATTAAGTTCATCCTGCTGATGGATGATAATTCCATCCTTATCCTCATTTTCCTTTACAAGCCTTTCCGTGACTTCCTTATCTTCCTTTAATACTTCAACATCGGATAATTTTTTATTAAGGGCATCGTATCTTTCCTCCTGATAGTTGATTTTCTCCACTACCATTTCCATCTGTGCAATCAGTTCTTTCACATACTCTGAGTCCTGCGTATACTGCTCCGCAGCCTTTGAAAGCTGTGCCAGAACTTCTTCATATAATCTTCTCATCACAACGGGCTTCTCTCCCCTTGCCACAGCTTCCTGTATGGTTTCAACCGCAACTCCCTTTTCATAAAATTCCAGTGATACCTTCATCTGATTGCCGGAGAGCTTATTATTGTGAAGGATATTAAAAAGTTCCTCCGGAATCTCCTTATGCAGACCTTCCGATAACACTCTCATCTGTCCAATGTTAAAATTCTTATCCAGATACTTTTCCGTCTGCTCCTGCGTAAGTCCATCCTCAAGATCACTTTTTACAAGCCCGTACACCTCATCATCGAAATTCATTTCTTTTCTCAATGACTCAATATATCTGGCAATCTGCATATTGCTTAACGGCTTGTCATTCAGATTTTGTTCCATATGCTCCTCCTAACTGCGCAAAAAAACAGCCTATCTTACTGGCTGCTCTTTTCTGTCTCTTATAATCTCCCTGTTGTATTCTGTCTTTCTTCCATCTGAAATACTGTCCGGAATCATGCTGTTTAATATTGCCTTACCCGTATTCAGTTCCCTGAATACAACCTTTTCTTTCGCACACACTTCTGAATACTCCTCTTTGTAATGTCTTCTTAAAGCCTGCACTTCCTCAAGCGCATATCCCTGTGCCTGTAATTCCTGCTCCAGTGCCACCCACTTCCTATGCTCATCTTCAAAGAAGGTATCCCCAAGCCTGTATGACTGCTCTGCTGGCTTTAAGTTTTCCATCTCATCAGCCGCAGTAAAAAGTTCCCTGCTCCTTTCCCTTGCTTTATAAATCCGGCTCTTTTCTGCCGAAGTCTCTTTTTTCTTATCCGTAAGAGAAGCTATCGTCCCCACAAGTTCTTCTGCTGAATGGATATTATGCCTTGCAAGGAACAAATACTGTTCCTGCAGCTTATGCATTTTACGGATATCCTCCCTGTACTTCCATACCTGACTGTATGGTCTTTTTTTGAGTTTTCCCACCCGGTACAGCTTCGCATAATGCTTTTTCTGAAGTCCTGACAAGCCTGCCCTGCGGTATCTTTTAACTCTGCACTTTACAATGGAAACTTTCGGTATATCCTGTTTACTCTTATAAAACGCAATATCCTCTTTTACAATCCTGTCCCGGATTGCTTCCTCACAATACATATCCCCAAGAGATTTGCACCTTCTGAACCTTGTCATACCCTGTGGCTTGATTGCCAGATGTTTTCCCTGCTTTATCTGGTATCCCTTTTCAGACAGCAGTTCGAGAAATTCCTCATAGTCCTTCGCCTGCAAAATACAGGCATCCAAGTCTCTTTTTATCATATCGGACCATACAAAATTACCCTCCCTGTACTCACTCCATTCCTTATAGCTTTCGTGCTGCCTCTCCTTTTTCTCATCATCCACATCAATAATGGAGAGTCCATATTCCTGACACAGCCTGTTCGTGATAGGCTGGATATACTTTGCCCAGTCCCCTTTTTCGTAACGGTACTTTTTGCCGTCCACAAAACTCACGCTGTTAAATACGATATGGGAATGAACATGGGCTGTATTATCGTGTACCACAAACACCGCTTCGTATGACTTACCAAGATATTCCTCCACAAATTTCTGTGTAATTTCAAATGCCGTATCCGGATTTACCTCATTTTCCTTAAAGGAAAGTATGATATGATACCCCTGACGCTTATCAATCTTTCCAAAATTACGCTTGGTTTCCTTCATCTGCTCAAATGCGGTATCGACCTGACAGTTTATTGCACCCACCAGTCTGCCATCCTGTGTTTTGTCCGGGTTCATCACATAATCAAGTGCCCGCTTTAAATGTTTTCCGTGAAAATGCCCGCCACAGTCTTTCATATTAAGGATTTTACTGATTGCCAATCTGCACCACCGCCTCATTTACTTTCTTGTTCAGTTTACGCATATAGGCAACAAGCTGTGTTTTATCCTCTTTGGAATAAAGTCCTGCATTGTTATTGAATACGATCTGATTGATATTGATTCCAATACGGTTCACTTCATTGATAAGCTCTTTTAAGAGTTTCCTGACTTCCGGGTAATCATTCGGTTTCTGGCTGATGAGCAGTCTTAAATAATCTGCTTCACACATTCCGCTCTCCTCTGCCTTTTTTGCAAGCAGTTCTGCCTCCTGCGGCATAAGACGGAGCGTTTTCCTGATACAGTGGATTTTATCTGCCATACGCTCACCTTCCCCTCTTATCTGTACTGTAATCCTTTATTCCTTGTGCTATCGTGGCTGCCGCCTTTTCCAAATCACCCTTGCCCTCCAGATTACTGATAAACGCTTCCACCAGTGCCGTTGCAACAGCATCAATCTCCTTTGCATGACTGGTTTTATCAAATAATCGGTCTAACACACTCTCATCTGCCTTTAAACTGTCATACTTTTCCTGAAATTCGCAATATTCCTGAAAATCTTTCGGATCATCTTTCTTTGCCTCTGCGTGAAGTATCAGATCATAATTCCACTCACACACCTTATCAATCACATCATCTATCGGAAATGGCTCTATCTCACCGTTTTCCTCTGCCATATCCTGTCTGTACATCTTCCCCTCTGCATCCGTTCCGATTGCATAATCATGTCCTTCCATATAATTAAGAAGAAGTGCAGCATCTTCTATCGAAGGGTTGATTTGCTTATCATATACTTCTGCCCAGGCAATCAGTTCCTCTGGTTCTGAAAAAAGTGTTATTTCCCTGTTCTCTGCCACCTTGCACCTCCTTATCCGTGTTTCGTAGATATTCACTATGGCTCCAGTCACCGGTAAGTCCCCGGCGACTGCTAGATACGCATTAGAGACATCTCTGTCCTAATGCCATCTAGTTAGGGGAACATTCCCCTAATACCCCTGCAAAATATAGAGTGGTGGTACTTTGTTCTATCACTTTTTGAAAAAACCACCGCATTGTTCCACCATTTTCCGTAAAAACCACTGCTTTTTACCACCACTTTTTAATGGCACTGTCCGGCTATGGTCATCTGCTCCTTTTTCTCATCTGCAAGATTAAGTTTTGTTGCAACAAGCCATTCATTGTAATCCTTATAGCCTGCTGGTGGCGGACAGTCCTTAATCTCATAGCCCAATCCATAGTATTTTTCCATAAGTTCTGCGGCTGCTTTTCTGCCCGGTGAATCCCCATCAAGGCAGAAACGGATAAAAGAAATCTGTGGGTGTTCCCTAAGAAAAGTTTCAAGCGGGGCATCTGCAAGCATTCCAAGAGCCAGCTTATTTGATTCATGGTCGGCAAATATATCCACATAGCTCATAAGGTCGATTGCTGCCTCGAATACAACAAGCTCTGTACTGTTTACATTCACCACATTAAATCCATAGTTCTTATCATTCCCCTCCACATCACACTTGAATGGTTTTCCCTGTTTATCAAATACACCACGCATACTTGCAAATCTGGTTACTCCATTCTTGTCATTTCCTTTAAAGACAATGTTGTGATAATGCCTGCTCTCATATATGAGATTTTCCTTTAAAAACAGTTCTATCACTGCCTTACTGATTCCACGCTCATTGTTAAGATAGGATATCAGGTAGGAATTATCCCCTGCTGGCTGCGGAAGCACAAAAGGCCTTCTTTCCTCTTGCTGTTTCTTTGTGACCTGATGAACAAGCGGCTGCTTTGCAGTGCTTTCAATTCTTCGGTATCCAGCAAAATCCAAGAGCCAGAATACAGCTTCTTTTACACTCATTCCGCCAAATACACGCAGGAAGTCTATCTGTGAGCCGCCATTGTTTCCCTTATCAAACTGCCTTGACCATCTGTACCAGTGGCTTCTGTCATAGATACGGATTGAGTCCATTTCCTTTAAGGTGTGATATTTTCCAATCTTCTTTACAGTATAACCGAGGCTTTCTGCAACAGCACAGAGGTCTACGCTCTTTGCTATGGCAAGTTCCTCCTCTGTAAATCTTCCTTCCATACTCTCACCTTGCCTTTCCCTGCTCTGCCACAAGCGGTGACTTAATATCAAGGTTCCTGTAATCCGTACTGAGTGTAATTCTTGGATTATCAATCATTCCCTTTTCCTTGAAACTAAAGAAGGCACGATTATCTCCTCCCACGATGATATGATCCAAAAGAGGAATTCCAATAAGCTCACACAGCTTATTCATACGGTCTGTCATCATCGTGTCTGCCTTACTGGGAAATATATTTCCTGACGGGTGGCAGTGGATTAACATCATACTGGCAGCATTACTTAAAATACTTGCCTTGAATAATTCTCTTGGGTGTGCCATCGCTTCATTCAGCGAACCGACACTTGCAAAATGCACATTGATAGGCTTTAAGTCGGAGCTGAGATTTACAACACACACCACTTCCCTGTCGAACTGGCACATACAATCCCCCATTACAGCAGCTACTTCTTCCGGCTTGTTAAAGGACTGCTCCGAATAAATCGGAGCCTCCTTTACAAGCCTTATGGATACAACATCAAGTTTGAAGTCGTTCTTCTCTGTCACAGGAATCCGCCTCCTCTCCAAACTCAATACGGATAATAAAGTCACCTTTCTGGCTGTTTATAAGAGCAATCAGTTCTTCTACGGTAAGTTCCTGCTCCATAACTGCCTCCTATCTCGCCTTTTCCTTTGCGTCATATACAAGCTGCGGCTCTGCCACGATACCGTCCAGTCTCTTGTTCGGTGTATCCGTTGCAAGCGTGAGTTTCCTTAAATCTTTATCATAGTGATATACCTGATTGGAAAGTCTTTCTTCCAATGCCACCTCCTGCATATTCACCTCTGCCACCATCTGTGCAAGCTCCTCCGGTTCGGTCAGCTCAGTAGACACCGCAAGAACTTCGTGCACACTTGAAGGCAGGATATACAGATCACTTTCAAGGTTTTCTGCCAGTTCGTGAAGCTCATTCTCATAAAGCATTGATACTGCACCGTCAATTCCCCTGTTATTGGAGATTATCCACAGAGTCTGCTCCGGTGGAACTTCCCTGATCATCATCTCTGCTATCTCCTCCGGCATCCCGTCACTTAAAAACATCTCTTTCATAACATCATTCATATTTCTTATTCTTGGCGGTAAGATTCTTCTTGTGTTTTCAGCCGCATATTTAAAAAGCTGCTCCTCATTCATTTCAAGTCTTTCCGCAAGGCTGTTCGTAACCTTTATACTCTGAATACTTTCAGCATCCGCATTTATCACAAGTTTATAGATAATGGAAAGATCCTGAAATTCTCTGTGTGGCACCTGCTCCAGAAATGACCTGTTCTGTTCCGTATTGATAAGCTGGAATACTACCTTTTCATTGGCATCTTTGTATAAGCTGTCAACATCAACAACTTGTGGTGTCTTTGCAAACTCCATTGCCATAAGGTCACATGCCGCCATCAGTGTTTCCTCCAGATCACCACAGTTCTGATATTTCTCATACATATCGTTGATATAAATAGTAGGAGAAATATTAGTATCTTTGCCTCTGATACTGATACCGTCATAGGTCATATTTACCTTTTCCACAGGCATAACTACAAGCTCCATACCTTTGAAGTTATCCGGCATATAGTCCATAAACTTCTCTTTTACTACTTCCTTAAAAATCTCATAATTCATCATATCTGCTTATCCTCCAAACAAAAAAAGCGGGGGAACATAAGTCATTGGCTTACATTCCCCCGCAAGGTTGATTGTTTTTATTTTCTCTTTGATATACCCGTCAGCTCATTCCGGACAATCCCGTATTCTGTGCATTTTAACCTCCTTGATTATAACAATTTCTTAAATTTAAAGAAATACTTCACAAGTCTTCTGTTTTTCCTGTAAGCAGGAAAGAAGCCTTTTACCTCCATCGTCTCACCTCCCCTCAAAATGTTCCCATTCTTACGAATGAAAGAAATACTCTTGCTACCAGACAGAATAGAAGAAGAACCAACCTGACAAGTCCCAAGAACAGCTTGAATGCTCCAAGAACAATTTTCAGCATCCACTTGAGTACCTGTAAAACAGCGGTTCCTACGGCTCCTGCAATTCTTCTCATAATAATCAATCTCCTTTCAACATCCATCCCATTGCCAATCCTGCAACATCTGAATCATTCATAACATCTTCTTCCGGCTGTTCTTCCATATCTTCCTGTGGGTTTGCAATCACTACCGGCTGGCTGTTCTTCACTCCCGCCAAAGCTCCCCCAAGTAAAGAAATGACCTCTTTTCTTGCCTCACTCATTGCAGAATACTCAATTTCCTTTTTTATCTTTTCTATCTCGTCCCTCGTTACAAACTGTTCATATCTCTTTTCCTCTTTGGAGGGAATATCATCCTCTCCATAGTGGTCAATATAAAACTCACAGGCTTCAATCAGGAACTGATTCTTTGACTTATATATCTTTGGATTAAGCCCCTTTATAACCTCATTGATTTTAGCGTGTTGAGGATTGAGCAGATTCAGTCGGAATGTGCTCTCCATAATATGCCTTCGTGCCATATGACTACCCCCTATGCAAGTCTCTTAGCAGTTTTCAATCCCATAATGGCAAGCTGTTCATATCCTCTGGCATTTGCCTTTACATCAAGGATATAAGAGATATTCTTTGCTTCGTGATTGCTGAAATTCTTCATTACCACTGCCCCGCCACCTACAAATACAATCGGTGTAGTTTTAAGGTTATAACCAAACTCACGGATTGAGTTATATACCTTTTCAACAAAGTCCTCTATCTCAGCCTTGATAATCGCAAGGTATTCATCATCTATATCAGACCTGCCATATCGCATAATATTCTGGATTTCTGTTTCATCAACTTCCCCATTGAGCTGTCTTACACACTGCTCATTTATAGAACGCATACAGGTAATAAGTCCTCTTGGCACGGTAACACACTTTGATTCGTCCGGTGACTTGTTAATCACGGGCATAATATCTATTGTCCAGCTACCGATATCAACAACCAGCGTTTTCTTTGCCATAGTCGGTATCTTGTCAACCACAGCCGCATAGCACTGTGGGAATACCGCCACATCGTCAATCTCAATATGGTATGCTTCATTTTCATATCTGAAATCAACACGCTTATTCTTGGTCAGGTATTTAATAAAGTTATTTCTCTCTGCTCCAAATCGGGTAAGTGGAAGTCCTACTGCAAGAAATACCTTTGCATCTGACAATCCTCTTTTCTTCAATTCCTTTGCGACTGCTGCCAGTGTCAAAAGATAAAAGCTGTCATCTTCAACCTTTGTATCTTTCACTTCCTGCCTTACTGTTCCAATCTTGTAATACTTACCGTCGTACTCAAGAACATCTCCAAAAAGTGCCGGAGTAGTTGTAATCTCCTTTACCCCTGTGACAAATACCTGAGTTACGGTTTTCATCATTGACCAGCCGTGATCAATTCCTATTACCTCTAACTTGTTATTCATTTTTCTGTTCCTCCAAATCTTACTAATTTTGTTCATACAGCTACCCGTACCTTTCGGTTTGTGTTTCTATCCTATTTTCCTTGTCTCTGAAAGATCTGCCAACGATTTATATTCGATCACACTCTGCTCTTGCTTTCATAAGACAATACTTCCATATACAGCCACCTCTCTTTTTGCGAGATGACTTACATTCAGACCAAATCAGCTTCTTTTCTGCCATCTCCTGCTCATTTCCAATAAAAAAGGCCGGACAAACAGCCAGATACACTTTTCAGTGCAAAGCTAATTTAGTCCTACCTAAAATTATTACTATTCAATTTTCACCTCTCTTGGGTACATAAAGCACACTCAGCCCATGAATCTGAACTGCTCTATGTAATGGTCATATTTCGGATTGATATGTCAGCGCTGCCCTATCCTGTACCGATTTAAAGGTATAAAAATAAGGACTAAATTAGTTCCAACCCCTTGATTTTACTGGGTTTCTTCTAACTTGTCCCAATTATAACTCAAGCACCAAAAACAACCTTAGCAAGCACTGCCTGTGTCATGACACAGGCGAAATTCCCCACACTTTACTATCGTATATGCGTGTGAATTTCCATAGGGAAGCATCCCTAACCCTCTTTTATTTTTTCTTCGGTTTTCCTGTGGAATACCTTGACCTTTCCTGACGCTTTTGCTACAATTTGTTTTGGATAGTTATGCCCAAAACTAAATAAAACTTGAAACAAACTGTTGTAAAAATCGAACATTTTACAGCAGTTTTTTTGTACCCAAAAGAGAGAAAGGAAGTGGCAGAAATAGCAAAGCGAAACCGCACCAATCCGGTGCAATTTTATCTCAGCGATGATGAGCAGTACATCCTCAATACCAAGTTCAAAGCATCCGGCATGAAGAGTATGTCTGCCTTCCTGCGCAAGCTGATCTTATATGGATATGTGTATGATGTTGATTACAGTTACCTGCGAAATTATAATACGGAGTTGGGACGTATCAGCTCCAATTTAAACCAGATCGCAAAGAGGGTAAACAGCACTGGAAACATTTATCAAGAGGATATAAACGAAGTAAAGGAGTTGATGAATGAGGTATGGCATACACAAAAATCCATGCTATCAAAGCAACCGTTGATAAAGCCATAGAATATATCTGCAACCCGGACAAAACCGATGAACAAATCTATGTTTCGTCTTATGCGTGTACGCCCGAAACTGCGGCAATTGACTTTAAATATACGCTTGACCATTGCAGGGAAAACAGTCCCAACAAAGCCTATCATCTCATACAGGCTTTTGCTCCGGACGAGGTCGGTTTTGAAGAAGCGCACCACATTGGAAAGGAGCTTGCAGATAAACTTTTAGAGGGAAAATATTCGTATGTTGTTACCACCCATATTGACAAAGAACACGTTCATAATCACATCATTTTTTGTGCCGCTGACAACATCGAACACAACAAATATCACGACTGCAAACAGTCCTATTACCACATCCGTAAACTGAGTGATGAACTGTGCAGGGAACACAATCTTTCCGTCATCATTCCGGGTGGTGAACGTGGCAAAAAATACAAAGAATGGCAGTCTGATCAGAATGGTTCGACTTGGAAAACACAGCTTCGACAGGACATCAATTTTTTCATCAAGTCGGCTTCCACCTATGAAGAATTTCTGCTTCTTATGCGGGCAAAAGGTTACGAAATCAAAGGGGAAACTTTTGGAGAAGATGCTGCAAAATATATCTCTTTCCGCCCTCTGGACAAGGAGCATTTTGTCCGTGGTAGTGCAAGGTCTTTAGGGAAAGAATACACAAAGAAACGTATCCGGAAACGCATCGAAAAGAAACGGGAACGAAAGGCAGTTATCCCGAAAAAAGACTACTCTTCCCGCAAGATCATTGACACCTCGGACGAGAAATTCCAGAACAGTCCCGGACTGCAACAGTGGGCGGCAATCGAGAATCTGAAAATCGCCGCACAAAGCTATAATGAAGCTGGTTCTCTCTCCGATCTGGAGCATAAAATTACTGTAAAAAACGAAGCGGGAAAGTCCGCCAAACAGAGCGTTGTGGAACTGGAACACCGCATGAAAAACCTTGCGGAAATCATCAAATATGCCGAGCAGTACAAGGACAACCGCTCTTACCATATCGCCTACAAAAAAGCCAAGAACCCGGACGCATATTTCCGCAGATACGAGAGCCAGATTATCCTTTATGGCGGTGCAAGGCGTATGCTTGAACAGGCAGGCATCAAGCTAAAAGGATTGAATGTGGATAAGCTGCGAGCCGAATATCAGGCATTGGAAACGCAGAAAAAAGAACTGACCACAACCTACAAGAGCTGTGAAAAAGAGGTGTGGAATTTAAAGCGGAAACAGGAAAATCTTAATCGGTATCTCGGACGAACACAAACCGATCCGGTGCAGGAACAACAGACAAAAAACAAAAACCACAGCTTATAAACCAATAGGGGGGAGAAACTTTCGTTTCTCGGAGTACTTTGTCTACAGTCTGAATCAATCGTATTTTTTACGATTGATTTTCTGATTGCTTTTATTTAAAATATAAAATTTAAATTTTCCTTAACAGCCACATGACAGTTAAGTTCTCCCTGAAGTGCCCTTATGCTGTTATAAACCATACTGCTTTCCTGAATTTCATCTATGATAAGTATAGTCTCTTTTGAATTGCAAAATTCTTCCAGTCTCTCTTTTCTGCAATAATTGACCGTTCCAAAACGTAATGAATTTGATAATACAAGCTCCTCAAAATCATGTAATTGATTTTCAACAGCCAGATTTACATAGATTACCCTATCAGCATAAATTGCTACAATTATCAACAACTGAGCTATTCTAATCTTACCTTCTAATTGATTGAATCCAAATATTCTAAAACTTCGGATAAAGTGATTCTCGCATTGCCTTGTTCACTATTTAAAACTTCAGGTTTGCTCATATCGAATGAGGCTTGCGTCACATTTAACAGACTAGGATAAGCATTTTCATATGTTTGTGTAATAAACAGATATGTTTCTCCCACTTCGATTGTTGAAGCACCTTCTACAACAAAAAATTGACCATCTATCTTTCCACCTGGTCGTTTTATTGAAATTGAACTTGATTCTACATTTCCTTTATACACCTTTTCAATACTAATATCAAAAATTGTATATGGAATTTCTGTAGCTTCAACTAATCCAGTTTCAGAATCGGCTCCTGTTTCTGATTTAACATTCAGTGATTCATAATTAATTTCCGTAACTGTACCACTAAAAACTAAATCTGAAGCATCAACAATTTCTTCCGCAGTATCATATACAGGATATTCCGCTTGAATAATAGTAGTTTCATTTTCATTTGTTGTGGATTTTGAATTTGAACTACAAGCACTCATAACAATTGAAATCAATAATATGCCAACTAGCATAAACGCTCTTTTTTTCATATCATCATCCTCCATATTTAATATTAAAATTATTAATCATATTTCGCATTAACATTGTCAACATCAAATGTTTGTGGTGCTGTCATACCATTTCTGTTTCTGCTATATTTCATAATTGATGATTTTGATGTATCCAGAAGTCAACAAGTATTCACGTTAAGGTAGTGTAAATTCTTGAAAGTCATTTTCTATTGCTAAATAAAATATTTATAAACTCAAATCAGTCATTAAAGGAAGGTGTCATCATCACAAAAAGTACAAAATACTCTAATTATACGGAAATCTACTCCCTACAGCATATATCGGAATAGATTTTATCTCTTTGCCCTTTCCACCGCGTGTTATCTCAGCGACATAATTTTAATTGGGAATACAATCACATCTGTGTAAAAACAAACCACTAATAGTAAGGTCACAAACGTAATTGTTGTTATTAACGAGAATGCTACCCCCCCAGATAGCACTCTCCCTCTGAATCAATTCTGTTCTTCATCCAGCCATTCTTTTAGCTTTTTCTGTAACAGCTTTTTATCCGGCAAATATAATTTATACTCTTTTGCATAAATATTGGCA
>NZ_JACOPH010000013.1 GCF_014287635.1 Roseburia zhanii | reverse complement strand
TATGCAATGTATTTATCAGCGGTATCATCGGAATTCTTTTGATAGCCAAGCGGATATTCAAAAACAACCTGTCCAGCCGGATGCAGTATAATCTGTGGTTCCTGCTTCTTGGGTTGCTGACAGTTCCCTTTATACCGTTCCGCCTCATCGGATTTCCACAAATCTTCTCGTGGCTTAGTAGCTTAAGAAGCTCTCCTACTTCCGATACCGCAACCGCTATAGGAGAAGCTGTGGGAATTCATCCGACCGGAAATACAGACTGGATGAATGATTTCGCACTTTCTGTAAATAGCGAAGCACCATCCATTGCCGGATACATATTGTTAGGGATATGGATTGTAGGCATTTTTGCAATGATTATATTGGTAATCAAATCCTCGCTCCGCCTACGCAATTTGGAGAAATCTGCACTTCCCCTTCAAAACCCGGAAGTACGCAGACTATACCATCGATGTTTGGAGGAAATAGGAATTCACAGAAATATCCCTGTTTATAGTACTGCATTTTTGAAATCCCCGATTATTGTGGGACTTTTGACACCATGTATTTATCTGCCGATTCATCTGATCTCTGATTACAACGAATCCGATATGCGATATATGCTGTTGCACGAACTGCAGCACTATAAGCACAAAGATGCTGTTGCCAGTTATCTGATGAATCTTGCTGGGGTAGTATATTGGTTCAATCCTCTTGTCTGGTACGCACTGAAAGAAATGCGTAATGACAGAGAGGTTGCCTGTGACACTTCTGTTTTGAAAATGCTTGAAGAGGATGTTTACGAAGATTATGGCAATACACTGATTAACTTTGCAGAGAAGGTTTCACTTACTCCTTTTCCGTTTGCCGCCGGCCTTGGTGGAAACATGGAGCAGATGAAACGAAGAATTATCAACATTGCCTCTTATGAGAAACCGACATTTATGAAAAGAATAAAAGGTATGACTGCATTCATGTTGACTGCTGTTCTTCTCCTTGGATTCGCACCTTTTATTTCCACATACGCAGCAGACGGAAGCCACTACCAATGGGATTCCTCTTCTGAGAATGTTTCCTATGTAGACCTCTCCACATACTTCGGAGAATACGAAGGCAGCTTTGTTTTATACGATTTAGAAAATGATGCATGGAGCATACACGACATGGAGCATGCCACCTTACGAGTTGCTCCAAACTCCACCTACAAGATATATGATGCCCTGTTCGGATTGGAAGAAGAGATCATTACACCGGAAAATTCGTTCATTGCATGGAATGGTGAAACCTATCCATTTGAAGCATGGAATGCGGATCAGACTTTACAGTCTGCAATGAATTCCTCCGTGAATTGGTATTTTGAATCTGTGGACGAACAGCTTGGAGCCGCTAACATTTCCAACTATATTGAGGAAATTGGGTATGGAAACGAAAATATAAGTGGTGATTTCTCCACTTATTGGATGGAATCTTCCTTGAAGATTTCCCCAATAGAGCAGGTCGAACTTCTAACCAGGCTGCAGAATAACAGCCTTGGCTTCGCCCCTGAAAATATCAATGCAGTAAAAGATGCCATCTGCCTTTCCTCTTCCGATGCCGGAACATTCTACGGAAAGACCGGAACCGGCCGTGTGGATGGTCAGGATGTGAATGGATGGTTTGTGGGCTTACTTGAAACTGCAGATAATACATACTTTTTTGCTACCAACATCGGAGCCGATAGCGGTGCTACCGGAAGCAACGCAACTGAAATAACCATGTCTATCTTGTCTGACATGAATATCTGGAAATAAAGAATCGGGTAAAGGTCAATCTCTGACTTTTACCCGATTTTTCTTAATTCGCTATCTGAACAAGCCCTTTGTATTCCCATGTCGCTCCATAATCAGTTGACTGAAATACAATCCCATCTTTCTCCGCTGCATCTGTGGTAACCGTTATCGTCAATGTGTCGTCCTCTTTTTCAGGCATATTCAGGTAATCAAAATCCTCCACCGTAAATCCGCAATCGATAGCGATTTGTGGTAATTCTGAAACAAGATCCATTGGAAGTTTCATTTCTTCAAAGGTCCTTCCGCCATCGCGAGTGACATATAAGCGGGAATAGGACTGGGATGCGCCTGTAATTCCTGCAACCCCAAAGTTCTCATCATAAAATATTAAACCTTCTGCAACTCCCAATTGTCCACTGAACGGATCATCATTTATGCATTCCCAAGTAGAACCACCATCCATTGTCTTTTCCATTACATAAAATCTGCTTCCGGCAGCTGCATCCGTTATCACCAAACGCCATCCATTATTTTCATCTAAAAAGAAATACATAGTTCCATCACTTTGATCCACAGTCCAACTTTCTGTATCTTTAGCATCCTCCACCTGCTGCATCGTATTCTCCTGCTTCAATTCTTGTTGACTGACGTACTCAGGCTCCATAATATATCGAACAGGTGTGACACTATTTAAATCAGGAATATGCAAAGATACCTCAAACCCAACGATTTCTCCACCGCTTCTAAGCTGAGTAAAATTGCCGGTTCCTGTTTCAGTTCCATCACCATCTGCATCTCCCGAAATATATTGTAAGCCTTCCTCTGAACTAAAAGATCTTCGCCCCATATAGAGTATTTCATAAATCTGCTGCTCTTCAAATGTTTCAGCCCACGCCTCTACCTGACTCGTCCAGTCTGAATTGTTCAAAATTTCAATCATTGGAGACAAACGCATATCGTCACTATATTCTCCATTCACATTACCATCTATCCAAACAGTCATATCATTACTGCTGTCTGCGTCATAATCAATAAGATACGTTTTTTTCTCTCCAGCCTCATTTTTTCCATATATGAATGCATAAATCCTTTGAATCGTTCCGTTTTCATCAAATGACACCTGATATTTATTTGCAATATAGAGTTCTTCCGGCAGTTGCAATGCTTCATCCAAATCCATCAGAATCCCTTCTACACCATCCTCAAAAAGATTATTATGCTCCAGTTCTACTTCTTTTTTACGCATCCACTCATCAAGTTTCCAAGACAGTGCCCCGTGATACGGAACTGCAGAATAAACGATACGTCCACCAAAGAATAAAGTTGCTGCTATAAGGAGTATCATTTCCGTATAGAAAAGTTTCTTATTTCCATTATCTCCTGAATTAACTTCTTGATTATGCCTTTTCGAAATCAGCCAGAGAACCACTGTGCCAACCAATCCTATTATACCTAACGCCAACATCGGTATATGCCTTCTCAAGCCACCATATTGACATAGATGCCAGAATTGATACAACATAAATATATATAGTATTAAACTTACTTTTCCCGTGATTTTATAAATATATTTCATGTAAGTCTCCTTTCTTCATATCTGTAAAAATACCATAAAACACCAGTATTATCAAATCATTCTTTAATACGGTATTGGTAGTCTGGTATATGCATAATTCCGTCATTTAGGATTTCATTTCCCAAATACTGAAAACTTCCATCCTCTGCAAACCTTACCGTAAGTTCATGGGTTATGACCGCATCATCGCAAATGACCATATCACAAACCGCCTCAACTGTTAATGTGACTGTTCCATCTTCATTTTCTTTGATATCGACAACCTCTGGCAGAGAAGTTCCAAAGAAAGTAGGTGCGTAATTAAAACATCCAAGACGCACCCAATAATATGTCTGCTTTTCCTCATCAAATACTGCGTACTCTCGTATCTGCTCCGCTGTTATGGGAAGATACTCCATAATCAGATTTTCGAATTCTTCTTTCGGAATGCCATTTGGATAATCTTCGGAATTGAACTTTTCTCCATATTTCATTCCATACAGATATTCAAACATTCCGTTATAATCCAACTCACTCATATTTTCCGCATTCCAGTTGGAACACAAAAGATTCTGTCCCTGATATCCAAGCCCCCGGACACAACGTTCAGACATTTCACGCTGTTCCTCTGTCATAGGTTTTATTCTGATCAAGCAGCTTCCATCCATAATTTCACTAACCTCTGGCGGCTCTGGCACACACAGCTCATAGCAGAACCATCCTTTTTCCGTGTATTTCCATTCTTTGAGTCTCGTATAAGAAATGTACGAAATTCCCAGCTTGTTGTCAGCATTCCTGATTCCTCTTGTACTCACAACATACATATCCGTTCCATCAAAAATGAATTTCATTCTGCCCAGTCCACCATCATTATGGATTTCATAAATCACCACAGAGCCTCTTTTCCCTTCCTTACATTCTTTCAGAAAACTGTCAACACTTTCATAATTCTCCATGTTAGAATACGTTACCATCGTAGCAATTGGATATCCTGCGTCCTTTACCTTCTTCTGCATTTCAAGAACCGTTTGATCATCCAAAACAACATTGGATGCTATCCCTTTATCTGCAGTTTCATAAATATCAAGATAATGTTCCATCAGCTTTTTACAGTCAGTCTCAGCTTCTTCCTTTTCCTGTTCATCTACCGGAAGATCGTAGCCCTTTTCCCATTGTACTGCAGCCTCTTCCTCAGCACTTTTTGTTTCCTCCGTGGAAGATACTTCTTCCGTATCTTCCACAAGAGATTCACCCACAACGCTATCTTCTTTTCCACAGGCACACAGGTCGCATCCAATCAGAAATGCCATAATCAGCAGAATGCTTTTTTTCTTTAATGCCATAATATCATCCTTTCTTTCTTGCTATCGGCGGCAGTTCCAACTCAATTTGTTCTATAGAATTTGAAAGGTATCTGAAAGTTCCGTCTTCAAATGGCAGAACCACAACCGTATTCCGAAAAGCGAGATCAGAATTATAATCCGGCCATACTCCATCTACGATAAGTGTAATCGTTCCATCCGCATTTTTTGTATAGTCAACCACCTCTCCAAAAGGTGGGTATGGGCTGGCATAAATCATCTCATATTCATAGCTGTTGCTGCCCTCAGCATACCCGCAATGCTCTCTCAACTGTTCTACCGATACCGGAAAATAAGTAGTCATTATCCTTTCATATTCCTCTGCCGGAATCTTCCAATCTTCAGTTTTCAGATTTTCGCCCGTAGAAATCCGATAAATATCTTCATACATACAAGGCATCAGAATGTCCTCTACATTGCTGCTGTCCCAATTTGTGACAAGCACATTGTAATTCACATAGCTTAGTCCTGATATGTATTTCTCCGTCAATTCCCGACAGTCTTCCGGAAGCGGTTCTATTCTCCAATACTGTCTCAAACTTGCATGTGCAATCACATATTCATATGCGTAGATAAAATATCCTTTTTCGGTCAGTTTAATCTCAGCCACATTACTTACCGAAGTTCCCTGTATCTCTGGTATACCGCCTTCCTTCCACCGAATTCCTATGTAATAGGTCTGCAGCTCACCTTTCCGATAAATAAAAGTAATTGCTCCAATCAGTCCATCTCTATGCACTTCAAATACCGTAACCATCGAGTCCTGTCCATTCAAGTAATCTGCATAAAATGTTTCGATTACTTCATGGTTTTGCATGGCAGTATCTTCTTCAACACTTACCAAACCGCTTCTGCCCAATTGTTCCACCACGGCTTTCCTCTGCTCGTGGGTAAATTCATTAATACTGGAAGAGTAGCTTGGTGCATCTGCAATTACAATATCCTTATAGATTTCTCTGACCGATTCTGCTGCTGACAAAACCGTACTCTGCAGCTGCTCCTTCTCCTTTTCTGAAAGGAGATCATCACTGGCTTGCGGAATAAACCAATATGCTGACTCTGTGGAAATTTCCGCATTCTCGGCTTCTTCTGTTTCTGCTTCGCTATTTTCGATTTCTATAGGTGGCTCCCATACTTCTTCTGCTACCTTTTGCTTTTCTGCATGCAATTTTTCCCAACAGAACACTCTGGCTATCACGAAAATCAACAGCAGCAAAATCGGAAGTCCACATCTTCTAAGCAGCCATTTTACATCTTCCATTATTCGCCTCCGTACAATTCTTCCCATTCTTCCAATGTCAACCGTGGTGTATGCCATGTTTCCTCATAATTATCCTCGGAAGGTATAATTTGATTGGATACATATTGTACCCCTCCGTCCTCTAACGGGCGGACCACAACCTCATGAGAATATACCTTGGAATCACCTGCATAAGGGAATACTACATTGGCTGTAAGTGTAATTGTCCCATCATTGTTTTCTGTAAAACCTACTACCTCTGAATATGGATATTCGGGGTACTCTACTTCTTCAAAGCCTCTCGGCTTATATTCATAAGTCAAATTCTCCGAATCATAGATGGTTTTTGATTGTAGCGTTTCACTATCAATGTTGAAATATTTCATAATAACACTTTCAAATTCTTCTTTTGGAATCTGATAAACTGCACTGACTGATAAGTTGTCATCAGCAACATAGGGAGCATATTGACCATTCACTTTTGGATAAAGAATGTCATACATATCATAGAAATTCAAATCCCCGAAATCCTCCTCACTCCAATCCACAATGAACATATTATTCCGTTCAAAGCTGATTGGGTTGAGATATTTCCGACTCAACTCCCTATATGTTTCATCCAATGGCTGTACCCGTAATGCGGTATGTTCCTCTGCTCCACTCAATGTAAGAACATATAATTCTTCTGAAAACCAAACACCGGAAAACATCAGGTAACCTTCTTCTGTATAATTCCAATACTCCGCTTGATAGTTTCCTATAACCTCTCTTTTCATATTTCCATTTTCATACTTGTAATAGCTTCTGACCACATCCACATTTCCGCCTTTTGTGTGCAAATCGTATTTTACAAATCCGCCCAAATAACTGATTTCAAAAATCGTTATTTCTGCTTCCTCCTGTGCATCCACCTTTTCGCAGAATTCCACTACCTTCTCTGGTTCCGTCATGTTAATTTGATTTCTGCTGTCAACTGCCGAATAACCATTTTCTCCAAGACGATTTACAATACTACGGATTGTTTCCAAATCAGCTATCTTATTTTGTTCTGCTGCTTCTTTATAAAGATCCACACAGATTTCTATAATTTCTTCCGCATTCTCCTGAGAATTTTCTGTTGCCTCCTGAACCTCAATGAAGGGATCATCAACCTGTATTTCTTCCGGGGGCATATCACTGCACCCCGAAATGGTACAACTCAGAAGTATTTGTATCATGCATAGTCTCATTCCCATGCCTCTCCTTTTTTCTTTCATATAGACCTCCGTTCTTTTTTCTAATATGGTAATATCCTGATTTTCAATGTACAGCACTTTAATTATTACATTTGTAAGATTTTTGAGTAAAAAAATTTTCTCCAACAATACAATATACTCTCTTGAATATTACACACGTAAGATTTAGAAGTCAAGTTATCTTTATATAAAAAGGCTTCTGCCAGAAGGTATCATACATTTTCGCAAAAGTAATACCTTTTAGCAAAAGCCTATTATTCAGCAAGGTTTCAAACCACCCCACTGTTTCAATATTCAAATGTTTCATTTAAAAGACCAGAAAACACACGTCCATTATCTTTCTTTATTATCCCACAAACCGCAGAAAATCAAGGTTTCCTCGAAAGCAGGCAAACGGTCTCAATATTCGCCGTAAACGGAAACATATCCACACAGCACATTCTCACTACTTCATATCCCCTTGCCTGCAGCACCTCTAAATCCCTTGCTAAACTGGTCGGCTTGCAGGAAATATAGAGCATTTTCTCTACTCCGTAACGTATGATCTTCTCTAATGCCTTTGGGTGAATACCGTCGCGTGGAGGATCTAATACGATAAAATCCGGTTTTTCTTTGATCGTATCTAATACTTTTAGTACATCGCCTGCTATAAAATCACAGTTAGAAAGTCCGTTTAACTTTGCATTTTCTTTTGCTGCCTCAACGGCTTCTTCTATGATCTCTACGCCGATCACCTGCCCTGCTGCCGGAGAGAGCATCTGTGCGATCGTTCCGGTTCCACTGTAAAGGTCAAAGACAGTACTGCCGGCTTCTTTTGACTGTGTGACTGCATCGCCGATAAATTTGCGTGCTGTTTCATATAACACTTCTGCGCCAAGAGAGTTTGTCTGGAAAAATGAAAACGGCGTGATTTTGAATTTAAGCCCTAATAATTCTTCGTAAAAATAATCAGCACCAGCTAAGATCTCTGTCCCATCATTTTTTACAACATCTGCCACGCTGTCATTTCTCGTATGTAAGATACCTGCAATGTGGCCATCAAACGGCAGTTTTAAGATTTCCTCTTTCATCTGCTCTAACAATGCAGCTTCATCAAATCCATCTGTCTGTGTCGTTGTCACAAGATCGATCAATATATCCCCTGTCTTTACTGCTTTTCGTACCAGCAGGTGTCTTAAATATCCTTCATGCCGCATTTTATGGTAAAATGGGATCTGCTCTTTTGCAAATAATCCTCTCACACAGACTAAAATCCTGCGATAATCTTCATCTACGATACGGCAATGTTCTACATTGACAATATCGTAAAAACTGCCTCGTTTATGCATACCAAGTGCCAGCGGCCCGTCTTTGCAACTGTCACCAAACGAAAATTCCATTTTATTACGGTAACCATAAACTGCCGGACTATGTTTCACACCTTCAAATAAAGCATCAAATTCTTTTCCAGCGGAAGCTAATACGGGCATAAACAGTTCTCTGACCTGTTTTTCTTTTAATGCGATCTGCTCCTCACAGCTTAGATTCTGATAGGTGCAGCCTCCACAGATGCCAAAATGTATACATGCAGGGCTGTCTAATTCTATCGGAGCCTTTTTTACAACTTCTAACAGCCTGCCTTCTCCTTTTCCTTTGCGTATCTTACTGACAGAAAAAGATACGGTCTGTCCCGGAACCGTATTTTTTACGATGACTTCTTTTCCTTCTGATGTGCGTACGATCCCTTTATTTGGAAAAGCTACCCTTTCTACGATTCCCTCTAAAATCTCTCCTTTTTTCATAACAATTCTGATCCCTTCCTGTAAAATAAATATATCTTGTATGGCAAGAAAAAGAGCCGCATCTCTGCGGCCCTGAATGCACCTTCTTATCTAAATATTGTTCTTTGAAGATCTGTAATCTGACAAGATCATCCTGACGATTATTTATCTTCTTCCTCATCGTCATCTTCAAAGAAATCATCTTCAAATTCATCTTCGAAATCATCCTCGAAATCATCTAAATAATCCGGTGTAAAGAAACGATAAATTCCATATGCTGCAGCTGCAACTGCTGCAATGATACCGATGATTGCAAAAATCCAGATCACTTTAGAACTTTTCTTTTCTTCTTCCTTTTTTTTGTTTAAGAGTTCATTCAGCTTTGTCATTGTTAAAAAATCATCTACTTTGTTCATATATTCCACTCCTTTATTTATGATTTAGGAAAGTCTGTTTCTTTCCCGACTGCTCTTTCAATATCATGTTTATTATAACATATCTTTGCCTATTCACAAATAAAAAATTACACTTTTGAAAAATTTTAGATTTTTTTTAGTTTTGCAAAAGAAGCAAACATTTTTTTCACACCGGCTGTATCAAAATCAACGGTCACTTCGTAATCTCTGCCGCCTTCCACAATTCCCTTAACACTGCCTTCCCCAAATTTCATATGGCGTACCCTGTCGCCGACTCCGTAGGTTAATGCTATTTTCTGTGCTGTGCCAAAATTCTTTGGTGTACTATAGGATGTTGCCGCAAACGGTTTCTTTCGGAATTCTTCCTTTGCCTGCTGATAAGCCTTCTTCATCGGAAGATCCTCGATTTTTGGCTTTTTTATCGCTCCTGCTAAAAGTTCCGGTGAGATTTCCCTTACAAATCTTGAAACTTTATTATACTGTGTTTCTCCACGTATCATCCGCTGTCTGGCACAACTGATAGAAAGATTTTCCTTTGCCCTTGTAATTCCGACATAAGCTAAACGCCGTTCTTCTTCGATTTCTTCGGCTGCATTATCAGACATGATCGACATGTAACTTGGGAACAATCCATCTTCCATACCTGCTAAATAGACATTGGAAAATTCCAACCCCTTTGCGCTATGTAATGTCATTAAAACAACATAATTGCTTTCATCCTCTAAACTGTCAATATCGGCAACTAATGCTACTTCCTCCAAAAATCCGCTTAAAGTCGGCTGTTCTTCTGCTTCTTCATATGCTGCGACTTTACTGATCAATTCATCGATATTTTCAATCCTTGCCTCTGCTTCATCGGTTCCTTCTGCTTCTAGTTCTTTGACATATCCGGTCGTTTCTATAACTTCTTCTAACAGTTCTACAAGACTGATCATGCCTAACTTACTGCGCATTGCCTGTATAAACAATACAAACGGGCGGATCTTCGCACTTGCTTTTCCGATCGACGGAATATCTTCGGCAACTTTTAATGCATTATAAAAACTCATATCCTGTGCAATCGCATATTCCTGTACTCGATTTAACGTGGTTGCCCCGATTCCTCTTTTTGGGACATTGATGATACGTCTTACTGCAAGATCATCACTTGCATTGTCAATCGTTTTTAAATAACAAAGCAGATCTTTGATTTCTTTTCTGGCATAGAAATTCACACCGCCCACGATCTTATATGGAATATTGGAAACAACAAATTTTTCCTCAAACATACGGGACTGTGCATTTGTCCTATATAAAACGGCACAGTCTTTATACTGATATCCCTGCTTATATACTTTTTCCGTAATATCTCTTGCTACATATTCTGCTTCATCATAACCTGTTTCAAACTGATGAAATGCAATTTTTTCCCCTTCTCCATTTAACGTAAACAGCCGTTTTTCTTTTCTGCCGCGGTTGTTTGCGATCACCTGATTGGCTGCATCTAAGATATTCTGTGTCGAGCGGTAATTTTGCTCTAATTTTATCACAACGGCTTCCGGGAAATATTTTTCAAAATTCAAAATATTATAAATATTTGCCCCACGGAATTTATAGATTGACTGGTCATCGTCACCAACAACACAAAGATTCTTATATTTGCCTGCTAATAAGCGTACCAGTTCAAATTGCGCCGTATTCGTATCCTGATACTCGTCTACCATGATATAACGGAACCGCTCCTGATAATAATCTAATACTTCGGCATCTGTTTTAAATAATTCAACTGTATAAAAGATCAGGTCATCAAAATCCAATGCATTATTTTTCTTAAGTGCCTGCTGGTACTCCCTGTATACAAGTGCCTGCTTTTCTTTGACATAATCGCCTGCTGCATTCAATGCAAACTCCGTCGGCCCGATCAGTTCATCTTTCGCAGATGAGATCGCCGCTAAAAACATTTTCTCTTTATAGATCTTCGTATCGATATTTAACCGTTTTAACAGATCCTTCATCAATGTTTTCTGGTCGTCTGCATCATAAATCGTAAAATTAGTAGCAAATCCCAGTCTGTCGATAAATCTTCTTAAGATCCGCACACAAGTGGAATGAAATGTCGTTACCCAGATACTCTCTGAGCCATACCCTACCATATCATCGATACGTTCCCGCATCTCGCCTGCTGCTTTATTCGTAAACGTGATCGCCATGATATGATAAGGATTGACACCTTTTTCTTCTATTAAATATGCTGTTCTATGCGTCAGCACTCTTGTCTTTCCTGAACCTGCCCCTGCAAGGATCAGCACCGGACCTTCTGTCTGTAATACTGCTCTTTTCTGTGGTTCATTCAATGTATTGATATCCATTTATACATACCTCTTTATCTGCTCAAAATTCATTTGCAATTTATTGTACCATATCCGGTCTTTAAATGCGATTGAAAAAAATAATCTGTACCCAATCCCACTGATTTTTTCATGACCATGAAGCGGATAACTCTCTTGTTTTAATAAGAAAATGACTCCGGCTGAATACCGGAGTCCTGAAATAATGTGTAATTTTAATATCCTATTTAAAATAATTCACACCAGATTCAAACAGCTTCATATCCTGCTCGCCATAGATATTGATGGCAACGGACTCTCCGCGTCTTTCTGCATGTGACATTTTACCAAGGATACGTCCGTCCGGACTGGTAATACCTTCGATTGATGCATAAGAACCATTGACATTCCATTCTTCATCCATCGTTGGCTGTCCGTCTTCATTGACATACTGTGTTGCGACCTGTCCATTTGCAAATAACTTGTCTACCCATTCTTTTGGTGCAACAAAACGACCTTCTCCATGAGAAGCCGGATTACAATAAGTTGCTCCTACGGTTGCTCCTGCTAACCATGGGGACTTATTGGTAACAACTTTCGTGTAGACCATCTTGCTGATATGCCGTCCGATCGTATTGTATGTCAGAGTCGGTGAATCTGTTTTCTGCTCTGTGATTGTTCCGTAAGGTACTAATCCTAATTTGATCAATGCCTGGAATCCGTTACAGATACCTAACATCAGACCATCTCTCTCATTTAACAGCTTATTGACTGCTTCTGTTAATTTTGCATTTCTAAATGCAGTTGCAAAGAATTTTGCAGAGCCTTCCGGTTCATCACCTGCGGAAAATCCACCCGGGAACATGATGATCTGTGACTGTGCGATCGCTTTTTCAAAAATATCGACAGAATCACGGATGTCTTCTGCATTCAGGTTTTTAAATACTTTGGTGATGACATCTGCGCCTGCTGCTTCAAATACTTTTGCACTGTCATATTCACAGTTTGTTCCCGGAAATACCGGAATAAATACGGTTGGTTTTGCCACTTTATTCTTACAGATATAGATCTTATCTGTTTTGTAAACATCGGTATCAACCGTTTCTGTATCCTCTGTTGCGCGTGTCGGGAATACTTTTTCTAAAGTATTTGTCCATGCTGAAAGTGCCTCATCCATAGAGATCTGCATACCGCCCCAGATAAATGTCTGTTTCTCATTGACACTACCTACTGTTGATACATATGCAGACAGTCCTGCTTCTTCCATTGCTCTGGTTACTTCTGCGGTCTTGTCTGCCGGAACTTCTGCTACGATATTACCAAATCCCGGTGCAAACAATACATCTTCACTAACAGATGCCTCGATCGTTACACCAAGTTTATTACCAAATGCCATTTTGCTGACTGCTGCTGCAAGTCCTTTTCCATCTAATGCATATGCTGATACGATTGCTCTTGTATCTGTCAGTTTATGGATCGTATCATATAATTTCATAACCTGTGTATATACCGGAAGGTCATAAGCATCTTTTTCAATCGTAAAGAACATGAGTGTATTGCCTGCTGCCTTCAATTCCGGTGTAATGATATTTTTCTCTTTTGCTACATCTACTGCAAAAGATACTAATGTCGGTGGTACATCGATTTCATTAAAACTTCCTGACATACTGTCTTTTCCACCGATCGATGGCAGTCCGAAACCGATCTGTGCACTGTATGCACCTAATAATGCTGCAAGCGGCTGGCTCCAGCGGGATGGTTCTTCTGACATTCTGCGGAAATATTCCTGGAATGTAAAACGGATCTTATTAAAATCTCCACCTGCTGTTACGATTCTTGATACAGACTCTAATACTGCATAAACTGCACCATGATATGGACTCCATGAAGATAAATATGGATCAAATCCATAACTCATCATGGTAACTACATCTGTTTTTCCTTTTGCAACCGGAAGTTTTGCAACCATACTCTGTGTTTCTGTCAACTGATAACGTCCACCATATGGCATGTATACACTTCCTGCTCCGATAGAACCGTCAAACATTTCTACAAGTCCTTTCTGGGAGCATACGTTTAAATCTGCAAGTTCTGCCAACCATGCAGCTTTTTTATCCTGTTTCTCTAAAGCGGCTTTGACTGCCGGTGTAGAGATCTTATCTAAATAACTGTCTGCTTTTGCCGGAATGTCTACAGCAACAGATGTTTCCTGATGTGCACCGTTTGTATCTAAGAAAGCACGGGAAATATTAACGATTTCTTTTCCTCTCCAGCTTAATACCAAACGAGGCTCTTTTGTTACAACTGCAACTTTGACAGCTTCTAAGTTTTCTTCTTTTGCATAACCTAAGAATGTATCAACATCTTCCGGTGCTACAACAACTGCCATACGTTCCTGTGATTCAGAAATTGCAATTTCTGTTCCATCAAGTCCTGCATATTTCTTTGGTACTTTATCTAGATCTACACGAAGTCCCGGTGCTAATTCTCCGATCGCTACAGATACACCACCTGCACCAAAGTCATTACATTTTTTGATGATATGGCTGACTTCTTCCCTGCGGAAAAGACGCTGGATCTTACGTTCTGTCGGTGCATTACCTTTCTGAACTTCAGCACCACAGGTATCAATGGATGCTGTATTGTGTGCCTTTGAAGAACCTGTTGCTCCACCACAGCCATCACGTCCGGTACGTCCGCCTAATAAGATAATGATATCATCCGGATCAGAATTTAATCTCTGTACGGCACGTCTTGGAGCTGCACCCATAACGGCACCGATCTCCATACGTTTTGCAACGTAGTTCGGATGATAAACTTCTTTGACATATCCGGTTGCAAGACCGATCTGGTTACCATAGGAACTATAACCGCTTGCGGCACTTCTTACGATCTTCTTCTGTGGAAGTTTTCCTTCCATCGTATCTTTTACAGATACTGTAGGATCTGCTGCACCTGTCACACGCATTGCCTGATATACATAGGTACGTCCTGACAATGGATCACGGATCGCACCACCAAGACAGGTTGCTGCACCACCAAATGGCTCAATTTCTGTCGGATGGTTATGTGTTTCATTTTTAAAATTCACAAGCCATTCTTCTACTTTTCCATCTACTTCGACCGGAACAACGATAGAACAAGCATTGATCTCGTCGGATTCTTCCTGATCTTCTAACTTGCCTTCTTTTTTCAGACGTTTCATAGCCATTAAAGCAATGTCCATTAAGCAGACAAATTTATCACTTCTGCCTTCATAGAGATTTTTATGTGTTGCAAGATAATCTTCGTATGTATCCTGCATCGGTTTTTTATAATCACCTTCGCCAAAAGTAACGTCCTTTAATTCTGTAGAGAATGTGGTATGACGGCAGTGGTCTGACCAGTATGTATCTAACACACGGATCTCTGTCATGGACGGATCACGTTTTTCTTCATTTTTAAAATAGTTCTGGATATGAAGGAAATCCTTAAATGTCATTGCTAAATTTAAGGACAGATATAATTCTTTTAAAGCATCTTCTGCCATAGCTGTAAAACCATCGAAGATCTTAACATCTGCCGGTTCTTCAAACTTCTGTACTAAAGTATCCGGTTTCTCTAAATCGGTTTCTCTTGAATCTACCGGATTGATACAGTGATTCTTGATCGCTGCAAACTGCTCGTCTGTAATATCTCCTTCGATCACATAGGTCGTTGCAGACCGGATGATCGGTTCTTCATTTTCATTTAACAGTTTTACACACTGTTCTGCGGAATCTGCTCTCTGGTCGAACTGTCCCGGTAAAAATTCCACACTGAACGTTCTAGCTCCTTTTAAATCAAATGTTTCTTCATATACATCATCAACCGGCGGCTCGGAAAAAACGGTGCGGATTGCTTTTTCATAAGTTGCACCGGAAATATTTTCAATATCATAACGAATTAACACACGTACATTTTCTACTGTTTTGATACCAAGATAGCTTTTGATCTCAGCCTTTAATTCTTTGGCTTTTACTGCATAAGCCGGCTTTTTCTCAACATAGATTCTTCTTACACTGCTCATTGGTCACCCTCCATTTTTCTGTAACAGATCATTTGATACATACAGATCAACAAGTCAGAACTCCTATCCTGCAAACAGAACCGATTTCTGACCTTCTGCTCCTTTGTATCTTATCATATCACGATTTTATCAATTAGTATAATTAATATGTCTTATTCAATTTAGAAGTAAATCTAATACTGCATTTTTTACACACACCGCTAAATCTTTATGCACATATGATTGATAATATTATAAGTATAACTTATAATATTATTAAACTCAAATAATTTTTTTCAGTCAAAACAGCAGGTTTTCTGACTTGTATTAAAAAAGGGGGATTTTCCATGGACATCAATTACGAACTTTATAAAGTTTTTTATCATGTTGCTACATCTTTAAGTTTTTCCGATGCCAGCAAACAGCTTTTTATCTCACAGTCTGCTGTCAGCCAGTCCATCAAAACATTAGAACGGAAATTAGAACAGCCTCTTTTTATCCGGAGCACAAAGAAAGTGCAGCTGACTGCTGCCGGTGAAATTCTGCTCAAACATATCGAACCTGCCATGAATCTGATACGCCGTGGTGAAAACCAGTTATTAGACAGTAAATCCATGGGGCTTGGACAGCTTCATATCGGAGCAACCGATACGATCTGCCGCTATTTTTTAGTGCCCTATATCAACGAATTTCACAAGAAATTTCCGAATGTCCCGATCAAAGTAACGAATGCAACGTCTTTATCCTGTGTGGATCTGCTTGAACAGGGAAAAGTTGACCTGATCGTCAGTAATCTTCCAAATTCCAGGCTCAATCATTCCTATGTCCAGAAAACAGTCTGTGAATTTCATGATGTTTTCATTGCAAACCCTTCTTATTTTGATCTGAAACAACAGGAAATTTCTTTTGAAGAACTGAAACAATATCCGATCTTAATGTTAGACCGTAAAAGTACGACCAGCGATTTCCTTCATAATCTCTTTTTACAGCATCAGTTAGAACTGATCCCGGAGATTGAACTCAGCAGTAATGATCTTCTAATAGACCTTGCAAAGATCGGGCTTGGAATCGCCTTTATTCCTGATTACTGCCTGACAACAGAGTCCAAAGACCTCTATGTCTTACATACCAGAGAAAAAATACCTGCCAGACGCATGGCGATATCGGTCAATACCAACCTGCCGGTTTCTGCATCAACGGAAGAATTTCTAAAACTGCTGCCAGAAATCAGATAGTTTCCGGCTGACATTATCCATATCGCATATCTGGTATTTTGTCCACTCTCTTGGAAACAGCCTTTGATTGCTGCTTTCTAAGAAACGCTCATCTAATAATGCGATCACTCCCCGGTCGTCTATGGTGCGGATGACTCGCCCGGCAGCCTGAAGCACCTTATTCATTCCGGGATAGCGGTATGCATAATCAAATCCCTCGTCCGCTTTTTTATCATAATATGCTTTTAAAATTTCCCGCTCATTACCGATCTGCGGCAGTCCTGTTCCTATAATGACCGCTCCGATCAACTGCTCCTGTTTTAGATCGATCCCTTCTCCAAAAATCCCGCCTAAGACACAAAATGCGACCAATGCATCTTTTGATCCATTTGCAAATGCCTGTAAAAATTCTTCTCTTTCTACCTCTGTCATGCCGCTTTCCTGTTTTAAAAGCTGCACCTCTACCGGTGCTATCTTAAGAAACTGCTCATAGACCTCATCTAACATCTTGTAAGATGGAAAAAATACCATATAATTTCCTGCTTTTGCCGCTGTGATATCCGCAATATATGCCGCCATTTTCTGAAACTCACTCTCGTTTCTCCGTTTATACCGGCTGCTGACATCCTTTCCGATCAGCAATAACTTCTGTTCTTCCTCAAAAGAAGTCTGTGCATAAATGGCATAGTTATCCTCCCTGGTACTAAGCATCTCCTTATAATACTGCACCGGCAGCAACGTTGCGGAAAAAAAGATGGTTGATTTTCCCTTGTCTAAACATTCCTGCAGATTATATGAAGGATCTACGCAGAACAGACGCATCTTAAATCTTCCATCAGCCTCATGTTCTGTATAGATCACGTACCGCTCGTCCACTCTTTCATAGATATTCAAAAAATTCCGAAGGTTCAGATAAAACTCTAAGATTTCCTTTTTCTTCGGATGCTCTCTTTGTTTCCGTAAAAAGAGGTCTAACCGCTCCGCTAAACGCATGAGTGCAAAAATAAAAAGGCTGATATCGTCTTCACAGACCATGCAGGTATCACATTCCCGTTTATATTCTAAAAAGATCTGGTTACACCTTGTCAATGCCTTAATCAGTTTATCGTCCTGATCTTTTAACAATTTCCGCATTGCAAGAAAATCTTCCTTATATAATTCTGCACTGTACATCTCTCTGCCGCGTTCCACAAGATTATGTGCTTCATCTACTAAAAAAATGTAATCTCCCTTCTGTCCTTCTCCAAAAAAACGTTTCAGATAGACATTCGGATCAAATGCATAATTATAGTCACAGATAATATCATCTGACCAGATAGCTGCATCTAAACTCATTTCAAACGGACAGACCTGATAATTTTCTGCCTGTTCTAATAACACTTCTCTTGAAAAAAGATCCTGTTTCATCAGAAGATCATATACCGCATCATTTACCCGGTCATAATGCCCTTTTGCATAGGGACAATGGATTGGATTGCAGTCCATTTCTTCACACAGACACATCTTCTCTTTTGCTGTGATCTGAATGATCTTTGCCCGATATCCATGTTCCTCCAACAGAGAAAATGTTTCCCTTGCTACCGTTCCTGTGATTGTTTTTGCTGTCAGATAGAAAATTTTATCTGCTAAACCTTCTCCAACCGCTTTTACAGATGGAAAAATCGTAGAAAGTGTCTTTCCGGTACCTGTTGGTGCCTGAATAAAAAGATTTTTCTTACGGAGGATCGTGCGGTACACATCACCTGCTAATTCTTTCTGTCCTCTGCGGTATGCATAGGGAAATTGCAGATCTGTGATCGATGATACCATCCTCTTTTTCCATTCCACCTGAAAATCTGCCCACTTTGCATATTGTCCGATCAGCGTATAAAACCAGTTTTCAAGATCAAACAGCAAAAATGTTTCTTTAAATCTCCTGATCTCCTCTGTGTCAAGATTACAGTAAGTCATCTGTACGGAAATTTCTTCTAATTCATGCTGGCTGGCATAGATATAGGCATAGCACATCGCCTGTGCCTTGTGCACTGCAACCGGTTTCTCTAAATACTCAAGATTCTGATAGACACCTTTGATCTCGTCAACCGTTACCTGTTCTTCTAGTATAATACCGTCTGCCCTTCCCTCTACCAAAAGTACATATTTTGCGGTTTCTATCTGTATCGCAAGCGGTACTTCCGCCTGATAAGAAGCTCCCATCCGCCGTTGGATCTTGCGGTGCATACGGCTTCCCTCCTGCATGGCATCTGCACGTTGTCCTAAACTGATTCGATTGTCAATATCCCCGGAACGCAGGATAAATTCTACTAAATTCCGTACAGATACTTTAATGACCGGAAGTTGTTCCTGCATAGACTCTCTCCATCACTTTCTGTCTTAATATTCCGTTACTATGCACAGCTGCTTCCCTTACATTCGCAATCCCGCACTTCGTGTTTCAAAGCCTGCTTCGTAACCAGCTGCGAATAGTAACATTATAACACAAAAAAAAAGAAGTATTGTTCTATTCCCGGATACAATACTTCCTTTTTTAGATCTGCTTATGCTGCTGCATAATGTTTTAACATTTTTTCGAAATCCGCATTTTCCCCAAAATACTGCACTGTCAGTTCTTTTGCTAATCCAAGTCCTAACATCCCAAGCAGCGATTTTGCATCTACATAAACATGCTGGTAAAGAATATCAATTTCAAAATCACATTGTCCTGCCATTTTCACAAACTTTTCTACATCTGCTGTATTTTCAAACTGTATCTTCTTCTCTGTCATAATGATCATTCCTTTCAAAACTAAAATAATAATTATAGTTTTCCCTGATATCGGATGAATTATGCCATTTCTGCAAATATTTGTCAAGAAACAGGCTGTTTACTTTGATCGTGAAAATTTCGTGAATTACATTTTATTTTTACAAAAATATTACTATTTTTTTGATAAATGAGAATTATTTTCCTTAAATCCGAAAACAACTCAAACAATTTATTTATGCTGTTTTACGGATTTTGAAAAATATCTCACATAAACTTATGCATAATGCACAATCTTCTTTCTGTCACTTTCAACAGTTTGTCTTATTTTTTGATCAATAATGACTTTCCTGTCATTTCAGCAGGCTGTTCCATTCCCATCATTTCGATCATTGTCGGAATAATGTCTGCTAAACAGCCATTCTCTTTTAAGGTATATGCCGGATCATAATTTACTAAGATGAATGGAACCGGATTTGTTGTGTGTGCTGTATAGCTTTCGCCTGTTTCATAATCGATAAGCTGTTCTGCATTACCATGGTCGGCACAGATAAACATCTGTCCGTCTACTTCTAATAATGCATCTACGGCTCTCTTAACACAATTATCAACAGTTTCTACTGCCTTGATCGCAGCTTCCATGATACCGGTGTGGCCAACCATATCCGGATTTGCAAAGTTAATGATGATCACATCGTATTTATCAGATTTGATCGCATCTACTAATTTATCACATACTTCCGGCGCACTCATCTCTGGCTGAAGATCATAAGTAGCTACTTTTGGTGATTTTACAAGGATACGGTCTTCTCCCAGATTCGGTTCTTCCACACCACCATTAAAGAAGAAGGTAACATGTGCATATTTCTCTGTTTCTGCGATCCTTGCCTGTGTCTTGCCATTGTCTGCTAAGAACTGGCCAAATGTATTTTTCAATTCTACTTTCTTAAACGCAATCTCTTTATTTGGAATAGTCACATCATATTCGGTAAAGCATACATAGGTAAGTGCTAATCTCTTTGCTCTGTCAAATCCGTCAAATTCATCTGCACAGAATGCTCTTGTGATCTCTCTTGCACGGTCTGGACGGAAATTGAAGAAGATGACACTGTCATTATCTTTGATCGTTGCAACCGGTGCACCATTCTCTTCAATAACTGTTGGCAGAACAAATTCATCTGTCTTATCATTTGCATAAGAATCTGTAATTGCTGCTACTGCGCTCTCTGCTTTTACGCCTTCTCCTGCTGTCAGTGCTTTATAAGCAGCTTCTACACGATCCCAGCGGTTGTCACGATCCATTACATAATAACGTCCACAGATAGATGCGATCTTACCTACACCGATCTCTTTCATTTTTGCTTCTAATTCTTCAATGAATCCTTTTCCTGATGTCGGGGAAGTATCTCTTCCGTCTAAGAAACAGTGTACATAGACATTAGAAACACCTTCTCTTTTTGCTAATTCCAACAATCCATACAGATGTGTGATGTGGCTGTGTACACCACCGTCAGACAATAAACCATATAAATGCAGATTGGAATTATTTTTCTTTACATTTTCAACTGCTTTTAATAATTCCGGATTCTTAAAGAAATCTCCATCTTCGATCTCTTTTGTGATTCTTGTTAATTCCTGATATACAATTCTTCCTGCACCCATATTTAAGTGTCCGACTTCGGAATTACCCATCTGTCCGTCCGGAAGACCTACTGCAAGTCCGCTTGCATATCCTTTTACAAAAGGATATTCTTTCATCAATTTATCAATTGTTGGTGTATTTGCCTGTGCTATTGCATTGCCTTCGGTTTTGTCATTTAATCCAAAACCATCTAAGATCATTAGTACTGTTGGTTTCTTACTCATATGAATTCTCCTTCTTATTATGCTGTTTTTCTATTTCCACAGACAGCAGACTGTCTGCGAATCTTTTCACTTCATATAGCTATAAAGATATGAAATAGTTACCTTTGCTTATCATTAAAATTGCAGTTTACAGATATCCCGTAAACTGCAATTATTTTAACGCATCTTATCGCTTTTGTCTATTCCTTTTCGACAGGACTTTTGAACAATTACCTGCGGACTTTTATTCTTTTCGGTTTTGAATATGCTCCATAATAATAAGTATATCCGACTTTTTTGTAAGCTCTTACTTTAAAATAATAGATTCCGCCGCGCCCGAATCCTGTGGAATAAGATCTGCCGCCTGTATGCAGGGAACTATAATATCCATTTTTAGAGGTACTATAGAGGAATTGATAACCGCTTACATATCCGCAGGTCACTGCAATATAAAACAGTTATCATTCTTCCTCCTTCTGTACAATCCCATCTGATGTTACCGTCACACCTTTTGCGGAATGTGTCCGCATAAATTCCAGGATCCGCTGTTTCTCTGCTTCATCCGTTACCAAAGATGTTTTGACCTTTTCCTGTATACAGGGAATAAAACTAAGTGTCAGTTCTCCCTTTTCATCGATCGTAATCTCAGCCAATCCGGTATCCTGCGTACTGCTGCTGAACCAGAAATTGCCAAGACTATAAATGACCGGAACATCCTCTATCATATCAAATCCCTGCAGACAATGCGTATGTCCCCCGATGATCGCATCTGCTCCGGCATTTACAAATGCCTTTGCAAGATTTGTCTGATCTCTTCCATAATTACTGTCACCTTCTGTTCCCCAGTGCACAAATGCGATCACGTAATCACTGTTCTTCTTTGCCTCACGGATCACTTCTACAAACTTGTCCGGTTCTAATGTTTTTAAAACTCCCGGTGTTGTATCTGTCGCTTCTTTTGTGTAATTATATGTGCGTTCAATCTGCGTAGCTGCAACAATGGCGATCTTTCTGCCATTACAGATAAAATAGTATGGTTTTTTTGCTTCTTCTAAATTAGCACCTGCCCCGATATGCGGAATCCCTGCTTCATCTAAGGTTGCAATCGTGTCTAAAAGTGCGTCTTCCCCATAATCATATACATGGTTATTTGCAAGATTGACAATATCTGTCCCAAATACTTCTAACAGTTTCACTCTCGATGGATCTGCACGAAATGTATAAGCTTTTCCGCGTAATGCAGTTCCTCTGGTGCTATAAGTAAATTCATTATTCACAAGCATCACATCGACACCATTCATAATGTCTAACAGATCTTCGGAAAAACAGTCATAAATCCCATCCGGGCAGCTATCCATATGCTTTGTCGTCACATATCCTTCTGAAAAATTTACATCACCCGTAAAAGCAAGTGTGGTTTCTGCTGCTGATGCACATACCTGCCATTTGACATTGTCAAGCTGATACTGCTGAAATCCTGTCTGCTCACAATACAACAGCCACAAAACCTGTATACTGTTTCCGGTCAGTTCATACCAGATATCTTTATCCTGACTGTCATACAGTACTTCATCTGCGACCTGAACCAGACACTCATTGCCATATTCCCTCCCAAACCATGCCAGAAAGGTTTCGTCTATCAGATGATATCCGATAAACTCTTTCGTACAATGTTCTAAGATGATCTGACAGACTTCATCTAAATCATCGATATCGATCTGTTCTTCTGTCACCGGCTGCTGTGCTATTTCCTCTGTATTTTCTGCAAGTATTTCTTCATCCATTACCTGCTCATTTGTCTGTTCATCTTCTTGGAACGCTCCAATGATATCTGCCGTACTGATTGTCTTGTCACATCCGCTTAGACATACCGCAGCTAATAAAACAACCGCAGCAGCATAGATCACATACTTTCTGGTCTGCCTCATCTGCTCTTCCCTCACACACATATTTACAACAGTATAGCATTTTCGTCTTGTTTTATCTAGTTTTTTCACATATAAAAAAATACAGCCCGCTATAGTCTCTAGCGGGCTGCAGCAAAAATTATTTCTGCTTTACATATCCTATGAATTTATTCTGGTAAAGTATCTGAATGTATTTCACTAAACGTTCTACAACCGGCTCTGCATCTTTTCCAAAACGCTCTGATACAAGTTTGGAAATCTCATATACATTACGTTTTCCATCCATCTGCTGCCATACAAAACTGCCATATTTATCTAAGGCGATATGACTGATACGTGGTTTTTTAAAGATTTTCTGGGCAATCCAATTATAAAAACCTTTATTTACAACATGCACCGTAACGATTCCTTTTTTATCTGCATCCCATGTATATTCCGGATTGCAGACCGGAATAAAATCCATAAAATTCTTCTTATTCTTACTCACAAGATCTCCTTAATTATGCTTTCTTGCTTTTACGAAAACAGAATGACCAAAGTGAAAATGTCAGCAGTGCAAATGCGATCAGACCAATAATATTTCCAACATTTGCATCTGCAAGTACCGGAATCAGTCCCGGAATAAATCCGCCGATCACATCTCCCACTGTACCTTCTCCTGCCGGAATGATCGCAAGAATTGCAAGTAAGATACCTACAAGACCTTCTCCTGCGATCAGACCTGACGAGAATAAGATTCCGTTAGAACCTGCTGTTTTCTTTTCTTTCTCACCAAGGTTCTTTTTCTTTTCAATGATCATCTTCACAAGACCGCCAACCATCATAGGTGTGCTTAAGTGGATCGGAAGATATAAACCGATCGCAAATGGCAGTACCGGAATACCTAAGATTTCTACAACGATAGCAATAAATGCTCCAACACCTACTAATGTCCAAGGCAGGTTGCCACCCATAACACCTTCAACGATCATCTTCATCAGTGTCGCCTGTGGTGCCGGAAGTTCTGCTGAACCGTAGCCCCATGCACGGTCTAATAAGTATAATACTCCTCCGATTGCTAATGCTGATGCGATAACACCGATAAATTCACCGATCTGCTGTTTCTTTGGTGTTGCTCCGACAATATAACCTGTCTTTAAATCCTGTGATGTATCACCGGCGATTGCTGCAACGATACAGATAATACCACCGATTGCAATAGCAGCTGTCATACCCTTCTGTCCTGTCATACCTGTTGCTTTTAATGCAAGTGAAGATACTAACAGAGTTGCAATGGTCATACCGGATACAGGGTTGTTACTGCTTCCAACAAGACCTACCATACGGGAAGATACTGTTGCAAAGAAGAAACCAAAAACAACTACTAAGAATGCTCCGAATAAGTTAATCGGTACGATCGGTACGATCCAGATCGCAAATGCCAGAACAACGATGCCGATCAGTATCACTTTCATGCTGATATCCTGATTTGTACGCTCATTTGTTGACTCGCCCTTACCAAATCCTTTCATGGCATCCTTAAATGTCTTAATGATCAATGGTAAAGACTTGATCAGACTCAATACACCACCACAGGCAACTGCACCTGCACCGATATATTTGATATAATTTGACCAGATGGCAAATGAACCGCCTGCTGCATATAATTCTGCAACACTTACATCTGCCGGGAATAAAGTCATATTTGCACCAAATAAGACGATCAGCGGCATAAGCACGAACCAGCCTAAGATACCACCACAGAATAAGTAAGAAGAGATCTTAGGACCACAGATATATCCAACACCTAACAGTGCCGGAAGTACATCCATACCGATACCGGAACCTTTGTATGCCGGAATCTCATAATGCACTTCACTAGGAAATACTTTTAATCCGTCTGTGATAAATTTGTATGCTGCTGCAATACCAAGTCCGGCAAATACAGTAGAAGCCTTTGCTCCACCTTCTTCACCTGCAACTAATACCTCTGCACAAGCCTGTCCTTCCGGATATGGAAGTGTACCATGCTCCTGTACGATCAATGCTTTTCTAAGTGGAACCATAAATAAAATACCCAGTGCGCCACCGATAAATGCAATGATCGCAATCTCAACTAAAGAAGGTGCCGCCGTTCCCCAGTCGGCTGCCCAAAGGAACAATGCAGGCAGTGTAAAGATTGCACCTGCTGCTACAGATTCACCTGCGGAACCAATGGTCTGAACCATGTTGTTCTCAAGGATAGAATCCTTCTTTAGGATCACCCTGATAATTCCCATAGAAATAACAGCTGCCGGAATTGAAGCAGATACTGTCATTCCTACACGAAGTCCAAGGTATGCGTTTGCCCCGCCAAATACAATAGCCAGTATGATACCTAAGATAACTGAAGTAACCGTAAACTCTGGTAAAGTTTTGTCTGCCGGAACAAAAGGTTTGAATTCTTTGTTCTCGTTCATTACTAATCTCCTTTTCCTTTTCTTTTTTCATAGCTTATTTTAGCAACTTTCCAGCGTTTTGTCCACTTTATTCAGATAAAGTAAAAGAGAACTACCGCATTAGAACTGTGCAGTAGTTCTCACTAAAATTACTTATTTTTGCATAAATATTTACTTCTTAGGTGTGACTGTTTTTACATTAGACCAGTTGGAATAATACTTCGTTCCTTTTACTGTCTTGTAAGTACGGACCTGTACATAATATTTCTTCTTACCTTTCAGTTTAGATATCACTTTGCTTGTTGTCTTAGCCTTCTTGACAAGGACACTCTTTGCTGATTTAAACTTCTTGCCGGTAGAATAACGAATTTCATATCCTGTTACCTGAACACGCTGCTTTTTCCATGTGATCTTAGCAGATTTAGACTTTGCTGCAGCCTTTGTGATCTTTGTTCCTTTTGGATTGATCACAAAGTTCAATGTCTTAGTTCCGGTAAACTGTCCGTTAAAGGTAATGGTTACTGTTGCTGTTCCGACATTCTTATTGGACGCATAAGCTACTGTATAATCAGAAGCGTCAATCACATTGCCTGCGCTGTCCTTTGCTACAACCGTAGGTCTGATTGCTTTTCCTGTATAAATATACACATCTTTTGCAAGTGTCACACTGCCGATTCCAACTGCAGAAATATTACTATTATTTCCATTATCTGCATTATTACCGCCGTTATTGTTGTTATTGCTATTGTTATTTTCTGCCGGTGTACGGCTCTTGATATCACCACAAACATCACAGATCTCTACTGTAGAACCATCAGCTTCTGTCTTTTTCACATAAGTATGTCCTGTTTTTGCAATCGCTTCTGTTGCTGTATCTGTATAGGTTTTTTCTGCAAATGTTACGGTTGCTGTATAAGTTGTTACACCTTCTTCTTTACAGGAAACTGCCTTTGTCACCGCAGAGGTAACGGTAGCATTTTCTGTTACTTCATCCTTGCATACTGCACAGGTAAATGCTGCTGTACAAGCTGCATGATCTTTTGTCCATGTAAATACCGGATCTCCATAGGTATGTTCTCCAGTAGCCGGGATCACAACGGTTACATCTTCCACATTGTCATATGCTGTTGATAAATCTATACCATTTTCAGAATCCTTAAAGAACTTCTTACAATCCGGACAACTCCAGTATGCGCCATGGCCAGCTTCACCACAGGTAGCTTTTGTTTCTTCCAATTTCTTTGCATTTGCATGGTATTTTCCGAGTAATCCAAGATGGAAATCATCAATATTTGCCCATGAATTTGCTGCTAAATTACCATCAACACCGATCGTAAGTGTTCCATCTGTAACTTCTGCAAGAAGTGCGATGGTCTGATAGCTGCCCTCTGCCTGAATGCTTTCTCTTGCAAGATCAGTTCCATTCCCATCTTTTGCGTATAATTCCAGTTTATCTGTATCTGCTAAATATCCTGTATTCGACCAGCAAGTTACGATATAAGTACCATTTGTAAGACCTGTGATCGTCTGATATGTATCCATGGTAAATGCACTTCCTGCCCATGGTGCAAGCTGGTATGTTCCATGTGTACTGTTTTTACCGGTTCTGTATCCACCAGTTGTTTCTGCTCCATTTGTCCATCCAGAGAGATCATTTTTCGTATCAAATGTAGGATTAACAATCTTGCTTGTCATATCAGCTGCAACCTGCAGATCAACATTCACTGTCTGATTCGGTTCTACAACGATATTATTATTACCTGCATTTAACTCTTTCCATGCATCTTCTGCATTCATGGAAGTTGCTGTTGCAATATAATTGCCCTGTACAACATCATTAAACTGATATGCACCATTCTCATCTGTGTCAGTTGTATAGGCAATGTTTGCACTGGATTTATCACGAAGTGACACATGCATACCACTAATGCCCTGTCCACAGGAATCTACAACTGTACCGGCTACTGTTCCGGCATTTCTTGCAAGTACAACATCATCAATCGTCCTGGTATCATTTAAGACAATTTCTACAGTTTCCGGTGCATTTCCTTCTACCTGATATCCACGTTTTTCAAATGTAATGGTATAAGTTCCTGCTTCTACATCTGCAAATTCATAAGAACCATCTGCTCCTGTTGAAACAGTGATGTCTTCACTGCCATCTTTCGATAATGTAACGGTTACATCTGCAATACCGGAAGCACTGCCGTCTACCACTTTACCTTTTGCATTTCCTGCATTGTTTGTAATTGTCTTATTCTCGACTGGTGCTGCCTGTCCGTCAGCTACTGTTACTTCTACCGGATCCGGTACGACACAGTTCTTTGCTGCAAAACTTACTGTATAAGTTCCATCTGCAAGGTTTTCAATCGCATAATCCTGTGCTTCACCTGTCAATGTTACATCTACACTATAGATCTGTGATGCATTTGCTGCTGTGACCGTTAATACTTTTCCTTTACTTGCTGCATCACCTGTTACTTTACCTGTGATACTTCCTGTAGCAAGTGCTGGATTCTCAACTGCTGTAAATGTCACATCATCGATCAAACATTCAGAATTTGTACCTGCTGCAAGGAATCCGACTGTTACTTCGTTACCTTTTACGATCACAGGATCCACTTTTACAGTTGTCCATAACGGATTTGCACTTGTAAAGGAAGCAGCATATGTCTTTCCACCTGATACAGCATACATCTGTAAATTATCAAAGTTTCCACTATTTTTTACTTTTGCAGTCATTTTGTACACACCATCTTCTAAGTTTACATAAGAAGAAGATGCGATTTTCTGGGAAACTTCTACATCATATGCAGATGTGCTTCCAAGTTTTAAAGAACCTTTTCCGGTAACGGTATCGTCATCCATTTTTACATTATTTGTAATTGCATTTGATCCTTTATTTGTTACCTGTGTCCATCCGGCAACATTATCTACTTTAACACGGTCTGCTTCAAAACTGCCATTTTTCACGTAGTTGTTTCCGGCTGCTACTGACCATTTACCGGTTGTTTCATCTAAATTCCATGCGGAAAGTGAATTGAAATATGGTGTGCCGTCTTCATCAAAAGATAACGGACACCACTGGTTATATCCTAAACCATTTCCTGCGAAATCTGACCAGCGGTCACCACAGAATAAAACAGTTGTCTGTTCTGTACCTTTTAAAGTATAGAAAAATCCGGTCTGGCTGACATGACAGAAATCATCACTTGTGCCATCCATCAGTTTTAACTCATTTGTTACTGTAAAATCATCACTCTTTAAATAATCCTCTAAGGACATCTCGCCCGGATCGATCGTCATGTAATAGCCGTGAGATGCATTCCATCCATACAGATCGGATGCACACAGATAGTATTTTCCATTGTACTTGAACATACAGTTACCTTCACGGCCTGGTCCCTGATATACCATATATGGTGTACCAAGTACTACTTTTGAGTGATCTGCATTCCATTCGATCTTGGAAAGATACATTTTTCCACGCCCGGAACCATAGGAATATACCAGCCAGCCTGTACCATCATCATCTACAAATACAGTCTGATCTCCGGTATTACTTGTACCGATCGCACTTTTCATATTGATACGGTTATTCCATGTAAATTTACCATTTGGAGAATCCGATGTCATTACAAGCACCTGTTTACTCCACTGATCGGTATCACCATCAAGTGCATTGTCATAATCTGCACATTCATGCTGTACTAATAAAGCATAGGTTCCATCTGACAATTTGGTAACACCAAGTCTTCCAACCCATACTGCTGTATTCTTAACATTCTCACCATCTAACCATGTGGTTTTACCATTCTTAATGGAATAAGGTTTTGTAGTACCCATGATCTCTGCATTATATACATCATCCGGTTCTGCTACAAGTCCTTCATATTTCCAGTTTTTCAGATCGGTAGAAGAATAACAGGTAATTCCTTCAAATACATCAGAGCTTGTATAATATGTTCTTGGATCATTTGCATAATCTACAGCTTCTGTGTATTTAACACCGTACCAGTAATATTTACCGTCAAATTCAAAGATTCCACCACCTTGAGAATAAATGGTATTGCCCTCTGTATCTGTCCAGAAAGAATCATTGACATAATCCGCATCTACAGTTTCTTCCTGTTCATCTTCCTGCGGCTCTGCGAGAAGTCCGAGGTGGAAATCATCGATGTTTGCCCAACCGCCTGCTGCTGCATTTCCAGCGATACCGATTGTAATGGTTCCATCTTTTACCTCTGCTGTCAGTCCGATTTCCTGATAAACTTCATTTACATTAGAAGGAAGTTCTTCACTAGCGATAATATTTCCCTCAGAATCCTTTGCATACAAACTTACATTGGCATCATCACCCCAGCCGCATTTTGCATAACAGGATACCACGTATGTACCATTTGCAAGATTAGAAACGGTCTGATACATATCCATATCAAATGCTGTACCTGCCCATGGAGCATAAGCGACACTGCTAAGATCTTTTTTATACTCTGTTCTAAAACCAGCTCCTCCGGCACTCTGACCTAAAGAATTGCTCCAGCCTGTCAGATCATTCTTAGTTTCAGCAAATCCTGGATTAACCATCTGACCAGACAGATCCACCGGAAACTGTAATTTCACATCAGATACCCCTGCATCTGTGACCGTCACTGTCTGTACAACAGCACTGCTGTCATTCTTATTTGTTTGATAAGCTGTCGCCTGATAAGTCCCTTCCGGTACATCTGCGATCGTATAAGTACCATCATCCCCCGAAACAGCTGTATATTCTTTTGTACAGTCGCTCTTATCACGAAGTACTATGTTTGCACCACTGACAGCTGATCTTCCGTCGGTAGCTATAACTGTACCACTGACAGATACATCTGCCGCATATACCTGATCTGAAACAGCAACACTGCCAAACACTGCTCCAACAGTTAAAAACAATGTTAAAAATCCACTTAATACTCTTTTTTTCATGTCCTACTCCTTTCATGCTTTCCATTTTTATCAAACCCCCGATTTTCCTGCTTTCCTCCCTCCTTCTGCGCACTCATCGTCTGCATGGCCATATGTGATGCGCAACAGCTGCGCAACCGGTTGTCTTAATTATATTATACTTCTATACAGATATAGTAACAATTTACATTTTTTACAAAAAAATATATATTTTTTAGTTCATCTAAACAATAAAAATCCACTTTAGGCACATCCAATCCCCTTTCATCTGTATTTTTGCATTTTAACTGGACAACTTTGATCTAATAAGACTTTGATTCTTTGAAAAAATTAGAAAAAAATGAATTGTTTTAGATTGTTTATTTAGAATATCATAGCTAGCTAGCGAAAGCATATTTGCCTACTCACGAACAAAAAAACACCATTGAATACACTTGAAAACTAACTTTCTCCATGTATTCAATGGTGTTTTATTTTTTTCAATCAAAAGATTTATTTATAATTTACAATCTTTCCAAAATCAGCCTTTAAGGAAGCTCCACCTACTAAACCTCCGTCAATGTCAGGTTTTGCAAATAATTCTGCTGCATTACCTGCATTTACAGATCCGCCATACTGGATACGGATAGCTTCTGCGGTTGCTTCGTCATATACTTCTTTGATGCAGTTACGGATAGCTGCACAAACTTCTTCAGCCTGATCAGATGTTGCTGTTTCACCTGTTCCGATTGCCCAGATCGGCTCATAAGCGATCACTGCTGTCTTTGCCTGATCTGCTGTAACATTCTGGAATGCGATCTTAATCTGCATACGGATCCAGTCAATATAGATTCCCTGTTTTCTCTGTGTTAAAGTTTCACCACAGCAGATGATCGGTGTGATACCATGTTCAAATGCTTTTAATACTTTCTTATTTACGGTTTCATCTGTTTCTGCAAAATATTCTCTTCTCTCAGAATGTCCTAATACAACATATTTTACTCCGGCATCTGTAAGCATTGCAGGGGAAATCTCTCCTGTATATGCTCCGCTTTCCTCAAAATACATATTCTCAGCACCGATCTGGATATTTGTTCCTTTTGCAGCTTCCATTGCCGGAATGATATCAATGGCTGGTACACAGAATACAACATCAACATCATCATTTGCAACTAATGGAGTCAATTCTTTTACTAATGCTACTGCTTCGCTTGGAGTTTTATTCATTTTCCAGTTTCCGGCGATAATTTTCTTTCTTGCCATGTTCATTCTCCTTATCCATATCAGCAAGCCTTCCGCCGGATGATATTTTACATCTTAACGAAAGGCTTGTATATTTCGCATTTTATTTGTCGTTTGCTGCTGCTACACCCGGTAATTCTTTTCCTTCTAAGAATTCAAGAGAAGCTCCACCACCTGTAGAGATATGGCTCATCTTATCACCAAATCCTAACTGGTTGACTGCTGCTGCGGAATCTCCACCACCGATGATTGTTGTAGCATCTGTTTCTGCAAGTGCTTCTGCTACAGCGATCGTACCTTTTGCAAGGATCGGGTTCTCGAAGATACCCATTGGTCCGTTCCATACAACTGTCTTTGCTGTCTTTACTGCTTCTGCATATAAAGCTGCAGTCTTTGGTCCAATATCAAATCCAGCTTTGTCTGCCGGCATATTTGCTGCATCATAAACTTCAACATCGATCTTTGCATCGATTGGATCCGGGAATGCATCTGCTGTTACTGTATCTACCGGAAGCAATAATTTCTTTCCAAGTTTTTCAGCTTTTGCAAGCATTTCTTTACAGTAATCAAGTTTTGTATCATCTACTAAAGATTTACCGATTTCATATCCCTGTGCTTTTAAGAATGTAAATGCCATACCACCACCAATGATCAGAGTATCGCATTTCTCTAATAAATTAGAGATAACATTTAATTTATCAGCAACTTTTGCTCCACCTAAGATCGCAACAAAAGGTCTTACCGGATTTTCTACTGCATTTCCAAGGAAATCGATCTCTTTCTGCATTAAGTAACCAACAACTGCTGTATCTACTAACTTTGCAACACCTACGTTAGAGCAGTGTGCTCTGTGAGCTGTTCCGAATGCGTCATTTACGAATACATCACATAAAGAAGCTAAGTCTTTTGAGAAAGCTTCTCCGTTTTTCGTTTCTTCTGGTCTGAAACGTGTATTCTCAAGTAAGATAACGTCTCCGTCTTTCATTGCATCTACGGCTGCTCTTGCATTTGGTCCTACTACTTCCGGATCTGCTGCAAATTTTACTTCCTGACCTAATAACTCAGATAATCTCTTTGCTACTGGAGCAAGTGTCTTTGTCTGTTTGTCTTCTTCTGTTTTTACTTTTCCTAAATGAGAGCAAAGGATCACTCTGCCGCCGTCTGCGATCAATTTTTTGATTGTTGGCAGAGCTGCTACTAAACGGTTCTCATCTGTAATCTTTCCATCTTTTAAAGGTACGTTAAAATCGCATCTGCAGAGAACTTTTTTTCCTGCTACGTTGATATCATCTACTGATTTTTTATTTAATGACATAAATATGTCCTCCATTTCTTTTTTATAAAGTAGGATTTTACAAATTTCTTATTATATAAGAAAGGAGCCCGGTCCAAAAAAGACCGGACCCCTTTTGAGTCTAGTACACACTCTGACAGCCTGTTGCTTAAAAGCAGTCTATCGTGTGCCTGTTTCTTAATCTTAAGCTAACTCAGAGAAGTATTTGATTGTACGAACCATCTGAGATGTGTAGCTGTTCTCGTTGTCATACCATGAAACAACCTGAACTTCGTACTGATCATCAGATACCTGATTAACCATTGTCTGTGTAGCATCGAATAATGAACCATATCTCATTCCTACGATATCGGAAGATACGATTTCATCTTCGTTGTAACCGAAAGATTCGTTAGCTGCTGCTTTCATAGCTGCATTGATATCTTCTTTTGTTACGCCAGCTTTCTTAACAACTGCTGTTAAGATTGTTGTAGAACCTGTTGGAGTTGGAACACGCTGTGCAGATCCGATTAATTTTCCGTTTAATTCCGGAATAACTAATCCGATAGCTTTTGCAGCACCTGTGCTGTTAGGAACGATATTAACTGCTGCTGCACGGGATCTTCTTAAATCACCTTTTCTCTGTGGTCCGTCAAGAGTCATCTGATCTCCTGTGTAAGCATGGATTGTTACCATGATACCAGACTGGATTGGTGCATATTTGTTTAATGCATCAGCCATAGGTGCTAAACAGTTTGTTGTACAGGAAGCTGCTGAAATGATTGTATCAGAAGCTTTTAATGTTTCGTGGTTTGTGTTGTATACGATAGTAGGAAGGTCATTTCCTGCTGGAGCAGAAATAACAACTTTACGAGCTCCTGCATTGATATGAGCCTGTGCTTTTTCTTTGCTTGTGTAGAATCCGGAGCACTCTAATACAACGTCAACTTTTAATTCGCCCCAAGGACAGTTGTTTGCATCTGGGAATGCATAGATCTTGATTTCTTTTCCATCAACTGTGATAGAATCTTCTCCAGCAGATACCTTGTCTGCTAATTCATATTTACCCTGAGAAGAATCATATTTTAACAAGTGTGCTAACATTTTAGGGCTTGTTAAATCGTTGATTGCTACTACTTCATATCCTTCTGCACCGAACATCTGTCTGAATGCAAGACGACCGATACGGCCGAATCCATTGATTGCTACTCTTACTGCCATGTCTTAATTCCTCCTAGAAATTTTAAAAAATAAATTTTACTTGGGCTATGCACCCAACCTGTTTTTATTTTAACTAATTTCTTCTAAAAAAACAAGCCTTATCCTTTAGTTTGTTAAAATTTTCACCATTTTCATAATAGTAACAAAATATTTTGTCGATTTTTCATAAATACTGTGCAAACCATACTATTCATATGCAGATATCCGGTTACTGTTTACTGACATACCGTTCTCTCTTTCTTTCAGGGAAAAGATATGCTATACTCATGTCCGGATACTTAAGAATGGGATTTTACCATATACAGAAAGGAGGTCATGCGTTATGTACTGGGACACTCACATGCATTGTAATTTTTCCGGCGACAGCACAGCCCTGCCGGAAGATATGATTTCAGCTTCTATTGAGAAGCAGCTTGACGGGATCTGCTTTACCGACCATATCGACCACGACTATCCCGGCCCTACTCCGTTTCATTTTGATCCGGCAGAGTATTTTCAGGTTTTAAAACCACTACAGCAGAAATATAAAGACAAACTTGCCATAAATATTGGTGTGGAACTCGGTCTGCAGCCACATTTAAAAGCCTATTACAATGATTTTTTAACCAAAGGAGAGTTTGATTTTGTGATCGGTTCTTCCCATGTGGTACATGGTATCGATCCTTATTATGCTGAATTTTATGAAGGAAAAACGGAAGACGCGGCATATCTTGAATATTTTGAATCTATTTTGGAAAATCTCGCTGTCTTTGACAATTTTGATGTATACGGACACATTGACTACGTTGTACGCTATGGTCCGAATAAAAATGCGAATTATTCCTATGAAAAATATAAAGATGTGATCGATGAGATCCTTCGCACTCTGATCGCAAAGGGAAAAGGAATTGAACTGAACATGGCAGGTTTTAAATACGGGCTTTCACACCCGAATCCAACAGAGGATATCTTAAAACGCTACCATTCTCTTGGCGGAGAGATCTTAACGCTTGGTGCGGATGCCCATGCACCGGAGCATGTTGCCTATGACTATTACCGTATCCATGATATTTTAGATGATGCCGGTTTTGCATATTATACCGTATTTAAAAACCGGAAACCGGCATTTTATCCAATCTGATACAAAAAAGCTGCTTGACAGCAGATCGATCCCTGTATCAGATCAATCCTAATTTCAACATGGCATGTGCAACTCCCGCATATCCGATATCATCTGTTACCATGTAGGCATGTTGTTTTAATTCCAAAACAGCATTGCCCATGGCAACACCAATCTTTGCATACTGTAACATTTCCATATCATTAGGTCCGTCTCCAAAAGCCACCGTATCTTCTCTTGTCAGTCCAAAGTATTCCACAGCTTTCTGCATTCCTGTTGCTTTATTCACACCGGCAGTCGTGATCTCGCCACTACATTCGTCCGGTTCTTCAAAACTTGTCACCGTAACATCCATATCCGGTGCTAAAACCTTCTGCACTTCCGAAACGATTTTCGGACAGTGATAATACATCATTTTTTCCACCCTGTCATAAAAATCTTCTCCATTTTCCACCAACAGGCCTGAAAAAATCTGTTCAATCTTCTCTATATCAATGCCCATATCCATAAATACCCTCTGCATTGCATCTTTCTGGTCTGCATGTACGATTGTCCCCGTTGCAGACTGGAATCCATACGGTGCCTGCCATTTCCGTAAATATGAAACTGCTTTCTGTACGTCTTCTTTTTGCATCGTATGGTGATAGATTATTTTTCCATCACATTCCACATATGCTCCTGCTGCCGCAACAATGCCTTGGAATCCTTCTTCTAACAGCCATGGATAAATCTGATTCTTACTTCTGCCCGTACATAAAAGTATCTTATGTCCGTTCCGCTTTGCCGCCTGCAATGCTTCTCTCGTCGAGTCTAAGATATCTCCTTTAAAACCGACTAATGTACCATCTATATCAAAAAATATTATCTTTCCCATAAATTATTCCTGCTTTTCTATTTGGTTTCCCGTATGATCTTTCGTATCGGGAGAATACAGCCGGCTGCTACCGACAATTCGTCTACTCCCATCTGTAAAAACTGTTTCGTCAATGTCATATCTGCCCCAAGTTCCCCACAGATACCCACCCAGATACCTGCCTGATGTGCATTTTTGACGATCAGCTCGATCAGTCTTAAAACTGCGGGAGAATGTGGATCATAAAATTTGTCAAGATTCGTATTCTGACGGTCAATCGCTAATGTATACTGTGTCAGATCGTTCGTTCCGATACTGAAAAAATCCACTTCTTCTGCTAACAGGTCACTAAGCACCGCTGCTGCCGGTGTTTCGACCATAATGCCCTGTTCGATATTTTTATACGGAATATGGTCAGCATCTAACTCCGCTTTTACTTCTTCTGCCACTTCTTTGATTTCTTTTACTTCCTGTACAGAAGTGATCATCGGATACATGACGGCTATTGATCCATAACTGCTGGCACGATAGATCGCACGAAGCTGTGTTTTAAAAATGTCTTTTCTCGTCAGACATATCCTGATCGCACGATAGCCCATTGCCGGATTTTCTTCGGGTTCTAAATGAAAATAATCTGCCTGCTTATCGGCTCCGATATCTAATGTACGAATGATCACCGGCTTGCCTGCCATTGTTTCTGCTACCTGACGGTAAACTGAAAACTGTTCTTCTTCTGTCGGGAATGTATCTTTTTCTAAATACAAAAATTCACTTCTGAAAAGTCCGATTCCGCCTGCATCATTCTGCAAAACGGCTGCTAAATCTGCAATATTTCCGATATTTGCATACAGTTTTATCTTCTGACCGCTTAGCGTCACATTCTCTTTTCCTTTTAGGGTCTGTAACAGTTCTTTCTGTTCTTTGTCCTGCTTTTGCAGCTTTTGATATTCTTCTAAAACAGCCTTATCCGGCTCTACGATCAATTCGCCCTGATATCCGTCCACGATTGCCAGTTTTCCATTCCAGCTTTCTTTGATCTTAACACCGGTCACTGCCGGAATCCCCATGGTGCGGGCAAGAATTGCCGTATGCGAATTTGCTGAACCAAGTTCTGTTACAAATGCAAGCACTCTTGATTTATCCATCTGTACGGTTTCGCTGGGTGCTAAATCCTCTGCTGCTATGATCACCGGCTCATCTGGCAGTTCACTTTCCGCCTTTCTGCCACTTAACACAGCAATGACACGTTCTGAAATATCTTTCATATCTGCAGAACGTGCTTTAAAATATTCATCTTCCATATTTGCAAAAACAGAAGCGAAATTATCCCCTGTGGATGCAACCGCATACTCTGCATTCACCTTCTGGGAAGTAATATAGTTATGGACAGATTCATTGTAATCTCCGTCTTCTAACATCATCGCATGTACTTCAAAGATCTGCGCATTGACTTCACCGACTTCTTTTACCGCCATTTCCGCTAATTCTTCTAACTGCCGGATGGCTTCTTTTTTTGCCGCTTCATACCTTTTGATCTCTGCATCGGTATCTTCTATTTTTCTGCGCACAACCTGATTGGACTGCTTTGTATAAAAAAGTATATTGCCGATCGCAATTCCACCGAATATCTTTTTTCCGCTTTGTCTTTCCATGCTGCAATATCCCTTCTTTGTATCTATAAACTGTTTTGAAAAAATGCTTCTATTTTTTCTGCCGCCTGTTCTTCATCTGTACCGGAAATCTCAACTTTTACGGTATCTCCTTTTTTGACACCTAATGCCAAAAGTGCCATCAGTTTTTTCGCATCTGCACTTTTTCCATTGCTGGTCAATGTGACAGATGATGCAAGCTCCTTACATTCTTTTACGAGCAGACCTGCCGGTCTTGCATGGATTCCTACCTCATCTGTGATCGTATACTCAAATGTTTTCATAAGATGCCTCCTGTTTTTTATGTATTCTCGGAATCTTCTAAACGAAAAATTTCAAGAATATATTTAACAGTATTACCTGTATCTCAAATTTTAAACAAAAGGAATCCTCTTAGTTACAGCATCACAAAATAATACCTCCGCCTGCGATATATCCATCTTCATAAAAGCAGACTGCCTGTCCAGGTGTGATGGCACGCTGCGGTTCATCAAATACAAAACGCACTTTATCCGCATCTTCTCTGTAAAGTGTTGCCATTGCCCCTTTATGTGCATATCTTATTTTAGTCAGAAAACGCATACCATCTTTGATCTCCGGTACTCCCATATAATTCATATGGTCTGCAAAAAATTCCTTCCGGAAAACATCTTCTGCTTCTCCGATCACGACTTCATTCGTATCCGGACGTATTTCTGTTACAAAAACAGGTCTTCCCATTGCAAGATTTAACCCCTTCCGCTGCCCGATGGTATAATGTGTGATACCCTGATGTGTTCCTAAAACCTCGCCTTTAGCTGTCACGAAATTCCCACAGCCTTTGATTTTCCCCGGCTCCATACGGTCAATAAATCCGGCATAATCGTGATCCGGTATAAAACAGATCTCCTGACTGTCTGGTTTTTTTGCTACACGAAGTCCTATTTTTTCTGCAATGGCACGGATCTCATCTTTCGTATATTCACCAACCGGCATCAGTGTGCGTGATAACTGCTCCTGTGTCAGATTATATAATGCGTAGGTCTGGTCTTTCGCTGTGGTAACTGAATTTGCGATCGCATATCTTCCGTTTTCTAATTTCCGTATCCTTGCATAATGTCCGGTTGCAATATAATCTGCCCCGATCTCTAAGCTCCGGTTTAACAAAGCCTCCCATTTGACATATCGGTTGCAGGCAATACAAGGATTTGGCGTTCTTCCCTTTAAATACTCTGCCACAAAGTAATCAACGACATCTTTTTTAAAATCATCTGCAAAATTCATCACATAAAATGGGATTCCGATCTGATCTGCTACTCTCCTTGCATCTTCTGCCGCACTTAAGGAACAACATTCTTTTCCGGTTTCTTCTCTGTTTTCATCTTCCTGCCACAGACGCATATTTACGCCTACCACATCATATCCCTGTTCTTTTAAAAGATATGCCGCAACGGAAGAATCGACTCCGCCAGACATACCTACCACTACTTTCTTTTTATCCATTTTATTCTTATGCTCCATCTATACTATGTTAGCAGCTTTTTTCATTTGTCCTAAGCTGCCTTTATTCTTCTGATATTCTATTCTAGTGTAACGGCTCTTTTTTCATTCGTCAAGTCACCGCATATCAGAAATGACCATCTTTAACCGTTCGATCGTATATTCTATTTCTTCTTTCGTATTTTCTGCCCCAAGCGTAAAACGCAATGCTCCATCTGCCCAGTCCTCTTCAACTCCGATCGCTGTAAGCACATGTGAACTTTCTGCACTTCCTGTTGAACAGGCAGAACCGGACGATACGCAGATCCCTTGTGTGTCTAATAAAATTGCTGCGGCTTCTCCTGTAATTCCTTTAAAACAGAAACTCGCATTATTTGACAAGCGGAATTTCCGGTTTCCGGTTACGATCACATCCGGTATCTCATTTAAGATCCGGTGCATCAGATAGTCACGCAGATATTTGATCTTACGGTTTTCCATCTGCATTCTCATGTGTGCTAATTCTGCCGCTTTTCCCATTCCTACGATTCCTGGTACATTTTCTGTTCCTGCCCTGTGGTTGCTTTCCTGTGCTCCACCCTGAATGAAAGATGGCAGATCAATATCACTTCTGATATATAAAAAACCTACTCCTTTTGGTCCTCCGAATTTATGGGCACTTGCACTCAGCATATCTATGTGGTCATGCTGCACATGGATCGGTATATGTCCATATGCCTGCACTGCATCTGTATGAAAGAGCAGATGACGTTTTCCTGCAATATATCCTAATTCTTTTACCGGCTCGATCGTTCCAATTTCATTGTTCGCATACATCACAGATACTAAAGCTGTATGTTCCGACATATAAGTTTCTGCTTCTCCGACGATGACACGCCCGCTTTCATCTACCGGAAGATAAGAGATCTTACACCCCATTTCTTCTAATTCCCTACAGGTATGTAAAATAGCATGATGTTCTACCGGTGTGGTAAGGATATATCCCTTCTCCCCCTGATGTGTCCTTTCATAAAGATGTACCGCCTCTTTTAATGCCCAGTTATCCGATTCGCTTCCGCCTGATGTAAAAAATATTTCCTCCGGTTTTGCATGGATCGTCTTTGCGATCACACTTCTGGCATGTTCAATGGCGACTTTGCTTTTTTCTCCAAACTCATAGATCGTTGATGGATTTCCATAAAAAATATCCTGATAGGGTTCCATAGCCTCTGCGACTTCGGGCAGAGTCTTTGTCGTAGCTGCATGGTCTAAATAAATCATCTTACTCATTTTTCCACTCCATTTCTCATATAATACAAAAACCCCGATTTCGATGGTGACTTCGTGCAGATATATAATAAATTAAAAAATCCTGTTGTTTTTGGTACTTTGCTTCTTACCTCTGCTGGTATCCTTGGCAAAATCATAGGTTTCTTCTATAGAATATTCCTCTCGAGAGTAATCGGTGCAGAAGGACTAGGTATCTATCAGCTTATTTTTCCAATTTCTACGATCTGTTTTTCAATCACTGTTTCCGGTCTTAACACCGCCTTGTCCAAATATATTGCAGAATACCAGACAGACAATCCTTCTGCTCCTAAGCAGCTTTTACGTGCCTGCCTGATCATATCGTTATCCTTATCCGCAATTTTCATGGGTATTCTGACAAAATATGCCGATTTTATCGCAGAACATATCTTATTAGAACCACGATGTGCGTCACTTATTCCTATCCTTGCCCTCTCGATCCCGCTTGCTTCGCTCCATTCCTGTATTCATGGGTATTATTATGGCAAAAAAAAAGCAGGCGTTCCTGCTTTTTCCTCTTTTATCGAACAACTGATGCGGGTGGGATTTGTATTTTTGATCTATAAGATCCGTTGTGAAGCACATCAGACGATTGATGCTTCGATTGCTGTCTGGGGATTGGCTGCCGGAGAAGCTGCGGCTTCTTTGTTCTGTCTGACAGCTCTTTTACTGTCGAAAGATACATCTGCACCCAAAACAACGGCTTCCGTAAAAGCCCCGTTTGGAAAACTGATCACTTATTCCCTGCCGCTTAGTGCGAACCGGCTGGCTCTTACGTTATTTGCCAGTTTTGAATCCATACTGATTCCTTCCCGTCTGTGCCTTTATGGATATTCCCATACAGATGCTTTAAGTATTTACGGCATCCTGACCGGAATGGCACTTTCTATCATTTTCTTTCCTACGGTACTGACGAATTCAATCTCTGTCATGGTTTTGCCTGAAATTTCGGAAGCAGACAGCCGTAACGATACTGACCGCATCAAAAAAAGCATACGGCTTACAATTTTCGGCAGTCTGCTTTTAGGTTCTCTATGTACCTTTGGTTTTTTAATCTTTGGAAAATGGATTGGGGATGTTCTATTTGGCAACGCACTTGCCGGAAAATTTATCTGTATGTTAAGTTTTATCTGCCCGTTTCTGTTCCTATCGTCCATTCTTTCAAGTATCCTGCATGGACTCGGTATGCCGGTCTATCCGTTTTTATTAAATCTGCTCGGCAGTTTTATCAGGATCTGTTTTGTCTATGTCCTGATTCCAATTTACGGACTTGATGCGTATCTGATGGGAATGTTGGCAAGCCAGATCTTAACGGCAGGGCTTTCGGTTTTTATCTTGTGGAAACGAAGGCTGGTTTTATAGTGCAAAGGTGGCTTCAAGTATTTTGATTGGCAAATTGTACAAAGCCGAGTCTGTTTTTGTGACTTTGGAAGAAAATTAGCAAATCTTAGTCTGCCTGTTAATATATAGTGTTTTGCTGCCATGGACGGCAGCAAAAGTCTTAATGCCCCATGGACGGGGCGTTTAAGACGTACACGTCACTTTGTCGCAACCTAATTCAGGCAGACTTAGATTTTCTTATTTTCGTACAACGGAACAAAACAGACTCGGCTTTGTGCAATTGGCCAGTCACTAAGTCGTGAGCCACCTTTCGACACCCGAATCCTATGATATAAAAACAGACTTCACAATTCTGTGAAGTCTGCTATATTTTATACTCTGGATAAATACTCACCTGTTCTGGTATCGATCTTGATCACATCGTCCTGCTCAACGAATAATGGAACATATACGGTAGCACCTGTTTCTACAACTGCAGGTTTTGTTGCACCTGTTGCTGTATCGCCTTTGAATCCCGGCTCTGTATCTGTGATCTGTAATTCTACAAATAAAGGTGGTTCTACTGCAAATACATTTCCGTTATGAGAACATACTTTAACCATTTCGTTTTCTTTTACGAATTTTAACGCATCACCGATATCTTCTTTGCTTAATGCGATCTGATCGTATGTTTCAACGTCCATGAAGTAATATAAATCTCCATCTGCATATAAATACTGGTAGTCTTTTCTATCGATACGTGCCTGTGGGCATTTCTCGGTAGGACGGAAAGTCTTTTCTACGACACCACCACTTTTAATGTTCTTTAACTTTGTTCTAACAAACGCTGCACCTTTTCCCGGTTTAACGTGCTGAAATTCGATGATCTGGTAGATATTACCTTCTAATTCAATGGTAATACCATTTCTAAAATCTCCTGCTGAAATCATAAATTTTCCTCCTTAATACGTTTAGGACTGTGCCCACTTGTACAATTTTATAATAAAAGTACTGATATTTCAACCTTTTTTTATCTAATGTTAAAAATTTCGCTCCTCAATGTCAGAAATCATGGCTATCCGCTCTGCATGTCTGCCACCAAGAAATTCTGCATCTAAGTATGCTTTTACAATGTCTTTTGCCAATTCCACACCCACAATACGTTCTCCAAATGCAAGGATATTCGCATTATTGTGCTGTTTTACCAGTCTTGCTGTCGCCGTATCGGAACAAACGGCTGCCCGGATTCCTTTAACTTTATTCGCTGCGATCGAGATTCCAACACCGGTTCCACAGATCAGTATGCCGCAGTCTGCTTCTCCTTTTGCAACTGCTCTTGCTACTTTTTCTCCGTATTCCGGATAATTGCATCTTTCTTTGGTATCTGTTCCAAAATTGATGACTTCATGTCCTAGTTCTTTCACGTACTCCATAATCTGCATTTTTAAGTCTACTGCAGCATGGTCATTGCCCATTGCGATCTTCATAAAAACCTCCGTTTTCATTTTGTTTTTGTAATTATAAAGTACCATATAATTACATTTTTTCTATGTTTTATTGTACATAGACTGGAACTATTTGTCAATTTTGCTGTGACAATTCAAGCATAAACATATGTGAAAGCCATGTGTTTTACAAATGCTATGAACAAACTGTTACGATTTACCATGCTTCCTCAAATAGAAAAACAGCACGATCTTCTCAAGATACCTCTTTAACACAATCTGAATCTCCTCTTTTGGATCGATCGGCTGTACTAAGATCGTGCGGATGCCTGCTAAATTAGCTCCACAGACATCTGTAAATATCTGATCACCAACAAATAATGTATTCTTACAGTCAGTATGCATACGTTCCATTGCAAGCCGGTAATTTGCCGGTTTCGGCTTTTTCGCTTTATAGATATAATCCACACCGATCTTCTCATTAAACATTTTCACACGTATCTCTTTGTTGTTTGACAACAGTACGCATTGAAATCCCAGTTCTTTTAAATGTGCGAACAACCGGATCGCCCGATCATCTGCCGGTGCTCCATGGGGCACTAATGTATTATCGATATCAAAGATCAATCCGCGGTAACCCTGTTCATATAATTTATCAAAATCGATCTGGTATGTGGATGGCATATATTCATCTGGATATAAAAAATGTCCCATACAAACTCCTCTCAAAAAAACTGCCGCTTTTCTGCGACAGTTTTGTTAATTATGTAAATTAAATCGAAAAATTCTCTACTTCTCGTGCAGACAAATTACTGCTTTCTAATTTCTTCTGTGCTGCTCCCTCACCTACAAAAAACTGATACTGCTGGATCACCTGATCTTTTTTCATCAGGCTGATCGCCTGTTCTACATCAAGACTTGCAAGTTCACTGTCCGCACCTTTCATATCATAAGTAATTCCCGGTTCAAACTTCTGTGCATAATCATATGATGTATAATTCTGTTCTACAGATGGCTGATCTTTCGTATTCTGCTGTTGTACTGATGATCCGGTAAGAAGTTCCGATGACTGTTCTTTGACTTTATCATCATTTACCGGACTATATTCATAAAATCCCTCATATGGTCGAATACCCGAAATATTCATATGCGTTTCCTGCCTTCATCCCATTGTTTTACACGATCTACTAAATTTTTTTATAAATTCTGTTATAAATATCGGTTTTGTATCAAAAAACTTTAGTAATTCTTCCTATTTATCTAAAATTTTTTTCAATTCATCCATAAATGTATTGATGTCTTTAAATTCCCGATATACCGATGCAAAACGTACATAAGCAACTGCTTCTAAATCCTTCAGCTTGTCCATGACGATCTCTCCGATCTCAGAACTTGCAATCTCTTTTTCTTCACGATTGAATATCTCTGTTTCAATCTCATCAACTAATGCATCGATCTGATTTGCAGAAACCGGACGTTTATGGCAGGCACGCAGAATACCTGCTTCAATTTTAGAACGGTCATACTGTTCTCTGTTATTATCTTTTTTAATAACGATCAGTGGAATCGTTTCTACTTTTTCATAGGTCGTAAAACGTTTTCCACAAACATCACACAAACGTCTGCGGCGGATAGAATTATTATCATCTGCCGGTCTTGAATCAATGACTCTTGTGTTATCACTGCTGCAATATGGACACTTCATAAAAACCCTCCTATAGTTTTTTCCTTACATCTTCTTCCTTTATTTCCACAAGTATAATATCAGAGCCTATGCGGACGATACATTTCCATGGTATACATAATTCAAACTCATGTCCGAATAAACCAAAGACTTTACAAGGTCCGGGCACGATGATTGCCCGTATACAGCCCGACTGCTCATCAAATTCTAAATCTATGACATTTCCAAGACATTTACAGTCACATACATTGATAACTTCCTTCTCCTGAAGTTCACATAATCGCATTGGCAGCCCTTTTTTCTGTCTTTTTTTCATTCTATTCAGACTGCCGTCTTACTATTCATGCAACTGCTTTTTTACAATAAAACATTTTCTTCGTTACGATACTTCTTACGATTAAACATTAAAGCGGAACAAAATTACATCTCCATCTTTCACAACATAATCTTTTCCCTCAAGCCCTACAATTCCTTTTTCTTTTGCTGCTGAAAGACTTCCACAGTCTAAAAGATCCTGATAATTGACAACTTCTGCACGAATGAATCCTCTTTCAAAATCGGTATGTATCTTTCCTGCCGCCTGTGGAGCCTTTGTTCCTTTTTTGATCGTCCATGCACGACACTCATCTTCTCCTGCTGTAAGGAAAGAGATCAGTCCTAAAAGATCGTAGCTGGCAGCTACTAATTTATCAAGACCTGATGATTCTACTCCAAGATCACTTAAGAACATAGCTTTTTCTTCATCATCTAATTCGGAAAGTTCTTCCTCTAATTTTGCAGAAACAACAAATACCATAGAGCCTTCTTCTGCTGCTAATTTTCTCACCTGCGCAACATATTCATTCGATGCTCCATCGTCTGCTAAATCGTCTTCTGCAACATTAGCTGCATAAATCGTTTTCTTTGCTGTCAGCAGGTTATAGCTTTCAAACCATGCCTGTAGATCTTCATCATCCGGCACTTCAAAGGTACGTGCCATTTTTCCTTCTTCTAGATGTGCTTTGATCGCCTCTAACTGTTCTAACTCTTTTGCAAGTGTCTTATCCATTCTTGCCTGTTTTGCTACTTTTGCGATTCTTCGGTCTAAGATCTCGATATCTGAAAAGATCAGTTCTAAGTTGATCGTTTCAATATCTCTTGCCGGTCCGATATTTCCATCCACATGAATTACATTTGTATCTTCAAAACAACGTACCACATGAACGATCGCATCTACTTCCCTGATATTTGAAAGGAACTGGTTTCCAAGTCCCTCTCCTTTACTTGCTCCTTTTACAAGTCCTGCAATATCCACAAATTCAATGACTGCATGTGTCACTTTTTTCGTGTTGTACATTTCACCGAGTTTTTCAATTCTATCATCCGGCACCGGTACAACTCCTACGTTTGGATCGATCGTAGCAAATGGATAATTTGCTGCAAGTGCTCCGGCTTTTGTCAGTGAATTAAATAATGTGCTTTTTCCTACATTGGGAAGTCCGACGATTCCTAATTTCATCTTTATCTTTACCTGTCCGAAAACCCTTGATTTATCGGGGTTTTCGCCTTTCTTTAGATTTCTTGTACGCCCTTTTTACGCCCTTTTTTTGTAACTGGCGGCGTAGCCTGTTGAAATTGGCGTATTGCATTTACCAGTGACTCGTCCGTAACATGGACATATCTGTCCATAGTTGTTTTAATGCTTGCGTGTCCTAATAGCTGTTGCAGCACTTTAGGCTGTACGCCGCGCTCAATCGCGCGTGTAGCATAAGTATGTCGTAAGGCGTGCATACAAAAGCGTTTGATACCCGCTTCATCACACAATTTATATAAGTGTGTGTCATAAGAACTGTTTTTTGCAGGTTCACCAGTACGCCAGTTGACAAACACTAAATCGTGCATAATAAGACATTTCTTTTCGCCTGTCCTGCTGTCGATATACTCTAAAATCTGCGATAGCGTTTCAGACTTTTTCCGGCTGTCCTTTTCATCATAACAGCTTTTAAGAATAGAATATGCTTTGTCAGTAAGCGGAATGGTGCGATAACTTTTCTGTGTCTTAGGTGGTCCTGCTCGCCAATACCCTTGACTGTGCCGATACTCTAAACTCTTGCTGACAGTCAACGTGCGCTTTTTCCAATCAATAGAGTCCCATGTTAAACCAATCAATTCTGCCGTTCTCAATCCTGTTTCCAAGAGCAACGCATATTGTCGGTAATTATGTGACCGCGCCGCTGCTTCAAGAAATTTCTCTTGTTCATCAACAGTCAAGTATTTTATATCGTCTACCGCCCGAACAGGTTTCGTATAGCGTACACCGTTCATAGGGTGTTTGGCGATAATGTCATTCATAACTGCTGATTTTAACATGGTTCCCATTGTGATATAAGCCTGCCGAATGGTTGAGCCTGCATAGGTGGTTTCCATTCGGTTAAGAACAGCTTTACAGTGCATAGGCTTTACATCAGCTATACACATAGCCCCGATTACTGGCTGAATATTCCATTTGTAGCGTTCTTGATAATTCCGTTTTGTGTTCGGTGCAAGGTCGCAAACAATATTTTCAATCCAGTACTCAAACCACTTATCTACTGTCATATCGGGAGAAGTGACAATAAGATTATGCCGTTCTTCATATCTGGCGTCAGCAAGCCAGTTTTTCGCTTCCGGCAATGTTTCAAAGTATTTCTCTTTACGTTTGCCGTTTTTTGCGTAGTATCTTGCGGAGTATAAACCGTCCTTTCTTTGGTAAATGCCTTTGCCGCACTCTTTACCTTTTAGATTTTTGCCCATTTATCGGACTCCTTTCTTATCTCAAAAAAAGAGTCCAACGCAACTATATATTATAGCATAAGGACTCTGCTTTTTCAATCTCAACAGGAATTTTTTGTAGCGGTTGTTGGTAGAAGTTCTATATAATTAACTCTCGTCGGATATATTCTTCAAATTCACGTCGCTTTACTAACTTCCGTGTTCCTACAAAAAGTACAAACGGGCAATTAGGTTGCTTTAACAGAGCGTCTATTTTATTTATACCGATATTGCTGTACTCCGCAGCTTCTTTTATTGTTAATGTCAGTTTAAGGTGGATAGGTACACGCACCTTGTTTTCCATACATAACGGCAACTCATTTTCTTCGCTGCCATTGATTGACACTCCTTTATATTGCAAATTGCAAGGGGTGTTTCGTTCTTTATCATTCATAGGATTTTTCCCCTTTCAAATTTTTATAAAAAAGAGCTTTAATCAGACGATTGTTAGCTGCAATCTCACGGGAGTTTCACCCCTGCGCGGTTCTCGCGCAGCCCTATCCATTGCCTGCGACGCTTTGAACGCTCGGACTATGGCTATAAGGGAGTATCATTATGTATCTTGCGTGTCGTCGCCCATAAGCTGCTACACTTATTTCACGGTGCGGTGTTGGTCGCTCATTCCCTGTGGGGAAGTCATGGCGCACCCGCCGTATGGCTCGGCGTAAGAGGAACGTATCTGATTTGCCCTATGCTGCGTCGCCGTTATCTTGCGTCGCTTTCTTTGTCAAGGAACAAAAAGGCAGGATAGAGATAGGCAGCGGAAAGGGGGAACGCTGCCGGGTCTACCTTATACCTTGAATGAAAGGACAGCCCGCATGAGCTTTGACCGTAAACGGTCGCGTATGTCCTCGTCTATGCCGTAGTAGGTATTACCGCGCTCGTCAATGAGCTTCCGCATAGACAGGGACGCTATGTAGCTTTCGTAATGCTGTACGACAATCTTCATAGCTTCCGGGTCGCCCTTTGTTGCGGCTATGATTACCGGGTACGGTAACAAGCCGCGTTCGTCCTGTTCGGTGTTACCATTATGTGCAGTCATAGGCGCGTTCCTCCAAATAGCGTTTTAACAGTTCAAAAGAGCTTGTACGCCGATACTGTATTGTGCTTCTCGGAACATCACGGAGCTTTGCAATTTCCGCGTCGTTCATTTCAAAAAAGTAGTACAGCAATACGGCTTCTCGTTTGTCGTCCGGCAAGCTGTGCAGGGCTTCGGCAAGCAGCTTCGCAGTTATTTCCTTGCCTGCCACACAAAAGGATTTTTCAGCTTCATCATGTTCAAAGTAAGTGTCGTAGGTGTAAAGCTGATTTTCCTCTTGCGGAGTTAGGTCAGAAAACGAAACTTCTTGTATCTGCCGCCTTTTGATTTCCCCGTGGGCGTTGATAGCTTCATTTTTCAACGTCCGCTTGCAAAACCCGTTAAAAGCACATCGGATTTGCCACTGGGTACGATTAGGTTCATTCATGGTATCACCTCCTTTCGCAACCGCGAAAGCGGGTGATGATTTCCCCTTTCGTAACCCCTCAACAAATGGCGCGGGGAATGTGCCAAACATTCAGAGAAAAAATTTGAAAATTTTTCTCCAAAACGACAAAATGCGCCTGCCCGCAGAACGCGGACAAACGCATAGGAAATAGCAAAGCTAATATATTGAATTGTCAGTTCATATTCATAGCCGGAATTACCCGGAGGGGGAGCTACGCTTTTTTTAATTGATGTAACTCATGGGTACTATGAATAACCAAAATGGACACGGTAAATTAACCTCCAATCGGCTACCGTGTCCCTGCAAGTCGTCATAGGTTTGTGCAAGCGCAAAGAAACGGCGGCTCTGAAAATCAAAGCCGCCGCTTCATAAGCGCGTGAAAATATGTCTGCTCTACGACGGCTTTTTTTCTTTTGCCGTCGTCCGGCAGAATGTTATTCGATGTTCATTTCTATATTTCCGGTAAAATCTTCACATTCAATCCCTATATAATTTCCACCGTCAGGAAGCGTAATAGTATCGTTATATGTTCCTGTTGTTTCAAGTAAAGTTACAGCTTCATCAGCTCCCGAAATCCAAAATACTTTTGCAGTACCACTTGTCGCTTCCAATGTGCAAGTTACAGCTATGTTTTTTCCGGCTTCCCTTTTTATTGAGGTTCCTCCAAACAAATACTCTGTTCCTGTATAGGCTTTATAGTCAGCTTGATAGGTTCCTGTATAATCGTCAATTCCATTATCTTTCTTACCCTGTAAAGACGAATTTCCTGTTAGTTCTATGGAACCCGCAGACTGAACAACATTATTGTAATGATTGAGAATTTCATCTTTGGTACAGCCGGAAAGTATAGTTGTTCCGAAAAGAATTAGTATCAACGGTAAAACGATTTTCTTCATAAAAATTTTTACCACCCTTTCTTTGCTATTACTTTTTTTGCTTTTTTCTTTGCCTTTTGGGGTTCAGTTTCTTTCGTGCAAAGAATGAATACGGCAGAAATGATAACAACAAAGGCAAGGCTACACATACAAGCAATGATATTCCAGTGAACTGCGGTATCGTAATTGCGATACCCTACCATTCCAAGACTTGCCGTAATCGGATAGATATTTGCTAAAGTCATATTTCCTGCGGCAAACATACCGCCATATCCATAAACAAAGGCAATAATAACACCCACTAAAAAGCTGCCCGCTTTGCGACAGGTAATTACAATAATCGGAAGAACCGCCAGATATAAAAAGAAATTAACAGCGGTTATTTGCAATATTGATTTTAGGGCTAAGGTTACTTGAAAGCCCGGAAATCCTACGAGTAATTCCGCTATAATGGTAAACAGGCTGCATATCAGACCAAAGATAATGGACAATACGCCACATACAATCAATTTACCAGTCAACAATCGCTTAAAAGAAATCGGTACTGTTAAAATATTTTTCAATGTATCATCTGTTTGCTCACGGGAAATCATATATCCGGCAATCAAGCTAATGCACATAGGGAAAATCATGGACATATTATTTTTGATAACCTGTTCTATAAGATAGGAAAAGTCCCATACAGAACCGTCATTTGCCATAGATGTAAACAATGTCAGCAAAACAGAGAGAAGCATAAGCGCAACTCCAGCCCAAAGAATATGATACCTTTTTAGTTTGTAAAATTCTGTTTTTACGATACGAACCATATTTATTCCCCCCTTTGTTTGTATAATCTGTCAATCAAGGAAAATGAAACAATCGCCATAATTCCAAGTATCAATATAACTTGAAATGTTGAGGGAATAAGTCCGTTCATTTGTTCCAAGTCCATTTGTATTCCGTGTGCTGCCATATCCCCGGCACTCCAAAATGTAGTCAATGGCGTAGGTAAGAGCCATAATATAGTCCGAGGAAGTGCGTCAAACAATGCTGTTGCACTCATATTCAATACGCTATAAAAAACGCATAACAGAATTGAAAATACATAGGTCTTGCTGAAAAAAACAACAAGAACAATAAGGGGGAGTGTTCCCGCCGTAATATAAATTCCTGTTTCAACCGCTAAAAATAATTTATATCCAATTCCGTAAACCTCTAAGGTTCCAAAACCGCAAAGAATTGTTGCAATCGTAGACGCTACACAAAAGATAACTCCAAATAAGAACAGTACAAGCACTTTAGCAAGCACCATTTGTGTACTGGTTACAGGAATAGTCCGCAAATTTTTGAATGTATCATTGTCACGTTCCATAAAAAATAGCATAGCTGCAATGATACCAATGATACAGGGAAGCAGAAATTGTATGCCATACCCAAGTACCATATTAAAAAGTCCGTCAAATGCGTCTGCCTTATCTGTATATCGTTCCATCATAGACGGAGTTGTCATTAGGTAAGTCAGAGGAACAGGAAACAAAAAGGCTGATAGGATAACCAAGGGAATAAACTTTTTCCGTTTTAACTTCCAAAATTCACATTTTACCAGTTTAAGCAATTCCCTCACCCCCTGTTACCCGCTTGAAGTAATCTTCAAGGCTTTCTTCACATGTATGGGCTTCTGATACCTCCAATCCGTTTTCTACAAAAGTGGTTACAATTTTCCCAACAGGTAAATCAAGATTATGTAAGCGTAAATTATGGTCGTCCTGTATAGAGAAATTGTTTTCACGGAAAGTACGTTCCAAAAGTCTTGCCGCCTGTGCGGTATCGGAAACAGTAAAGCGGATATGCTTGCTGCTTTTTGCTTCCAGTTCCGCAAGGCTTTCTTCTTCCAGTAATGCTCCGTGGTCGATAATTCCAATATCATCAGCCAATAGAGAAATTTCTGAAAGGATATGACTGGAAATTAAAATTGTTTTCCCTCTTGCGTCACAAAGCTCACGAATAAAGGAACGCACTTCTGCGATACCGATAGGGTCAAGCCCGTTGATAGGCTCGTCTAAAATTAAAAGTTCCGGGTCGTGCATGACTGCAAGGGCAATCGCCAACCGCTGCTTCATGCCAAGAGAGTATTGCGAAAACAACTTTTTATCCTTGTAAGGAAGTCCGACTAAATCCAGAGCGTCCTTGATTGCATGGCTATTCGGTACTCCCCGCAGAGTAGCAAAAATACGCAGATTTTCCGTTGCGGTCAAATTCGGGTAAAAGCCGGGGGACTCAATCAAACTGCCGATACGCGGAAGCAGCTTTTTTTCATTTCCCTGCAATGACTTTCCCCATATTTTGACTTCACCAGAGGTCGGCTTTGTCAATCCAAGCAGCATTTTCATAGTAGTTGTCTTTCCGGCTCCGTTTCTTCCAAGCAGCCCGTAAATTCTTCCTCGTTTTACATGGATATTTAAGTCAGCCACGCTTTTTTGCGAGCCGTACTGCTTTGTCAGATTTTTTGTTTCAATGATATAATTTGTGTCCATATTCAAACCTCCTGTTCTGTAAGGTATTTTATCACGCCAATCTTGCATTAACCTTGCCGGAACCTTGCATTAACCTTGCATTTATGAACCGCCATTTTCATAAAAAACTTCTAAAAATAAGTAAGGCTCCCGCCATAAAGACGGGAGAACCTTAACCAACCAAAGGAAAAAGCAGAATGAATGTTGTTCCGCTTCCTTGCGTACTTTCTGCTGTTATTGTGCCGTTCATCTTTTCCACAAGCTGATGAACGATAGACAAACCAAGACCGCTACCTTTTTCAGACCGTCCCTTGTCACATTTATAGAGCCTTTCAAAGATATGTTTCAAATCCTCTTTTTCAATCCCAATGCCATTGTCTGTTACCGTAATTTCCATGTTGTGGTTTTTCTTTGTCAGAGCAATTTCTATTTTGTCAGCGCGGCTGTGAGAAATCACATTTTGAATGAGATTGTTCAATATCCGCATATACTCGTCCGTATCAAGACGTACCCGAAAGGGCTTTTCGGGAATATCAATATTGTACGCTATCTGTTTATCTTCAAATATCGGTATCCAATCAATCAGTATATCCCGTGTCAGTTCAGCAGCTTCTACGGTCTGTAATTCTATTGCAAATTCATTAGAGTTTAGCTTGAACCAATCAAAAAGCACATCTATGTATTCTTTTAGGTCATGCGCTTTCCGGCGGGCAGTTTCTATATAATCATCACGGTCTTTCCCGCTAACAATTCCTTTATGTGCAGCGTCCAGATACCCTATCAAAGTAGTAAGTGGTGTTCTCACATCATGTGAAAGACTTGTCATAAGCTGTCGGTTTGTTTCCTCTGTCTGGTGGAACGTAGAAAGCCTACTTTCATAAGACACAACAATCTCATTGATTTCATACGCAATCGGCGCGACAAGCTCATTAGCTGCGGATAAAATACGACGGTTTCCGTTTCCATTTTTTATATCGGCAAGCGCGTCCGTCATTTCAGAAATTTGCCTTTTCACTCGTCTAATCGTAAGACAGGAAACAAAGACAGAAATAACAGCAATCAGTATGGATATAACAATGACTAATTCCATATTCGGTCATACCTCCTTATTGAAGCGGTAGCCAATGCCTTTTATTGTCTGAATATATTTCGGACTACCGGGATTTGCTTCTATCTTTTTTCGCAACCGACTGATAATCGCCATAATGTTGCTATCATCATAAAAATATTCTTCGCCCCAGACTTCCTCATAAATCCGTTGCTTTGTCAGAATTTTCCCTTGATTTTTCGCACAGAATAAGAGCAAGTCAAACTCCTTTGGAGGTAATTCAAATGTTCCATTGACTGTTGTAATGGAACGGTTTTCAAGGTCTATTTTCAAACCGTCAAAATCAAGCTGCTGTGGTGTACCGTCCTGCCCGTTAAATCTGGTGTAGCGACGTATGAGAGAAACTATGCGGGCTATCAATTCGTCCATATCAAATGGTTTTGTCAAATAATCATCGGCTCCCGCGCGTAAGCCGCGCACTTTGGAAGCACTGTCATTTTTAGAGGTAAACATTAAAATTGGTAAACTGTTTCCTTTTCTGATTTCTTCCAGTGTTTCAAACCCGTCCATACCGGGCATCATAACGTCCAATATTACAAGCTGATACTCTTTTTCTTTTAATTTTTTCAAACCCTCTTTTCCTGTATTGCAAATATCAGCCTCTATATTTTCTGATAGCACGCTCCGTTTAATTAGCGTACAAAGTTCCTTATCATCATCTATAATTAAGACCTTATTCATGGTGTAGCTCCTTTCCGTGTTTTGTTCTTCCGTCAATCGGCTTTTCTGCGTCCTTTGGTATCAACCACATACGACTGAATTTTGCAACACCCGGTATTCGATTTTCTTCGCACAGCTTTTGTACGCGCCGTTCAGAAATTCCCCACTTTTTCGCTGCTTCTGGGGCAGAGATATATTCAAGCATTTTGCTATCCTCCCGTAAAAATTCCTTTGCCATTATTATATACGGTCAGCCGAACAGAAGCAATAAAATAAATATGAATTATTTAAGCCAGCAGTGGGAATTGTATAGACGTATCTTGAAAAAGTTAGGAACTATACAATATAGCAGGGTGAATAATTATGGCTAAAAGACCTGTACCACTTTATGACTTCGCAGCTTTCGGACAAGCGATAAAAGCGGCGCGGACAGCGAGAAAGGAAAGTCGCAAAGATGTAAGCGACGCAATGAATATTTCTCCGCGTTACCTTACCAATATTGAAAATAAGGGACAACAACCAAGTCTGCAAATCTTTTATGAGCTTGTGACACGCTATAACATATCGGTAGACCAATTCTTTTTCCCGAATAGGGACGCTGAAAAATCCACGCAGCGGCGGCAGCTTGATACTCTGCTTGACAGTATCAGCGATAAGGGATTAAGGATTGTGACTGCTACGGCGAAAGAGGTTGCGGAAATCGAAAACTCGGACAAATAAGCTGTCCGTACACAACTGAATATGACTGAAAGAAGCGTTGCAGTCTTTACGGGATTGCAGCGTTTTTTCTTTGCTCTCTTTGGCAAAATAGAGCGTTCCTTTGTAGTAGGTATCAGAGGATAAAACTTTCATAGCAAGCATAGGAAGTGAGTACCCACTTCCGTATTTTGCCCTGCAAAATTGCTTGTTGGGAAGTGTCCCAAACCCTCGGAACGGAAAGGAGCGATAGGCGCATGAGTGGCAGAAAACGAACCGTACAAATCAAATTCTATGTGACAGAGGAAGAACGGGATTTGATTACAGAAAAAATGAAACTAATACCTACCCGGAACATGGCGGCGTATCTTCGGAAAATTGCCATTGACGGTTACATCATACAGGTAGACCATGCCGATATAAAAGCCATGACCGCAGAGATACAGAAAATCGGTGTCAACATCAATCAGATTGCAAAGCGTGTCAATGCGACGGGCAGCGTCTACCAAGAAGATATGGAAGAAATAAAGGGGGTGCTTGCGGAGATATGGCGGTTACAAAGATTAAGCCTATTAAAAGCACGTTGAGCAAAGCCCTTGACTATATCCAGAACCCGGATAAAACCGACGAAAAAATACTGGTGTCCTCTTTTGGGTGTAGCTATGAAACGGCAGATATTGAGTTTGAATTTACCATAGCGCAGGCGTTGGATAAGGGGAACAATTTAGCCCACCATTTGATACAGTCCTTTGCGCCGGGAGAAGTCGATTATGAAAAGGCACATGAAATCGGGCGGCAGCTTGCTGACGCTGTTACAAAGGGACAGCATGAGTATGTCTTAACAACGCATATTGACAAGGGGCATATCCATAACCACATCATTTTTTGCGCGGTAAATTTTGTAGATTACCACAAGTACAATTCCAACAAACGCAGCTATTATGGCATACGCAATATAAGTGACAGACTATGCCGGGAAAATGGGCTGTCTGTGGTCGTTCCGGGGAAAGGCAGCAAAGGAAAAAGCTATGCGGAATATCAAGCTGACAAGACAGGGACAAGTTGGAAAGGCAAACTTAAAATTGCGGTGGACGCACTTATTCCACAAGTATCAAATTTTGAAGAATTACTATCCCAGTTACAGGCGGCAGGCTATGAGATAAAACCGGGAAAATATATTTCCTGCCGCGCTCCGGGGCAGGAACGGTTTACCCGTCTGAAAACCCTCGGCGCAGATTACACAGAGGAAGCGTTACGGGAACGTATCAGCGGAACGCGCACGCGCACCGTCAAAACTCCAAAGTCACAGCGCAGCGGTATCAATCTGTTGATTGATATTCAAAATTGTATCAAGGCACAGGAAAGCAAAGGCTATGAGCAATGGGCGAAAATTCATAATCTGAAACAGGCGGCAAAAACACTGAATTTCCTCACCGAACACAAGATTGAACAGTATGCCGATTTGACCGCCAAAATCTCGGAAATCGCGGCTGCAAGCGAACAGGCAGCGGACAGCTTAAAGGCAGCCGAAAAACGGCTTGCTGATATGGCGGTGCTGATTAAGAATGTTACCACCTACCAGAAAACAAAGCCTGCCTATGGCGCATACCGCAAAGCCAATAATAAGGGCAGATACCGGGCAGACCATGAACGGGCAATAATCCTCCATGAAGCGGCAGCAAAGGCACTACAAACGGCAGGCATAAAAAAGCTCCCGAACATTACTGCGCTGCAAGCAGAATATGAACAGCTCCAAGCACAGAAAGAAACTCTGTATGCGGACTATGGAAAGTTGAAAAAACAGGTCAAGGAATATGATGTTATCAAGCGCAACATTGACAGCATTTTGCGGCAGGATAAAGAACCAGAACAGGAAAAGGAAACAGAACGCGGATAGCAAGTAGATAGTTCTGATTTCGTGTGATAAAATAATATATATCGTAGGAGAAAGTGAGGAAATAAAAATGATTTATGATGAATTAGCAATGAATAATGGTGTTATTTTTCAGCACACCTATGACATATTAAGTAAAAAAATGCGTCAAGGCATGATGAATTTGAAAAATGGAAGCACGGGCGCAGACGGAATGGCAACTTTAGATGCCGCTTTGTTTGTATCAGTGGTCGTTAATTGCTCTTTTGCTTGCGAACTTTTTTTGAAAGCTATGTTACCTCAAAATACAAGAGGTCATAAACTTGATGAATTGTTTTCAGCGTTAGATAATACTATTCAAGAGAATATCAAAATGCGTACTATTGATGAAATGAAAAAAACAACTTCTGGATATTGTGATACAGATTTTCAGAATGACTTAACACAGAACAGCAACAAATTTGCTGAATGGCGTTACTTCCATGAGGGGAATACACAAACTGCAAATCTGGAATTTATCTCCCGATTTATGAAATCTATTTTTTCGGCTGTTAATGAGGAACGGAAGAGATAAGAAAAAAGACGGGACGCGGCAGCTAATGAATAGCCACCGCGCCCCGTCTTTTCGTAGGTGCAGTTTTGATTGTATGTTACGCAGTAGAACCCCATTTTTACAGGGTTAGGTATCAATCCCTTACCCATGCAGGAAACGCGCCCGGAACGCCCTGTAAAGCAGGCTGTTTTTTCCTCTATTGCGTAATAAGGGCACGTCTTTTCCGCATACGCTCGGCAGTCTGTTTCCGGGTAATACGCTTCCTGCAATCCGGGCAGTATTTCGCATGGTTGGAGCTTGACGCAAAGGCAGCACCGCATACAGTACAACGTCGCATATCTTCGGCTTTCAACAGTTCCGCATACAATTCCTTATCCAGAGGAAGCACCGCTGTCCGAAACCATTTGCAGAGCAGCGAATAAGAAATAAGCTGCGGGCATACACATTCTTCGCCATCGTCAAGCAACAAACATTTTCCTTTGTCGCAGTTGCAGCATGATTTTTTTGCAAGGGAATTTACCCTGCGGCTTTGCGGCGGTGTCAGCCGCCTATTCCCGGTCATACTTCATCAGCGGCATAAACGGCAAGCTCGGCATATTCCGCTTCGGTCAGTGCGCCTACTTTCTGCATGGTTCTTTCTGCAAGTTCCCGCAAATCAGCGTCCATGTATGGTAGCGCGGCGCGGATATTTTTAAGCAATGCCGGTTTGCTGCTGTCCGCGTAAATACTCAAAAGGTTTGTTTCTTCCACGGTAAAATGCTTCATAGTCATACCTCCAAATCGTGTTTTTTTACTTTGGCTGTTCTTTTCGGGACAGCTTTTTCCTTTTCGGATTGAAGCTGCGCCCGGATAGAGGGACGGGGCTTTCGTATATCCTTATTTCTGTTTTCGTTTTTATCAATCAGTGCATACGTCCCGTGTCTGCCCTCGATTTTGGAAAAGGAAAGTGTCTGATATGGCAGCATAGAAAAAAGGCGGTCTAAATCTTTGCTGTTCGCAAGCTGCATAAATGCGTTGGAAAGCTCCACCATGAAATGTGTCCTGTTGGGACTGTTCGGCGTATCGCGCCGCTTCATTTCTGCCACAATGCGCCGCGCTTCCGTTTCAATCAACCCGTCATGCAAAACGGCGATATGTGCTTTGAAGTCCCCCGGCGCAAGCTGCTCCCGGCTGTGCTTTTCCTCCTGCAAGAGAAATCGCAGCGCGTCCGGGTCGTTGGGGATAGCTTCAAAGCGTTCAAATTTTCCGTAAAGCGTATCGGGATTGCCTGCAAAATACTGTCCGGCGGGTATATCCCGTGTACCGTGTTCATAAATCAGACGCACCGTATCGGCGGCAAGCTCCTTGTCTTTGACGCGCTCATAATGCCTTGCATAGTCAAGCTCATAGAGATTACCTTTGACTTTCCCATGTTCTGTACCTGTCAGCTCGATTGCGTAAGCAAGAATACGGTCGCTTGTCTGTTCCCTATAAAACCGCCAAGTATTGTGAGGTGCTGTGTCCTTTAGAAACACGTCGCGTTCTCGAAAGCAATGTGTTCCCATAGGGCGGCAGAGCCACAAGAGGGTTTTATCCTCTTTTTGTGGGCTTGCCGCCGCCTGCGTGATTATGCTTTTATCAATGTCAAAATCGCTTTGATAAAAGCCTGTGTTCTGCTTCAAGATTGCACTAAGGGAAGCAAACACGTCCACATCATCAAATTTGCTCAATTTTCCCATGCGTCAGCTCCTTTCCAAGTTCTGTGGTTTCTGTCTTGCGGTTTTCTTCTGCACCTTTTTCTTATCCGCTTTAAGCTGCGCCCGAATAGAGGGCTTTTCTTCTTTACCCTTGCTGCGTGTTTTCTCTGCTTTGATTGCGTCTGCAAGGTCGGTCAAAGAAATCTGTTCCCCGGATTTTGCTTTTTTCTCCAATTCGTCCACGGACGGGGTGTTGTTGATAATCCCGTCAAAATTGTTGTCGTTCTGCTCGATAGTGTCCTCGACGTGCTTTAAGGGATTTTCCTTTTCCGGCGGCTGTAAAAATTCCGGCACTTGCCTGTAACCGCTGCTGTCAACATAGTGTGCCGTGTCCTGCCCGTTCTGATGAAGCACCACAACGTCAGAAACGGAAAGGCTGTGTCCCTTAAAATCTTTCGGGTGGTCGATATTGAACCGGGTATAAATATCTTCAAGGGAAGTCCCCGGCGTAAGCTCGGCGGTATAGATAAGGTCATAATTTGCCCGGTCTGCGGTACGTCCAGTTGCTGCCAGACGGTCATACGGTTCAAAGCGGAAATCCCGCGTTTCATCACCACGCTTTAACTGGTAAATGGAAAAGGTGTCTTTGTCCGGCTCGGCTACTTCTTTCTGTACCTGTTCCCTGTCGTGTTCCTTTTGAATTTCCTGCAAATGCTCGTCAATGCTGTTGATGATTTCCGCTGCGGTACTGCGGATTGTTTCAAGGGAGCTTTTCAGTTCGTCAAGTTCCCGTCCGCTGCTCCACCCGGCGACATATCCAAAGGAATAGTCCGACGTATCAAGCCCGTAATGTTGGCAGACCGCATAAGCGACGCTTTCTGCCTGTACCTCACGGGTACGGCGGTCGGGTCTGTCTGCCTGTTCCTCTTTCGGGGCGTTGGGGTCAATGTCATGCAGCTTCGCATGGGCGATTTCATGGATAGCGGTTTTTATGGTCTGAAGCTCGCTCATTCCCTCGTCAATGGCAATGCGCTTTTCCTCCAAGTGGTAATACCCGTGTGAATTGCCCTCGATTTTTTCAAAGCCGATAGGGACAGGGGAAGTCTTTTCAAGGGCTGCGAAAACGTCCTTGAAGTGTTCCACATCCCCGGTCAGCATATCCACAGTAATGTCCGGCAGCTCCTTTCCCTCGGTCTGGGAAACATCAAAGACCGATACCACCTTAAAAGCAGGGATAGTGATTTCTTTTTCTTCCTTGACGGGTTTCCCGTCTGCGCCGATTACGGGCTTTTGCGTTTCCGGGTCGATTTTCTCCATTTCCTGCCTAATTTTGAACGGGGACGGGACAAGGATTTTGATACCTTTTTCCCCCTTTACCACATTGCGCTTGAAGTTATTTTTCCAAGACTGGAAGCCTGCCACAAGGGAAGCGTCTGGCTTCTGCATGGCGATAAGCAGCGTATTGTTGAAGCTGTAATTATGGAATTTTGACATGACGCGCAGATATTCCTTGTAGCGGTCACTGTCGAACAGTTCCTTGATACCCTGTTCCAAGCGGTCTGTGATTTCTTTGAGCTTATCCGCGGGTTTCTCGGAAGTCAGCACAATCGGGATAACCGGGCGCGACTCTTGCGCTACGGCAGGCGGTACGGATTGCTGCGGTGGTGCGGCAGCGTCCATTTCCACCTTTGCCGGGTCTGGGCGTTCCGGCTGCGGGAAGCTCATAACCCTGTATTCTTTCGGTATGTCATTCTCATGCCCGCTGTACCATTCCGAAAAGGTATTTTTGTTGTTGTAGATATAGCCCTGCGCGGTAAAAATCCCCCTGTCATTCTTTACCGCGTCCCGTCCGTATTCCTCATACATGAAATAGTTTTTTGCGGCTTCGGGCAGCTCCAATTCGTCCAGTTCGTCGATAAGGTAATGCCCGTAAGCTTCTTCGTCCTGTATGGTGGGATAAATCCAGTAGCAATCAAGGTTCTGTGCAAGGTTGATAAGGTCTTTCACGCTTCCGGCATATTCGCCCAGTGTTACCGCTGCCGCAAATTTGTCCCTGTCCTCGTCACGCTGCATTTCTAAGAGCTTCCCGAAATAGTTCAGCTCGTCAATTCCTGCACTCTGGATAACAGAAAGTGGTACATCAAAGGGCTGCTGTTCGGTATTTGCAAATCCATTGATAAAAAAATCCTGTGAATTTTCTGCGGTAATGCCGATACGGTTCATCGCTTTGTGAAGCTGCTCCGCAGTTGTCGGCATAGGAAGCCATACGCCGCCCGGTTGCCCGGTTTCAAAATGGCTGCGGCTGTCAATCAAAATTGAAAATTGTTCTGCCAAATGTTCGCTCCTTTCCTGTGCAATCTTTTGGTGCATGAGTTCGTAGTCCTCAATGCTCATATATCCGTCATAAATATACGGGTCGATTTCTTCCCCGTTATAAGGTCTTTCATAAAAGGGAAGCCCTGCGGCATGGGCTAATGCCCGCGCTTTTTCCAAGACTTCCGGGGATAAGGTATCATCATGTGCAGCGATAAAATCCGCTACGTCGTTATAGCCGTTTTCATAATGCCGACGCACTCCGGCGGTCAGCTCGTCAACGGTCATATCCCCGGCTAAATAGCCGCAGTAATAGCTGTTCAGAATAACGGCTGCGGGGTCTTTCTGCCGGATTTCTTCAAGGCGGCTTTTCTGTTCGGCGGTAAGGCTGTCGCCTGTGTCCAGATAGAAGTCCTCACCGTTCCATGAACGCCCCTCACGCCAAAAGGCAATCCAAGCGATACCGTCCCGTAATTCCTCTTGATACTGTTTCACAGTGTCCCGTAAACTTGCCATGTGCAGTCCTCCTTTCGCGGCAGTTTCCATAAGGGTTTGGGATTATCCCAACAAGCAAAATTCCCCGCAGTCCTCGGTGAGAGGAAAGGGGGAATTTACGGAAGTGGGTACACACTTCCTATGCTTGCTATTCAAGTCATTTCTTCTTTGGCAGTTCCACACGGTAGTTGACGTATTTCCCGCCTGTATCGGCTAAAACCACGTTTCCGTCATAGGTTTTTCCCGTTTTTGGGGAATAAAGCCCCTTGACACTTGCTTTGCCGGATTTTAAGAGTGCAGCGGCGATTTTCGGGGTAAAGACAGTTTTACGCTCCTCAAAAAAACGGTCATTCTTCCACATGGTAAAGGTGCAGTCCCGGTCAGAGCAATAATAGTTTTTCTTGCTCTCATGGACGGGAGAACCGCAGCGCGGGCATTTTCCAATGACGGGCTTTTCTTCCTTGAAAAGTTCCTTGTCTTTCTCGGAAAGGAATGGATAGGCTTTCACAAGCTCCTGTGCCATTGCTTCAATGCCCTGCATGAAGTCCTCCGGGTTGGCGTTTCCCTTTGCAATCAGCGTCAGCGTATTTTCCCATTCCGCAGTCAGCTTTGGGGAAGTCAGACTGTCCGGCAGGACGCAGACAAGGTTGATACCGTTTTTTGTAGGGAAAAGCTGTTTGCCTTTGCGCTCCACAAAGCCGGAGTTCACCAGTTTTTCAATGACAGCGGCGCGGGTGGCAGGCGTGCCTAATCCTTTGCGTTCTGCGTCGGCGTTTGTGTCCTCGCTTCCGGCGTGTTCCATAACAGACAAAAGGCTTGCTTCCGTGTGGGGCTTCGGCGGTTGCGTGTCGTGAACTGTTACCTTTGTGGAGAAGCTGGAAAACGTCTGTCCCTCGGTAAAGTCCGGCACATCAGATACAAAATCGCTGTCCCCGTCGTCCGTGTCCGGCTTTCCTTTCAGTGTCAGACGGTAGCGGCGTTCAAGGTCTTTCCACCCGGCATAGAGTACCGATTTTCCTTTTGCCGTAAAAGAATTATCCGCGCAGGAAAATATCGCCGTGACTGCTTCATAACTGTGCGGCTCGGCGGCAGCAAACAGCAGGCGTGCTCCGGCAAGGGTTAAGATATTCCGTTCACTTTCGGGCAATGCTGCAAGGTCGGTTTTCGCAAGCTCCAGAGTAGGAATGATTGCGTGGTGGTCGGACACCTTTTTACTGTCAAGGGTGCGGGACACGTCCGGGGTAAAAGATACGTCCTGCATAAACGGCAGCTTTCCGCAGAGCAGCGCGGCAATATTCGTCGCTGTACCGCCCATGTCGTCGGTCAAAAATGCGCTGTCGGTTCGCGGATAGGTCAGCAGTCGCTTTTCATAAAGGGCTTGCGCCAAATCAAGGGTCTGTTTCGCGGTATAGCCGTAAATACGGTTTGCTTCGCGCTGCAAACTGGTGAGGTCAAAGAGCTTCGGCGGCGATACCGTCTTTTTCTCACGGGTCACAGAAATACACTCTGCCTGTGCGGTTTCACAGGCTGCTTTCAGTTCGTCCGCTGCGGCAGCGTCGGAGAGCTTTTCGCTTACCGCTTCTGTGCCGGATAAGGTAAGCCGCACATGGTAGTATTTTTCTTTCTTGAATGTAGAGATAGCCGCGTCCCGGTCGGCAAGCATTTTCAAGGTTGGGGTCTGGACACGCCCCACGTTCAAGGTGCGGTTATACAGGCAGGAAAACAGGCGTGTTGCATTGATACCGATAATCCAGTCTGCCTTTGCGCGGCAGAGCGCAGACGCAAAGAGCGCGTCATAATCCCGCCCGTCTTTGAGGTTATCAAAACCGCTGCGGATAGCTGCGTCCTCCATTGAGGAAATCCACAGACGGCGCATGGGCTTTTTGCACCCGGCAACTTCATAGACGAAACGGAAAATCAATTCTCCCTCGCGTCCCGCGTCGCAGGCGTTCACGACTTCCGAAACGTCGGCGCGGTGCATAAGCTCTTTTAGGATTTTGAATTGTTTTCCTTTGTCTGCGGCTACGGTGTACTGCCAGTTTTGGGGCAGAATAGGTAAGCTGTCATAGCTCCATTTTCGGTACTGTTCCCCATAGGCGGCAGCTTCCGCAAGCTGTACCAAATGTCCGACACACCATGAAATGAGGTAGCCGCCGCCCTCGATATATCCGTCTTTTTTCTCTTTTACGCCAAGTGCGGCGGCGATACTCTGTGCCACACTCGGCTTTTCTGCAATGACTAACTGCATATAAAATCTCCTTTCGTAATTGTCTAAGAATTAAATTTGCGATAAAATATGTTTGAACAGGGGGTGAAAATATGGGAATCCGAATAACAGGTATTGATGTTCCATTTGGGGGCATTTCATGGGAATATACGGAAACAGAGAAACAGGCAATTCAAAAGTTATTCTTTTTTCTTGAATCAAAAAGGCTTTTAACAAACCCGATTGAAATGGAAATTAAGCAATGGTGCATTGAATCTGCTCTTGAAATCAAGCGTAGGTTGGTAGACACACTCTCTGAATGTGATTTTTCTAAAGATACAATCGGTTGTATTCGCTCAATGATTGGTGCTTGCAATGACTTTTTAGATAGATTAGACACTGTAAAAGAAACAGGAATAATCTTTAAAAATGAAAAGGGCGACTGGGCGAATAGTGCATTTTCTTCTGCTATGAAGCAATTTAGAAATGTATTCAGAGAAAACATAAACCTTTTGTCGAGTGTTTATGGAATAATTTTTACCAAAACCATTCCCACAGAATATTGAAATGAAATCCGCTATCAAAGCAAAATTGGTAGCGGATTTTTTATTTAGGTGGTGTCATTTCCCGATTGTTCAACTTCCGCAAATTTTTTCTCCCGTAGCTGTTTCAAACAGTAGCCCACACAAGGGGCTTGCCCCCGATAGGGACAGGACGCACAAGCCGGAGAAACAGGAACGGGCGGCGTAGGTTCACGCCGCCCGGTAGGTCTTTGTATCATCATTTTTTCAAAAGGACTGTCAGTAAAAAAGGTCATACTTCCTCGCCCTCCGTTTCCCCGCCGCCTGTGTCGTCGGTTTCTTCCAGCTCGTCCTCGTCGTAATCTTCAAAATCGAACTCGTCAAGGTCTGTGCTGCCTTTCACATTCTGTTTCGGTTTCCAAATCTTAAAGTAGTAGAACGCACCGCCACCGCCAAGAGCTGCCACCACAAGGAAGATAACCAAACCGCCTATATTTTTGTTTGGCTTTTCCTGCGGTTCTTCGGGCTGTTCCGGCTCGGTCTGTTTTCCTACGCCCGTACACGCGCTCATCGTCACAGAGCATACCGGGCAAGTGGTATTGATTGCGCCTGCCACGCATTTATCCGTACAGGTGCAGACTGCCGGGGCGGTAGTTTCTTCCGCCCCGATAATCGCCATGAGGTCGGCTTCGTCCACTTGATTTAAGAAATGGACAGTATTTTCGCCCTCGGCTGCATGGTCAATGACAATATAGAAATAGTTGCCGCCTTTGCTTTTCACGACAATAAACTGTTTATCCCCGGACGCTTCGCCGGAAATATCATCAACAAGGCTCATATTGCCCTCCGGGGTAAGGGGCTGCGGCTCGGTTTCCACGATAACGCCGCTGTCGTCGGTGGGAATATCATTGCCCTGTGCATACGCGGTCACGGAAACGCCGCCCATACAGATAAGGGCAAAAAGTAACGTAAGAAAGCTGCGGAAAAATGGTTTATTCTTCATGGTCGGTGTCCTCCTCTCTGGTGAGTGCTTCGGGTACAGTTTTCATGCCGGGAATACCGCCGCCGGAAAGCAGGTCGGTAAGGGCGGCAGGGGTAAGGCGCATGGAGCGCACAAGCTGTACGATTTGCAGGTTTTCAAGTTCCGTTTTCTGTGCAAGCAGCTCTTTCAAGTGTGCCTGCTGTTCGGAAATTTTCTCGCGGGTCTTTTCGATTTCCGCATTGATACGGTCAATTTTATTTGTTGCCATACGGTCAATACTCCTTTCAAATGTTAGTTCCAGTTCATCAGTCCGTAGCCTTTGATACAGGCATAATCAAGGGGATAGCTCTTTATCTTGCAAGCGTCGCCGGAATTGCCCTCTACGGTGTAGACGCGGTTTCCGTCTGTGCCAATGACAAGCCCTACATGGTCTGCACTTCCGTCTAAGTCCCAGTCAAAAAAGATAGCGTCGCCGGGAGCGATATTTTCATAGCCCCGCGCACCCCATTGTCCGTGAGAGGTAAACCACGGAACGCCCTGCGACTGGCAGGCGGCAAAGTGCGGTTCGGATAACCCCGCCTGTCCATAGCACCAGGAAACAAAGCAGGCGCACCATGCAACACGGCTGTCAAATCCGTACCAGCTCCAATACGGCGCACCGCCCACATTTCCGACTTGCCCCTTTGCAAGCTCCACAAGCTGCGGATTGCCGGGGCGCGTCCCGTTTACAAACTGAACGCCGCTTAAATCCTCGGACGCGGACGTATCCGCAGAACCGCCTCCAAACAGCAGGGGCTTATTGCCGCTTGTTTCCAAGTACACCCGGAACATTTGAAGCTGCTCGGCAGTTAAAACTTCCGGGGCAATCGTGGTAATATCCCGGTTGGTAAGGGACACATGGAGAATGTAATACTCATAAGGGACTTGTTCGGTGGTTGTTTCCCCGGTTTCCGGGTCGGTGCTTGTTTCGGTGCGATAGCGTATCTCCACTTCCTCGGTCAGCGTCAAGGTGTATTGCATATCAAAGATACGTTCTAATTCAGCCTGTGCGCTCTGCGGGGTATAACTCTGCAAAAGTGCGGTCAGATAAGAAGCTAAAGCGTGGGGATTATGCCCGATATTATCAAGGTCATAGCGGTATTCATCATAACCGGGATAATCACGCTCGATATTGTCAATCCGCTGTTGCAGCTCATTTTCCATAGCGGCATAGTTATTTTCAACTGCCACAAGGTCGCTGTCCTCGGACGTGTAGGACGTTCCAAGTACGCCGTTCATTAGCCCGGAAAACAGAGAGGAACAGGACGATACCCCGGCTGCTGTCATAATGAACAGAAGCAGCGCAGCTATAAGCAGCACAACACCTTTCCAGTGCCTTGTCACAAATTCAGCGGTTTTCCTCGTTGCCTTTTGGGTATGGTCGGCTGCGGTCTTTGCCGATTTCACGCCGCCAGTCCGTACCGCCTTTGCGTACTGCTTTTTGATTTGCTGTTTCTGCCAGTACCGGGAAAGTGGGTTTGACGCGGCAAGCTGCGGGTTCTTCTGCAAGAGCTTTTGATACTGAAATTCCACGTTTGCCTTGAACGCGGCTTTTTCTGCCTTTGCCGCTGCCCGGTAGGGTTTCAGTTTATGCCTGTGGTAGCCCTCCCGGATTTTCCTTGCCCCATACTTTGCGCCGCGCTCGGTGACTTCTTCGGTCTTATATGCGCCCTCCACGCCGGAATTGTCTTTCTCCACTTCATGTATTTTGTTATGGACGAATATCCCCGCTTCCTGCGCCGGACGGGACAACGGTTTTTTATGGTGCTTGCCGTTTGGCATGGGCTTTTCCCGTTCTTCAAAGTGCAGGCGGGTCTTGCCTTTGCCTTTGGCTTCGTCAAAGACACGCTCTTTGACAAGCACTTTTTCCTTTGGGAGAGCTGCCCGCGCTGCGTCCAAGTTGTCCGCCGCTTTCTGGGATTTTCGGATATATGCTTCAAGCTCCGGGTTGGATAATTCTTCGGCGGTAAATTGCAGCCGGGACGTTTTTACATTGGCTGCGGCTTCCTCCTGCGCCCGTCGTACTGCGTTTTTGGACGCTTGCCGGGTCTGCACTGCGCCGATATGCTCCATGACGCGCTCTGTTTTCCCGGTATCGTTTTTTGGAAAAGTACCGGGAGAGGTAAGCTGTGCCGCCGTGTCCTGCGCTGCCTGCTCCGGCTGTTTGGAGAAATCCGCTTCCTGTTCCCGGCGGCTGATACGCTCGGCGGTTTCTTTGGTTTCGTTCACCTCGATAAGTCCGTCGCGACTCATTTTCTGTGTGATTTTATCACGGGGCTTCAATGGGTCTTTCATGCGGTATCACCTCCATTCCTTTCCAGAGGACGCATTATGCGCCCTCGACTTCCTCCGGCTTTGTTGTCATTACACGGTAAAGCTCTGTATCTTTCGGGAAGCGGTCAACAAACGGCAGCACCACATTCCCATAGAAAATCAGTCCCTCGCCTGCTTCGGAGTGGGTAACATACTTCATCTGCTGCGGGGAAATATTGAGCTGCTTTGCAAGGATAGCCCGGTCGCCCGCCGCTTGATTGAGCATGAGGACAAAATCAGAGTTTTCAAAAATGTTCTCCACCTCGCGGGACGCAAGCAAATCCTTGACATTCTGTGTGATTGCTGTCGGTATGCCGCCCCATTTACGAAATCGCTTCCAAATCTCCACGGAATAGGCTGCGGTCTGTTCTTCTTTTAGGAGCAAATGAAATTCGTCCATGTAATAGCGGGTGGATTTCTTTTCTGCCCGGTTGACGGTCACTCGGTTCCATACCTGGTCTTGCACAATCAGCATACCTAACTTTTTGAGCTGCTTCCCAAGCTGTTTAATATCAAAGCAGACAAGGCGATTTTCAAGCTCCACGTTGGTACGGTGGTTAAAGACATTCAAAGAGCCGGAAACATAAAGCTCCAATGCTGCCGCGATACGGGCGGCTTCGGGTTCTGGCTGCTTCAAAAGCTCGTCGTACAAATCGCCCAAGACAGGCATTTTCTCCGGGTCTGGGTCGGCAAGGAACGGTCGGTACACATTCCTTACGGCGCGGTCAATGACGGTCTTTTCCACGGGCTGCAAGCCCTCCTTGCCGCCGATAACAAGCTCACACAGGGAGAGGATAAAGTCGGACTTCAAGGCAAGCGGGCTGTCGTCCTCGGAGTAGTTGAGGTTTATGTCCATAGGGTTCACATACTGGGGCTTTCCGTCAATGCCCCTGCCAGTCGGAGACAGCCGGATAACTTGACCGTTCAAACGCTGCACAAGGGAAAAATACTCGGCTTCCGGGTCGCAGATAATAATATCGTCGTCGGTAATGAGAAAGGCATTTGCCATTTCCCGTTTTGCCGCAAAGGATTTACCGCTGCCCGGTGTTCCCAAGATAAGCCCGTTTGGATTTTTAAGCTGCTTTCGGTCGCAGAGTATCATGTTGTTAGAAAGTGCGTTCAGTCCGTAGTACAGGGCTGCGCCTGTTTGAAAAAGCTCCTGCGTGATGAACGGAATAAAAATAGCGGTGCTTGATGTGGTAAGTCCCCGCTGAATGGGGATAAGATTTTCCCCAAGCGGAACGCTCGCCATAAAGCCCGCTTCCTGCATATAGTCCAGACGGGTAAGGGCGCAGTTGTTTTTCTGTGCAATGCCCGCCGTGGCGAAAATATCATTGTCAAGTTTACGCTTCGTGTCTGCCATGTTCACCACAAGGAACGTCAGCAGGAACATTCGTTCATTGCGGCTCTGTAAATCCTGCAAAAGATTTTTTGCTTCGTTGCCGAATGTGGCAAGGTCAGACGGGATAATATCCATGTCATAGCCGCTGCGTACCGCTTTCTTTTGTTCCTCGATTTTCATTTTGTCAAGGTCGGTGATTTTGCGCTTAATGGTCTTGATAGCTTCGCTCTGGTCGATACTGCGGATATGCAGATTGACGATAACGCCGTTTTCCAAGTCCAAAATCTCCGATAAGATACGGTCGTTGAGTTCCGGCGCAAGGATTTCAAGGAATGATACCGCACCGATTTTCTTTCCCATGCGGAATGTGCGCCCCTCACCGAAACGGAAAGAGGACGGGGCGATAAAATCCTTTGTAGTAAGCCCGGACGGGATAAGCCAGTCCCAAGAGAAACGGAACGGTTCACCCTCCGGGTGGAAAATCCCATGCAGCATTTCCAAGCGGTCATAGCCTGTCATGGGGTGTGCCGATACGCCCAAGACCTTAAAATTGTTGAGTATATCGGTTTCGATACGGGCAAGACGGGATTTCGCCGCGTTCATGCTGTCCGCTTCAATGGAAAAGGTGATGTATTTATGCTTCACCAGTCCGTTGTTGCCCTTTGCAAGCTGATTTTTCAGCATATCCGCATATTCGTTGCGGATAGAATTAAAAGCGTCGTCCTGCGTCGGGATATGGATAGCACTTTCGGCTTCGCTGCCGCGCCCGCCTTGATTGATGAACGAAAGCTGCACCTGTACGCTTGCGTCAAAGTAGTTGAGGAAATCGCACCAGTTTTCAAAAATGGCGGTCTTATCGTCTGCCTGTGCAAGCTGATAGTTAATATCTTCAAAGGCTACGGTCTTGCTGTACCGCTTCCCGGAAACATGGCAGATACCGTCCGGGAACATCTGCATATAGGGAATGGTCTGCTGTGCGGTGTGGGGCTTCCCGTCGCCCTTTGCGGTCTGTATGACTTCCGCAATCTGTTTCTTTTCGGCGCGGGTTAGCTTCCGTTTAGCCCCGGCTGCGGGGCTTTTTGGCTGCGCCTTTTTTGAAGTTGCCTTTTGCAATCGCTGATACCTCCTTTTCCAGTTTTGCCTGCCGTTCCAGAACGGCGTAGAAATTCTGTGTCTGATAAGGGCGTTCCTTTGGTCGGGTGAATTTTGTATTGATGATGTTTCTAATTACCACTTCAAGAGGCTGTCCGTGTTTTTCATACATGGCAAAGAGGAAACACGGGAGCATAACCACAATCATTACCATAGCAGCAAGGCTTGTCCCTGCACTGTTTTTGAGCAGGAAGAACAGCAGCAAGCCAAGAGCCAACGCCGCCGCAAAGAAAATAAGCTGCCGTTTGGTAAGGTTGAACGCAACCTTTGTTTTTACTTTTGTTAAGTCTTTGGGTACGGGTACATACGCCAAGAAAAAACCTCCTTTCATCAGTGGGCGTGAAAGATTGACTTTGCAAGTGCGCCGGTCTTAAATAGGGAAAAGCACAGGATAACGGTGTAGGCGGCGATTGAAAAAATCGCGCTATGCAGGTTATCCGCAACGGTCAGCGTGTTCACAAGAACCGCATAAATGCCAACGCAAATCATAATGAGAAAGCCTTGAAAGCCAAGTGCGAACAGGGATTTTAGGTAGTTGCTGCCTATTTGTCCCCATTCCCGGTTTGTCATAGTTGCAAATGGGATAGGCGACACCGAACAGTAAAGGTAAATTTCAATCATTCTGCCGTAGAGGATAACGGTTATCAGAACGGACATGATTTTCATGCACAAGCTCACAAGGCTTGTTTCCATGACAAGCAACAGAAGTTCGGGGATTTCCATATCGTTTAGCCCGTCCTGCATGGACGACAGGGCGGCGGTCACATCAATATTGGTGTTGCCGCCGATTACCCCTGCCGCACCGGAAACGACACGCTGCGCCACGTCGAATACTGCCATAGTAATGTCAAAGGTGTGGGTAACAAGATAGACTGCTACCCACGCTTTGAAAAACCACTTGAAGAACATGAATGTATCAACGTCGTGCATATTGTTCTTTTCCGTTACCATACTGATTAGCTCCACGCACAGGACATAGGTAATGACAAGCCCCGCAAGGGGGATAATCACATTTTCCGATAGCGTCTGTATCATGGAAAATATGCTCGCGTTCCAACCTTGCGGGGTCTGTCCCACTTCTGCGGCGATAGTGCCGACTTTCTCGTTTACGTCCCCGAACATAGTTGACAGATTACCGTTGATAGTTCCGATAAGGATTTCCTTTATCCATTCGTTAATCGCGTCAAGTATGCTCTGCATAAGCCTTTACCCGCGCTTCTTAACCGAACAAGCCGGAAAGCAGTGGTACAAGGGTCATACCGATAAGGGCAACGCCGCCGCCTGCCATGAGCTGCTTCATGCCCTGTGATTTTACTGATGTGCGATAAAGAAGTAATAGAAGTGTAAAAAATTTTGCCGTTCCTATCCGGCACTTAGCTCTTGTGTCGGATAGGTCGGGCGGTTATTCGGGCAAGTCCACCTTGCCAACAAAAGAATAATAAATCTCAATGTCCTGTCTGCGGGTCTTGTTCTCGTCATAGCTGCACTCATGCACAACGATTTTCTCTACAAACTCCCGCAGCAGAGTAGGGGTAAGTTCTTCAAAGCTGGTATGCCGCCGGACAACATTCATAAACTTTTCTGCGTTCACGGTGGCTTCCTGTGCTTTGGAAAGCTCCGCTTGAATAGCAGCGGCTCTTTCTTTCAGCTCCCGTTGCTCTGCTTCATAGTCTGCCGACAGCTCTGTGAAACGCTCGTCTGATATGCGCCCGGTCACGCTGTCCTCATACAGCCGCTTGAAGATAGCGGATAACTCGGCTATGCGTTTCTCGGAGGCTTCCAGTTCCTTTTTCTTGGCGGCGTTCCTGCGTTTGCCCCCGTCCTCGTTCTGCTCAATCAAGAGTTTCATAAACCGGGCTTCATGCTTTGCCGCATAGCTGGTCACTTTCCGCAGATTGGAGAGTACACCAGCGGTCAAGAGGTCGGTGCGGATAAAGTGCGCCGTACAGTCATGGGTGCGTTTCTTGTAGTTGCCGCAGATATAACAGTCCTGCTTGCGCTTGTCCGTCTGGTATCGCTGCTGATACATCACGCTGCCGCAGTCCGCACAGAACAGTATGCCGGAGAACAAACCCACTTCATCATAGCGGTTTGGGCGTTTGCGCTGTTTGCGAAGCTCCTGCACCCGTTCCCATGTTTGGGTGTCTATGATAGGCTCGTGGTGGTTCTCGAAAATCACTTGCTTTTCCTCCGGGTTTTCTACGCTGTGCTTGACTTTATAAGAGAGTTTTTCCGTCTTGAAGTTTACCAGGCAGCCCGTGTATTCCCGGTTTTCAAGGATATGCACAACGGTATTGGTTGCCCACTTGCACTCATAGCCGGGGTGGTAGCGGCGTGTGCTGCCCGTCCTGCGGTATTCCAGCGTCCCCGGCGTGGGGATTTGCTGCTCTGTGAGCATACGGGCTATCTTGGTCGGACCGTTCCCGGCAAGGCAGAAGTTGTATATCTGCTTGACTACGGGTGCAGCTTCCTCGTCAATAATGAAATTTTCGTCCTCGTCCATGAGGTAGCCATACACAGGCTTGCTTGTGATGGGCTTGCCACTCATACCTTTTGAGCGTTTCACTGCTTTGATTTTCTTGCTCGTATCTCTCACCAGCCATTCGTTAAAGATATTCCGCAGCGGGGCAAAGTCATTGTCGCCCTGTGCGCTGTCCACTCCGTCATTGATAGCGATGAAGCGGACACCTTTCTGTGGGAAAATCATTTCTGTGTACATTCCCACTTGCAGGTAGTTTCGCCCTAATCTCGACATATCCTTTACGATAACTGTCCCGACTTTTCCGGCTTCAATGTCCGCAAGCATGGCTTGAAAACCGGGTCTTTGAAAGTTCGCACCAGAATAACCGTCGTCCGTGTACCAGCGCAGATTGGAAAAGCCGTTCTGCTTTGCATAGGTTTCAAGGATACGCTTCTGATTGGAAATGGAATTGCTCTCGCCTTGCAGCTCGTCCTCATGGGAAAGTCTTGGGTAAAGGGCGGTAATTGGTTGTTGGTTGGTCTGTCTTAACATAAAATCCTCCGTTTCCGACAGCCAGCCCCACTATTCCGTACCTTGATTGTACCACATGGGGCGGCTGTCTGTATAGCGGCAAAAGCGTCAAATCTGCTTCTTTATGGTCGGTCAAATCGCCGTTTTTTGTGTAGCAGCTTCCGCTTCCAGCACTTTCATCATCTTGTCGGCTGCGGTGTCGGTTGCGCCCTGCTTGAAGAAGCCGGAAACGGTAAGGACGGAGTTGCCCATGCGGATTTCCGTCACACAGTCCGGGCGGCGGTCTGTTTTGGTGGTGCTTGTCTGTTTCGTTTCTGTCATAGGCTCTCCTTTCGCTGCTTCATCAGTTGCTTTAAGCGTTCCAGCTTTTCCTGTGCGGTTTCCTTTCGGAAGTTGCTGCCCGTGAAGCGGACGGGGGCGCACATGGAAGTCAGCCTGTCATAGATACGGGCGTGGGGCGTGTCCTGCGGGTGCTGCAATTCCTCCAGCGTGAGGTTGGTCGTGGCGATCAGCGGCTTGCCGCTTCGGTAACGGCTGTCAATCACGCTGTAAACCTGTTCCAGCCCGTATTCTGTCCCTCGCTCCATACCAAAATCATCAAGTATCAGCAGGGGGTAGCTGCAAAGGCGGGAAATATATTCGTTCCTGCCCTCAAAGCTGGCGGCAAGGTCACCCAGTATCGTTGCAAAGTTTGTCATGCACACCGGGACTTCCTGCTCCATAAGGGCGTTGGCGATACAGGCGGCAAGGTAGCTTTTTCCCGTCCCCACGCCTCCCCAAAACAGGTAGCCGATATTTTCAGCCTGCATGGTTTCCCAGCTCTCCACATAAAAGCGGGCGGTTTCGGTCTGTGGGTTTCTGCCGTTGTCATGCTCAAATGTCCAGTTCCGCATAGCAGGGTCAGTAAAGCCCCGGCGTTTCAAGTCCTCCACTTTTTCAAGGTGCTTCTGTCGGCTTTCGGCGGCTTGCTGCTTTTCACGGGCTGCCCGCTGGCAGTCGCAGTCTGTTGGGTGGCGGTCACGCCCGAAACAAGTCTTTCCCTCTGCAAAATAGGCTTCTTTGGGCGTATGGCACTTACCGCAGTATAAAAGCCCGTCCTCGCCTGTGTAATCCTCCGCTTCGGTGGTAGTGGTTGTAATGTCCGTAATCATAGCTTCAATCTCGTTTTTCATAAGCTCTCGCCCTCCTTGCATGAATAATCGGGTATGCCCTGTTTCGGGGCAGCCTTGCCTTTGGCAGCGTCCTCCTGCGCCCACTTGTAAATGGTGGCTGCATGGCTGTGGTACTGCTTCCCGGTGGAAGCGATATGGCAGGAAAGCCGGTCAAGGTAATACTCCCACTTGTCGGGCAGCTCTGTTTTCAGCCCGGAAAGCTCTGTATCGGTCAGTATCACATTGTTGTATCTGCCATAAGCAGCGGGGGCGGGGTGTCCCGTTTCTCCCTCTCTCTCTTTTTCTATCTCTATCTCTTTCTCTAACTCTATCTCTATCTCTGGTGGACGAATGTCGGACAAATGTCCGCCTTTTGTCCGGGGCGGTAAAAGTGCCTTGTTTTCCAGCCTTGCAGCCCGTTTCCTCTCGGCTTCGGTAGAGGACTGTCCTATCATCAGCTCAATATCGGTCATATAAAAAGCCCCGCTGTCAAGCTGCTCCACAAGCCCCAACTGCCGGAAAATCTCTAAAGCCCTCTCAACCGTCCCTATCTGGTGGCGGGTCAGTGTCGCTATCATCTGCGCTGTGTAGGGGATATGCTCGTCAAGCTGCAATTTCCCGCCGTTTTTCAGCGATTTTAAGTACAGCTTCAAGAGGATATTGGAGTATAAAATCCCGTCTTTCATATCTTCCAGCAGCACAATGGAGTCGCTGTCAAAAAAGTTCTCTTTCAGCTTGAGGTAGTAATACTTGCGGTTATCTGCCATTGTCCCTGTCCTCCTTTTTCCGGCGTTTGGAGTAGTAGTGGGGGCAGAGTATGATAACCGCCCGGAAGCTCTGCTTGCAGCTATGGGTACAGCCCCGGCAGAGGTCGTTGTATGTGATACGGTCGCAGGTGGTATTCCCGACTTTTACTTGCCGCAGGAAAAAAGACCATTCCAGCCGCCGTTTCTTGCTCATTCTTGGCATGGGTGCGCTCCTTTCTGCCGTTTCCGCTGGTGTGGCGGTATCGGCGGTAATTCTGTATCATCTCGGTATCATTTTCGGGGTTTTTCTGCCCTGTAAGCCCGTTAAAAAATCCTTTGGTATTGCGGATAGGGTGCGGGGCAGCCCCCTTGTTCTGTATGGGTTCGGGTACATTTTGGGGCGGTTTTTATCGCTCCTGTTCCTGCCTTTTCACAGGCTTGCGTTCCCGGCGTAAAATCTGGTCGATATTGCCCTTGACAGTCTGTAAGCGGCGGTATTCCTCCCGTTTTGCCCGGTAATCGTTGTAGCCGCTGTTTTTCTCTTTGATAAGGCTTTCAATCTCTGCTTGCAGGGCTTTATAGCTCGGCAGCTTGGAAATGCCGTTCTCCCTGAAATAGCGGGCGGCTGCGTCTGCTATGATAAAGTCGCTTTCATGCTTCTGTCGGTAGGCTGCTTTTGCCTTGGCGTTTTTCTGCTGTTTCAGCCCGTCCCGGACAGGGCGGGTCTTGGAATAGGCAAGCACCTGCCGTTGCAGCTCCTTTTTCCCGTTCAGTGTCTTTTCCACCTGCTTCAGCTCTGTAAGGCTTTCCTGCATGGCGGCATAGGCGGCAGAACAGGCTTCGTCCAGTTCCTCCGGGGAAGAAAAGCCGTACTGCTGGTAGGCGGTAACGGTAGCTGCCATTTGCTTTAGATTGTGCTTTGACGCCCAGCGGTCATAGCCCACGCCCTTGCCCTCGGCTCGCTTGGCTTCCCGGTCAACCATGCGCTGCAAGGTGTTGTCTGCCGGGGTGGTTTTTGTGGTTTTTTCCCCTTGTAACGGCTTTTTAACTGCGGCAGGATATTCGGGTATGGCTTTGGTCTGTTCGGCGGCTCTGTGGGCGTTCTGCGTGAGCAGGGCAAGGACAGCAGCCTTGTCAAAATCGTCCCCCAGCTTCCGGGCTGTGATAGGCTTTGTCCTGTCCGGTGTGAGGTAGGAAAGCCGCCCCCGGCTCTCCTTGACGGTCACACCCTCCCGCAGCAAAAGGGAAGAAAACTCGTCAAAGCTGGTAGCTTGGGAAAGTGCCTGCCGTATCGTCCGGCGCAGCTTCGCCTTGTCCGTTTCAAACTTGGTGGGCTTGGTCGGCTGTCCTGCGGCTTCTCTGGCGGCGTTCTCTTTATCAAGGGCAAGCTGCCCTTTCTTTGCCGCCCAGTATTCCCGTTCGGTTATCCGTTCCTTGCTGCCGTTCAAGAGGTCGATTTGGTAAAGTCCCTCCCGGTGGCACATCTCCATGACTTCACTCTTGAAATATTCCATAGCGGCGTTGGTGCAGCGGTGCTTGCAGCCCTCCCGTGTGTCGGCTGGTCTGTCCATGTAGGGCAGAAGCGGGACTTCATAAATCCGCAGGGAGTTGATGACGATATGCACATGGATATTGCCGCTGTGGTTATGCCCGTCCGGGTGGGTGCAGACTAAGGCTTGGTGTCCGGGGAAATGCTCTTTACAGAACTGCTCGCCCAGCTCCTGCGCCCGGTCTACGGTCAAGCCGTTGTCTGTCCCGTCCCGTGGGTCAAAGCTGATGATATAGTGGTGGCTTTTCACATCTTCCCGTTTTTGGTTTTTCTCATAGCGGAGATTAGCCCGCATACAGGCAACAGCGAAATCCTCGCCCCCACAGTTGAGGGAAGAAATGCGGTAATCCTCCCTCGGTATCAGCCGCCCGTTTTCATCAAGGGTGGGCTTCATGGTAAACTCGTCATGCTCAAATGTGAGATAGGCTTCCGCTGCGCCATAGTCGGCATTTTTAGAGCTGATATGTTTGAATGTTGCCAACAGCGTCACCCACTTTCTGCAAGACTTCAAACTTTAGGGCAGCAAGGTCGGAAACTGCCGCCCGTACCTCCCCGGCAAGTTGCGGGTAGGGGCTGTGCCACTCGTTCAGTGTCCGGGCTATCTGGTTTAAGTTGCCGCCGATCCTGCCGTATTCGGCGGTCAGCTTCCCAACAGCGGCAAGCAGCTCGTCGTTGACGGGGGAAACGGTTATGATGGGGCGTATGGCTGCCCCGGTTATGGCTTGCCGGATAAACTCGGCTTGGCTCATGTTGTAGGCAGAAAGCCGCTGGGCAAACTCGGCGTATTCTTCCTCGGTCATGCGTGTCTTGACTACCCGGCTGCGGTGCGGCGTGTTGTATCGTTTTCGCATGGTAAAACCTCCTTTCTGTGCGTGGTGTCCTCTCACTAATAGGAGAAAAACGGGGTGTGAAGCGGAACTGTTTTTGAAAAATCCGAAAAAATATTTTGAGGGATTTTTAAGCGGCGCAAGCCGCATAAGCAGGGTTTGGGGAAGGCACTCCCCAACAAGATTCCCGCAGGGGCAAAATGAGCGAAAAGCGAATTTTGGTACTGCGGTAGAATCTTGCTCTAAAAAACTACCGCTTTCCTCGGCGGCTCTGGTTTGCGGATATACTGGCTTGCTCCACCAATATAGCGATTGCGGCGGCGTGTTCTGCCCGCTGTTCACCACTACAACGGTGAAAAGGGGTCGTTTTGGCAAACGCAGCGGAATTTTTTTTGTTTTCCCTGTCTGCTCCCTACAACAATCCGGCGGTGTGGTTTGCCAAAGATTTTTGAAAATGGGCGCAAAAAAAGCAGTAAACCTTTTCAAGATTTACTGCTTATCTGCCGCTGTGATGGGCGGCGGTATTAAATTGTCAGCCGTTTTTCAAATGGAATTTATCTGCAATCGCTTTCTTTCTGCTTTCCAATTCCTTTTCTGTAATCTTCCATAATCCTAACGCAATGATCTGCTATCTTTTGCATTCCGAGTTCTTCAAAAAAGGCAATTTGTATTTTCATCAGTTCTTCACAAACAGTCAACTTCTGCTCATCCATATTGCTAATAGCAAGCCATGGGAACGCTTTATATTTCTTAGTGTCCCCAATGAGAAAATTGTACCCTATCAACTCATTTTCACGGAAAACGAAATAGAATTGTGGGCCTGAACCTGGAACTGACTTTTCCATAATTTGCTGCATTGTTCTCACGCCGCCGTATGCCGGAAAAAAACCTATTCGCTCAAGAGCATTTAATATGTCAATCCTTTTATCTGTGGGTATGTCTCTATAATTGATAATCTGTTCCATTTGCTCTACCCTCATTGAAGTTTAATTTGTCAGGCTCTAATTATACAACTTTTCTGTTTAGCGGTCAAAGCGGAACTTCAACAGGCTTTCTATCAGTTGCCTGACGATATGCTCCTGCATATCCGTGTTAATCTGTCCGTCCATTTTCGCACAAGAGCGGACATATCCCGCATAATGGGATAAGACGGCGGCAACAGCTTCCGGGTCGCCCTCGCTTGCCTTAACGATTGTCTCATAGGGAAGTAGCTGGCTCATAGGACAAACCCTCCAACTCTGCCCGTAGCCGCCGTAAAATCATCTGAATACGCCGCCCGGTTGTGTTGCCAGCCCGTCCATATCTCCGTCCAATCTCCCTATGCGTCAATCGTTGGAAGTAGTACAAGAAAATGATTTCCTGTTCCATCTGTGATAGTGCGGACAGGGCTGCGGCAAGCTCTGGACTTTCCAAAAGCACCATCTGACCACAGACGAAAAGCGGATAGCTGGTCATGCCGGATTGCTCCGCAAAGTATTTATCTGTGGTACTGAATGGATAGTGTTTTTCTTCTATCAGATATTCAAGTGAGATTTCCCGCTTGCGGCGGCTCCGTATGCTCCGGGCTGCGTCTATGGCAGCGTGGCGAATAACAGTCTTGCAAAAGGCATCGTGTGTATGCCGGATATGTTCTTGATACTTTTCGTGTTCGGTCATGGAAAATCCCCCTTTCTGAATAATGGCAGAGGGCGGCAGCATCTTGTGCTGTCGCCCTCTTGATTACCGAACAGCAAAGACGGGCGGGGCTGTCAACGGCGGCGCTTTTGCGCCGTTCATCTTGACCGTTGACAGGCTCGGCTGGGTTTGCTACAAATTCTATCTCTTTATGATTTGTCGGAAAAACTCCTTACCCAAACAAAAACTACAATCGCAGTTGCAATGAGTAATTCCGCAAGAATTACAGAAGCATTCCATATTTCAAAATAGAAATGCCCAATGAAATAGACCGCAAAAAAAATCAAATAAATTCCAATCGAATACATAATATTTTTGGAAATTTGAGTGCGTTTCTGTTCCCTAACTAACATCTGTTTCTGTTGTTGTTCCAGAATTTCTGTTTTAACCGATAATTCATCTATCTCTGATGGTTTTAACAGATAATCCACGGTAACATCGAATACTTTGCTTAGTTCAACAATCTTTTCTACTTCGGGTATGACCTGCCCAGTTTCCCTTAGTTAAAGATATGAACCCTCTTTATCAGTCTACTTTTCCAATAAATCGGTAATATATCTCTATTTCCTGTATTCTTTCGTTCTCCTCATTCGTTGTTGCTTCGTGAATAAGGATTTTTTCTATCATTGCATTTAATAACGGTGCTGTCAGTTCCTTTGGTACGGAATACTCCTTGATTAACTCAATCCACCTTTCAGCACCTATCATATCCTGTTCCATTTTACTTAATTCTTCTCTTAGGTTGGTTATCTGCTGTTCCAGTTCTATCTGTTCTTTCTGATATTTCCCCGACAGCATGATGAAGTTTCGTTCCGTTATCTTCTCACAGGCTCTATCTTCGTACATTTTCGCAAACAAGCGGTCAATCTCATTTTGTCGGTTCTCGGCTTTCTTCAAGGCACTTGCCTTTTTCTTCTTTTCCCGTATTCGCTCTGCATTGCCAGCCTTTTGTATCTTATTCAACACCTTTTCTTCGTCCTGCTGTACTGCCTTAGCCCAATACTGCAATCGTTCCAATACGGCTTGATACAACACATCATAACGGATATAGTGCATAGAACAAGTACCTTTGCCAAACTGCCCGTAGTAACTGCAAGCATAATAACTGTATGGCGTTTTATTTGCCTTATTTGTCGCAAACCGCATAGACCAGCCACAATCCGCACACTTGACAAGCCCTGCAAATATCGGCGTTGCTTTTTCCTTTGTCTGTCTACGCCTTGATTTTATCTGTTCCTGCACACGATAGAATACTTCTTTGTCAATAATCGGCTCATGCGTGTTTTCTACTCGAAACCATTCACTTTCGGGTTTTCGTACTTTCTTCTTGCTTTTGAAAGAAATAGTTGACTGTCGATTATGAACGCTGTTGCCGATATAGACTTCACTTTTTAAAATTGCCTTAACATGAGCAATCGTCCATTCATAACGCTTGCTGTCGGGCTTTCCCTCAAAGATATGTGCAAAAGTACCATACCTTGTAAAATTCAGCCAAGACGCTGTCGGAACTTTTTCTTCTCGCAGTACCTTTGTGATTTTGGCACTACCGTAACCTTGATAGGCTAGGGAGAAGATTTTTTCAACAATCCATTTTGTTTCCTCATCAACCAGCAGTTTTCCTTTGATGTCGGGGTGTTTCTTATATCCTAACGGAGCATAAGCCCCATAATACGCACCCTCTGCAAATTTTGTCTTAAATGCAGATTTCACTTTACGGCTTGTATCTCTTGCCACCCATTCATTGATGATATTCTTAAATGGTGCAATCTCACTTTCGCCTTTTTCGCTGTCTACACCGTCGTCAATCGCTATGTAACGGACATTATGGCTGGGAAAATACAATTCTGTATATTGTCCTGTCATAATATAATTTCTGCCAAGTCGGGAAAGGTCTTTCGTTACAACACAGTTGATTTTTCCTGCCTCTATATCTTCAATCATTCTCTGGAAACTCGGTCTTTCAAAATTTGTTCCCGACCAGCCGTCATCAATATACTCATCAATCACATTCAAATGATGTTCTTTTGCATATAGACGCAACATACTTCTTTGTGTGGTAATGCTGGAACTTTCGCCCTGTAATTCATCATCTCGGCTTAACCTAAGATAAAGTGCAGTATTGTAAATCTGTTGTTTCATTGTCAGTTATCCTCCTTTATAACTAACCCGTGTTTACAATACCTGCTTGCAAGTAAAGTATAACACGGGTACTTTTTGTCATTCAATCTATTTCTTACAACTGCACCGATTTTATGCGATTGTCTGCTTTGCTTTTTCCAGCATAACATCCGTCAGAAGTTCTTCCATTGTCTTTCCCTTTTCGGAAAAATGCTCTTTTACAACAATCTTTGTTTTTCCTCTGTTGCCAATGCCACGCTTATTATCTGTCTTTTCCTGCCTTGTTTTTACAATATCAGCAATAACACATACCCCCTTTCTGTAAAAATCTTTTCTAAGCAATTCAACGGCTTTTGTCATAGCCCACAGGAGTTCTACCTCTGCATAGTTCTTATGTAGCCGTACCCATTGCGTGCGACGCTCTGAACGCTCAAGCTGTGGCTGTACGGGAGTATCATTATCAGACAGGACAGGTCATGGCGGTAGGAAAGGACAAGTTTCTTACAGGAACACAGATAAGGCTCGCTCACTTTAGCAGGGAAAAGGTCATGGCGTATCTGTTTCAACGGCTCGCTGTCTGTCAAACGTATTAAATTGCTTTATTCAGTTGTCAAAGAACATGAAAGAAGAAAATCGTCTTTCCTAATATACCGCGTTGGAAAAGAGCAGAAGCGTAACCAATCTTCAAAACTTTTCTCTTTTCCTGCACCATATAGGGAAAGAAAGTGTCATTCTGCTAAGTTGGTGATGAAAAAATCTGATTTTCTTTTCACACCCTAACTACCCATGCAACACTATTACTACCAACTATGGAATGAAAGATTTTCTTTGCTCCATATAGGGAACGGAAACTACGGATTGTTAAGTTGAAATTGAAAATCGTTTCTTCTTTCACATCATATAGGGACAGCAACCACCGATTTAATGACCTGTTTTCAAAAAAAGTCAGATTTCCTTTCCTTGCACCATATCTGTACGCAAGTAACCGTTTTGTTGCAGATTTTTTGAAGAAATTAAAAAATACCGTCATTCCCTTGTGGAACAGCGGTATCTTTCTCAATCATATCTGCTATGTCTGTTGTCATTTGTTTGATTTTTAATTCCTGCTTTTCTGTTAGTCTTGTATGTCTGTCGATTTCTTCCAGATAATTTGCCCCTGTTTTCTTTTCAATCTCTTTTATCATCAATAAAGAGGGCATTACCTGTCTTTCTAACCAGCGTTTTGTTTTATCCATATTGACTGCGACAGGTGTCATAACAAATGGAAGTGAAGTCATTACATTATCTAAAAATATATCCCATAAAATATAATCGGGAAAATCTATCTGTGTGAGAATAAGGTTCGCTATGGTCTGTTCGGGATTTCTTGAAAAAACAAATTGTTCTATCGTTTGTCCTGCTTTTTCATTTTTCAAACGAATTTCAAAGCGGTTCTTAATGTCTGTTTTTATGCCTTTGCTTTTTTGTTCCTTTTCTTTTTCATATAGGCAAAAGTAGATAGAACTATTCTTTGAACCGATATAAAAAGTTTTTGCAGTATCTCCATTTGTACCCGATAATTTTCCGCTGTCTACTGCTTCATGGGTTCTTGAACGTTTCCATACCTTGTTGGCATAATAGCGTTCTCTTAGAATTTCTATATCCAGCAATCCACCCATATCATTGACTGCCAAATCTATGCGTTTAAAAACACCTTGATAATCTATACAACAGCTTAAAAAGCAATACCAGTCTATCCCTCTTGCCTGTAAAACATATTCCAAGTTCCGACACCCCATACCTCTTAATTCCAATAAAACACCCATAGAACTATCTTTAGAAGCATTTACACTAATATCCCCATAGACATACTGTTCTTCATAACCATACATTCCATAATCTTCATGGATAAAATATTCGCTCTTCATTGCCAGTATATTTTTTATAATTTCCAATGCGTCTGTGGTAGGAAAACGAACACGCAGATAGTCAATCGTTAAAGTGAAAGGCTGAGTACAATTACAATAATCAAGATAATGCAAAAGTATATGTTTCATTTCTTTACTGGCTTTTGTTTTTCCGTTTTCAATTTCATTTAAGTTCTGCCTGCTGATTTGTAGTTCCTGTGCCAGTCGTGATTGCGAGTAATCACAGGCATTTCTCTTTTGCTTTAATGTTTCAATAAATTTTATATCATTCATGCTTTATTCCTCCAATCAAAAAAAGGCATATACTCATAGGAGCATACACCTTGTATCTTATATTTATTTTCTATTGATATGCTGTTTTAGACCTGTCGGGTAGAAAAAATAGGGTGTGAAGTGAAATAAGTTCTTATAACCTTATAAATCGTTGCATATCAGCAGTTTTGTATTTGTTTTTGCTCTTGTCTTTTGTAATAGTACCCCCCTGTTAGATAACGGGGGCTTTGAACGGCTCGCAAGCTCGCCGAACCGCCGAAGCGAACCGCCCCCTTGCAAGCATGGCGGAAAAATCTTAAGGATTTTCCCGCCAACGTGGTCGGATCGCTCCGTCGGTTTAACAGCTTTTCTGTTTCTCTCTAGTTATCTACGCATATAAATCAAATCGGTTATTCCGTTATAAGTCTGTGTTTTACAAAGCCTTAACTTTATTTCCCTGTCTATGTTGCCCAAAAGACGAACCCCATTTCCTAACAGAGTAGGAATAACAGAAATGTAATATTTATCAATCATATTTTTGCTTACCAACTGCTGAACAAGATTTGCTCCGCCACAAATCCAAATATCCTTTCCTGCTTCTTGTTTTAGCCGTTCCAATAATAAAACAGGATTTTCACTTGTAAAATGAATTTGTTGGGAAGAATTGCACTCTTTATGTGTTAATACATAAGTTGTAAATTTATTATATACCCATTCTTGCGGAGAAAGTTCAGTAACAACCTGATGAGAAGTATTCCACCCCATTAAGACAGTATCTATATCTTTGGTAAATTCTGTATAAGTGTCGATGTTTTCATTGTCATTTCCATGACCATTTAGCCAAGCTACTCCACCATTACCGTCCGCAATATATCCGTCAAGGCTCATGGCAATAAATAAAACTACTTTTCTCATTTTTTCTCTTTTATAAATACAAACAGGAATTTATTTCTCTTTTTTACTCATAAGGGAACAACTGATTGCTACAAATAAACCCATTAAAATCCATGGAAATGCTGCTCTTATAAAATCACTAACCATACTTTATTCCTCCTTAAATTCCAATTTCCTTAGTTCTACAAACTGAAATTTTTGCCTATGAATGTATCTTGTTCTTTATACGCAAACAGGCTTCTGTGTGCATAATCCAATGTCTTGAAAACGGCATTTGAATTAGTCCACAAATATCTTTATTACACCAATAATCAATCAGCCAAATTGCTTTTTCATTGTCGTTTACTACATTCAACGATTCTAAGTATCCTTTTCTTTCTTTCGGTATTTTTCTTTTCAATTCATCATAAGATAACCGTTCAAGCATTTTCTCAGTGCTTTCCCATACTTCGAAAATATATAAATATAATTCTTCCAGATTAAGCTGTTTTGAAAAGTCTGCAATCTGCTGTTTCATGAGTTCATTTCCTGTTGTAATGATAGGTGAATTGATACGCTCTTGATAATTGCCTGCAAAAAATACTTGTTCATCTTCATTTATCACTGTATGCACAACTATATCTTCAATGCGGAAAATATGCCAAATAGAATAAGCAATCGTCTTACTATGATAACCATCAGCGTTTATGAAGGGGATTGAGTTAAAATCTTCTCTGCATAATTCTTCTTTGAAAGATACTAAGGTTTGTATTAACTGACTTCGTAAAGTAAGTAAAGTATCAATACCCCTCTTATAAGTATCTTTCTTTTTTATTTGTGCCTGCATTGTTTTATTAAGTTCAGACCATTCCTTATTCATATTCAATCCTCTCTCAAATTCTGATTTTATCGCCCCATACAGTCGAGTAGACTAAAGCCTTGCAACTTTAGCCCCTCACAGATCCGTACGTGCGGCTTTCCCGCATACGGCTCCTCATAATAACATTCACTTTAATATAAGCAATAGTACGTCTTTGG
>NZ_JACOPH010000012.1 GCF_014287635.1 Roseburia zhanii | reverse complement strand
GGTGGATTGGTATTTAGTTTCTAGTCAACTCTATTTTACCATAAACCTTGAGGAGATATTTTATTTTAACAACAAAAAATACCGTATTTATGCGGTGTTTGGCGTTTCGCAAACGCCTATTACTGTTCGAGTATGTAAGGATTCAGGTGTTTGCAGATGAAAAGACTCTATGACTGTAAACAATGCTCCGCATAATCGATTGCATCGATGATATCACTACGGAAATTATTTGCACCGATCCGGTCAAAGAAGCCATCTTTTTTCATAACAGAAAGCGGCTGTTCATTGACATGTGAAAATACCAGACGGATCTTTTTACGTTCGGCGCGGTCAGCAAGACTATGTAAAGAATGCATTGCACTTGCATCAATCGCAGGAACGCTTCGCATACGGATGATGACTACCTTTGTAAACTGTTTGGAATCGATCGCAGTCAGGCGGTCGGCAGCCGCAAAAAACATAGGACCGCTGATCTCAAATACACGGATATGTTTTGATAAAGACAGCATTTTTTCTGCTTCTCCATCGGTAACGTCCGGTTCTTCAATATATTTCCATCCGGTTACGTCAGTTACTTCTGCCATTCGTTTCATAAATAATAAAGAAGATACGACAATACCAACTTCAATTGCGATCACAAGGTCAAAAATAACGGTTAAAAGAAAGGTGCCGATCAGGACGATCGAATCACTTTTTGGAGCTGTTTTTACAAGTTTAAAAAAGGCAGACCAGTCACACATATTCCATGCTACCATGATCAGGACAGCAGCAAGCGTTGTCATGGGGATCAAAGCAGCAAGGGGCATCAGCACTAACAGAATGATCAGCAGAGTGATACTGTGAACGATGCCGGCGATCGGTGTACGTCCGCCATTTTTTACATTAGCGGCTGTCCGGGCGATCGCACCGGTTGCAGGTATACCGCCAAACAGACCGGAAAAAATATTTCCAAGCCCCTGTCCGATCAGTTCCGCATTGGAATTGTGCTTATCGCCGATCATGCCATCGGATACCACGCAGGAAAGCAGGGATTCGATTCCGGCTAAGATAGCGATCGTAAAAGCAGGTGAGATCAGCTTCTGGATCATGCCCATGGTGACTGCAGGGATCGTCGGATGCGGCAGGGCAGAGGATAGTTCACCATAGACGCTGCCGATCGTATTGACATGCAGTCCGGTCACTTTTACCAGGATTGTAGTTGCGATAATGGCAATCAGGGAACCGGGAAGTTTATCCGTTATTTTTGGCCAGACGATCAGAATTGCGATCGCAAGAATACCAACGGCAAGTGCAGATACGTTTACGGTTGTGATGTGGGCAGCATAAGCAGAAATTTTGCTTAAAAATTCGGATGGAACAGCACCCATATCAAGTCCGAGAAAATCTTTGACCTGTCCGACTAACAGACTGACACCGATACCGCAGGTAAATCCGGTTGTGATCGTATAAGGAATGTATTTGATCAGCGAACCAAAATGGCAGATGCCCATGATGATCAGAAAGATTCCGGCAAGGATGGTAGCAACGGTCAGTCCGTCAAGTCCATATTCTGCGACAATGCCATAAATGATAAGAACAAATGCCGCAGTAGGACCACCGATCTGTACACGGCTGCCACCAAAAAAAGAAATAAAAAATCCTGCGATGATCGCAGTATAAAGACCACATTCAGGTGTCACACCAGATGCGATCGCAAGAGCAATCGATAAAGGCAGGGCGATGATTGCCACGATGATACCGGAAATGATATCTTTGATCAATTGTTCTTTAGAATAATTGTGTAATACTTCGAATAGCTTTGGTTTTAGACTTTCCATAAATTCTCCTCCTCTGATAAAAAACACATCAAGACAAAATTTTAGCACTAGCGGATTCGACATACAAGGGAAAAGTAAATATTTAGTGAAAAGAGTGTAACAGAAACAAAATAAAGAGTGACGAAGCCGCATAGACGTGCTATAATAAATTTATTAAATTGTTCAGCATAGGTCAAAACACTTGCTGTTCTGACCGTAAGAAAGTGATTCAGGTGTGCCAAAATCCCTTTGCACAGCAAACTTTCATGGATTTTGGCATCGTAACTATGAAGATGCTGAATAGTTACGACTTATTATAAAAAGAAGGACAATGGGCAGATATGAATAACGAACCGAATAATACAAATACTAATGCAAATAATGAAACGATCAAAACAGAACAGTTGATCAAATATTACAAAGAAGATCCGGTACAGGATAATTTAAGAGCACTGGTACATCAGATGAAAAAGACATCTTTCTTTGTACCGGGAATGTTTCCGGATACACCGGAGATACAGGCAATGAAAGAGCAGGCAAAAGAGAATCCCGGTGTACAGGTCAGACTGCCGGAAGGAACTGCACCGATCCCTACATTATTATCCAATGCAGAGGGTGAGATGTATTTCCCGATCTATACAAACATTGCACAGATTCCGAAAGAACCGAAATTTGACCTGATCATGAATATGCCATTCAAATCCTGCTATACTTTAGCATTAAATGAAGGCATGGGAACCAAAGGATTAGTGTTGAATCCATTTTCAGATAACCTGCGTTTCAAAAAAGAATTATTAGAAGCAATCAAGCAGGAAGATGAGATGTTAGCAGCAGGAGCAAAACAGGTCAGGATCTCACCGCGTCAGTTTCAGAATATGATGCGCCAGAAAGCAGAATTTCGTGATCTTCCGCTCCGGTTATATGGCGGTAAGGCAGAATTTGTACAGCAGTTAAGTGATGAAAAAGAAGCCTTAGTCAATGAAATCTATCAAAAGGCATTCCAGCAGCCGGAATTATATCCATATGGCGAAAGTGATTTTTCCGTTATGGCATTAAATATCAGCGATGAATTATTATTAGTCAGAATCGATCTGCCGGAGATCAAAGATCAGGTGCAATTATGCCATCGGATTTATGTAACATTGAATCCGGCAACAGAAGAAGTCAATTACTTTACGATCGAGCAGGGCAAGGAAAAAGGAGAACGCAGATTTGGCGGAATCACCAGTGAACAGAAACATGTAGAATATGGTGAGGCTCCGGTGGAAGGTGCAGAGATCCAGCGGGTGATGGATATTTTAGACCAGAATAAAGAGCAGACAAGCTAAAAGATATATGATTTGCGAAGAAGCAAAGCCAATGGAAGATAAAGATTCCGTTGGCTTTTTCATTAACAGAAAGAGAGGGCGCAGATGAATCTATTTGATATTATAGGACCGGTGATGGTCGGACCATCGAGTTCCCATACAGCAGGAGCGGTCAAGATCGGAAGGGTATCAAGAAGGCTGTTAGCAGAAGAAATTGAAAGTGCAAAGATTTATTTTCATGGTTCTTTTTTAGCAACCGGACAGGGACATGGTACAGATAAAGCATTAGTTGCAGGATTGTTAGGATTAGATGTAGACGATCCAAATATCCCTGACAGTTTTGCCATTGCAAGGGAAAAAGGAATGCACTATACGATCAGTGGAATTGATTTAGGAGAAGCACATCCGAATTCTGTAAAAATGAATTTAACAGGCGTATCCGGCAGAGAACTTGAGATCGTCGCAGCGTCTATCGGAGGTGGACAGATCCGTATCTGTGAAATGGACGGTCTGACGGTTAATTTCAGCGGAGATCTGCCGACACTGATCGTACACAACCTTGACCAGCCGGGACATGTTACAGAAGTGACTTCCATGTTAGCACATAAATCTGTCAATATTGCAACGATGCAGTTATACCGTTCAAACCGGGGTGGCAATGCCGTTATGGTTATTGAATGTGATCAGGAAATACCAAGAGAAGCAATCGCATGGTTAGAGCATTTAGAGGGTATCATAAAAGTAACGTATTTAAGTCTGTTGGAGGAAGAATATGTTTAGAGCGTTAGGAGAAATTGAAGCTGCGGTCAGAAAGCAGAATAAAAATTATTACGAAGTGATCTTAGAGGACGACTGCAAGGAGCAGGGGATCACAAAAGAGGTTTCGTTTGAAAAAATGAAGCATATGTACCAGATGATGCAGGAGGCAGATCTTGCATATGATAAAAAACAGTATTCTGCATCAGGACTTGTCGGAACAGATGGAGAAAAAATGGCACAGGCAAGGGCAGCAAAGACGGTATTGTGCGGAGACTTTATCGGTGAGGTCATGGAAAAAGCAATTAAGATGGGCGAATCAAATGCCTGCATGAAAAGGATCGTTGCAGCACCGACGGCGGGTTCCTGCGGAGTTATTCCAGCCGTTTTTTTGACTTTACAGAAAAACAAAGGATTTTCTGATGAAAAGATGACAGAAGCATTATATGTAGCTGCCGGAATCGGTGGTGTGATCGCAACGCGTGCATTTATCGCAGGGGCAGCAGGCGGCTGTCAGGCAGAGATCGGATCGGCTTCTGCAATGGCGGCAGGAGCAGTTGCTTATCTGATGGGGGCGGATGAAAAAGGGATTTCTAATGCAGCAGCGTTGGCACTTAAGAATTTACTAGGCTTAGTCTGCGATCCGGTAGCGGGACTTGTTGAAGTTCCCTGTGTCAAAAGAAATGTATTAGGAGCCGTCAATGCATTGACTTCAGCAGATCTTTCCATGGCAGGGATCAACAGCAAGATCCCGCCGGATGAAGTGATCGATGCAATGCGTTCCATAGGAAAAGCCCTGCCGGAATCTCTAAGGGAAACCGGACAGGGCGGTCTTGCAGCGACACCAGCCGGTGAAGCTGTCAAAGATAAATTTTCAAAGAAAAAATGATTATTTGTTGCTTCTGCGCCAGATCTTTAATTTTTCAGCTTCAGCGATCAGCTCATCCCTGAAATCAGGATGGGCGATCGAGATCAGTGCTTCGGCACGCTGCCATGCGGACAGTCCTTTTAAATTGACTTTACCGTATTCTGTAACAACGTAATGTGTATTTGCACGCGTATCTGTTACGATAGAACCCGGATTTAAGGTAGGTACGATACGGGATTTCACTTGACCGTCTTTCGTCTTAAAAGTAGAAGAACAGCAGATGAAACTCTTACCACCATTAGAAAGGTAAGCACCTAATACGAAGTCAAGCTGTCCACCGGCACCGCTGATCTGTTTGATCCCGGCGGATTCCGCATTGATCTGTCCGAAAAGGTCAAGGTCAACGGCATTGTTGATCGAAATAAAATTATCCAATGCAGAGATGGAACGGATATCATTGGTATAACTTACCGGTGCACTTAAAAGTTCCGGATTTTCGTCCAGATAATCGTACATTTTTTTCGTACCGCATCCAAAAGCATATGCCTGACGGAAACGGTCAATGTTCTTTTTAGAACCATTGATCTTACCTGCTTTTGCAATATCAACAAAAGCATCTACATACATTTCTGTATGGACACCTAAATCTTTCAGGTCAGAATCAGCGATCATGGAACCAACTGTATTTGGCATACCACCGATACCAAGCTGTAAGCAGGCACCATTTGGAATTTCTTCCACGATCAGTTTTGCAACAGCAGTATCAACATCTGTAGGTGCACCGCCGCCACCCATTTCTCCGATTGCAGGATTTTCACCTTCTACGATAAGATCTACTTTAGAAATATGGATGCCATTTTCAAAACCGCCAAGACAGCGAGGCATGTTTTCATTTACTTCTACGATGATCTTTTTGGAAGTTTCACAGACAGCCATCATATGGGATGCATTAGGACCAAAATTGAAATAGCCATGTTTGTCCATCGGTGCTACCTGAAACATTGCAACATCATCTTTATCTGCAAGATCATAATAATAACGAGGCAGTTCGGAATAACGGAGTGGAGCATAGAATGCACATCCCTTTGCAATCAGCTTACGTTCAATACCGGACATATGCCAGGAATTCCATGTGAAATGCTCACCTGCATCTTCACGTTCAAAAATGGCAGGAACTTTTAAGAGGATACCACCTCTTAATTTGATATCTTTTAATTCATCGGTTCTTTTTGCAAGAGCCTTATCTAAGGCATCCGGAGTTCCGGTACACCAGCCGTAATCTACCCAGTCACCGGATTTTATCACTTTGACTGCTTCATCGGCAGTAACAAGTTTCTGTGTATATTCTTTCGAGTAATCCATATATACCTCCTATTGACTTTGTTAAATTATTATCTTTCTCCATACTAGCACTTTAATAAAGAAGATGCAAGTTTCGAGAACAGCTTTTTAGTGCCGCTAAGCAGGAGATGATATATGCGTTTATTCCAAAAGCTGTCCTAAACTCGCTTTTTATATAGAGAAATGTTTTACGTTATAGAGCTCAAACAGTAGGAGAGCTTTTACGCATATGTTATCTCCTGCTAAGCGGCACACAAAAGCCTGTTCAATGAAACTTGCATCTGCCGGCAGGCAGCCGGACAGTTTGCCCTAGAGTTCGAGCGACACATGCTCACTACCTTCCGTAGAATTACACAACAAAAATCCATCCAATTTTCATCAAATATATCTCACTCCACAAACAAGATAAAAAAGTTAAAAAAACAAGTAAAAAAATCAATTTTCTAGTAAAAAAACCGATATATAATAAAAGAGAAAATATTTTTCAAAAAAGGAGAAAAGGTATGAAGAAAAAAGGGATAAGCAGATGGTTAGCAGGAATGTTAGCCGGTGCAGTAGCATTTACTGGAATACCGGTAAATAACGTTAGTGCAGCCGAAACGACAGCAGAGTTGTTAGCAGATTTTAATTTTAACAGTGCAGCAACAGACAATGTCTTTTCCGGTGGCAAGGCAATAGCAAATGCAAAAGGAAGTTATAGTTTAGAGAAATTATCTACAACAGATTCCGCACTTTATTTAGACGGAACAGATTCCTATCTGGATCTGACAGCAGCAAATGGGGACGCACTATTAGCAGGTAAGGAAAATATTACGATCTCATACGATGCAAAAGCAGATAAAGGATCAAAGAGCTGGTCATTTTTTGCGGCACCAGATGCAACAAAGCAGACCTATCTGAAAGAGCATTATTTTGGAGTTGGACAGACAACTACAAAAGTAACAGTAGAACGTTATAATAACTCCGGTGCAAGACCGGGCAATAATTTGGAAGGAACAGTGACAAGCGACTGGCAGCATGTAGATATTTTAATATCAGAAACAAAAACAGCACTTTATATCAACGGTACAAAAGTGCAGGAGTCCGACAGCGATTACAAATTAAGCGATATCCTTGGAACAGAGGGCGGTATCGTTCAGGTTGGAAAAGGAAACTGGGAAACAGGTGAATATTACAAAGGTCTGATCGATAATTATAAGATTTATGACGGAATCTTAACTGAAGATGAGATCACTGCACAGTATCAGGAATTTGTAGCAGCACAGGAAGCAATCACATCCGGTACAGAAGAACTGAAGTTAGAGCAGGCTTATGATGCCCTTACATTAGTAGATACCGATGATGTCAGAGGTAATCTGCCACTTGTCCGTACCGGTAAAAATGGTTCCACGATCGAATGGACATCAAGCAATACAGCAGTGGTCACAGATACAGCAGATGGCGGTCTGTACGATGGAGGGATCGTAACAAGACCGGCAGCAGGATCAGATCCTGTAATGGTTAAGCTGACAGCAACGATCACTTATGGCTCTTTTGAACCAAAGACAAAAGAGTTTACGGTAACTGTACAGCCAAAGACAGCAAACTTAGATACAGATTATTCCGCAGGATATCTGTGGACAAACTTCGGAACAGAAGACGGTTATGAGAAGATCTTCTTAGGATATAGTGAAGACGGTCTGACATGGTCAAAATTAAATAAAGTAGACGGAGTTGCAAAATCTATTCTGACAAATGATGCAAAGGGCAGCGACCTTGGTGTACGTGATCCGCATCTGATCCGTTCCGTAGATGGAGATAAATACTGGATCCTTGGAACAGACCTTCATGCAGAAGGCGGTGGAGCCGGTGGAAGCGGCTGGAATCAGCTGAGTGCAAGTAAAAATCTTGTCGTATGGGAATCTACAGATTTAGTCAACTGGAGTGAACCACGTCTGGTTTATGCAGGATTTGATACTGCAGGCTGTGTATGGGCACCAGAAGCAATCTATGATGATACGACAGGTGATTATGTTGTTTACTGGTCTGCAAGAGATTATTCCAAGCAGGATACAGAAGAAAATGCACTTCGTGTTTATGTATGCCATACCAGAGATTTTAACACTTTCTCAGAACCAAAAGTCTGGTTAAGTGAAGATCAGGATAGCGGAACAGAAGTAAATATCATTGATACCACAATCGTCAAAGATAATGGTAAATTCTATCGTTTCTCTACATCTGACTGGAATACCGTTATTGATGTCAGTGATACCATAGATACGGATGACGTATTAGATGTCAGAACCAGTGAAGAGGAAAGTAAACCATCCGGTTCCTGGAAACGTTTAGTCAAGAGAAGTGGAAGTACAGCAGCCGGTTTTGATAGCCGGGAAGGATTTACCGTATATCAGCTTCCAGATGGAAAATGGTGTGCAATGGGGGATCACAGCGGATATAAAGCCTTTGTCACAGATGATCTTTCTTCCGGTAAATTCACTGAAGCCACTGCAGAATTTGTAGATGGCAAATTCCGCCATGGTACGGTTGTACGTCTTTCAAAGGCAGAAGAAGCAGCAGTATTAGAAGCATATAAAGCAAGAGAAAGCGAAGGACTTGATGAAAAAGAAGCATCTGATCCTGTTTTAGAATACAACTTTGAAGGTGAAAAAACTGCCAAGACAATTACAGATACCGGAAAAGGAAATACAACTGTATGGAATGGAACATTATTTGGCAATGCCAAAGTTGTCTATGATGAAACGGTTAAGAGCAATGTCTTACAGTTAGATGGTACAGATGGAACTTATGCAGAGATCCCACAGGGATTTTTCGATAAGAGAAATACCATGACCATTTCTATGGATGTAAAATCTGAGAAAGACAGCGGTAATTTCTTTACATTTACCTATGGACAGAACAGTACGTATTATAATTTCTTAAGAGTACGTGGCACAGAGATCCGTGATGCGATCACAACAACAAGTTATAGTTCAGAACAGGAAGTAAAGGGCAGCGGCGCAGCAACCGGTACATGGCAGAATGTGGTGATCGTTGTAGACGGAACGACCTTAAAGCTTTATATAGATGGAAGTCTGGTATCTGAAAATACAAATACACAGATCACAACAGCTTCTTTAGGAGAAAACTTATTAGCTTACCTTGGTAAATCCATGTATTCAGGGGATGCATATTTCAAAGGATCTTTTGACAACTTTAAAGTATACAACCGTGCATTAGATGAAACAGAGATTTTAGATAATGTCATTGATAAAGTAGCATTATTAAAAGGTGCTGTGATCGGTACAACACCAAAAGATCCGGCTACTACGATGGGAACAGACGACCACACAGCAATCTCATCTAAGATTGATACAGATACAAAAGAGATTACTTCCTGGGTGAAAAAATCAGCAAACAGAGCAGCGATTCCGGTAACACTGAATCTGCTGACTAAGAATGTGACAGCAACGATCAACGGACAGCCATTTGTAAATGGAAGTACCGTAGATCTGACAAAAGATGCAGTGGTAAATATTGCATTAGCAGACAGAACAGAAACTTATACCATTAAGACACCAAAGCTTGCAGGCAATGCAGTCCTTCCGGGACAGTATGCAGATCCTGACATCGATTATTTTGAAGGAAAATACTGGATCTATCCTACAACAGACGGTTATGCAGGCTGGTCAGGTGAAGTATTCCACGCATGGTCATCCGATGATATGATTGACTGGGTAGATGAAGGTGTGATCTTAGATACGAAGGATAAAGATCCGGGAACAAATGCAAACGGAGTAGATATTGCAGCATCTGCATGGTCAGACGGAAGTGCATGGGCACCGACGATTGAAGAAAAAGACGGAAAATATTATTTCTATTATTGTGGAAATGTGAATAGTTCTTACACAGGAACCTGCGGCAGTGGAAAAGCCATCGGTGTAGCTGTAGCAGACAATCCGGAGGGACCATTTACAGCAAAAGAAACACCGATCGTATATCCGAGCATGGTAAACAATGCAGGTATCGGATTCAGCGGTCAGGTGATCGATCCTTCTATCTTTACAGATGATGATGGAACTTCTTATCTGTTCTTTGGAAATGGCGGAAGCGGCTGTGCATTCGCAGAACTTGAAGATGATATGATGACCATTAAAGCAGGTACGTTAAAGAAGATTACCGGCATGAAGGATTTCAGGGAATCTGTAGTGGTTATGAAACGTAACGGACTTTACCACTTCACATGGTCCTGTGATGATACAGGAAGTCCAAACTACCATGTAAACTATGGTATTGCAGAAAAATTAGATGGAAATGTAACATACAAATATACATTATTAGCAAAAGATACAGATAACGGTATCTTAGGAACAGCTCATCAGTCCTTGCTTTATATGCCGGATACAGATAAATGCTATATTGCATATCACCGTTTCTATACACCACTTGGCATTTATACCAGCGGTTTAGGTTATCATCGTGAAACCTGTATCGATGAAGTTACATTTGATGAAGAAACAGGACTTATGAATCCGGTTACACCGACGATGGAAGGTGTCGGTGTCAGAGCATCTGATGAAGAAACCGCAACGGTCAATGCAAATGCAGCAAAAGCTGTTATGGATAAGATCCAGACAATCGGAATCGTTTCTTTAAGTACAGAATCCAAAGCAAAGATCGATGCAGCAAGAGCAGCATACAATGCACTGACAGCAGAGCAGAAAGCGCTGGTAACAAATGCATCTGTCCTGACAGCAGCAGAAGCAGAATATCAGAAATTAGTAAACAGCAAGAACCAGACACCATCCGGTGACAATAACAATAGCACTATTGTACAGCCGGCAGTGCCAGATACAGTTGTTGCAACAGCACCTACAGCAGAAAGCATTATTAAGAACAATTCGGGACTTCCAGGCGGAAAGGCAGAAGAATCGAAAAACTCCACATATGCTGCATTATCTGCAAAGGTATCGAAGTCTGCAAAGAACAGTAATAAAGTACGGTGGACAAAGGTCAAAGATGCAGATGGTTATGTTGTATTCGGAAATCTTGCAAATGCAGGCAAGAAGAAATACGCAGTACAAGTACTCTCTATCATTGAGAATAATTCCACAACCTCTTATACACATGCGAAGTTAAAGAAAGGAACTGCTTACAAATACATCGTACAGGCATATAAGATGGTCGATGGAAAGGTACAGATCCTTGCAACATCTAAGACGGTTTATGCTGCTACTAAGGGTGGTAAGGCTGGAAATGTAACATCATTAAAGGCAAAATCAAAAGTCAGCTTAAAGAAAGGTAAGAAAACAACCTTAAAGGTAACGGTGAAGAAATCCGGCAAGAATTTTGCAAAATACCGTAAGATCGCATTTGAGTCAGGCAATACAAAGATTGCAACAGTAACAAACAAGGGTGTGATCAAAGGTAAGAAAAAAGGTACCTGTTATATCTATGTATATGCACAGAATGGTATCTCGAAAAAAGTAAAGGTAACTGTAAAATAATCCTATTTGTACAGTAATCCTATCATAAGAAAGCTGCACACGACTGAAACTATTCAGTATCGTGTGCAGCTTTTTCATATATAAAAAATCAGGATTCGTAAGAACTTGCCGGGGTAAATGTTGTTGTAATATTGTAAATATAGTAACTGCCATAAATGTAATAAGAATAGGAACAACTGTGACATTCCATACCGAGGAGTTCGGCTGCATCACTCAGACAGCTCATCATAGAAAACGTATCTGCACCAGAGGCTTTCGTTGGAAGGATCAGTGTCAGCTTTTTATTGCCATTCTGGTATTGGCTGGCAAGTACAGAAGAAGCATCACTGACATTTTTAGTTACGGTTCCAAACAGTGAGATCAAGCTGTTAGAACTGCTTTTGCATTTTGGATAAGCATTCTTATTCCAGTTATGATCTTCTGCCATTACACTGTCTTTGACCAGAAAATATTCATAACGGAGTCTGCCTTTGACATCCGGTACAGGATCATCCCATGTGACATCTAAGTGATACCATTTTTTCCCTACCTGTACTAAGTTCCATGCATGACCGCCGCCATTGCCGGTGCCGACAACCATCTTACAGGGAATTCCAAGAGAATCCATAAATAATTTTGTGGTTTCTGCATAGCCCTGACAAACAGCTTTTTTCTTTAACAGGACACCCGCAGGAGAAAAAGAGGTGCCAGGAATCTGATTTTTCAAATAACTGTTATAGTCATAGGCACAGTTTGAGATGATATAATCATGGATCGTCTTGATCTTTTTGGCATCAGACATACCACCTTTGATCGTTTGCAGAATGACTTTTTTTGCTTTTGCGGCAACCTGCTGGTTGGAGTAGGAAACATTGTATACGCAGACCTTACAGGTGTAGGTAATGCCGTGGTTTTTCGCAGTAATAACAGCAGAACCTTTGCCCTTTGCGGTGATCTTTCCCTTAGAAGTGACTGTGGCTACGCTCTTTTTGCTGGAACGGTACGTGGTTTTACCGGATGTGCCATTCAGACGAAGTGTCTTTGTCTGCCCAACGGATAATGTAAGTTCCGTTTTGCTCAATCCGGTCTTTGCGGATACCTGTGAAGGAACTGCAAGGATGGCAAAAAACAGGAACATACAGCATAAGAAACTGACAAATGATCTGGAATTTTTGTTCATAAACCTCTCTCCTTTTCATACAATATTTTGTTATTAGTATGCAGAAGAACTTGCTAGAAATACATCCGGTCATTTCTGGTATTTTGCAAGAAGCTCATTGATCTCATCAATAGAAAGTTCATCCATCAGTGTGTTTAACTGTTCAAATACTTTCTGGTATGTCTCAGGAAGCTCATATTTTTTGACTTCTTCTAAGAGATCAAAAATCTTAGTGAAATCAAATGCGTCAATATATTGATGGATCTTTAAAAAGATCAGTTGTATGGTATCTTCGGGCAGAAGTTCCATGTCAGTATTTTCAGAAACCGTTAAATATCCATAATGGCGCAGGACGGATTCGATATTTCTTAAGAGACTCCTGTAGGCATCTAAGAGGCTTTGCATATGTTCATCGATATAAGCCGGATCATTTTTATTGCCAGCCTCCTCCTGCGCTTTTGCCATATCAGAGATTGCAACAGCACCGAGATTTCTTGACATACTTTTCATCGAATGTACTTTGATCGTGTAATTTTTGTAATCTTTCTGCTCATGAAGCTGATAGAGTTCATTGAGCTGCTTTTCACCGTAATTATAAGCAATTTCTAAGACATTCAGATAATCTTCTAACTGGCCGCCGCAGTTTGCAATACCAATGGAAGTATCTACATCTGTCAAGGTATCTTTTAAGAAAGCGGTATCTTCCGGAGCAAGGACGTTATCTGTAGGAGTGTCGTTTTCATTCTCATATGTGATACAGTCAGCAGGCAGGAAACGGGTAAAGAGCCGTTCTAACTGTTTGAAATTCATAGGTTTGCCGAGGTATTCATCAAAGCCTTCACTCATCAGGCTCTTGCGGACACCATTGACCGCATTAGCTGTTAAGACGATAATCTTGCTTTCTCCACCATAATGGTAATATGGGCTTAACTGGCGGATCTGCTTCATGGTTTCTACACCATCCATATCCGGCATCATATGATCTAAGAATATGATCGGATATTGTCTGGTTTTGCAGAGTTTGATCGCAGAAGGTCCATCGGCAGCGGTATCGACTTCTAATCCATAGTAGCTTAAACTGCTGTTGGCAACTTTCAGGTTGACCTGATTATCGTCCACGACTAGTACACGGATGCCTGCAATCTTCATATTACCCATGTCGTTGTTTGCAGCCGGATCATCTTCGTGTGAAAAGTTACGGTCAACCGGAGCGTCATCAAGTACTTTCTGCTCGATCGTGATGGTAAATACAGAGCCTTTGCCATAGGTACTTTCTACGGTGATCTCACCATTCATCAGAGTTGTATATCCTTTTGCAATCGCAAGACCTAAACCGGAACCTTCGACACCATAATGGAATTTCTGGTCTAACTGTTCAAAACTCTTAAATAAAGAAGCCTGATCTTCTTCTTTGATACCGATACCGGTGTCAGATACTTTAAATTCCAAAGTGATGATATCACCGGTACGATGCCTGACAGAAGCATCAAATGTGACACTTCCTTCTTTGGTATATTTCACAGCATTATTTAATACATTGATAAGTACTCCACGGATTCTGATCTTATCACCATAGAGCATATTTGGTATATTTTCAGCTATATTCATGGAAAAGGAGAGTCCTTTTTTCTTAGCCTGGTTGGAAATGATGATGGATACATCTCCCAGCAGGGAACCCATATAATATTTATCACAGACTAATTCCATCTTACCGGATTCAATCTTAGAAATATCAAGGATATCATTGATGATCGCTAAGAGGTTGTGAGAAGACCATTTAATATCCTGTACATATTCCCGGACTTCCTGGGAAATATCCATTTTTAAGACCAGTTCCGAAAAACCGATGATCGCATTCATCGGGGTACGGATCTCATGTGACATATTTGCAAGGAAGGTACTCTTAGCCTGATTTGCACACTGAGCCTCAATGATCGCTTCTTCAAGATCCTGCATATTTTTCACACGTTCTGAGAGGTCTGTGACAAGGACGATATGACCAATGGAATCACCATAGGTATCCACGATCTTATTGATAGAGAGATTGCAGTAAAGCCAGTTTCTCTGGCAGGATGCATCGATATCCTTCTGCTTTCCATCAAAAGAAAATACGGTATCATCCACATCAAACAGTTTCGGCAGGCTGAAATTTTCAATATCCGGCTGATTACGTGTAATATTGAAGAAAGTATAGGCTTCATCATTTAAAATACGCAGCTTCTTATCAGAGTCATAGACTAATACCGGCATTCCAAGAGAGTAGTATATGAATTCGGACATATTTGAAATATTGATCTGTGCACGTTCCATGGAAAGTGCCGCATGGTAGATCACGAGTAATCCGATGAACTGTGTGATCGTACTGCCGGGAATTGCAGAAATGCCAAGAAGCGGGCAGATCGTGTCAAAAATATTACCAAAAAATATGATAAATTCTGCGAGCATGAATTTCCTGCAGAAAACTAAAGTACGTTTTGTTTTTGCCGTACGGAAAATATAGAGGACTGTAAACTGCAGGGTAAGGGCGATGATGACTGTATAGACAGTGTATGCAGTGTTCCAGAAACCCGCAGTGAAATGGTAAGTCATACCATAACGGCCAAGATAGTAAACGGTCTGCTTTTTCTGTACGATAAAAAAATATAAGATCACTCCGGTCAATGAGAAACCGTTAAATATATGCTGGAGAATACGTGGCATCTCTGACAGATAACATAAGATGAGCTGGGCAGAAATCAGATAACCGAATGTGCCGATCATGCCAAATGCACGCCAGAGGTAAGCTGTCTGCGTATCTGTCTGTAACATCAGTCCGCCAAATCCAAAGCTCCAGATGGCACTTGAGATACAGGCAAGTGCAAACAGATGATTCTCTAAATAATGTTTTTCTTTAGAAAGCAGAAAGTGCTTGGAAAAATAAACTGACAACACACCGCAGCTGATCAGCCCGATTGATAGAACATATTTCATGCAGCATACCTCCTATGGATTTAATACTTGTGCAATATTATCTAACAGATCTTCTTTGCTGATCGGTTTTGCTAAGATCGCATCCGGATTAGCGGCATAACAGTTCTTTAGAGTTTCCTTATCTAAGGTGCCGGATAGGATGATGACCGGAATCGCATGGTCTTCTTCTTCCTTTTTACGGTTTAATATATTCAGAAAACTTGCACCATTATAAAGAGGCATCTGATAATCAAGAAGAACAAGATCAGGCGTATTTTTCATCAGGTAGCTGAATGCAAGTTTGGTGGAGTTGATGATCACGACGTTATACATATCTTTCAGATAACTGTCGATCAGTTTCAGATATGCCATATCATCATCAATGGCAAGGATGGTCTTGCGGGCAGAAGAAGTTTTTCTGCTCCGATATAATTCTAATACTTTCTTTTGCAGATCATCTTTTTGTACCGGTTTGATCAGATAACCGTCACCACCCATGAAAATGGAATTCATAACCGTATAACGGTCACGCTGTCCGGTGACAAAAACAACAGGTACATTGATGCATTCCTTTTGATTGCGGAAACGCTCTAATGTCTTAAAACCGTTCATCGCAGGCATATTGATATCTAAAAGGATCACATCGATCGAGTGACACTGTACATATTCTAAAGCACGCTGACCGCCTAATGCGGTTATTACATCTGCAATCGGGCTTAGATATAATTTCATAATTTCAAGCTGCTGGGCATCATCGTCCACAACTAATACTTTTGGTCGGCTTGTATCCATAAAATATTCCTCTTTTTCATAAACATACTGCTTGTTAAATGTAACTCCCGGGACTTTTTAAAATTCATATCAAAATAGTACCTTAGTTCTTATTTTATCATGCACGATACCCTTTTACAAGAATATATGAATTGAAAAAAGCAAAAGTTATGATATAATGAAACAAATCCGTTTTTAAGTAGATGCGAGGTGAATCTGATGAATAAGGCAATCCGTTTTTTCTGCATGGCAGCAGCAGTAACCATATTATGTGGCTGTGGACATGATGCATATCCGAATACAAAAGCAGTTATTGATGAAATTTATTCCTTGCAGGGATCAGATAATATCCGGTTTGTCTTTTCAAAGGACAGTACGTTAGTTGTCAGACAAAAAGGCATCTATGATCTGACCGAAAACAGTCAGGGAGAGCCGGTGCTTCGTATCTGTTTTGATGATATCAGCCGGGAACTGCCGGAAGATTACAGTTATACCGAATACCGCATAGAAGACGAGGGGAGGTATCTGTCGCTGACACTGACAACCGATGATTATGAACTTGATGAGAGTCCGATGCTCTTATTTCCGTTAAAGGGGACAGATGGACTCTTATCAGGAGCCTGTTTTAATGGAAGTTACCAGATTGGCAGGGCAGATGACAGTTATCAGTATATTTTCAAAGAAGATGGTCAGGTAACGATGCAGGTGAAACAGCATTATTATGCAGATGGTAAAGATATGACATTATCAGACCATGCTGGCAGTACAGATTATATATATGAAAGGTCAGAGGATTCTCTAGTATTAAAAAATACACAGGAAGAACCGGTTTTAACACTGGTAAAAGTAGAAAAATAAGAAAGGACGTAAATAGTTACAATGTTAGGAATTATTGGAGCAATGGATCAGGAAGTTGCAAAATTAAAAGAGATGATGACAGAAGTTGAGATCACAAAGGCAGCCTCCATGGAATTTTGCAAAGGAAAATTAAATGGTACAGAGGCAGTTGTTGTACGTGCAGGTGTGGGAAAAGTCAACGCAGCATGTTGTACACAGGCACTTATCGACCATTTTCCGGTAAGCTGTGTGATCAATACCGGAATCGCAGGTTCCCTGCAGGCAAGTATTGATATCGGAGATATTGTCCTTGCAACAGATGCCTTAGAGCATGATATGGATGCTGTATCCTTTGGCTATGGTTTAGGACAGATTCCGGGTATGGAAGTCTTTTCTTTTACTGCAGATGAAAAACTTAGAAAGATCGCAAAAGAAGGCTGTGAAAAAGTTAATCCTGATATTTCCGTACATGAAGGCAGAGTTGTCACAGGAGATCAGTTTGTATCCAGCAAAGAAAAGAAAACATGGCTTGTAGAGCATTTTGACGGATGCTGTACAGAAATGGAAGGGGCAGCGATCGCACACGTTGCGTATTTAAACCAGATCCCATTCCTCATCGTGCGTGCAATCTCCGATAAGGCAGATGACAGCGCACATATGGATTATCCGACATTTGAAGCAAAAGCGATAGAACATTCCGTTCGTCTGATCACAGAAATGGCAGGTAGATTAGCATGAAAAAAATAGCAAGTTTTACAGTAAACCACTTAACACTTTTACCGGGAGTCTATGTATCGAGAAAAGATCATATCGGTGCAGAAACAGTGACCACATTTGATATCCGTATGACACGCCCGAATTATGAACCGGTCATGAATACGGCAGAAGTACATACGATCGAGCATCTCGGTGCGACATTCCTTAGAAATCACAAAGAATTTTCAGACCGTGTAGTCTATTTCGGACCGATGGGATGCCGGACAGGCTTTTACCTTTTATTAGCAGGTGATTACGAATCAAAAGATATCATTGATCTGTTAAAAGAGATGTTTGTATTCATGCGGGATTTTAAGGGCGAAGTTCCGGGTGCAGCAGCAAGGGACTGCGGAAATTATTTAGACATGAATCTGCCGATGGCAAATTATCTTGCAAAAAAATATTACGAAGAAGTGTTGTGCAATATGACAGAGGATCGTTTACATTACCCGGAATAATGTACACATAGTCTTTCAAATGTATGCTTAGGATCTTCTAAATGGAGGAGTCTAAGAGCATATGCAAACGAAACGGAGGAAACTGTATGGAATATAGCGATATATACGACAGCAGACATAAGCGGACAGGCAGACAGATGGTGCGTGGTGAAGCCATCAGGGAAAATGACTATATACAGGCATCAGCAGCCGTTGTCATCTGTGATGGTTATATTCTGGTCACCAGAAGACATCCGGATAAGAAAAATGGCGGTAAATGGGAATTTCCGGGCGGTGGTTCTTCCGCAGGTGAGGACGGAGAGGCAACATTATATCGGGAATTAGAAGAAGAAACCGGTATCTGTCCTTATAAGGAGCAGATAAAGTTTTTGAAAACGGTTTTCTATGAGCCGTATCATTTGTTTATGGAAGTATATTTAGTAGAAGCAGAAGTGACATTAAAAGATCTAAGCTTACAGGAATCTGAGATCACACAGGCAATGTTTGTAACACAGCAGGAATTAGAGCTGATGCTTGCTGCTTTTACTGATCTAGATAAACAGATCTATCAGGAGATCAAAGAATTATTGTAATCATATCAGGAGGAAATGACAATGTTAGAAGCAGGGATCAAAGGACACAAGGAACTGACAGTGACGGAGGATAAGACAGCAAAAGTCCGTAAAAGCGGCACATTAAATGTATTTGCAACACCGGCACTGATCGAACTGATCGAGGAAACCGCATGGACAAGTGTAGCAGATGAATTAGAAGAAGGCATGGTAACAGTCGGTACAAATCTGAATGTTGCGCATTTATCTGCAACACCGGTAGGAATGAAAGTATTCTGTAATACAATCCTGACAGAGGTCGATGGCAGAAAACTGGTATTTTCTGTAGAGGTAGAAGATGAAGCCGGAAAGATTTCCCAGGGAGTTCATGAACGTTTTATCGTACAGGCTGATAAGTTCCAGAAAAAAGCAGATGCAAAGGGAGCCAAGGCTTAAAAGGTATTGATACAGCAGTATAGTTCAAGCAGTATAGTTCAAATAGAATCACCGCCTGTTACCCATATATCGGATGATCTGGGTAACAGACGGTTTTTTCGCAATTTCTTTCGGATTCTTCTATCGTCTATTTTTTAATCTTCACAGATTTCTTCTGCCCCTTTCCCTTGAACAGACTCTTGTAAGACTTCAGCTGTTTCTTCGGTACTTTAATAACGCATTTTCTGTTGATGCCTGTGAGAGCACCTTTTCCGACTTTCTTTAATTTTGTACTCTTCACGGTAATCTTCTTGAGGTTCTTGCAATTCTTAAAGGCATTCTTTCCGATAGAGGTTACATTTTTTCCAATCGTTACGCTCTTTAAGTTTTTGCAGCCTTCAAAACTGCCGGTTCCAATCTCTGTAACCGTGTCAGGAATTACAACTGTCTGCAGATTCTTACTGTTCTTAAATGCTTTTGCCGCAATGCCTGTCACCCGATACTTCACATTGTTAATTGTAACGGTTTTGGGAATTGTAACCTTCTTTGCCTTTTTCTCCTTGGCAGACAGCTTTGTAAGCGTTACTGATGGCTTACTTTCAGAACCATCTGATTCTGTCACCTTAAATTCCCTGCCTGTTTTCTCTTTCAGAGTTGTTCCAGATGCAGGTACATCTGCTTCCGGCGTCTTGGAAGGCACTGCTGATGGTGCAGGGCTTGGTGCTGCTGACGGTGCTGCAGATGGTTTTTCACTTGGCTGCTGGCTTGATTCCGGTCGTGAATAGTTACAGTGCAAGGTAAAAGAAATTGGGATATTTTCATCCAGGTCTTCATCATAAACCACGAAAACATCTGATGCATCACCGCCATTACCAAAGTTTATTGCATTCCACTGTTCCTGTGTGCCTGTATAATATACATCTTTTAATCCGATACAGTCCCTAAATGCACTTTTCCCTATGCTCGTCACACTCGACGGGATCACTATGCTCGTTAACCCGCTACATTTATAAAATGCATAATCCCCTATGCTCGTTACACTCGCTGGGATCTCTATGCTGGTTAACCCGCTGCAGCCAGAAAAATCCCTTATGTTCGTTACACTCGACGGGATTTTTGTGTTATTGCAGGCCTGTATAAGAGTATTTGTCGCTTTTTCTATAATGGCATTACAGTTATCTCTGCTGTCATACACTGTATTGCCTGCTTCTACAACTATGCTTGTTAACCCGCTACAGCGCCCAAATGCCTCATCCCCTATGCTCGTTACACTCGACGGGATTTCTATGCTGGTTAACCCGCTACATTCATAAAATGCAAAACCCCCTATGCTCGTTACACTCGACGGGATCGCTATGCTTGTTAACCCGCTACAGTTCTCAAATGCCTCATCCCCTATGCTCGTTACACTCGACGGGATCGCTATGCTTGTTAACCCGCTACAGCCAAAAAACGCAGACTTGCTTATGCTCGTTACACTCGACGGGATCGCTATGCTTGTTAACCCGCTACAGCCATAAAACGCATAATCGCTTATGCTCGTTGCACTCGACGGGATCGCTATGCTGGTTAACCCGCTACAGCCAAAAAACGCAAACTCGCTTATGCTCGTTACACTCGACGGGATCGCTATGCTTGTTAACCCGCTACAGCCAAAAAACGCAGACTCGCTTATGCTCGTTACACTCGACGGGATCGCTATGCTTGTTAACCCGCTACAGCCACTAAATGCACTTCTCTCTATGCTCGTTACTCCCGCCGGAATCTCCATACTTGTTAACCCGATACAGCCAAAAAACGCAGACTCGCTTATGCTCGTTACACTCGACGGGATCGCTATGCTTGTTAACCCGCTACAGCCACTAAATGCACTTCTCTCTATGCTCGTTACTCCCGCCGGAATCTCCATACTTGTTAACCCGATACAGCCAAAAAACGCAGACTCGCTTATGCTCGTTACACTCGACGGGATCGCTATGCTTGTTAACCCGCTACAGCCACTAAATGCACTTCTCTCTATGCTCGTTACTCCCGCCGGAATCTCCATACTTGTTAACCCGCTACAGCCAAAAAACGCAGACTCGCTTATGCTCGTTACACTCGACGGGATCGCTATGCTTGTTAACCCGCTACAGCCATAAAATACACCGCCCCCTATGCTCGTTACACTCGACGGGATCTCTATGCTGGTCAACCCGCTACAGCTACTAAACGCTTCGATCTCTATGCTCGTTACACTCGACGGGATCTCTATGCTGGTTAACCCGATACAGCCAGAAAATGCAGAACCCCCTATGCTTGTTATTGCAATATCCTTAATTGTCATGGGTATTTCTAAAGCTCCCTTTGCATAACTATCACATGCTGTTATTTCCACATATTTTGTTTCATCCGATTTCTGATAAATGCGATAGGACAGATATCCTTCTTTTCCATTCTCAACCGCTGTATCTTCTGTTTTTCCCTGATTTGTATTCGGCACCGAATTTGTTTCCGGGTTTGCCTGATCTGCTTCCGGCTCCGGCTTTTTTGCCGTTTCCTGTTCTGCTGCTGTGTCTACAGTCACGGCTGTTTCATTCTCCGAAACGGTCTCCGCAGCTACCGGTACTGAACTGCAGATCATTGCTGCAGTCAATACCATTGTCAACATTTTTTGTACGTGTCTCTTGTTCATTTGTTCCCTCCTGATTTCTTTTTATATGATACTGAAAGTATTTTAGCTTTTATCATGTTTACAGCTAACTTCTTCTCCGCAAGATGCGCATCCTCGCAGAGCGTTTTTTACTTTATGGGAAACGAGAAGTTTCCTAATAAAGATTCGGGTGTCAAAAGGTGACTCATAACTTAGTGGCTGGCAGATTGCACAAAGCCGAGGCTGTTTTGTGACTTTGGGAGAAAATTAGCAAATCTTAGTCTGCCTGTTCATGTATAGTGTTTTGCTGCCATGGACGGCAGTAAAAGTCTTAATGCCCCATGGATGGGGCGTTTAAGACGTACACGTCACTTTGTCACAATCTAATTCAGGCAGACTTAGATTTTCTTATTTTCGTACAACGGAACAAAATAGACTCGGCTTTGTGCAATCTGCCAGTCAAAAAATTTGAAGCCACCTTTTGGCACCCGAATCCTAATAAAGCAAAAAAGCAGTACAGATATCAGCAAAGCTGATATCTGTACTGCTTTCTATGCTTATGTATAATACTAACATTAAGACATACTACGTCTGTCTGTCTGTTAAAATTATCCCCTATCCCATTTCTCATAATCCACACACCCACTTTTTAGATAAATCTGTTTTTAGTATATATTTCACCTGCAGACAAGTCAAGCTTTCTTCTGTTTTTCTTTTATGTGTTTTTTCTAAAAAATATAAAGAAAACAAGGCTTTCCACACTTTTATATTATTCAAAAAGTTTTCTTACAGCAGCCGCATCAAAAGTTACATTGATGGCATGGTCAACTTCAATCTGGTAGAGAGCGTTTGCAGCCATGTGTTCTGCTGCCTGTTCAATATCCCGGATGCCAGTCGTATCTGCACAGGTTTCAATGATCGCATCAAGAGCATCATCTGTCACAATACATTCTTCTTCACGCAGTCCCATGCGTTTTAAGACTTTAGGGAGAGAGAATTTCGAGAAGATGATCTTCTTTTCCTCTGCGGTATAGTCAGGAATTTCAATCACAGCAAACCGTGACATCAAAGGTGCACTGATCTGTGCTTTATCATTGGCAGTTGCGATCGGATAGACACCGACAGTCGGTATCATACATTCGATATAGTTATCTGTAAAACCAAGGTTATCAAGCAGTGTTAAAAGAACATCAGCAGGATTGCCATTACCTTTACCGGCAGCCGCTTTATCAAGTTCGTTGATGATAAAGACAAGATTCGATTCCCCAGCCATGGAGAATGCCTCCATAATGATTCCCGGCTTTGCATTCGAATAGATACGGGAACTTCCGGTAAGCTGTTCAGCATCATTGATGGAACTCATATCCAAGGTTGTCCATGGCAGTTTTAAGATACGTGCAACAGCATAGGCAATCTGGGATTTTCCGGTTCCGGCCGGACCGACGAGTAACAGTCCATAAGCAGGAAGGGTATGTGTACGGTTGATCTGTATGATCGTTTCAATGATACGCTGCTTTACCCGTTCCATACCATAGAGTTCTTCGTCTAAGATACGTCTGGCTTCGACGGGATCGATCGATTCAAAGTAATTGCTTTTCCATTGAATATTCATCATGATCGAAAGGGCACGCTGTGCATGTCGTCTTTCTTCCGGGGTGACTTCATGGGAGCGGGCAACGGCTAAGTTTCTTCTTGCCCACAGGCGGATATTATCCGGCAGGGTTCTTCCAGCACAGGTCATAAAATCAGTGATACTCTGCAGGCTCGTAAGCTTCATGCTGTCACCGGTTTCTTCTTCATCATCTTCATCAAGCAGTTCTTCCGCAGGAGCATTTCCGGCAAGCAGACGCTCGATCATAAACTGTAAAAAACCATCTTCGGCAGAGAGTTTACTTCCGCCGCCGAATGCTGTTTCGCGGATTTTATAAACGGCATATCCGTTTTCTGTATTTTCACCGGATAAACGTACCGGAATATGATTTTCACCAAGCCAGCGGAGCAGGTTTACAAAACGTGCATCGATCGTAAGGATATCGGCACTGACGGTTCCGTCGTCCTCCTGAAATTCAAAGGTTGTCCGTTTTACGGGATTCGTAAAGATACCGCAGGAATGGTGTTTCCATTTGCGGATATGGTTATTTAATACAAGGATCGGTTTTTCGGCAGAAGGTTCGGATTCGTTAGAACGGAAAATCGTATAGGTACATTCCGCCGGATTTTTGTTGTCGGTGCTGTTATTAAAATCAAATACTGGCATAATAGACTCCTTTTGTTGGATAATATATACATTCAAACAAGTCAGAACTTTTATCCTGTAAGCAGGAATGGTTTCTGACCTTTTAACCCTTGTATCATAACATATTTTGCCACAAGAAAAAAGTTGCAGTTTACAAATATATGCAGGCATGTTAGAGTAAAGATGTTACAGTTTCTTTGGAAGCGTAACAAAAGCTGGTCAGTCGTGACATTCTTACCATTTGAAATGGGGGAATTCTATGTCACAGAAAAAAATCTTAAAAACAGCAGTTGTAATATCTATAGTATTCATATGGATCATTTCCACGTATCTATCCACAAATGTCTATGCAGCATCCGATTATGAATTTGTCGTTTTAAACACCTATCAGAAGACATTAAAGATCGGTGATGAATTTTATCTGTTAGCAGCCACATCCACAGGAAAGAAACCGGTATTTTCTTCGGATAATTCAGCCGTTGCATCGGTCAATACCTATGGAAGGATCAAAGCAAAAAAAGCCGGAACAGCTGTGATCACAGCAAAGATTAAAAATGGAGAAGCAAGCTGTAAAGTCAAAGTCAAAAAAACAGTTATCTACTTAAACATGACAAGTATTTCGTTGGAAAATGGGGAATCCATAAGGTTAAAGGCATCCACATCGAATGGTCATACAGTCACATTCCGGTCAGGAAAATCAAGCATTGCATCGGTCAGTGAAAAAGGGCTTGTGACGGCAAAGAAACCGGGAACTACTGAGATTACGGCAACAGCCGATAAAACCTCAGTTACCTGTAAAGTAACCGTCAAAAAACCATCTGTCAAATTAAACAAAAGCCATATTTCTCTCTATCGGAAACGGAAGGTAAAACTTTCTGTCACATCATCATCGAAAAGTACATCCACATGGAAAAGTAATAAAAAAAGCGTTGCCACAGTCGATGAAAATGGAATTGTAACAGCAATCAAGCATGGAACAGCCACGATCACTGTAACTGTAGACGGGTGCAGCAAAAGCTGTGAAGTGATTGTAAAACAGCCGAAGATCGAATTTGCAGAAGAAAAGAAGGAACTTTTTGCAGGTTGGGACTATCAGGCGGTTGTCAAGGTATCTTCTAATAATAAGCCCGAATTTTCCAGCTCAAATACAAATGTTGCCACAGTCGATGAAAATGGGCTCGTACATGCACGCACAAAAGGACGGGCATATATCTATGCAAAAGAAGACGGGGTAAAAGAACGGATGACAATTACTGTAACAGAACAGTAACCGCATCCGTTTAGAAAAACAATATCATGTAATCACATATAAGATCAGGTAAGAACAACGGCAGACCAGCGTCTTTTAATCTTCTTTCGCCCAGTTAAATGCATAAGTAACCGCTTTTTTCCACAGTTTGATTTTAGAAGCACTTTCTTCCGGTGTGATCTCGGGTGTAAATGTACGGTCAATCGCCTGGTTTTTTAAGACATCTTCCTTATTCTTCCAGTAGCCAACGGCAAGACCGGCAAGGTAAGCAGCTCCCATTGCAGTCGTTTCCACGCACACCGGACGGTTGACGGGTGCTAAGATGATATCGGACTGCATCTGCATCAAAAGGTTATTTGCACTTGCACCGCCATCGACTTTTAAGGAAGAAAGCCCGATACCTGAATCTGCTTTCATGGCAGATAATACGTCATTTACCTGAAATGCAAGGGATTCTAATGTGGCACGTATGATATGGTATTTATTGACACCACGCGTAAGCCCTACAATACTTCCTCTTGCATACTGATCCCAGTATGGAGCACCAAGACCGGTAAAAGCAGGCACGACATAACAGCCATTCGTGTCCTTGACTTTTCTTGCCATATATTCAGAATCGGGAGAAGAATCGATCAATTTCAATTCGTCCCTCAGCCACTGGATCGCAGCACCGGCAACAAAGATCGAACCTTCGAGTGCATAGGTGACTTTTCCGTCAAGTCCCCATGCGATCGTAGTGATCAATCCATTTTTGGAAAAGACAGGAGTATCCCCTGTGTTCATCAGTAAAAAACAGCCTGTGCCATAGGTATTTTTGGCTTCACCGGCAGAAAAACAGGTTTGTCCGAACAGGGCAGCCTGCTGGTCGCCGGCAGCACCGGCAATCGGGATTGGGGCACCGAAAAAAGTCGGGTTTGCCTCGCCGTAGATACAGCTGGATGGTTTTGGCGTTGGCAGTATCGATTTAGGAATATTCAGTTCTGTTAAAATCTCATCATCCCATTCTAAGGTATTGATATTAAATAACATGGTTCTTGATGCGTTAGAATAATCTGTCACATGCACCTGTCCTTGTGTCAGTTTCCAGATCAGCCATGTTTCCACCGTTCCAAAAAGAAGGTCGCCATTTTCGGCTTTTTCCCTTGCACCTTCTACATGATCTAAGATCCATTTGATCTTTGTAGCAGAAAAATAGGCATCGATCACAAGTCCTGTTTTCTTACGGAATGTTTCTGTCAGACCTTTTTCTTTTAATGTATCGCAGTAGTCAGAAGTTCTGCGGCACTGCCAGACGATCGCATGATAAATGGGAACTCCGGTATTTTTATCCCATAAGATCGCGGTTTCACGCTGGTTCGTAATACCGATCGCCTGAATATCTGCTGCGGTAGCACCGATGTTTGCCATTGCAGAATGGGCAACTTCTAACTGTGTTGACCAGATCTCATCTGCGTCATGTTCCACCCAGCCGGGTTTTGGAAAAAATTGTGTAAATTCTTTTTGGGCAACGCTGCACATTTCACCTTTTTCATTAAAAAGAATACAGCGGTTGCTCGTTGTTCCGGCATCTAATGCCATGATGTATTTTGCCATAGTAAATCCCCCGTGTAAGATTGATGCTTGTGTCTGTAGCTTTATTTTATACTATTTGTCTAAAAATGCATAGTATGAGATATTGTATAAAGATGTCTGACTATATATTTCGTTACAGTTCACAGGTATCCCTGCGAATTGCAACTTCGCAGCCCCATTTAAATTTTGCTGCGCAAAAGGGGGGGCTGCTCACGCCCGAATCACGGTCATACGCACCTAAACAGCAAGGTGTTTAGGTGCTGTCTGAACAGTAACTATATTTCACTTAATTCCTATTGACATACTAGGGAAAAAGGGCTACAATAAACAATATAATGAGAAAAATTGCGGAGGTGTAAGATAATGAAGATTTCTACAAAAGGACGTTATGCACTCCGGCTTATGTTAGACATTGCGATGAATGACGCAGTAGAACCCGTCAGATTAAAAGATGTAGCAGAAAGACAGTCGATATCTGTGAAATATTTAGAGCAGATCATTTCCCAGTTGGTACGTGCAGGATATGTGAAAAGTATCCGTGGACCGCAGGGAGGCTACCGTCTGGTAAAGAGTCCCAAAGAGTATACAGTCGGAATGATCTTACGTCAGGTCGAAGGTAATATGGTGCCGGTTGCATGTTTAGAGGACGAAGAATCGGGATGTGAACGGCAGGGTCAGTGTGTGACGCTTCGTATCTGGAAAGAATTAGATGAAGCAATGCGGAGTGTGTTAGATAAGTATACATTAGCGGATCTTATGACGTGGCAGATGGAATTAGGGGATGATTATGTGATCTGATAGCCATGGATGCAGATAGATGGTCATTATCTGTATGATGTGAGTATGATAATATCATATGCAGGCTTGTATGAGGGAGTATGTTCTATATAAATGTGAGGTGCATTTGTGTGGGATATGCTCTTTTTTTTGCAATCCTTTCTGCCTCAAGCATAGCAGAGACAGTTTCATTATTAGGAGTTTTTTCTGTGATTTTAAAAGGGATACCTCTCTCTCGAAGAGATTGGCGGACAAAGATAGTGAAGGCTGTACCAAGATTCATGCTAAGTTCTTCATAAAGAGCTTCGGCAGCTGCTTTGAGATCGCTGTTCATGCGGATACTGATATTGCTTGTTGTCGATTTAGCCATGGTAATCACACAATAATTAACACTATGGCGCATAGCTTGACAGCGCAGTGTCAGGCTTGCGTCTGAATAGTAACTATCAATACTCTGATAAAAACAGTAAAAAAGCACTTGACATTCTCATACGATTGGTATATATTACCCTTAAATCATACAAACGAACTAGGAAATATAGGAAAATAAAAAATAATCACAAAGAAAAGGAGAATGAAATCATGGCAAATATTTATAAGGGTGCATTGGAACTGATCGGAGGAACACCATTATTAGAAGCAACCAATATTGAAAAAGCACACGGCTTAGAAGCACGATTATTATTCAAATTAGAGTACTTCAATCCGGCAGGAAGTGTCAAAGACAGAATTGCAAAGAGCATTGTAGAAGATGCAGAAGAAAAAGGCTTATTAAAAGAAGGTTCTGTGATCATCGAGCCGACATCCGGTAATACAGGAATCGGTCTTGCAGCAATCGCAGCAGTCAAAGGATACCGCACTATCTTAACCATGCCGGAAACAATGAGCGTAGAGAGAAGAAATATTTTAAAAGCTTATGGAGCAGAGATCGTTCTGACAGAAGGGGCAAAAGGAATGAAAGGTGCGATCGCAAAAGCAGAAGAACTTGCAAAAGAGATCCCTAACAGCTTTATTCCAGGACAGTTTGTAAATCCGGCAAATCCAAAAGCACATAGAGAAACTACAGGACCGGAAATCTGGAAAGATACCGATGGTGAAGTTGATGTATTTGTAGCAGGTGTTGGTACAGGCGGAACATTAACAGGAACCGGTGAATATTTAAAATCACAGAAACCGGAAGTAAAAGCCATTGCAGTTGAGCCGGCAACATCACCGGTATTATCACAGGGCAAGAGCGGAGCACATAAGATTCAGGGAATCGGTGCAGGATTTGTACCGGATGTATTAAATACAAAGATTTATGATGAGATCTTTCCGGTAGAAAATGAAGCTGCATTTGAAACAGCAAAAGAGATCGCACATAAAGAAGGAATTTTAGTAGGAATTTCTTCCGGTGCAGCAGCTTATGCAGCAATCGAGTTAGCAAAAAGACCGGAATATAAAGGAAAGACAATCGTAGCATTACTTCCGGACAGTGGTGACCGTTATTATTCCACACCATTATTTACAGAGGCATAAATATACAGGTAACTTTTAGAGATACAGGAGGATTACAAAGATGGGCAATAAGATCAGCAGAGAAAACAGAAATTTAAAATTTGAAACATTACAGTTACATGTAGGACAGGAAACACCAGATCCAGTCACTGATGCAAGAGCAGTACCGATCTATCAGACATCTTCCTATGTATTCCATAATTCAGACCACGCAGCAGCACGTTTTGGGCTTGCAGATGCCGGAAATATCTATGGCAGACTGACCAACCCGACAGAAGATGTATTTGAGCAGAGGATTGCAGCATTAGAGGGTGGTGTGGCAGCACTTGCAGTAGCATCCGGTGCAGCAGCAATTACATATACGATCGAGAATTTAGCACAGAACGGAGATCATATCGTAGCTGCCAAAAATATCTATGGCGGAACCTATAATCTCTTAGAGCATACATTACCGGCATACGGCATTACAACAACATTCGTAGAGCCTGTTGCAGAAGCATTTGAAAAAGCAATTCAGGACAATACAAAAGCACTTTATATCGAAACATTGGGAAATCCAAATTCAGATGTGGTAGATATTGAAGCGGTAGCAAAGATCGCTCATGCCCATAAGATCCCATTGGTTGTAGATAATACATTTGCAACACCATATCTGGTTCGTCCGATCGAGTACGGTGCAGATATCGTTGTACATTCTGCTACAAAATTTATCGGTGGACATGGAACAACGATCGGTGGTGTGATCGTGGATAGTGGTAAGTTTGACTGGGAGGCAAGTGGAAAATTTGCATCTTTAACAGAACCAAACCCAAGCTATCATGGCATCAGCTTTACAAAAGCAGTAGGACCGGCAGCATTTGTGACAAAGATCCGTGCAATTTTATTAAGAGATACAGGAGCAACAATCTCTCCATTCCATTCATTTATCTTCCTGCAGGGACTTGAAACACTGTCACTTCGTGTAGAGCGTCATGTAGAAAATGCATTAAAAGTTGTAGAATATTTAAATAAACATCCACAGGTAGAAGCTGTACATCATCCGTCTGTTTCCACAGATCCAATACAGCAGGAATTATATAAGAAATATTTCCCGAATGGCGGTGGTTCCATCTTTACATTTGAGATCAAGGGAGATGATAGAAAAGCAAAAGATTTTATCGACAATCTGGAAATCTTCTCACTGCTTGCAAATGTTGCCGATGTAAAATCTTTAGTTATCCATCCGGCATCTACAACACATTCCCAGTTGAATGAGGAAGAATTGTTAGAGCAGGGAATCAAACCGAATACGATCCGTCTGTCCATCGGTACAGAGCATATCGATGATATCATTCAGGATTTAGAAGAAGCATTTAAGGCAGTAGAGTAAACCTCGTCATCACGAAAGGATAAGGAATGACAGAAGAACAGAAGGCACGCTATGCCAGACATCTGGTATTAAAAGATATTGGCGAAGCAGGGCAGGAAAAATTATTAAACAGCAGTGTGTTGATCATAGGTACAGGAGGATTAGGATCTCCGGTGGCAATGTATCTTGCAGCAGCCGGAGTAGGAACGCTTGGACTTGCAGATGCAGATACGGTAGATTTTTCAAATTTACAACGTCAGATTATCCATCAGACAAAAGATGTTGGGAAGGAAAAAACGGAGTCTGCAAAGGAAACCATACAGGAGATCAATCCCGATGTAAAGGTGAACACCTATCCTTTCTTTGTAGATGAATCAAATATACAGGATATCATTGCGGATTATGATTTTGTAATTGATGCTACAGATAATTTTGAAGCAAAATTTTTAATAAACGATGCTTGTGTTTTAGCGGAAAAACCATTCTGTCATGGCGGTATCCTCCGCCTTGCAGGACAGATCATGACATATGTTCCGGGGCAGGGCGCATGTTACCGCTGTATGTTTAAAGATCCGCCTCCGGAGGGTGCAGTTCCCAATGGCAAACAGGCAGGTGTGCTTGGAGCAGTCGCAGGTACGATCGGGACACTGCAGGCAGTAGAAGCGATCAAGTATCTGGTAGGCTGTGGACAGCTTTTAACAGGAAGGCTTTTATCTTATGATGCACTAAAGATGGAATTTCGGACAGTCACATTGCCAAAAGACACCAGTAAATGTCCTGTATGCGGAAAACATAAGACGATACATAATTTTGTAAAATCAGATAAGTAAGGAAGAAGTATCTTATGACCATTCAGATACCAAAACAGCAGAAAAAAGAGATGCTTTCGTGGCTTTTAGAGGGACTTCCCAATGAAGCCTGCGGACTTTTAGCCGGTGTACGGCAAGATAATGCCATTGCTGTAAAAAAATTTTATGGAATGCATAATGTAGATGAAAGCAGTACACATTTTTCCATGGATGCAAGGGAACAGTTTGCAGTTATGAAAGAGATCCGGGAAAACGGATATATGTTACTTGCAAATGTACATTCGCACCCGGACACGAAAGCGGAACCGTCAGAGGAAGATAAAAGGCTTGCTTACGATAGCGGTATCATTTATCTGATCTGTTCATTTATGGAAAAAGAACCGGTGGTTAAAGCATATCGGATCATAGACCGTAAGCGGGTATCAAAAGTATCGATACAATATGAATAAGTAAAAATAAAACGTCGGAAAGTTGTCCGGCGTTTTTATTATATGATGCGGGTGTCAAACGGTGGCTTCAAGTTTTATAATTGGCAGATTGCACAAATCCGAGTCTATTTTGTTCCGTTGTACGAAAATAAGAAAATCTAAGTCTGCCTGAATTAGGTTGCGACAAAGTTGACGTGTACGTCTTAAATGCCCCGTCCATGGGGCATTAAGACTTTTGCTGCCGTCCATGGCAGCAAAACACTGTATATTAACAGGCAGACTAAGATTTACTAATTTTCTCCCAAAGTCACAAAAACAGGCTCGGCTTTGTGTAATCTGCCAGTCGCTAAGTTGTGAGCCACCGTTTGACACTCACATCTGTATAGGAAATTCCAACGGAATTTCCTATACAGCAAAAAAGAGATTGATGATTTCATCAATCTCTTTTCAGTAGAGCGGGTGATGGGAATCGAACCCACGTATCTAGCTTGGAAGGCTAGTGTTCTACCATTGAACTACACCCGCATGTGATATTAGTGCCCAGTTCCGGAATCGAACCAGAGACACGAGGATTTTCAGTCCTCTGCTCTACCAACTGAGCTAACTGGGCATATCCCTCACAGCAAAACTAATGATACACGAAGATGTTTGAATTGTCAAGAAAATTTCTGCAATTTTTTAAAAAAATTTTTAGGGGGATATTTTGGGAAACATTTTTTGACATTTTTATGGGGAGTATATAATATAGAAGTGTGTAGAATTGTAAAAGTGGTACAGCAATCTGGCAATTCATGGGAATATATCAGGCAGATACGGAGGATAACAAGTGGTTACGATCAGTTTATGTATGATAGTCAAAAATGAAGCAGATATATTACGCAGATGTTTAACATCGGTTGCGGATCTGATGGATGAAATTATTATTGTAGATACGGGTTCCACAGATCATACAAAAGAAGTGGCAGCCGAATTTACAGATAAGATCTATGATTATGTCTGGGAAAATGATTTTGCGGCAGCGAGAAATTTTGCATTTTCTAAGGCAGAAATGGAGTATATCTATTCAGCAGACGCAGACGAAGTTTTAGATGAGGTCAATAGAAATCGTTTTGCAGAATTAAAACAGGTATTGCTGCCGGAAATTGAAATTGTGCAGATGTATTATATCACGCCGCCGGAATATAATACGACAGCAAATTACCAGAAAGAATACCGCCCGAAACTCTATAAAAGGCTGCGGGAATTTGTATGGGTAGATGCGGTACATGAAACAGTGCGTATTGATCCGGTCATTTATGACAGCGAAGTCGAGATACAGCATCTGCCGAAAAATCTGCATAGCAGCAGGGATTTTCATCTGTTCAGGCAGGCATATGAAAGAGAAGGACAGTTATCGGATAAATTACATTCCATGTATGCAAAAGAATTATTTATCAGTGGGACAGAGAAAGATTTTAAAGAAGCGGAAACGATCTTTCAGGCAACCCTGCATACAGCCGGGAACTCTCTTGAAAAGCAAAGAGAGGCAGTCTGCGTTCTTGCCCATATCTATAGGCAGGAAAAACAGACAGATAAGTTCTTTTCAATGGCATTTAAACTGATGCCGGATGCTATATGTGCAGAGATCGCATATGAGATTGGCAGTTATTTTATGGAGCAGGCAGATCATGAAGAAGCGACAGACTGGTTTGAACTTGCAGCACATCAGACAGAAGCAGTCATTGATGTGCGCAGGCGTGGCAGAATGCCATTAGATGGATTAGCAGAATGTTATGGAAAGATGGCAGAAGCCATCGAAGCAGAAACACCATGGGAATTTGAGAAGATACAGTTCTGTCGTGAGCAGGCAGAACAATATCAACAGGAAGCAGATGAGTGGGAACTTCCTGTTTCATAAAAATTTATAAAAGATCTTCTTTAGAAATACCGCTGCCACAGGCAATGATGCCCTGTGGCTTTTGAAATTGTACAGGTGCATGGTCTGTGCCACAGATGTTTCCACCGGCTTCTTTGACGATCAGGGCACCAGCGGCATAGTCCCATGGACTTAAGCGTAATTCAAAGAAAAGTTCTGCCCGTCCGCAGGCAATGTCGCACAGATCGATCGCAGCAGAACCGCTTCTGCGCAGATCTAAGCAGCGTTTGAAATACTGATATGCCATTTCAAAAGCAGGCTGCCAGAGTTCTTCATAATAAGGGGAAGAACCAAAGAGCAGCAGACCATTTTCTAAAGGTTCTTTTGATACATGGATCGGTTTATGGTTCAGATATGCACCTTTGCCGGCAACTGCGGAAAAAAGTTCATTCCGGTATGGGTTATAGACAATGCCAAGATAAGGTTTTCCATCTTTTAACAGACCTGCAGAAATACAGCTGGTGTGGTTTTGTTTGATAAAATTCGTCGTTCCATCGATCGGATCAATGATAAACAGATATCCTTTGTCTGTATAAGTGTGTGCAGATTCTTCTTCACCCATAAAAGAGGCTTCAGGAAGGATGGCAGAGAGTTTTGAAAATAAAATCTTTTGCACCTGTGTGTCATATTCGGTTACAAAATTTGCCGCACCGTCTTTTGTATGGGTGAAGTCTGTGATATTTTCTGCATGTAACAGGATCTCTCCGGTTTCTATTATAGCTTGTTCGATTTGTTCGATCATAGGTAGTTTCCTCCTTAAGAATATTGTGCCAGTTGTTTTCTGCGGACAATGGCATAGCAGATCATATGGACAAAAGCAGTAATGATCCATGTGACCGGATAGGAAATATATAGTGTAAACAGGCTTCTGTGCCATTGAAAGATCGTAAATATCCATACGATCCTAAGACCGCAGGCACCAAGCAGGGACACGACCATAGGCATAAAGGAATATCCGATCCCACGCAGGGCACCGACCATGGTATCCATAATTCCGCACAGACAGTAAGTAGTACAGATCACAGAAAGCCTTAAAAGTCCAAATTGGATGACTTCTGGATCAGAGGAATAAATGGATAAAAGCGGAGTTCCGGCGAAATAAGCACCAAGTCCCATCACAAGACCGACCGTTGTTACCATGGCAAGGCACTGGAATAAAACTTTCCGGATACGGTCTTGTTTTCCGGCACCGAAGTTCTGGCTGATAAAGCTCATGGCTGTCTGGTGGAAGGTATTCATGGAAATATAAACAAATCCTTCGATATTCATAGCTGCGGTATTGCCAGCCATTGCAATGGAACCAAAAGAGTTGACGGAGGACTGGATCAATACATTTGATAAGGAAAATACCATGCCCTGCAGTCCGGCAGGAAGTCCGATACGCATGATCTGCATGGCCTTATCCGGTATCAGCCGGAGTTTATCTAAATGCAGCCGGCAACAGCCATCTAATTGTGTCAGACATTTTAAGATCAGCAGAGAAGAAATACACTGCGAGATCACAGTTGCAGTTGCAACACCGGCAACACCCATCTGAAAACGAATCACAAAAATCAGGTTAAAGATCACATTGATGATACCGGCACAAAACAGATAATATAACGGACGTTTGGTATCACCGATCGCACGTAAGATGGAACTGCCGAAGTTGTATAAGAGCATGAACGGCATTCCTAAAAAGTATATTTTTAAATACAGGGCAGCCTGATCTAACACATCAGCAGGTGTACCCATCCAGACTAAGATCTGTCTGGTTGAAAAAAGACCGATCACAAGCAGAAGGACACCGCATACCAGGCTTAATAAAATTGCAGAATGAACGGTTTCACTGACTTCTTTTTCTTTTTTTGCACCATAAAATCTGGCCGTTAAGACATTTGCCCCTACGGAAAATCCGATAAAGAGGTTCGTCAGAAGATTGATCAGGGCACTTGTAGATCCGACAGCTGCTAAGGCAGTATTGCCGGTAAATCTTCCGACTACGATCGTGTCAGCGGCATTGAATAAAAGCTGTAAAATGCCGGATAACATCAGTGGAATGGAAAATGTAAGTATTTTTTTGAATAATGGGCCATTTAGCATGTCGATTTCATAATTTTTCTTCATTTGTTCTTCCCCTCTTGACGTAAAAAATATCTATTGCTGATTTATTGTGTAAACAGGGAATATTTTCCCCTAAAACAAGTTGATATCTGCTTAAACAGTAATATTATATGCTTTGAATGAGGGAAATTCAAGAGAGGATATGTTACTGTTCACACCTAACAGTGTGACCAGCAACGATTAACACTATGGCGCATCAAACCATTTGACAGATGTTTCCGGTGCGTATAAGATGAAATAAGCTTATCATAGGACATACAAGAGGTGGAGGATATGGAAAAGAAAAACAGAATGCAGTCGACATTTGTCGTGTGGCTTGGTGCACTGATCTGCTGTGCATTATGGGGAAGTGCTTTCCCATGTATTAAGATCGGGTATCAGATGTTTGAAATACCGCAAGATGCAGTAGTGACGCAGATCCTGTTTGCAGGACTGCGGTTTACATTAGCAGGGATCTTAGTTATTTTAATAGGAAGTGTTTTATCCGGGAATCTGTTAAAAATAAACAGACAAAATGCTCCAAAGATCTTAAAATTAAGTCTGTTACAGACAGTATTACAATATCTGTTCTTTTATATCGGACTAGCGAATACGACCGGAGTAAAGGCATCGATTATTGAAGGAGTCAATGTATTTATCGCCATTTTTGTTGCCAGTCTGATCTTCCGGCAGGAAAAGCTGACCATGGGCAAATTAGCAGGCTGTCTGATCGGGTTTGCGGGAGTTGTGCTTGTGAATCTGAATGGAAACGGGCTGGACATGTCATTTCATCTAAATGGCGAAGGATTTATCTTTTTATCGACAGTTGCCTATGCTTTTTCATCCGTTTATTTGAAACGGTATTCTAAAACAGAGAATCCGGTACTCTTAAGTGGCTGGCAGTTTATATCTGGCGGTCTGGTGATGACCATTATGGGACTGTTGATGGGAGGAAAGATCACAAAAGTGACAGCAACAGGAATAGCCATGCTGTTTTATCTGGCATGTATTTCAGCAGTAGCATATTCCTTGTGGGGAATTTTGTTAAAATACAATCCGGTGTCAAGAGTGGCAGTATTTGGTTTTATGAATCCGGTATTTGGCGTGATCCTGTCTGCATTTTTGTTAGGGGAACGTGAACAGGCATCAGGAATAAAAAGCATCATTGCATTGATCCTTGTCAGTATCGGAATTTATATCACAGCAAAAGTAAAAGAAGAAAAAGTGGAGGAAACGAAATGACAACCGTAACACTGAAAAAGGGAGAAGGACGTACCATTAAAGCAGGTGGAGCGTGGATTTTTGATAATGAAATAGAAAGTATCAAAGGAACATTTAAGAATGGCAGTCTGGTAAAAGTAGAGGATTTTGACGGATATCCCATGGGAAGCGGATATATCAATCAGAATTCCAAAATAAGAGTCCGCATGATGACAAGAAAAGCAGATCAGGAAATTGATGATGCATTTCTTATGATGCGTGTTAAGAATGCATGGGAGTATAGAAAAACCTGTGTTGATACATCTTCCTGCAGGGTTATTTTTGGAGAAGCAGATTTCCTTCCGGGGCTTACTGTGGATAAATATGAAGATGTTCTTGTTGTGGAATGTCTGACACTTGGAATGGAGCAGTTTAAGGAAAAGATAGCTGCGATGTTAAGAGAAGTCCTTGCAAAAGATGGCATACAGATCAGACTTGTCTTTGAGAGAAGTGATGCAAGGGAAAGAGAAAAAGAAGGTCTGTCAAGATACAAGGGAATTCTCTGGAATTGTGACGCCATGACAGAAGAAGAGGCTCTTTTCTATGCCAGACATGTGCATATTGTAGAAAACGGTGTGAAATATGAAGTCGATGTCATTGATGGGCAGAAAACAGGATTTTTCCTAGACCAGAAATATAACAGACTTGCGATGCAGAAAATCTGTAAAGGAAAAAAAGTATTAGACTGCTTTACCCATATGGGAACTTTTGCACTGAATGCGGGAATCGCAGGGGCAGCAGAAGTTATGGGACTTGATATTTCAGAATATGCCATAGAACAGGCAACTGCAAATGCAAAGAGAAATGACCTTTCGGACACTGTAAAATTCAGGATGGCAAATGTGTTAGATGAACTGCCAAAACTCTATGAAGCTGGTAAGAGTTATGATGTGGTGATCCTTGATCCACCGGCTTTTACAAAATCCAGACAGGCAACAAAAAATGCCATCAAAGGTTACCGGGAAATCAATATGAAGGGGTTAAAATTAGTTTCTGACGGCGGATATCTTGCAACCTGTTCATGCTCACATTTTATGACAGAGGAGCTTCTTAAGAAAACGGTGAAAGAAGCTGCAAAAGCAGTGCATAAAAGACTTCGTCAGGTGGAGTTCCGGACACAGTCAGCCGATCATCCGATACTTTGGGCGGCGGATGAGAGTTATTATCTGAAGTTTATTATTTTTCAGGTTGTTGAGGAAAAGTAAGGACCAGAAAGTGGCGGAAATGCTTTTAAGCAGGTTTTCTTTTGGAACATATAAAAAACATATTACAAGATGATAACTTCAATCGTGCCAAACTCGACACAATGAAAACTAGGGAAGTTTTTATGAATTACGAATGCAAAATAACGGTATTGGAGACGAAGGTGTTTCCGGAAAATGAAGAAGAGAAAGAATGGCTGGAAAAACAGAACTTCCAGAATACAGCTGATGATGCTTATACCGGTTAACAACTTAGAATTTACAGTATTCCTGAACTCAACACAAATCCTTATCCGTGTTGTTCAGTTGTTCTTTTTTTGCTGGTATCATAAAACCATCAAATAAAGGAGAAAACTTTAAGTAACTGAATAAGCTGTCAAATGTGATAATATGTATTTAAATATACTCACGGAGGTATACTATGGATACATCAGATATCACCAATTACAAGCCAAAAGATTTTGCTGAATTGCTAGGTGTTTCTGTCAAAACGTTACAGCGTTGGGATAGAGAAGGAACTCTAAAAGCAAATCGTACTCCAACTGATAGGCGTTATTACACTTACGACCAATGAAATATGGGTAAATCCGTAATTATTATGTTTATGATGTGGGTGTCAAAAGGTTATAAATGGATATGAGTTTCAAGTTAATTTTAATGAAATAAAGATGCAGCTAATCGAATTAAATCAGTTTTATACATAAATTTTACAATCTTTTACATAATCATGATAGAAAGAAAGACTACAGACAGCTAAACTATAAGCACAGATACGAAAGATGGATTTGATAGCATAAAGATCCTTATAGTAAAGAAAGCGGGGAATGTGGTCATGCGTGAATTATGGAAGTTTGTAAATAAGAGAATTGAAGCAGATACAACGAAACAGAAAATATTTCTGATCCTAAATACGGTCATATGGTCAACAGCCACATTTTTAGCAGGAATTTTGATCGGACTGTTTTTTAAACTGTTAGGAAGGAATGTGTTATTAGGTGCATTGCTTACAGCGTGCTATGCAGGTGTATTTGTAGGATTTATGGGTGGATGTATTTTCCTTATGAGAAATACCACAGTACACAGATAATAAAAGAATAAATGCTCAAACTTTAAAGACAGCAGGTCAGATCGATCTGCTGTCTTTTTGCTGGAATATAGTACAGATAAAATTTACCACCTTAGCGGGGGCAACGGAGAAGGCCCTATCTATGGTATAATCTTTATACAGGAAAGAAAACTGCTTCAATGATGTACATTATAAAAATTAAACTGAAAAAAACAGCAATATTTAATATGGCAATTCCAATGTAGCGGACAAGCCGGTATTTATGCTTACATAGTGGAATGATCCGTTGTATATCAAGATAATTAAAACAGCAAAATACCATAAACAGCATTATGATATACATAGTAATTCGTTCAACCCAAAGGCGTGCACCATAAGTATTTTTTAATTCTGTAGAGAAACTTATGTAAGTGATCAGAATGTAACCTAAGGAAGCAGCAAGCATTTTCCATGGTGTTTTTGTACGAAAACCGGGCAGGATGTATTTCCTGAGAGGGTGTGGCAGGATATTTCGTGGTTCTGCCGGAACTAACAGGGACAATTCCTCACGCAGTTGTTGTATATTGCGAAAACGTTCTGCAGGTTTGATCTGTGTGCATTTGTGGATAATGGAGTCTGTATTCGAAGAAGTGTAATCAATGGATGAAAGCATTTCTTTAAACAGGATTCCAAGTGAATAAATATCGGTCTGTGGAGAAGATGAGCCAAATCCATATTGCTCCGGTGCAGCATAGCCCTGAGTCCCAAGTAGAACAGTATCTTCCACTGACTGGTCAGAGAAATATTTTGCAGCATTAAAATCAAGTAACATAGCACGGTTATAGTTTGTAATGATCACATTAGAGGGTTTGATATCTCTGTGAATGATCGCGGGATGCTGTGAATGCAGTTTTTCAAGGATACTGCACAGATCTAACATATAATGTAAGATATCGGATACGGACAAATCTTTTTGTTCTATTTTATCCTGTAATGAAGAACCGGAAATATATTCTTCAATGACGATAAGCTGAGCGGAATCTTCTATATAATCAATGATCTTTGGCGTACCGAGGATCGGTTTCGTATACAGACATTTATAAATATCAATATTGAACACATCAAGGATTTTTTTGATATAGATTTTTTTAGTTTCCTGATGCTGGACTAAATATATTTTATGGGGTTCATCTATGGCTGCTATAGTCTTGTAATAAGAGATAGCAAGACGGTGGGAAAGATCCACGTAATCATTCCTTTCATAATAAAGTATGGTTGTATTATATGAAATGAGAGTCAAAAGGTATTTTGCCTCTCATTTGATACACGAATTGTTCCGTTGCTACGCAACTTTCACAATTCTACACACATTCGGAATCCGTTGATTTCCAAGGGAAATCACTACTTCCTCATGTGTGAGCAGGTCAATAAGTCAGAACTCTTATCCTGCAAGCAGGAACGATTTCTGACTTTTGCCCCTTGTATCATTATATCAGATGGAGAGTATTATGCGCGAAAAAAATACAAAAGAGTTAGTAGATATTTTAGGAAAAACACATTTAACAGATTTTAACAGCTATTGTAATGAAAATAAAGAAAGCATGAATCTGGATGCAGATGCATTTCCGGTATACATAAAAAATCTGTTAGCAGAAAAGGGGATCACACAGCAGGCTGTATTTTTAAATGCTGACATTCCTGAACGATATGGCTATAAATTATTATCGGGAGAAAAGCATACCAGACAAAGAGATATCATTCTAAGGATCTGTTATGCGGCAGAGATGTCCTTAGGTGAAACGCAAAGAGCTTTAAGAAAATATGAAATGCCAGTCTTATATGCAAAGATTCCAAGAGATGCATTGCTGATGATCATATTCAATGAAAGACCCGGAAGTATTTTAGATGTCAATAACCTGTTAAATCAAAACGGAATGGAGCCTTTAAGGACAAGCGGGCTGCAGAACTAGAAGGTAAAATTACCACTGTTATGGGGAGAAGCAAAATGAGTATGATATGCTATAATGCTTTCAATCGTCTGAAAACAAAAAAATTAGATTTTTTGATCATAAACGCTTTTATGCCGATCGTTTTAGGTGGTCTGATCTATTATCTGATCTCACCGGATGTCATTTTTGTAAAAAAAATAGATGTATTTTTAGGTTGGGACAGGCACACAAATAGCATCATGGAAAGTTCGGTTATGATGAAGTTTGTCCGCAATTATCTGTTAGATATGATGTGGGCATATGCGTTGGTTTTTACATTGTTTTTTATTATGGGTAATAAGACAGCAGAGTTGTTAAAAATACTCACGATTACAACTGTTTTTTCAGCAGGGATAGAAATTCTGCAGCTGACACCATTTGTCAGGGGGACATTTGATATCTTAGATATTATTGCTGAATTTTTTGCTGGGATAGCTGCTGGTTTTATTATAAAATATAATTTCCACAAGGAGGAGAAAAGGAGATATGAAACGAATATCTAAAATATCCGCTGTAGCTGCATGTCTTTTGCTGTTTGCTGTGATGGCAATGGGAAGTGGATCGTCATCTGACAGCAGTTCATCGGCAAAAGCAGGTGAAGCAGGGCAGGATACCACGACAGAGCAGGGAACAGCAGCAGAACAGGATAGCGCAACAGAGGAAGCAGAGGTAAAAACAGAATATCATGTCGGTGATATTTTAAAAGATGGTGATGTGCAGATTGTTTATGCTGCAAGTGGTGAATATCAGGAAGAAAATGAGTATATGAAGCCGGAAGAAGGAAAAAAATGCATTTTTTTAAAGTTAGCTTTTGAAAATCAGGGAACTTCTGATCAGTCCATTTCATCACTGAATTTTGAATGTTATGCAGATGGTTATAACGCCGATACCCATTATACAGAGAATGATTTTTCAGCAACGTTATCGCCGGGAAGAACAACTGAGGGTATGTTAGTTTTTGAAGTACCACAGGATGCGCAGAATATTGAAGTGGAATATGAAACAAATTTTATCACAGAAGAAAAATTGAAATTTATCTATGATGGAGATAAGGATTCAGGATATGTGGCCAAAGCAGATACAGGAGCATCTGAAAATGCATATGCAGTAGGGGATATCGTGGAATCACAGAACTTAAATATTACATATCTGTCATGTGAAAACGACACAAGTTATAGTGAATTTTCAGAGCCGGCAGCCGGTATGCATTATGTTACTCTGACATTTGAGTTTGAAAATAAAGGTGACAGTGATGAAATGGTAAGCATGTATGATTTTGACTGTTATGCAGATGGCAAAAACTGTGAGCAGGCATATTTTAGAGATGATAATTTAACTGCCACACTCTCAGCGGGCAGAAAAGCACAGGGAACAGTCACGTTTACGGTGCCAGATGATGCATCTACAGTAGAAGCTGAATTTGTATCTAATATCTGGACATCAGACAGAGTTGTATTTACAGTCAGTGAATGATAAATTTTTCAGGAGGATTTTAAAATGAAGGTATGGAAGTTGATTTCGGGTATTTTATCAATGGTTCTTTTTCTGGTCGTAGCATTTCAGTCCTGCGCAGCAGGAGTAGCGAACACACTTGCAGAGAATGGAGAGGTTTCTGGTTCTGCAGGTATTTTGGTAGCAATTCTGATGCTTGCGGGAGGAATCGTTTCTGTTGCAACAAGAAAATCAGAGAAAAATGGTGGAAATATTGCATTGATCGTTCTGTTTGGTCTGGCTGCATTGTTAGGATTTGCTAATTATGGCAGCTATTCAGATTTAGCGATCTGGTCAGGCTGGTGCTTGTTAAACGCAGTTCTTGCAGTAGTTGCGATGCTCACAGGAAAAAAGAAAACAGATGTAGAATCATAGAGAGTACAAAAAATGTCTAAATGGAGCACTAAAAGCGAATTGGAGTAGAAACCATTTCTAATTTTCAAATTGTAAAGATAGAACCTGTTTGTTATACTACAAAGTATAATAAACAGGTTTTTGATATATAGTGAGGAGATCAGATGGACGCTAAGAAGAAACTTTCAGAAAAATATAAATGGAATGATGATAAAAGGGAAGACAAGGGAAAAGATACTAAGAAAAAGAATGATGTGAAAAAAAGCAATGTCTGTCCCTATGCGAAAAAATGTGGGAGCTGTCATTTTCAAGGGGTATCTTATGAAGAACAGCTTGCAAAGAAGCAGAAAGAGCTAAAACAGTTGTTGGGTGGATTTGGAAAAGTTTCAAAGATCATTGGTATGGAAAATCCATATCATTACCGGAATAAAGTACATGCAGTGTTTGGCAGACTGCGGAATGGTACGATTGTATCAGGAGTTTACCAGGCTGGTACGCATAAGATCGTGGATATTGAATCCTGTCAGATCGAAGATGAGATTTCTTCAAAGATTATCCGGGATATCCATGGACTGCTGCGTTCATTTAAGATCAAAACTTATGATGAAGATACGGGATACGGATTGCTTCGTCATGTATTGATCCGCAGAGGTTTTACAAGCGGACAGGTGATGGTCGTATTAGTACTTGGTTCACCTATCCTGCCATCAAAAAATAATTTTATAAAAGCAATCCGTAAACTGCATCCGGAAATTACAACGGTGGTCATCAATGTCAATGACAAAAAGACAAGCATGGTATTAGGTGAGCGGAATATTACAGTATACGGAAAAGGGTATATTGAAGATGAACTCTGCGGCTGCACGTTTCGGATATCACCGAGTTCTTTCTATCAAGTAAATCCTGTGCAGACAGAGATCCTTTACCAGACAGCCATGCAGTTTGCAGGACTTTCCGGCAAGGAACGGGTGGTAGATGCCTATTCCGGCATTGGAACGATTGGAATTGTGGCAGCGAAGGCGGCAAAAGAAGTAATCTGTGTGGAACAAAACAAAGATGCAGTAAGGGATGCAGTCACAAATGCAAAAAGAAATGAAGTCAGAAACATCTCTTTTTATCAGAAAGATGCTGGTGAATTTTTAGTTGAAATGGCAGAACAGAATGAAAAAGCAGATGTCGTATTCATGGATCCACCAAGAAACGGAAGCGATGAAGCATTTTTATCGTCAGTTGTGACAATGACACCGGATAAAGTTGTTTATGTTTCGTGTAATCCGGTGACGTTGGCAAGGGATTTGAAGTACTTAGTGAAGCGGGGGTATGAGGTGAGAAAGATACAGGGAGTGGATATGTTTCCGTTTACGGAGCATGTGGAGACGGTTGTCTTGCTTTCCAAGGGTGAGGTCGACTCGAAAAAGATTCGGGTTGAGTTCTCTTTGGAAGATATGGATATGTCGGAGTTCCAAGATGGAGCAACCTACACCCAGATTAAGGACTATGTGCTGGAGCATAGCGGGTTAAAGGTATCCAACCTGTATATCTCACAAATTAAGCGAAAATGTGGGATTGGGGTTGGTAAGAACTATAATTTGCCGAAGTCCGAGGATTCCAGACAGCCCCAGTGTCCACCGGAAAAAGAGAAAGCAATCCGAGAAGCATTCAAATATTTTGGGATGATCTAACATCCAGCAAAGTGGAGGTTTCTTATGGATAGGTTGATTTCTTGTGAGTTCAACATGGATAATGCCTGTGTGGAACTGAAATTCTTAGATGGCAGTATGATTGCTATTGATACAATAGCCGTGGAGAATGAGGTTGCTGACAATATGTATCAGCGGTCAGAGCTGGACTATCTAATCTACAATGACCCGATTGGATATGCAGACTTGATATTGAACGGAAACCCCGAAATTTATCTAAAAACTGTAACTGAATGTAAACCCTTAGATTAAAACTCAGCCCTCTGCCTTTTCATTGGCAGAGGGCCGTTTTTTGCTTAACAGTTATTGAGCATCCCTTAATTGCTCTACAACACTGCATTTCGCTGCGTTGTCATACATCATGCAAGGAATCAGCCACCCCAGCAGAAGAAATACCGGAATTGTCAGCAGGACAGGCAGAATGGTGAATCGATACTCAAAGAACCAGAACATACTGCCCAGCATTTTTCCCGCAAGAGGTCCCACCGCCAGCGACAGAATAAAGGCCGCCGCTACAGAAGACATTGCGTAAAACAACCCCTCGTAGATCAGCATGGTTTTGAGCTGCCGGTTTGTCATTCCTACAGCCTGAAGCACAGCAAATTCACGGCGGCGGGAAAGAATACCGGTCATCATGGCGTTGAAGAAATTTAAGAGTCCCACCAGCCCAATGATAGCACAGAGGATACCACCTACCAGAAGGAACATCTGCCGGAACTGAGCAAACTCAGAGCGAGCCGTGGCCTTGCTTTCATACATCAAGGGTGAAAACTCACCGGCAGTAAGCTTCGATAGATATTGCTCTGCTTCGGCCTCGTCAACTTCGTCCGCTGTGTCGAACAGGTAGAGCATCGGAATGGCCGCACCACCGCTGTCCCTCTGTGCGGTATCCACAGACAAAACCGCCTCATATCCAATACCATCATAACGATAACTCATGGAAAACGGAAGCTCTACCAAGGCGCAGACCGTGTACTCTACATCTCTGGCTCCATACAGTTTTTCCTGAAGGTACTCCTCCGGTGTATCTTCGGTGCAGAGTTCCCCGGTGCGGCTGTCGATATATTTCACATCGTCCGTATAGGTAGCGGTAATCGTGTCTCCCACCTTGGGGTAGTATTCAGGATTGGGCAGATTGCCGTAGTCATCTAAGGAAACCGCAATGGCAATAGCGTTATTGTTTGGCTCCAGCATAGGAGAAATATCTCCGTCGAATACTTGCAGCTTGTCAAACAGGCTGTTATCCAAAGCCTCAATTCTGGTCTTTCCCATCACCATATTGCCCCGGTGCTCCATGCGGCTCATATGGCTGTCCACCTGCTCGGCGCTTTCGAACCATGCATAGTCCTGCCGCAGAGCATCCTCCGTCATCCAAAGATATACGGGTTTTCGCACAGCATATCCCGTGCCGGAAAGACTGGACTTTGTGTTTGCTGCGATCTCTTCGATCTGTTCCGGCGTGATGAATTCATCTGCCGGGTTGTAATGGAAATAGTCGGGCGTGCTGACGATAAAATCGGCGCAGGTCATGAAGGATACATACTTCTCCATGCTGAAGCCGCCCACAAAGGCACACAGTGCATTGAACAGCGTCACCGACAGTGCCAGAGACACCACCACCAGCACCGTCTTTTTTTTGTTTCGTCCCAGATTGGCAAAGGCCATCTGATGGAGCTTCGCTCCCCGGGTGCTGCGCTGTTTTTTCTTGGTCTGCATCGCATCTGTATATTTGGTAGCCTCCACCGGAGAAACCCTGGCTGCCATTTTCCCGGGCTTGGAGCAGGACAAAAGCACCGTCAGCAGGGCAAACAGCACGGAGCCAACAAAGATCACAGGCGAAGTGCTGATGGTGGTGATGCCTGCATCCAACTGGGTGGAGCGCAAGACAACAGGCACCAGAACAGCGCCAATGCCATAGCCCAACAGCAGCCCCGCCGGAATGCCGATCAGACAAAGCAGAAGTGCCTGCTGGCGAATGATGCGTTTGAGCTGCCGGGGCGTTGTGCCAATGGTTTTCAGAAGCCCGTAAAACCGGATATCCCCCGCAACAGAGATCTGGAAAATGTTATAGATGATAAGATACCCGGTGAAAATCACCAGCAGCAAAAAAGCTGCTATGGCGATCACAAGTTCCGGATCGAGCTGCGACTCCAGCTGGGATGAGGTATATCCCCAGTTGACGCCGATCCGGACGCTGTTGGGATCGGTATAGCTGTCCCATGTGTAGCCGAGATCGGTATCCACCTGCTCCATCTGCCCTTGAATGTTTGTACTGGAAGCCATCATGACATTCAGGTCAGTGCGGAAGGGCTGTAAACCTGTTTTCACTGCCTGCGCTTCGATATCATCTGCGTAATCACGGCTGATGTTGATGTAATGAACAGGCATTAGTTCATCATAGTCCCAATAGCCCACCAGCGTAAAGGTATCTGTTACAGTAAAGGCGGTTTGATCCTTGTCCGTGATGGAATAGGAAATCGTGACCTCTGCGCCCAGTTCCGGCGTCACGCCAAGCAGCTGCAACGCTGCCGTATCCATGGTCACCTCTTTGCCGCTTTCAGGCATCCGTCCGGTAGTAGGGGTGGCATAGCTCCATTTGGTGCAGTTGGCATCCATGTAGCTGATCTCTGCCGGCGTTTTGGAAAAGACACCATCCGCAGTGATGCCGATCACCTTCCGTGCCCCCGCAGACTTTACCTTCGGGTGGGCGGCGATACGTTCCGCCTGCTCGGGGGAAACATCCTTAAAGGTGCCGTGTGCATAGCCGCCTACCTGCCGAAACTGGTAGGTTTCATAGCTGGCGTTCAACGACAAGACAATGGTGAACATGGACGTAAATAGCAGCGTTGTTAGCGCAATGGCAAAAATGGCGATCAGATTGCGGCGGCGGTTCGCATAAAGAGATTTTAAGCTGAGCTTCCGAATACATTTTCTGTTTTTGACATTCATCGTAACCACCTCCCGTTAGTTCTGGGAGACGATCCGACCATCTTCGATACGGATAATGCGGTCTGCCATCTGTGCAATTTCTTCGTTGTGAGTGATCATTACGATTGTCTGGGCGAACTTTTGACTGGTGACTTTCAAAAGGCTCAATACATCCTGACTGGTTTTGGAATCCAGATTACCTGTCGGTTCATCTGCCAGAATGATAGCGGGTGCTGCCGCCAGCGCACGGGCAATGGCTACTCGCTGCTGTTGACCGCCTGAGAGCTGATTGGGCAGGGCATCCAGACGCTCATCCAGCCCAAGGGTCTGCACGATCTGCTGTACGAAATCCTTGTTGACCTTGCCACCGTCCAGCTCAATGGGTAGAACGATATTTTCATACACATTCAGCACCGGAACAAGATTATATGCTTGGAACACAAAGCCGATTTTCCTGCGACGGAAGATGGTCAGCGCTTCCTCCTTCAGGGAGAAAATATCCTGTCCGTCCACCATGACCGTGCCACTTGTAGGGCGATCCAGCCCGCCCAGCATGTGCAGCAGCGTGGATTTGCCGGAGCCGGATGTGCCGACAATTGCAACAAATTCGCCCTTCTTTACACTTAAATCAACTCCATCCAACGCATGAACTGCGTTATTGCCGGAGCCATAAATCTTTTTCAGGTCTTTTGCCTGTAAAACATCCATAAATGAGTACCTCCATGAAAAAATCTGTATGTATGAAAGGAAATCATCCTTTGATACATACAGATTATCGCATAGGAATCTTTCCACATTCTTTCCGGCGGAAAATGAAATCTAACAGTTTTGATAGAATTGTTGTTATTTCGGCAGAAATATGGAAAACGTACTTCCTTTTCCCGGAACGGAAGCAATCTTGATATAACCTCCCTCGCCGGATATGATCTGTCGGGCAAGGTATAAGCCGATGCCGACCCCTTCCTGCTCCTGAACCGCCTTTGAGCGGTAAAAGCGAGCAAATATCTTCGCTTGCTCAGTTTCCGGTATGCCTGAACCGGTATCCGATATATCGATCCTTGCAAACATTTCGTAACTTACGGCAGAAATCCTGATTGTGCCATGCTCTGTATATTTGATGGCATTGTCTACGATATTCGCCAGCGCTTCCGCTGTCCATTTGAAGTCGAATACAGCAAAAGCATCGGTATCCTGCAGTCGCAAAGACAATCCTTTTTCAGAAGCCTTGGCGGCATATTGTTCTACTACGCTTTCAAGCAGCGGCTGCAGCGCTGCTTGCTGAGGGGAGAGTGAAATGATCCCGTTTTCCAGTCTGGAAAGCTTTACGAGAGAATCGATCAGAAATCGCAGCTTTTCCGATTGTTTGTACAGCGCCTCCACATTTGCCTTCGCCGATGCAGGCAGAGTTTCCTCCATCAGAAGCTCGCTGTATAACAGCAGGTTTGCAATCGGCGTTTTCGTCTGGTGGGAAATGTCCGCAATCAAGGTTTTGATTTTGTCTTTTTCCTGCGCTATGTTTTGAGAAGATGCTTCTGCGGCGGAAAGATAGTGCGCAAACTTTGTTTCCAATGCAGACAGCTGGCTTTCATCAAAATTGGTTTCAGAAAAGGAGCCGGTCATGGCAGCGTCCAGCATCCTTTCGATTTCTTCCATCGTTTTTCTGGTCTTTCTCCGCTCCCATAACACAACAGCTGCCGCCGCCAGAAAACACAGCAGTATGATCACAATACCGGTTTTATTCATCTTTTGTCACCCAGCTATAACCGATTCCATAGACGGTTTTAATGTATTTCTGTGCACCAAGCTTATCCCTCAGACGCTTGATCGTAACAGACAAAGCATTTTCATCCACATATTCTGCGCCATCTGTCCAGATCCGGTCGACAAGGTCTCCACGGGTCATGGTTCGACCACGATTTTCAACAAGCAGACGCAGTAATTTTTGTTCTGTTTTACTCAATTCCACTTTGGAATCTCCCACATAAAAGGTCATAGCCTCAAAGTCAAAGTGAAATAGATCCATATGGAACGGCGCATTTTTATGGTTTGACGCTTGCTTTCGCAGTTGGGTATTCACCCTTGCCCGCAAAACCGAAAGAGAAAAGGGCTTGGTAATGTAATCATCAGCGCCCCTCTCCAGTCCGTCTACGATGTCCAGATCGGTGTCATTGGCAGTCAGCAGAATAACAGGAATATAGGGTGTGTTTTCCTTGACCTCCCGGAGCAACTCGAGCCCGCTGCCATCCGGCAGATTGATATCCAGCAGGATCAGGGATACACCGCCGCAAAGAAGCTGTTCCTTCGCCGCTTTTAGGTCTTGGCAGGAAATGATCTGACGGTCATCTGCTTTCAGTGCTTTACTTAAACCCTGATTCAACCCTATATCATCTTCAATAATCAATAATTGTTCCATGTATCTCACTCCCTCGTTATTCAAAGGCCACCATTATTTCCTTGGGTAATTTTTCGTTCTCACAGTTCAGAAGATAGGCGATTGCTCTGCTTGCAAATTTGTTTGTTTTCACTGTATCCCAATCGGCAAGCAAAATGACCTCTGCCTTGCCGTTCTCAAAATCTAATGATATTTCGCCCCATTCGCCGTCGCAGTCTGCCTGATATTCGTAGATTGCGGCGGCGATTTTCTTTTTTCGCTTAATCTTGGATTTCTGTTTTAGCCGGACTGCATGGATTGCGCCCTCGGCAACCAACAATTCCGTCAACTTGTCCACTGCTTTTCGGTAGGCTCGTTCTGCACCGCTGGCTGTACTGCCCTCAAACATAACCGCCAGTTCTTCAAAGGTGGGGCGGTCTTTCCATGAACTGACACGCCCACAGGTCATGCAAATTGCTAACCGTTTTTCGAGCAAGGTCTGTTCCCGATAATTCAGTTTCTCAAATGCCCGCTGCACCTTTTCTGCCTGTATGCCGTTCCAGAGGATATCGGTATAGTTCCAGCTATCGTCAAGGGCTACATCCTCGCCTGTTTCTTCGCCGTTCTCGTCTGTGACATAGAAAGGCTGCTGATTGCGGATTCCACGGACAACTTTCAGATATTCTTCCGCAAGGGCAAGATCGCAGTTGTATTTCTTGGAAAATTCGTTGACCGCATCCTTGGTATTGTGGTACAGCCAAGCCATTGACCGCACCATTTTGTAATTGGTCAGAGAGGACACCGACCATTTTTCTTCGCCCATGCGAAAACGGAGCATAGCATCCCGGATGAACGGGAAAATGTATGTAGCATACTCTGCACCCTTGGCAAGGTCATAGTCCATCAGCTTTTGGAGCATTTGCTCCCGGCAGGAGAGCTTTATATCTATAAATCGGTCTGTGTCGTACAGATCGCCGCCATCCACACCGAGAAAGTCTTTGATGCGCTTGTTAAGCTGCGGCTCGTAGTGGTGTAGGAAGAATGAGAAATATATCAAATTCTTTTCCTGCAAGGCAGACAGGATATATTCGTTCAGATTGCCCACCGCTGGAGGCTCCGGTTCCAGTTGAAAGATGCGCTCTGCCGCATAAGGAATGATGCCGTCACCGTGCGGATTGACAGCGTGTTTTGGTATGTATCCGGTCATGTCCCATGAAAAATCACTCAGCATAGCGCACCTCCCTTCTAACAAATGCTTTCTGAATAGTAGCCTGATTTTAATTCTCAGATTGTGTTTCTTTTGCTTCTACTTTTACAATCATACATAGGCTTTGAACTGCATTAAAGAGACGGATACAATCCATCTCGTCAATTTCAAAATCCGATCTTCCATGTAATAGCCAATGCCTATTTATCGTTTCAGGTTCATCGGCAGAGAAATCGCTTTTTTGATACAGATTTCGGATGAAGTTGTTATAAGAAATCCATACATGTTTTTGAATTGTACTTCCTGTTGACGGGAAGGTATCGACCTTCTTTTGACAAACTTTCATCATCCTTACATCTTGTTTGTCATCGCTAAATTCTGACAGAATACCCTCGATAACCGAGAGAAGCGATGTTGCACAAACAGCATACAATTTATTTTGAAATGCTTGCCAGCACTGGTCTGTGAGATTTTTCAGTCCTTCTTTAATGGGAGATGCTTTGATTCCGTTCACCATATCTTTGGTTTTCTGAAAATCTTCTGTTGTAAAAAACCATTTCAAAAATGCATTGATATCATCCAATTTGTTCGTGTTTGCTATTGTTTTGACTGCGTAAATATTTAATTCTGCGGGTAAAGTCCACCCTTCTGTTGATAGCTTGCTCACAACAACATCTAATTCTTTATCAAATTCCTGTACACTTTCTTCAGCCTTCTTTGAAATAGCTTTTTGAATAGCCTCCATTTGTTCTTTCGTTAATTCTAACATTCGTATAACCCTCCGAGTTTAAGTGTTCCTATAATTTAGACTCTCATTTAGCAAAGCAGCTTGTCCCATTTCCTTTTCGTAATCGCCCTTGGCATAGGCTACATTGCTCAATGCCCGGAGCATCTTATCTTTTGCCAGCTTCTTCATAACCTCCGCAAGATCAGCGTCCAGAGTACCACGCTTCACATAGCGGTTTATGGTATTCAGCCGTTTCTCATAAATCTGCTTCAGCGGATGATCGTCCGCAAGTTCTCGCTGTTCTCTACCTTTCAGATTACCGATCTGACGGCAAGTGCGGTGCAGCTTGTCCCCCGGTGCATAGCCACCGCAGTATTTGGTGTGCCTTGCGTTGGTGGTGAGGAACCACTTGCCGCAGATTTTGCATTTTTTCGGGGCATGACCAACACATAAGCCCTCAAAAAGATCAGACCGGAACATCCCTACAAAGGATACATAGTGCATCCGCTTGACCAGCTTCGCAACTTTTTCGCCGGGACGGATGACCGATATATACTGAACGGAATTATTCAAAGTAGACATCCAGGCATTGCCCTCCATGATAGAGAACTCCGGCGGAAAATAGTCGCCGAACATTTTTGCAAAACCCTCTGCGGTGCGGTCTGCTTCGTTTCCGTCCGATTGTTCTGCAAAATCAAGCATGGCCGTTTGGTATTCCCCAAGGGAGTATGCCAGATGCCCGAAAACTGCGGTATAGCGTTGGAGCATCATCGCATCGGTAAAGTTCTGGATTTCTTCAAATTGCAAAGAATTGGTTGCGGCTTTTATGGCAAACTCCACATATTTCAGCGCATTGTCCACAGTAAAGACTTTTTCAATCCGTTCTCTGTGCTTTGAGATATTCATATAGGAGAACGGCGGTGTTTGACTGAGAATATCAAGCATCGTCAGAGCAGCTTCCTTTGCAATAGGACAGAGTGCAGAAGCATCCTGTCCGGCGTTTAATATTCCAAGCAGCAGATTGATTTTCTCGCATTGCTCGTTTATTTTTGCAATGGTATTCACAGGAACATTCAGTGCATCACAGGCAAGCGTACCGACAGGAAATGTTTTGCTCTCATATATGACCGTATCCTGCCAGAAATCCAATGTCATCAATTCTTGATTCATGCTTGCCCTCCTGTCCTGTTTTTTCATTTTTCTAATTATATCATGTAAATGTGAAGAAATCTACGTCCTCAGATAAGTTGTCCTGTTTTTTGAAACAGGATTGTCCTGTCATTAGCCTGTTTTTTGAAAAATCCGTCATAACCATAATAGAAGGAGCGAAGCACCTGCCAATCACGGCGGGTGCTTCGTGCTTTCCAGAATATTATGAACGGAGGGTTTTCTATGACAATCTATGAAACCATCAAGGCGGCAATCAGCGTCAAGCAAGCCGCCGAACACTACGGGCTGAAAGTGAGCCACAATGGCATGGCTTGCTGCCCGTTCCACAACGACAGGCATCCGAGCTTGAAGCTGAATGAGGACTATTTTTTCTGCTTCGGCTGCGGAGCCAAGGGGGACGTAATCGACCTTGTGGCAAGGCTGTTCGATCTGAGCAGTTATGAAGCAGCGCAAAAGCTGGCTGCGGACTTTGGACTTGACCCAAAACCGCCCACTGCCGCAGCTATGATCAAGCCGAAGCGTCCCTATATCCGTCAGTTACGGGAGGATGAAATGCTGTGTTTTCGGGTGCTGACGGATTATCTGCATCTGCTGGAAGATTGGAAAGTACGATACGAACCCAAGACACCGGAAGATGCTCTGGATGACCGTTTTGTGGAAGCCTGCCAGATGCACTGCTATATCGAATATATGGCAGATGTGCTGACGGTGGGTGATCTGGAAGAACGGGTGGCATTGGTGGACAAGCTGATGCAGGACGGCAAAATTGCTTTTCTGCAAGAGTACATCACACGAAAGAAAAAGGAGGTGGCGCACCATGGCGAAGAACCGGAAAACGCCTGATATGAATTTGCCTGTCTGGTTTGACGGGCAGAACATCAACGAAGCTCTGTTTTGTGAAGAATTTCTGCAGGAGCGCAGAATCATCTTCGCAAACGGAGCTTTTTTCACGCCCAATGGTCGAGTGACGGACGATCTCCCTCTGCGTGGGGAGATTTACGACAAGCTGAAATTCTGTGCCGTAAACAATATCCCCCGGAAGATCACCAACATTCTGGAAGTGCTGAAACTGGAAGCGCAAGTGCCGGACTTTCCACCGGAGCAGGATCGGATTCATTTGTCCAACGGTACGCTACTGCTGAACGGCACATTTACCGAGGGCAGACCGACTATCGTGCGAAACCGTCTGCCTGTTGTTTACAATCCTCATGCACCTACACCTGTGACCTGGCTAAAATTTCTGGATGGGGTGCTCCATGCGGAGGACATCCCCACTTTGCAGGAGTTTATCGGCTACTGTCTGATTCCTTCCAACAAGGGGCAGCGCATGATGGTGATTAAAGGCAACGGCGGCGAGGGCAAATCCCAAATCGGTGCGGTGCTGTCCGCTATATTCGGCACGAATATGAAAGACGGCAGCATCGGAAAAATTTCCGAAAACCGCTTCGCCCGTGCTGATCTGGAACACATCCTGCTGTGCGTGGATGATGATATGCGGATGGAAGCTCTGCGCCAGACCAACTATGTAAAATCCATCGTGACTGCACAGGGCAAAATGGACTTGGAACGCAAGGGCAAGCAGAGTTATCAGGGCTGGATGTTTGCTCGGCTGCTTGCATTCAGCAACGGCGATCTGCAAGCTTTGTATGACCGCAGCGACGGTTTTTACCGCAGACAACTTGTGCTGACCACCAAAGAAAAGCCCATGGACAGAGCCGATGATCCTGACCTTGCAGAGAAGATGAAAGCTGAAGCCGAGGGTATCTTCCTGTGGGCATTTGAAGGCTTACAGCGGCTTGTTGCCAACAACTTTAAGTTTACGGAGAGTGACCGTATCCGGGAAAACCGGGAAGCGGTCAAGCGTGACAACAACAATATCTTTGATTTCATGGATTCCGAGGGATACATCCAGCGTAAAGCGGATGCGTCCATCAGCTCCAAGGATTTCTATGAAATCTACCGGATGTGGTGCGAAGAAAATTCCCTTGCACCGCTGAAAGCCCGCAGCTTCAGCGACGCCATGATTGCCAATGCCGGGAGATTCAATCTGGAACATTGCAACAACATCACCAACTCTGCCGGACGGCGGGTGTGGGGATTTATGGGTGTGGAAGCTGTGGCAAGACCTCATATAAATGGGTTTTACGGAGATTCGCCGTGTACGTACGTACCGGAGGACATTCCGGAGGAATGGCGGCAGGTCGAGTAAATCCCATTGCTGGTACGTATGTACGCAGCAAAAGAGCGTGAAACGCTCGTTATAGAAACAGCACACATCCTCTCGTTCGGGCTGTTTCTATGTTCACAGGCTTTTGAAAAAGTGTCTGTGGACACCGGCTGCAAGAGGAAGTTGACACAGAACAGCTTCATGCAGACGGGGCTGACCATAGGAAAAGGCGCAGACATTTTCGCCTTGGTCAGCAGAGGTCACCGCAGTGACCGCATTCCCCCTCGGGAGAGCCCTCGGAGAGCCCACGGCACTTTGCAGCCAGTATGGATGAAAGTGTCATAGTGGGTTATTACACTTTGAAAAAGTGCTTCTCCGTAGCTCCCCGCTGTCTGCAAATCCCAAAGAAAGGGCAAAAATTCAATGGCAAGAAATGATGGAATAGATCGTACCGTAGCCCGGAATCAGGACTTGGAAACGCCTGCGGATGTGGCGAAGGTACAGGAACACAATGAGCGTGAAAAGGACAGCTACAGCAATCAGGACATCGTGCCGGAACGCACTTCTCTGAACGTCCATTTCAAAGCACCCACGGACGATTATGTAAAAATGTTTGAGCAGATGGAACAGGATGGTGTGATCTCCACCAGAGGTCTGAAACCCGATGCCGTCAAATACGGCGAGCTGGTTTTCGATGTGAACTCCGCTTACTTCTACAACCGCGGCGGCTATGAATTTGCAAAACAATTTTATGCCGATGCCTATAAAGCCGCTGCGGAGATCGTAGGTGGTGAGCAGTATATCCTCTCCGCTGTGATGCACGCCGATGAGCGCAACCGAGCAATGTCCGAAGCTTTGGGCGAAGATGTGTACCACTACCACCTTCATGTGGTTTATATCCCGGTGGTGGAAAAGCAGATACTTTGGTCGAAGCGATGCAAGGATGAAGCCCTCCGGGGAACCGTTAAGGAGGTCATCACACAGGTCAGCCGCAGTAAGAAATGGGAGTCCAAGCCGGTGCTTGACGAGGACGGTAATCCAATGTTGAACGCAAGAGGAAAAAAGATTTTGAGGTCATCCTACAGTGTGTTGCAGGATGACTTTTTTCATTTCATGCGAGTTGCCGGATATACCGATCTGGAGCGTGGAGAACGTGGAAGCACCGAGGAACATCTGACTGTGACCCAGTTCAAGGTGCAGGCAGAACAGCAGCGGCTGGAAGCTGTGACCGGGCAGGTGGCACAGGCAGAACAGAATTTGGAGGATGCCAAAGCTGACACAGCAAAACAGAAAAAGAAACTGGAATCTTTGCAAAAGGAAACCAAGGCGGCAAAGACCATTGCGCTGACAGTGCAGGACATTGAAGTAATGGGCAAAAAAGCCACATTCGGAAACAATATCACACTGACACCGGATGAATGCCGCACACTCAAAGATTATGCTGTCAGTAGCTTTGCGGAAAAGGCAGAGAAGATCAAGTACAAGCAGAAATTCGAGCAAGCGGAGAAAAGTGCAAAAACATGGAAGCAGCGGTACGATGCGCTGCATGAACAATATCAAGAGCTGAAAAAGAAAGCCCAACCCTTTCTGGATGCACTGGAAATCGCATCCGAAAAGGTTCGGGCTTTTATCAATTCTATCCTCATCAGAGGAAAGCAAACACAGGAACACGAACACCCTGCCCGGAAGCGTGGACAGGATATGGAACTTTGATGGAGGAATCGCCTATTGAAGAAATATTATGAGGAAGCGAAATATAATGCGGCATTTGACCGCTGTGTGGATGTTATGAGCCAGATGCTCCAGAAATATGGACATCAGGTTTTGGATAAATTGGAACAGGACGCACCGCAGGGAGTGGAGCATTCCGAGGAAAGTAATCAAGCGCAGCTTCTGACGGATAAGGCTGCGTAAAATTTGCAATGTACACGTTGCGTATTCGTTGCGGCTATGCTATAATGATTACGCAACGTGTACTTTTTGCTTTTATGGAGAAAAGACGGATGGATTGTAAAAACAGAATTATTAAGTTGCGTGAAAGCACAGGACTGAACCGGAAAGATTTTTGCAAGCTCGTCCATATCCCTTATCGGACTATGACCGAGTGGGAATTGGACAACCGCCATGCACCGGATTATGTGCTGTGGCTTTTGGAGTATTATATCCGCAACGAAGGACTTGTGGTAAAAGAAATGAATGAGGGAGGTGGAGATTCTGAAAAAGAAACAACTTAAATGCTATCTTTATACAAGAGTGTCCACCTCTATGCAGGTTGACGGGTACAGTTTGGATGCCCAGCGTGACAAGCTGCGGAAGTATGCGGCATACGAGGATATGATTATTGCCGGGGAGTATTCTGACGAAGGCTTTTCCGGCAAGAACATCCAAGGGCGGCAGGACTTCCAACGGATGCTGAACGATATCCAGGACGGCAAAGATGATGTTTCTTATGTGCTGGTCTTTAAGCTGTCCCGATTTGGCAGAAATGCGGCGGATGTTCTGAACTCTTTGCAGCTCATGCAGGATTTCGGTGTTAATCTGATCTGCGTGGAGGATGGCATCGACAGCTCCAAGGATGCCGGAAAGCTGATGATCTCTGTGCTGTCTGCGGTGGCAGAGATTGAGCGAGAAAATATCCGCACACAGACAATGGCAGGACGGGAGCAAAAGGCTCGTGAAGGCAAATGGAACGGCGGTTTCGCTCCCTATGGATACAAACTGGAAAACGGAAACCTTGTCATTGCAGAGGATGAAGTGGAAGTAATTCGTGTCATTTATGACCGCTACATTCACACTAATGAGGGTGTTGCAGGAGTTGCAAAATATCTGAACCGCAATGGTTATGTAAAGAAACTAAGACAGAATAACACCATTCCGGGATTTTCAAGAGATTTTGTGAAAAATGTATTGTACAATCCTGTTTATATGGGAAAGATTGCTTACGGCAGACGAAGAACTGAAAAGAAACAGGGTACAAGAAACGAGATGCACGTGGTTGAGCAGTCGGAGTTTCCGGTTTATGAAGGACAGCACGAAGCTATCATTTCTGAAGAGGATTGGTATCTGGCACAGGAAAAGCGCAAGATCAATTCCTTTAAGCGGGAAAAGGTCAACAATCCAGACCACGCACACATCCTGTCCGGTATCTTGAAATGCCCATGCTGCGGCAAGAGTATGTACGGCAATATCGCCAAGGCACACAGCAAGGACAAGAAAACACGGTATTATTACTACTGCAAAAATACGGTTACACCCACAGGGCATGAGTGTAGCTTCCGGCTCAATATCGAGCAGACGGAAATCAATAAATTTGTGGCAAAGATCATTTCCGCTATGGTCAATAATCCCCGATTTGTAGAAGCAATTCAAGCGAAAATCGGAACGGCGGTTGATACAGAGGATATGGAAAAGCAGATCGCCGTTCTGCAAGGACAGCTAAAGCAAGCCTTTGGAACGAAAAGCCGCTTGGAGCGTCAGATGGATACCTTGGACATCAACGATGCCCACTATGACAGAAAAATTTTGGATTTGCAGCGCCGATATGATGAACAGTATGATACGATAGAGGAAATCGAAGTTCAGATTGGCGAATTGCAAAGTCAGATACGCAGCATCCAGCAGGAGAAAATCTCCGGCGATAACATTTATCGGCTCTTACTGGCATTTGATGAAGTCTACCATTCCGCAACGGAAGCAGAACAGAAAGAGTTTATGAAAGCCTTTATCGAGCGAATTGAGATGTTCCCGGAAAAGAGAAAAGACGGAAGCTGGATAAAGAAGATTGTATTCAATTTCCCTGTGCCTATTGATGGCGAGGAAGTGAAAGAACTTCCCTTGGAAACTGAAACAACAGTCGAGACGGTTTGCCTTTTGGGTAGGAAAATAGTCAACGATAAGAATGTTGAGTATGCTCATGTTGATTATGAACCAAAAGATGCAGAGTATCTGAAAAGTGCTAAGGGTTCAGCGTCATACAGAGAAATCAAAAAGTGGATTAAGGAACAACATGATGTTTCTGTATCAAATCTATACATTGCTCAAGTAAAAGACAAATTAGGCTTTGGGAAGCGTGAAAATTATAATAAAGGTGCTGACGGTCATAGAGTACCGAACTGTCCAGCTGAGAAAGAAAAATTGATTCTGGAAGCGTTCAAGCATTTTAGAATGATATAAGAAAAAATCAGAATGAGAGAAAGTGGAGAACATCTGCTTTCTCTTTTTTTTGATGTTCTGAAAAAAAATTTTTTGAGCTGGATGCGTTGCTAGGCAACACGTTAAAAGTAAATGACACATAATTGGGTAGGAAAAGTATTGCAATTAGAAATTCAGTGTGCTAGACTTTTATTAAACCGTAAGAAATACAGTAAAATGGAGGAATAAAGATGGCAAAGCAAAAAGGTTGGACAAATTCAATTCCTGTTCAGGAAAGAACATTTCTTACCCAGAGAGAGCTTAGTAGATATACTGGCATCAGCTATGATTTAGTTAGAAAATATGTCAAGGGTGGGGAATTTGAAGATTATATTACAGTAGGAAAACAGAATAAAGTTATGGTTGATAGAATTGCTTTTGAAAATTTCCTTAAAGCAAAGAAACACATTGAAAAATAAAATTACATAAAAAATAGCAACTGTGAGTGGCATCACTGTTGCTATCAAGGAAGTTACCAAGAACTTCTTTCATTTATTATTTATGCTCATATATTAGCATATTTTCTTGGTGACTTCAAGAGAAAAACAGAAGATTCATGAAAACATGAAATCATGAGAAAGGACGTGTTGATATATGACATACGAAAATTTAATTTTAGAAGCAACAGATGATATTTTGGATAATTTTGTAGGTACATCGTTTGTGCCGAGTGTGGTTTCAGAGGATGTTATTAACGCTTGTAATAATGAAATCATTATGGAAAACACAACTCGTGTACATACGGGTTTTACGAAGTATAAACAGTTGACTACCTTAACAACGGTACAGGTTGCAAGGATTTTGTTGAAATTAGAAGAAGTAAAACAGATTGATACAGGAACTGATGTGCACAACAATGATAAATTGTTATTAGGTGTGTATCAGAAAAGCGGTGATGACAGAGGAACATATATCACAGGAAATACAGATTTGCGACGTTTAGCACGTAATTATAAACCGTCAATGACTACAAAGGAATTCAATGAAGTGTGTAGCATGTTGCATGATACAGCACCAATTGTTAAACGTTGTGAAGAAAAAAATCTTGTTGCTGTTAATAATGGTATTTTTCATTATGATACAAAAGTGTTGGAATCATTTACACCAGACTTGGTATTTTTGACTAAAATACCTGTTGATTATAATCATGCTGCTCAGAATATTGTTATTCATAATCCGATTGATGGTACAGACTGGGATATTGAGAGCTGGATGATTGATATGTTTGATAATGATACAGAAGTATCGGAATGCTGTTGGGAGTCAATCGGAGCTTGTATTAGACCATTGCAAGGATGGGATAAATGTGCATTCTTCTATGGAGAAGCCGGAAACGGTGGTAAAGGTACAATTTGTTCTTTGATTCGTAATTTGCTGGGTAGAGGTGCAGTTTCGTTGCCTTTATCTGATATGGACAAGCGTTTTAGTTTAGAACCAGTATTACATGCAACAGCGATTATTACAGATGAAAACAAGGTAAATGAATATCTGGACGATGTGAGCAATCTTAAAGCACTGATTACCAATGATGTATTATCAATCGAAGCAAAGTTCCAGATGCCTGTGAGTTTCAGATACAAAGGATTTATGATACAGTGCTTGAACGGTATGCCGAAAGTAAGAGATAAATCCGATTCATTTTACAGAAGACAGTTGTTCTTGCCGTTCTTTAAGTGTTTTACAGGGAAAGAACGTAAGTATATCAAGAATGATTATCTGAAGCGTAAAGAGGTTCTTGAATATGTATTATACAGAGTGTTGAACATGAATTATACAACATTGAGCGAACCTGCAAAGGCTAAAGAGCTGTTAAGAGAATACAAAGAATTCAATGACCCTATTAGACGTTTCTTGTCTGAAATGTTGCCAGAATTGAAATTGAATAGAATTCCAATGACAATGTTGTATGATTTATATAATGCATGGTATTGTAAACAGAACAATAATAAGCCTGATGGAACAAATCAGAATACTTTTACCAGACAGGTAAAACAAGTCATTAGTGATTATACAGCGGAGTCAGGGTTTGTGTTTGCAAATGATACAAAGATTAACTTTGATAAAGACAATTTGGAACCATTGTTAAAAGATTATAAATTGTATCACTGGATTGATGGAAGATATTCAGAAGCGGATAATTTTGGCGTTAGAGTAGACCCTGCAAAGAGTGGAAAATATAAAAGCGTAATTATGCGTAAGTAATACATAGAATTCATGTGCGAAGGAAGTAACGAGCAATCGTTACTTTTTTTGTGCATGAATTTCACTGGGGGTTGGGGGTGTAGCCACCAAAAAAAGAAAATGAAAGCGTGATACAGTTCATGTTGAACATAAAAATGGTTCCCCTTTGGTTCCTCAAGATGCGTCATTGAGCATAGATAGTATCAAAATGATACAAAGCGAAAATGGCTCATTTTGACTTGACAAAGATAATATCAAAATGATGCTAAGTACAGCAAAAAATGCTCGAAAATCGTGTTTTTGGGTGATTTTTTGTAAAAAGGGGAACCAAAGGGGAACCAAGGGGGAACCGCTGAATCCGTTGGTAGACAACGACTTTAGCAAAAAGTTCCCTTTTACAAAAAAACAGGGGGAACCAAAAGGGAACCGCTGAATCCATTGCTGGATAACACATTTATACAAAAAGTTCCCTAAGTTCCCTTTTTTTTAATAATACATACGTGAGAAACATATAACATGCTTTTCTTTGTATGTCCATTATTATTTTTATTTTTTTTTGTGGGAGGGTGAAAAAATTTCTATATAAGAGTTCAGAAAAAGGGGAACTTCAGGAACTTTTCCGTAAATCCGTTGGTGGGTAACGGATTTGAAGTTCCCCCCAGGGGGAACCAAAATTATTGATTTTAACTTATGAATTTCGATAAATCTGTTGCTGGACAACAGATTTGAAAAAGTTCCCTTTTGGTTCCCCTTTTCGGGAACCGTTATTTCCATACCGGGAACATTTTCAACACTGTATGATTCTATCATCCATTCATTTCTATATGTAATCAGCAGAACAATTCAAAACATATCGTTTAACACGCCGTATGACCTCACCACGCGTATAAAATCATGAATCTGTAAAACTATTCGATTTTCTAAAAAATCTTCACTACGGGCTTATTTTCAATTAAATACGGCATATTGAAACATGATAGCAATTTTAAATGTGTATTTGGGTAGGAAAAAAACAGCTTGAAATTCACTGCGTTATCATGATATAATGTTTTCATGAAAACATGAAACAATGAAATCATGAAAGGAGCATGAATCATGAAGAACATATTGATTATCAACCGTAAGGGCGGTGTTGGTAAGACATTGGTTGCAGATGAGCTTGCTTTTGCTTTGGATGTCAAGAATGTTCCGTATTGCTTTTATGACCTTGACGGTCAGGGCGGTACACTGCATGAACCTGTTGAAATGGATAATGCGGATATATCAATTATTGATACACCGGGTTCATTACAAGGTGAAATGGGTGAATGGGTCAAGGATGCGGATGTGGTTATTGTTCCGATGCGTCCAAGTGTAACGGATATGCCAGCTACGGAAACAACGATTGACCTTGTAAAGCGTAATGCACCAGATACACCTATTGTGTATGTGGTTAATGGTACAAATAGATTTAAAGCTACAAAGGAATTTATGGAATTTTTCAAAGAAGAACATAAAGATGAACCAATCTATTGTCTGCCACAAAGTGAAGCGTTTGTACAGTCAAGGCTTGCAAATCAGTCGGTGGTTGCATATAATCCAAGGCTTCCAGCTGCATTGGCTACAAGCGTGCTGACACATGGCGTATGGAAAATCTTAAAATTGAAATTCTAATGAAATCATGATAAAATGAAATCATGAAAATTGAATTAGCAGTAGTAGCCGACTTTGTGGGATATGTGGGTAACTCGTAGAGTTATCCATATTTTCCACAAAGTTCAGAAAGGAGATTTTAAGATATGACTGAAAATAGATTTAAAGCTCGTCAGCAAAAGCGAGCTGTTGAGGAAGAATCACGTCTGGAACAGGCAAAGGGTGGAACTACATCTGTATCTGGAAAAAATCATGGAAATCAGAAAATGGTTCCTGTCCAGTTCTATATGACAAATGATATGAAGAAAAGATTGAAAATGTATTGTCTGTCTAATGATACAAAGATGACAGATGTTTTGAATAAAATGACAGATGAATTTTTGAAATCACAAGGATTTTAATGAATTCATGAAATCATGAAATTGTAAAAACAAGGAGAAAATGATATGGTTAGAAAGAAAAAATACACAGTTGGGAGTGTGTGTTCAGGTATTGAAGCCGCATCTGTTGCTTGGAAACCACTGGGATATAAATTTGAGTGGCTTTCAGAGATAGCAGATTTCCCATCAAAAGTATTAAATCATAAATATCCAGATGTAAAAAATATAGGAGATATGGTTGAGATTCCAAATAAGATAAGAAATGGTGAAATTGTGGCTCCAGATATAATTTGCGGTGGCACCCCATGTCAGGCATACAGCTACGCAGGCTGGAAAAATGGTTTAAATGATAATAGAGGAAATCTTACATTAAAATTTGTTGATATTATAGAAGCAAATGATGAAGTAAGAGCAAAAGCAGGGTTGTCAAAGACAATTGTATTTTGGGAGAATGTTGAAGGCGTTTTAACTGATAAAACTAATGCTTTTGGTTGCTTTATTTCATCATTAGCGGGCTTACCTGCCGTTATGAAAAATAATGGTAGGTGGCCTGCGGCTGGGATGCTTAGGGGTCCAGAGCGAAATGTAGCTTGGCGAGTATTGGATGCAAAATATTTTGGACTTCCACAGCAGAGACGAAGATTATATGTCATGGCAGGTGGAAAAGATTTTCAGCCTGAGAATGTATTATTTGAAGAACATAAAAATAAATCATTACCAGAATTTCCGGATTATCCTTTGACATTTCAAAAAGATGGGCATTTTTTTGAGATTTTTCGTGGTTATACAGATTGTTTGTATTCATCATATGGTACGAAATGGAATGGAAATGCGGCTGCAAATAATGGTTCGTTATTTGTTGTTCAAGATGATAGACTTAGAAGATTGTCTCCGTTGGAATGTGAACGTTTAATGGGATTTCCTGATAATTATACCCAAATTACAGGTGCAAGACGAACCAATAGGTATCAAGCAACGGGAAATTCTTGGGCTGTTCCGGTTATTAAGTGGTTAGGAAAAAGATTAATGAATCCTGCCTGCATTCTTTCACAGAATCCAATTCCTATGAAAAGTGACAATGATATGGAATATCATGATTTTAGCAAAGGAATAATTCAGTTGAATAGTACAGAGTGGTTGAATTGTTCAAGTAAGCCTGAAAAATGTATTTTTGGTGATATGTCGGAAATTGTATCAGCTGATGCTCCAAAAGAAATTTACATTTCGCCCGTTGGATGTTATGGTATTCTTAGACGAAGTAGAGAACGAAATCTTGCAGTTAACGAGCGTTTGGAAATCATTTTGGATAGAATTGCTAGAGAAATGTCGGTTGATGATATTGAAAAATATTCATTACGTCAACAACGTGGAAAATACAGTTTAGGAGGCAAAAAAAGTGAGTTATGATTTTGAAAATAAAACAGTAAATAGGAATATAAGAACATCTAATTTATTTAGAATTGATAAAATGGAAGACTATTATCTTGCTGTTAGATTTAAATATCAAGGCTATATTTGGAATGGTGCAGTTCCAATAAAAGCGAAATATCAAGGTGTAGATATTCCGCTTACAAAAGATGATGTTTTTGAGTGGACGCAATCTTGTTATGAAGCATTAGACCCAGGGAAATATGGTGTTTGGCAAGCACAACAGACAGCATTTTGGGATACTACAAATGCAGAAGATACACATCTTGTTTTTGATGCGTTGAATGGAACAGAACCTATTACAAAATGGCTGTGTCGTAAATGTGGACCTGTTCCAAAAGTTAATCCGCAGGCTGGTGCAAGAATTAAGAAATTAAAAGAGTATGGGTATCATATTGCAACAGTAAAAATGGAATGTAGTGCTTGCGGACGAAAACAGTATTTTGATTTGCTGATACGATTACCAAGGCATCCTGCTGATAATCAAAAACGTTTTTCAATTTCAGTAGCATTGAGAAATAAAATTTTGAGTACATTACCTTTAAAGGATGCTTGTTTTGAAACAGTATTGCAACCTAATGAAGCAATAATCGACCATAAATTTCCTTCATCAAGATGGGTGAATGGTGAAACAATTAATGAAACGGATATGCCGGTAGAGGACATTCAGAAAAAGTTTCAACTTTTGACTAATCAAACTAATTTACAAAAAGAGCGTTATTGTCAGCGTTGTGTGACAGAGGGCGTAAGAGGTGATTTTTTTGGAATTGAATGGTACTATGAGGGTGACAAAAATTGGAACGGAACGTCAAAAGCTGATGAAAATGGTTGCATTGGGTGTCCATGGTATGATTTACATAAATGGAAAGAAGAATTTAACAAACATTTGAAAGATGAAGAAAGATGAAGAAAGATGAAGATGTATGATATTAAAAAATTAGACTATCTTCATGGAGTGAAATCTGTTATATTTACATTGAACAATTAAATAAAAAAGTTCACGAGAGAATGTCCGATATGAAAAAATATCTACGCAGTACGGTGTAGAAAACCGAATTGTTTACGGACGCACAGCTTCTGGCAGAAGCGTATTCTGAAATAAAAATACGTGAGAGACGCAGCGGTGAGCAGATGATGGAAACTTATTGTTTCTTGATTCTGTTCACCGTTTTTTATTACAAATTTTTTTGATAGAAAGTTGAGGTAAATTTTTATGAACAAACGTAGTAAAAAAGAAAATGAATTATTAAATTATCTGAGTGAAGATGAAAGAAAAGTTTATGAAGAATTTGAAGCAAAGCTGAAAGCAAAAAGAGATGTTGCTGTAAAAAGACAGAAGAAAGAAATCAACTTCTGGAAAGAAATTGATGAACGTGAGGAAGAAGTTTATCAGCACATTCTTGAAAATCGCAAAGCGAGAAATGCAGAGCAGAAAACAGAACCTGTTCAGACACAAATTTCACATCAGGAAGAATCTGTTCCAGTTGAAAATGTAGTTGAACAGGAGAGAGAAAATGTTACAAATCCATTCTACGGACAGAATCAGTAAAGAACATTTTTTCAAGCCCCGCAGGGTCGGGGTAAGTCCAGAAAGGGGCAGACAGCCCCTTTTGGCGAAAGAAAACCTTTGATGCGAAGCGTCAAAGGTTGTATTGAGCAACCTTGGCAGAGGCAAGGTTGGAAACAAATACGGATGCGGATATATTACAGGAAAGGAGATGGACGAGATGGCTGAAACAATGACAGTATCATCATCGCAGGGTCATACAGCAGAATGGCACGACCAGCGACTGACTACACCGGCAAATGCAGATGTTGAATTGAGTTCAAGAAATGAGTTTTGGATTGGCGATATGAATTCAACAGATGCGGATAAATTTAATGAAATTTTTCAAGATTCAGTGGATGATTTTAACGCAAAGCAAACAAGACCATCACGAAAAATGGGTGCGGAATCTACAAGCCCAGAACGACAGAAAAGTTATTATGATGGTGTTGTGGATGGAACATTTTGCTATGGAAAAGGAAAGCAAAAAGAAACACCGATTCAAGAGGTTGTTTTACAGATTGGAAATAAAGATGACAATGGTGTGACAGATAAAGATTTTGATATGGAACATTGGAAAACATTGAAAAAATCTGGACATGAAAAAGAAGCATCGGAGTATGCGATTTCACATTTGAATAAAAGTGAAAATACAGAAAGAACAAAAAGAATTCTTCATAAAGCAGTTGAAAGAATTGCAACATTAGACCCTGAACATTTAATTGTCATTCGTGCGACATATCATGGAGATGAACCATGTGGAACAGGTCATGGTCATCTTGCATACGTGTTAAGAGCAACAGGATATGAAAAGGGTATGGAATCAAGAGTTGCAAGTGTGAAAGCACTTGAACAGATGGGATTTAAAAAGACAAAAGAATCTGAATATGGAATTGTACAGTTGCATGAAAGATTCAAAGAAATCATTGAAGAAGAAATGATAAATGATGCACTTGAATATGGCTATGAAGCAATTCAAAGAACACCTGATTCTGGTGAGCATAGAAAGCGTTCAGATGTTTCAGAATTTAGAGAAATGGCTGCGGAAAGACAGGATTTGAAAGAATTACAAATGGAAGTCAATGATGCAGTTGCAGATAATCAATTAAGAGAATTTGCTCTGGAACAGAGAGAAAATAGTGTCAAACGACAGAAAGCATTGAATGATGAAAAATCAAAAGAAATCAATGACAGAGATGAACAAGTTCGCAAAAAAGAAATGGCATTTTCTGAGAAAAATTCTGAATTGATTCTTAGAGAATCGAATGTTCTTATTAAGGAATCAGAAATTGATGAGCGTGAAGAAAAATTGAAAAAGAAGCAGGAGCAGGACGAAAAAGATTTTCAGATGAAAGAAGATAAGATGGAAGCTCAACAACGTGTTATTTCACAACGTGAAAAAAGCGTTTCTGAAAGAGAAAATTCAGTTGATGTAAAAGAAAATGAGGTTGCTCAAAAATCAGCAGAATATGGTAAAAAATTAGTTCTTCTTGATTCTTTGATTGATGATGTACAATCTTATAAATCCCCTGTTTCTGTTGCAAAGAATGTTTTGGAAATTTTGAAAGAATCAATGAATGAAAAAGGTAAAAGAGTTACAAGTGATATGATTGGTGTTCTGACAAGAAATACAGATATGCTGAATAGAAAATATCAGGCAAAAATTAACGAAACAAGAGTGAAACGTGAACAGATTCAGCAGGGTACATATTTTGATATGTCTGATGAACAAGATGAACGTGGAGATAGAAGTTTGTAAGAGAATGAGGCGTTTACATGAATGAAAATACAAAAAAATATTTGTATGTCTATGGTGATTTAGATTATCAAATCAGAGATAGAATTGATGTGTTGAAAAAAGCATTAGAGGATGTAAGAAATACTCTTGGAGAAATTTGTGAGGATGAAATCGAATGTGGTCATGTAGAGACAGGCAAGGACTGGCTGGACTATCATAAAAAATACAGCAAGGCAAAAGAAGAGATGGAAGAATTGTTGAGAACGGTTCAGTCTGGAAGACTAAAAGATTACATGGAAGAATTATGGAAAGTTCCAGACATTGATTTATAGTAATGGTCGCTCCCTGTACAGGGAGCGTGAATTGAAATGACATTGATTGATTTATAAATAAAATGGCATCTGGGAAATCAGGTGTCTTTTTCTTTGCTTTCAATCATGTAGAAAAATGTTGAAAGAAATGTATCATTGATATATAATAGAAACACGATATTGACTAAAACTAAGAAAGTGGGTAGGAAAATGGCGAAAAGGAAGTTGAATTGCTATATATATACGAGAGTATCAACAGAATTACAGCTTGATGGATATTCGTTAGAAGCTCAAAAGGAACGACTACGGAAAGAAGCAAGTCATCGAGGAATGAGAATTGTTGGTGAATATTCAGATGAGGGAAAATCAGGTAAAAACGTTGCTGGAAGACCGGAATTTCGTAAGATGCTTGCTGATATTAAATCTGGCAAAGATAATGTTGATTATGTACTTGTATTCAAGCTCAGTCGATTCGGTAGAAATACGGCTGATACACTGAACAGTCTGCAATATATGGAAGATTACGGAGTGAATCTGTTGTGTGTTGAAGACAATATAGATTCTGCTGGTGCATCTGGAAAACTGATGATTTCAGTGTTAGCGGCGGTTGCTGAAATCGAGCGTGAAAATATCAAAGAGCAGACAATGGCTGGAAGACAGCAAAAGGCACGTGACGGCTTGTGGAACGGTGGTTTTGCTCCATACGGTTACAAATTGGTTAATGTAGATGGTCAGAAATCAAAGATGCTGGTTGTTGATGAAGAAGAAGCAAAGCTGATTCGATTGATTTATGAAAAGTATTTACAGGGTATGGGCGTAAATGCGGTTGCAAAATGGCTTAATGAGAATGGATACACAAAGACTGTGAGACAGAATGGAACTGTTCCTAACATATCAGCTCATTTTGTAACGAATGTGCTTGATAATCCTGTCTATTGCGGAAAGATTTCGTATGGACGTAGGAGAACTGAAAAGATTGACGGTACTAGAAATGAGTTCCATGTGGTTAAGCAGGACAAGGAATCATACAAGCTGTATCAGGGGCAACACGAAGCAATCATTGATGAAGATACATGGTACAGAGTGCAAGTGAAACGTAAGAAGAATGCTTTCAAGAGAGAGAAGACACATTCATTATTGCATGAACATATCTTGTCAGGAATTATAAAATGTCCTGTGTGTGGTTCGTCAATGTATGGTGTGGTAAATCGTAAGAAAAAGAAGGGTTCTGACGAATTCTACACTGATATGTGGTATTATCTTTGTAAGAATCGAAAAATGGTCTCAGGGCATCTATGTGACTATAAGAAGCATATTAAACAAGATGAAATCAATGCAGAGGTCATACAGCTTGTAAAGTATGTTTTTTGTGGCGAAAACGATATGAAAGACCAGATTCTTAAAAAGCTGGGTTCTGATGATTCTTTGAGTGAATTATTACAAGAAAAAGAACGTCTTACGAAAGAACATGAGAAGCTGGATTCTAAGAAATCAAAGCAGTTACGCAGAATCAATGAGTTGGATATTGATGATGAATTATACGATGATTTGATGAAGACATACAGAGCTGGTGTGCAGGAAATCAATGAACAGATTGCTATAATAGAGAATCAGATGTATCAGAATGATTTGAGTATTGAAAATGCTCAGGGTGAAAATCTGTCGGCTGAGGTCTATAAAAGAATTATTGATGAAATGTTAGACCACATAGACGATATGCCAGACAGTGATAAAAAGCTGATGATGAATCTGTTGATTGAGAAAGTGGAAATTTATGAAGAGAAGCAGAAAGACGGTCGTTGGGTGAAATCAGTACAGTTCAAGATTCCATTAAATGTTGATGGAAAGCTTGTTGACACAATGTTTTTTGATGATGAAGATACAGAAAATTCCCTATCCAATGAGAAACATGTTGAGACAGTCTGTTTATTATCACGTAAATAAGCGGTTTTACAGGCTTTTATGAGTGGAGTTCAGTCTATTTGCCACCCATTTGCCACCCTAATTCTGAAAAACATCATTGAACACAAGAAAAGCACTGAACCCGTTGAACTATTGCCGGATTCAGTGCTTTTTCAGGTCTTTATGTAGTTGTTATGATGTTTTTGCCTGTGTCACCTGTTCAAACAGATCAACAGAGCGTTCAACCATCTTTTCAGTATCATGCACATAGGTCTGCAAGGTGGTTTCAATGTTGGTGTGTCCCAACCGGGTCTGTATGTCCTTCACATCCGCACCGTTTTCAATCAGCAGTGTGGCGTGGGTATGCCTTAGTGAATGATAATCAAAGGCAAGCAGTAGTTCTTTATGGATGACCCTTGAACAGAATTTGAAGGAATCAGTTGAAGTATATTGACCGTTTTCTGCAATGCAGACCATGCGAACCCGTGGCAAAGGCGAATTGATACACTTCTGAATTGGAACTATGCGCTTCATATCATTGCCTTTTTCATCCTTTTCAACCTTGATGACATGGATGGTGTAGTATTCACCGTACTTCATTTCATTTTTTGCCTGTCTGACCTTTTCTGCTTTCAATGCCCGGTACAGGGTTTCACCAAACTTCACGGTTCTGTTTGATGTTACAGTTTTGGTTGTTCCAAAATACCATGATGACTGCAGTTCTTTCTTACCCTTCTTTTCAACAACCTTCCTTACATCTGCCCCAAAGTTACGCTTTACAATCTGTTTGTTGACGCTGATGGTGCGGTTATCGAGGTCTATATCATCCCAAGTTAGGGCAAAAGTTTCAGAGATACGCAAACCAGTATAAAAACCAATCATAAGCGGAATATGATAACGGGAATCAGACGGGAAACGGTCAATGATTCGCTGCCATTCGTCCAAGGTCAAAATAATGCGTTCCCTTGGTGCTTTTTCAACCTTGGGGAATTTGACATACTGCATAGGATTTGAAGTGATGTAGTGCATTGGTTCAACAGCATAGTTTAGTGCTGCACTGAATACGGACAAAATGCCGATCATGTGACTTTTAGAATTGCCGTTCATTTTCAGTTCAACGGCATATTCCTGTAATATTGCCGGGGTGATCGCTTTCAGTCTATATACACCGAACTTTGGAATCAAATGCCCTTGAATGATTCTTAAATAACCGACTTGTGTATTATATTTCAGGTTGGTTTTGCAGTACAGATCAAACCATTGGTTCAGGTAGTCTGCAACCGTAATTTCATTAGGTTCAAAAACTGACCCGACATTATTGTATTCATTCAGAGCCTTGGCAAGTGCTGCTTCTGCTTCTTTCTTAGTGCGAAAACCACCCTTTTCCTTCCTTTTACGTTTTCCGTCAACTTTCCCAAGGTCAAAATAATATGACCATGTTGTACCTCTTTTTCGTGTTCCACCGTTCATAATATCATCCTTTCTGTAATTGAATTTATAGGTAATGGATGATATAATTAGGATTGCATAGCCTATATCATCCTATTCCTTGGTATAGAGTTATAGGAACCCTGACCGCTGCAACGGTTGGGGTTCATTTTTGTTCAGTTTTTACAATGTAATTTGATGTATTTTTCCCAATCTGAAACGTGTGTAATAAAATTTTCAACGTCACCTTCTATGGTTTTTGAAGTATATAACCCCTTCAAAATCTGCATCCAATGTTTTCTTCCTTGAAGTTTTATTTTACCCACAGGATAGGTTGCATAAAATACGGAAATACAACCGTTACTCATACGCTCTAAAAAGATATTAGAGTTTTCATCAGGTGATAAATAATCATACAGTGCATTGAAAAATAGTTCTTCTTGTTCATTTAATGTGAATTTTTTACCTGTATCAGATTGGGTTGATATAGAGTAATTCATTTTCATTCACCTTTTTTGTTCAGTTATAATTCAATGTGTGAAGGTGCTGCCGTATTGGTTGCATATTGAAGTGCAATGAACTGTTTATATTCTTTTGCAGTTCCCCAAAAAGCAAGCATCCCTTTGTCATATTCTACAACCAAGTAATACTTGTTGATTCCTGACTTTCCTGTTGTCCGGGCAGTACCGTGATACTTCTGCATGAAATTCTTTTCTTCCATTGCTGAAAATGACTTGATTCTGTTCATTGGAAGTGTAACCGTAGTTTCAGGCTTGATTCTTCTGATCTCAAACACATCACCTTTCACTTCAATTCTGCAAGGGTAATCAGTCGCAAACCCTTCAATTCCTTCATAGTGCATTACTGGTGTACCTGATTCCTTTTTCTTTCCAAACATATACTTTTACCTTCCTTTCTTGGTGTGTGGTTACGGTTACGGTTACGGTTGATGTTCTTATTCTTATATTTTTACTTTTTTATTTTTAATTTAGTATATGTAAAAAAAAATCTATATAAGAAAACTTAACTGTAACCGTAACAACTGTAACTTTGCCGTAAAATCAACGCTTTAGAACCGTAACTCAATGCGTAACCAACCGTAACGAACCGTTACTTTTTGTATTTTTGGTCTGATGATAAATCATCAAGAAATTGTATAAGTTCTGATTTTCCAAGTTCATTCAACTGGTGGTATTGGTTCAGTAATTCAGAATCACTGACTGATATTTCAGCACTAGTCAGCCATTCCATGCTGACATTCAACGCAACTGCTAAGTGATAGAGTGCATCAGGTTCAGGTGTGTGAACACCGTTTTTGTATTGGCTAATACTTGCCTTGTCAAGTCCTGACCGATTTGCTATATCAATCCACCTTAAACCACTTTGTTCCTTGGCTTGGATAAATCGTTGTTGAAATATTCCCATTATTTACCAACTTTCAAAAATATTGGCAAACGAACAAATGTTTGCCAATATTATTGTATCGCTACTTTAGTACGTGTGGCTGACGGGAGATGATCGCATGGACTATAAAGCACTTATTATAAAAATGCTTGAAAAAGCAGATGATAGGAAATTAAAACTAATCTACTGCTACATAAAAGCACTTCTTGGACTAGGTTGATGCCTAGTCCTTTTTGTCATGCAGCATAATCACCATTTTTTCTAATACTTCCCAATCCGATTCATCTAATGCAGAAAGCATTGAAATGAATCTTTTCTTAAAAGAATCATCTTCACTGGATTGTATCGAACCGACAAACGAAGCAATTTGTTCATCCCTTGTCTGTTTTATGAACATTTCACCCTGACCTGTTCGCAACCAATCTTCATTGACATTAAATTCGCGGCAGATAGAACGCATGATTGCGTCACTTGGAAGTGTTCGCCCCATTTCATACATAGCAATAGTATTTCTTTGAACACCTAACTTGTCAGCAAATTTTTGTTGTGTTAAATCAAGTTCTTTTCTTATTTTCTTGATGCGGTCTTTCAATATGTATTCACCCCTTTCTTGTTACTAATTATACAGTTAAAACCCCTTAACGTCAATAGAAAAAGTCAGTTATTTAGCAAAAAGTCACCTACTTAGTAAAAAACGCTTGACAATGCTAATTAGCTGACAATAATCGTCAGTGTAATAGCAAAGCAAGCAGGAACACAGGCAGTTTACTGAAAGGTTCAACAGCCGTGGAACAGATAGGGAACACCCCAAGAGTGGAAGCGAGAAACAATAAGCCTATTGAAGTGAGATGACACAGCACTTTGTTGTTACGACTGAAATGGTTAATTCAAAAATTTGTAGAAAGGGGTAGAAATGGATACTGGACTAATCATCACAAAATTATCGGTAAATCTATGTAATAACAACGTAGAAAAAATTAGTGAACTTTACAATTTATTAGGGGAAAAAGATAAAGCAAAGATAAAAACTGATTTAAAAACAATGTTGGCTGATAGTTATGTACTTCAATCGGCATAGCAGCCGCAAAAAAACGATACAGCACTTACTTTATAAAGTGTCATGATTTGATACAGCAACTTAAGAAAGCCAAACTGGAAAACCGTCTGGAAGCCAGACTGCGACACTTTTTTAAATATAAGCTGTTGATCATTGATGAACTGGGTTATCTGCCAATTGAAAAAAATGATGCAAAACTGTTCTTCCAACTAATAGATCTACGATACGAAAAACGAAGCACCATTTTGACAACAAATATAAATTTTAATTCGTTGGATGATGTATTTTATGATCCGGTCATTGCAAATGCAATTCTGGATCGGATCCTGCATCATGCACATGTAATAAACATCACTGGGAAATCGTACCGCTTAAGGGAATATATGATACAGGACGATGAATGAGCAAACTTGTACATTCTTAAATGATCAAAAATGTACATTTTGATATTGACATTTATACGGATGAAAGAAGAGCAGGAAAGCACAGAGACAGACCTGATAAAACTGCTCTATGAAAGGGCAGAGGAACGCTACCGGACACTGGAGGTCAGGGATGAGGAGTTCCGGGCAGAGGAGATCAAAAACATCCTTGCAGAGAAAAAGAAACTGGAAACATTTGATGAAAATTTATATAGAAAAATAATCGCACGCATCTGGGTGCATGGTGGAAACATGGCAGAAGTGGAGCTTATCAATGGGAGCCGTGTCACAGCCGGGTACAAGGATTAGGAGGGAGAGCAGATGGCAGAAACAGCAAAAAAGATCAGCATGATACCTGCCAAGGTGCAGTATGACCGGAATGTGAAACTGTCAGAGAAGAAAATGAAGGTCGCTGCCTACTGCCGTGTCAGTACGGAACTGGAAGAGCAGGACAGCAGCTATGAGGCACAGGTGGAGTATTATATTAGCAAGATATCGGAAAATGAAAACTGGAAAAATGCCGGCATCTATGCGGATGACGGAAAGAGCGGAACAAACACAAAAAAAAGGGCAGACTTTAATGCCATGATACAGGATGCCCTTGCAGGAAAGATTGACATGATCCTTACAAAGTCGGTCAGCAGGTTTGCGAGGAACACGGTAGACTCGCTGGTGACCATCCGAAAACTCAAGGAAAAGAATGTGGCGGTGGTGTTCGAGAAAGAGGGGATCAATACACTGGAGGGAACCGGTGAAATTCTCATCACCATCTTAAGCAGCCTGGCACAGGAGGAGAGCCGCAACATCAGCGGGAACATCCGATGGGGAGTCGTGAGGAAATTTGAAAAAGGCAAGGTCATCGTAAACTGCACAAAGTTCATGGGATACACCAAAAACGAGGATGGTGACCTAGTCATCGTACCCGAAGAGGCAGAGATCGTAAAGCTGATCTTCTGGCTTTATCTGGAAGGCTACAGTACCGGGAAGATTGCAAAGCATCTGGAGGAGCAGGGAATCAAAACGGCCACAGGGCAGGACAAATGGCATTCCACGGTAATAGACAAAATGCTCCGCAATGAAAAATACATGGGAGATGCATTACTGCAGAAAACCTATACGGTGGATTTCATGACAAAAAAGAAAGTCAAGAACACTGGAATCGTACCGCAGTATTATGTGGAAGATGACCATGAGGCAATCATTCCGAAAGAGCTGTTCTACAGGGTACAGGAAGAGATGATGCGGAGGGCATCCTTATGCAAGGCGGCTGTCACCCGGAAGAAGAACCAGAAAAGCAGGTATTCCTCCACCTATGCACTGACCGGCACGCTGATCTGCGGAAAATGCGGACAGGAGTACAGGAGAGTCACCTGGGCGAGAAACGGGAAAAATAAAGTTGTCTGGAGATGCAGCAATCGGCTGACCAACGGAGTGAAGAAATGCGGGGAATCCGAGACACTCGAAGAGAACGCATTAAACAGGGCGGTGATGGAAGCCATCCACAGGATCACAAGTGATGATATGGAATTTATGGAAGATTTCCGGCAGAACATCATCCATGTCATCGGGAGCTACAGCACCGCAAAAGAGTCCGGAGAATACGAAGAAAAGATAAAAGAAAAGCAGGATGAGATGGTGGCACTGATTGCAGAGAATGCAAAGACCGGCTCTTACACACCGGAGTTTGATGAACGCTACCGCACCATAGCAGAGGAAATCAATGCCTTAAAAGAGGCACAGAAAACAGCCAGAAACGAGAAACAGATGTCTGACAGCTATGAACAGAGAATCCAAGATATCGACCATTACTTAAGCACAAGCACCTGCCAGATACCGGAGTTCGACAATGACCTTGTCAGACGGCTGATCTCGACCATCAAAGTGGAATCCAGCGAGAAGCTGCTGATACAGTTCCAGTCAGGCATTGTCATGGAAAAGGAGATTCGATATGAGTAAGGCTGCGGCAGGAATGGCAGCAAGTAAATAGGAAACGTTGTTCCTGCCAGTTTATGGTAAGAATAAAATGCCCGATGATCCGGGCGTTTTATTGTTGGCATAAAAATAGGAAACAAGTGCAGAACAATAGGAATAGAAAATATATCACGAAAAATGAGTAAAAGAAAGTGGATATAGAAAAAGCAAAAAGCACATGAGGTGTGCGGAGAGGAGGAGAAAAGCGTATGAATTATGAGCAACTGATAGAAGAACTGAGGGAGGAAATGTTACAGCTTGTAAACACGAAATGTGATGCACTGCTCCAGATGTACCAGAGTGGGGAGTTGCGGACAGATATGAAAGATACAATCCGGGAAAGCAGTCTTATCACAGTGTCCCCGGCAGAACTGAAAGGGAAAAAATCGCTGGCAGTCCAGTTCGCGCGGGGAGAATGGATAGAAACACCTACATGGAGAAAGGTGGCACAAAAGATTTTGCAGGCCTGTAATGAACAGCCGGATATCCATGAGCGTTTTATGGAAATGTGTGGAAAAGTAGCCGGACGCTGGAGGACGATCCTTGGAAGTTCACCGGAAGAAATGGATGTACCGATAAAGGTGGATGAGGAACTTTATTTTGAGGGAAAATTTGACACCGAAGCGATGTTAAACATGTTAGAGAAAAAGGTGCTGGAACCGGCAGGGGTTGATTACAGCAGCATTAAAATCCGGTATATGGCAAAAGTGCAGGAAACAGCAAAAAACTTAGAGCATGTGCCAGAGCAGGATGCTTTGGAGCATGAGGAGCAGGAACAGCATGCACCGGTGCAGACAATGTAAAAAATGGACGGAATCAAGACTCCGAGTCTATAACAGGTTTGGAGTTTTTCTTATGTTCCTTTTCCAAATGTAAAAATTGATTGTATAAAAGAAATGGGTAAGTTATAATATAGGTGTGGTCAGATGCCTTTTTGGGGATGACTATATCTGTCACAAAAAGGAGGAAGGCCAGTGAATACAGAATTGAAAAATGCAGTGAAAGCAACAGATTCAAAAGCACAGTATGATACGAGTGCAAAGCGTCTGTTAGGACAGAAGAGCATACTGGCACATATACTGGTAAAAACAGTTGATGAGTTTAAGGGCATGAATCCCAAGGATGTGGTTGACTGCATTGAGGGAACACCACATATCAGTACGGTACCGGTAGAGCCTGGACTTACAAATGCAGCCAGCGAAAAAAATGGTGAGAGACTGGTCGGTTTCAACACAGAAAATGAAGAAATCAACGAAGGTCTGGTAAGATTTGATATCGTTTTCTATGTGCGCATGAGAGATGGATTGTCACAGATCATCATAAATGTAGAAGCACAGAAAGACGAGCCGACGGGATACGAAATCTTAAACCGGGCAATCTTTTATGTGAGCAGACTGATCTCATCACAAAAAGAACGTGATTTTGAGAATTCCAGCTACGATGACATTAAGCGTGTATATTCGATCTGGGTATGTATGAACATGGAAGAGAGCAGCATGAGCCATGTGCATCTCACAAAAGAAGATTTGATCGGTTCCTATCAATGGAAGGGAAATCTTGATCTGCTGAATATCATAATGCTTGGACTGGCAAAGAATCTGCCGGAACATGATGAGACATATGAACTGCACCGTCTGTTAGGAGCGTTGCTGTCACAGGAACTTACAATAGATGAAAAACTAAACATAATTGGAAATGAATACGATATTCCTATTGAGGAGAACTTCAGGAAGGATGTGAGCGTTATGTGTAACTTGAGTCAGGGAATTGAAGAAAAGGGTATTGCGATTGGACGTGCGGAAGGTGAAGCAGGACTTATTATAAAAATGTATAAGAATGGTTTTACAGCAGAGCAGATAGCCTCAGCCACAGATAAGGATATAGAAGAAGTGAAAGCGATTATTGCAGGGAAGGAACCTGCACTTGCATAAAGTTATGTAAGAAAAAGAGAGCCTTTGAGTTTAAATAACTTGGAGGCTCCTGTTATATTAGGAATATTGAAATTAGATGGATATTTGGAATTAGGTAATAACTAATAGAGAGTGATTAAGATGATAGAAAAAGTACAGGAAAGCCATTTATATATGTGGTTAAAGGAAAAAGATAGTAAATTTTTAAGTAAGTTAGATGAAACTATAGAATATGCTAATACGATATTACCGCAAATTAATAATGTTTTTGCAAGTTATACAGTTCATGGTGTAAGACATTCTATAAATGTGATGGAATATATGTATGCACTTGTTGTGGATATAAATAAATTAAGTGAATTAGAAGTAGCATTACTTATATATAGTGCATTGTTGCATGATATTGGAATGATTGCAAATGTGGACGAAATTAAGGAAATCAAAGCAGACCATGCGATATTGGGTGAAAGAAAATATAGTAAAGTACTTGAGAAATATGGGGATGAAATGACCGCTTTGCAAGAGTGCGTAAGGCCGGTACATGGTAAACGTGCGAGAGATTATATTGAGACAAAGATGGATGAAAGGTTATTTTTGATTCCAGAATCAACAAATATTTCATTTAAATCTGAACTTGCACAAATATGCATGTCGCATAATGAAGATTTTGAATGGATAAAAAAGAACTTGCATAATGATGAAAAAAAGGGACATTTTGATCTTAATGCACAGTATATCTCTGTGCTACTTAGAATATCTGACTATTTGGATATTGATGAGCAAAGAGCACCATTATATTTATATAAATATTTGAACCCAAAGGAATTTAGTGATTTAGAATGGAAACAACATTTTGTGATAGAGAACTATGATAAAATAAGAAGAAACCCTAAAACAAATGAATTAGAAATTTTCTTTCAGGGTACAAGTCAGGACCCATCTGTTCATAGAAAACTTTTAAAATACTTTGATGCTATTAATGGAGAATTAAAAAATGCTGTAGATTTATGTGAAAGTTTTGTAGACGAGAAATATCTATTACCATTAAAAACAAATGTAGTAAACCAAATTCAATCGAAGGGTTTTAGTTTTTCTGATTTAAGACTTTCTTTGGATTATAATGCAGTGACCAATTTATTGATGGGAGAGCATATTTATGGTGATAGAAAATATGGGTTAAGAGAATTAATACAAAATTCAATTGATGCATGTAAGACTATGGAAGAATCGGCCACTAAAATGGAAAAATTTAGATATCAAAATTATCAGCCATATATTTCAGTGATTTTGGACAAAGATCGAAAAAAAGTTATGGTTATGGACAATGGTAGTGGTATGTCTATAGATATTTTGAAAAAGTATTTTCTGAATGTTGGTGTATCTTATTATGCGTCAGATGATTATAGGCTACAAGATAGAGAATATTCGCCAATAGGGCATTATGGAATAGGTTTTTTGGCATGTTTTATGCTATCCGATAAAGTGGAGGTTAATACAGTTTATTATAATGAACAGAAAATGAATCGAATTTCATTTGAAAGAAACAGTGAGTACATATGCCTTACTTATGAAGATACTGTAAGACAGCAGGGAACAGAAATAATTTTAGATTATGACCAATGTTTAAGTGTGTTCAATAATAATATAGAAAGATTGGTATCTTTTATAGAAAATAATTTTTTGGATTGTGGAATACCGATTAAAATATCAACAATGGAAAAAGGTGTATCAATGCCATTGGAATGTAATATTAAGAGGATTGAAACAATAATTGCAGAAAACATATGTCTTTCAGAATACTTAAGTGGTATAGAGGCATTCATTGATTGTAGCTATAAACAAATAAATTTTGCAAAATATTTAAGTGACATAAATGGGTACGAGAGTTATTGCTATAATGAAGAGGAGTATTCGGTGGATGAAGAAAATATATCCATTAAAAACTTTGTTAAAGATGGGAAAATTACATTCTTGAAAATTCCGATTATTACAGAAGATGAAGAAAGTGAATTCCTTAAAGCCTATGATGTTTTAGAAGATTACCAAGAAGCACTTGATAAGATAGGAAATTATGAAGCTATAAATATATGGGGAGATGAAGATGAGTTTGAAGATTACGATTTTATAATAGAAGAGTCAAGTGAGAGCATTATTGGTGGATATACATTAGGCGGATTTAGAAATCAGTTTCATCATGGCTCTTTAACACCAGTAAAGCCAGAAATTATAAAAAAAGGGGTTGTCACAGGAGAATCAAATGCTGTTTTGCCTTATAATGAGGAAAATACATTTAAAGGAAGATTTAGTTGGGAAAATACTGATACATGCTATGTTAAGAATGTTTTACTATCAGGATTAAGGATTAAGATACCATATCTTGTTGATGGAGTAATATTAAAGGGAGCCGTTATTAATATTTTTAATCGAGAATTTATCCCGAATGTTTCTAGAAATAATATAAGTGCATCGCAACAGGAAAAATTATCTTATGCAATAGGAAAAGCAATTCATTTATGGATTAGAGATCATGCTGAATTATCTACAGAGCAAAAAGCTTTGTTAGATGTTTTTATTGAGACAAAATATAAAGAGACAAATTATTGTTTAAGATAGTAAATGGTTGGAATAATGCCTCCAAGTCCACAACAGATTTGGAGGTTTTCTTCTGCCCATTTTTATCGGGAAGTAATTTCCCCAATAAACAATTTATGGTACAATATCTTAGAAGTTATCATCAAGGGATGAGTAGTGGACCATAGAGAAAGAGCAGAGTAATCGTAAGCTGGTCTGGCTTACATCTAAAATACAATGCAATCTTTTGCTATGCAGGGGCATAAGAGAGAGCATCATGTCAATTTTTTGCAGCCTCGTCACAGAGGATTGCAACATTTTTCGCTCCCAGAGTAAAGTGAAAACTCTGGAAAGTGCATCTCAATTACCCTATCGACACATGTGGAGACGGTGTGCCTTCTGTCAAGAAAAGCCCAATAAATCAAAGGATTTCGCCATTTTTGGAGTAAAATAGATGTGTGTTTCTGTTTTCGTAGAGTGATGATATAATCGGAGATTTACCCCAGGGGATAGGCTTTGGAGAACGGGAAGTATACATTTTGGCGAAAGGATACTTTTTGACAGAAGAAAAATATAAAAGATAAATTTTATAGGGGAACTCAGGGATGATTACAATAAAGAATTATATTTCAATGATATATGATGATTTCAGAGAGTATATAGACCAAAACGTTAATTTATGTATGCTGAAAACATTAAATTATCAAGCTGGACAAAAGCCGGATTATTCAGACATACATATTCAACAATTATATTTGTTACGGTATGTTTTTTCATATGCCTTTGAATATAAAAGTATGTTTGATACATTATTTGCACGAGAAAAATTTAAAGATAGCATAGAGGTGGCATCCATCGGATGTGGAAATATGATAGATTATTGGGGATTGGTTGAAGCACTTGGTGAGATTGGAAGTGGAGAATGTTATATTAAATATAGGGGCATTGATACTATTGATTGGAATTATAAAATAGAAGCAAGAGAAAAAGATGAAGTCAAGTTTACAAAAGTCAATGCTGCAACTATTTTTCAAAAAACAAGTACGCTAATATCCAATGTATATATTTTCCCTAAATCTATTAGTGAATTTTCAAATGAAGAGTTTCAAGATATTTGTGAGAGTTTTAGAAAAAAAGAAATTCAAAGAGATAGAATTCATATATTAATATCTCTTCGTTCTGATCAGGGAAGTATGGATAGAGATATGGAAAGAAGTGAAAAAATCATATCAGCCATAAAACAGAATGGATTTATTACAGAAGATAATGCAACGACATTTATTCACTATAAAGATGAAGATAGAGGAATCAAAAAGATTGATTACAAGTTCGAATATCCGAATGAGGCTATTGAATTATTAACTTCTTTAAATACAGAATGTAGTACATATGTTAGTAATAGAGAAAATTGTACAAGTGATTGCAAAAATTTAAATAGATGGCCGGTGTTGAAAGCGAGAAATATTCGTTATCAAGTATTGACTTTCGATAGGAAGGATTCATTATGATATTAAGTGTGAGTAGAAGAACAGATGTGCCAAATTACTATTCAGATTGGTTTGTTAACAGAATTAAAGAGGGATTCTTATATGTGCGAAATCCTATGAATGCACATCAAATAAGTAGAATAGATTTATCGCCAGATGTAGTGGACTGCATTGTATTTTGGACCAAAAACCCTGCGAATATGATGGGAAAGCTGGAATGTTTGAAAGATTATGTATACTATTTTCAGTTTACTCTTACGGGATATGGTAAGGATATTGAACCGAACCTTCCAAATAAGAGAGAGGAACTTATTTCAACGTTTAAGGCATTGTCTAAAAAAATAGGAAAAGAAAAAGTAATATGGAGATATGATCCTATTTTGATAAGCAAGCGATATACAATGGATTACCATTTAAAAGCGTTTGAGGAAATAGCGAGTAGTCTTGCGGATTACACGGAAAAGGTAGTTATCAGTTTTGTTGATTTATATGCAAAAACACAACGAAACACTAAGGAACTTGGCATTAGGCAAATGACAAATGATGAGATGATTAGTTTGGCGGCGCAAATGGTACAAATTGCTTCAAAATATAATTTGGTAATTGAATCTTGTGCAGAGCAAATCAATCTTCACAATGTTGGTGTTCAGCATGGAAGCTGTATAGATAAAAAACTAATTGAGAAGATATTAGGGTGTAAGTTGATTGGTGAAAAGGACAAAAATCAGAGAGAAGAGTGTGGATGTTTTGAAAGTGTGGAAGTAGGAGCGTATAATACTTGTCTCAATGGTTGCAAATATTGCTATGCAAATTTTAATGATGAGAAAGTAAAAGAGAATGTAAGATTGTACAATCAAGCGTCCCCATTATTATGTGGAAATATCACTTCGGATGATAAAATTACTGATAGAAAAGTAAAGTCATTAAAAGACGCTCAACTTAGTTTTTTTGAATAATTAACATTTGGACGAGAGGGAGGGAATGGTTTCATGGGGTAAATTTTTTACCCCAGCCTAAAGTGAATTATCTACTTTCGCTATGCAGTATAAAATCAAAGTTCAGAGGAATATTGAAACTATTTGTCTGCTTTCAAAGAAACCTTGATTTCCTGCGGTTTGTTGGACATTAAGGAAAGAAAATGGACGTGTGTTTTGTAGTTCTTTGAATGAAACATTTGTATAATGAATCAGTGGGGTGGTGAGAGACTCTGCTGAATAATTGGCTTTTGCTAAAAGGTATCACTTTTGCGAAAATGTATGATACCCTCTGGCAGAAGCCTTTTTATATAAAGATAACTTGACTTCTAAATCTTACTGATGTAATATTTGCATGGATGTAACAGGCGCTCAAAAGGAAAATTTTTTTGTGTTGAAATCTTACACATGTAATAAAAGGAGGGTTGAGAAGATGGTTGTATTTAGAATGTTGATGTAAAAATTGTTCGTGGATTAGGAAGTAAAAGTTAAAAGAAGTTACAGAAGAAAGGAAGATTTTGGGATGAAACTAAAACGATGTATGATAATGGGTATAACTGCTTGCTTGATTATAGGAAGTATGTCAGGATGCAGTTCAAAAGAGAATGGAAACAGCCAATCAAATCAAAAGGAACAGACAATACAGATTAATCAAACCGAAGAAGAAATAAGTGAAAACGAGGATGTGAAGAATGAAGAGGAACTGCAGCCGATAACAGTCACTGTAGATTATGCGGAAGCGTTTCAATCAATCCAAGGGTGTGCAGTTATTTTGAATTCAGAAAATAATACATATACTTTTTATAATGAAGACAAATGCAGAACGAGGGTATCTCCTAATTCTACGTTCAAAGTAATCTCAGCTTTAATAGGAATTCATAATCAAGTGGTAACGTCAGAGGATAGTAAAATGGGGTATGATGGAATGAATTACCCAGTTGATGCATGGAATGCCGATTTAAGACTGGAAGATGCATTTCGAAGTTCTTGCATTTGGTACTTTAGAAAAGTAATAGAAGAGGTGGGACAAGAGACAATCCAAGAGGAATTAAACAAATTGGATTATGGAAATTGTGACATATCTGAATGGAGTGGAAGTGGTGTGAACTCTTTTCCAGAACTTAATGGTTTTTGGATTGAATCATCTTTGCTGATTTCTCCGATAGAGCAGGTGGAAGTTTTGCATAAGATTATGGAAGGGGAAACTATATATACAGAATCAGAGATAGAAATTCTAAAAAGCATTATGTTACTTGAGGCTAGTGATTCAAAAAAAATATATGGAAAAACAGGAACGGGAACAGACGGTACAGCATGGTTCACCGGTTTTGTCGAAAAAGAAAATACTAATATATATTTTGCTATATATTTAGATGATAATTCTTCGAATGAAATTAGTGGGACAAAGGCACAGGAAATAGCATTTAATATCCTAGAGGAGTAATCAAGAGAAGTTAAGATTTTACTATGTGTTGCTGGTATATTTATTGCAATGATAGCTGCACTTTGGCTTTGCTTCGTTTATGAGACGGATTATAAAAAGACAATATGCGATACAGCAATCTCGCCAGATAAAAAATATGAACTGATACTGGAAGCCGTTGGAGAAGCTGAGTGGCCATTTGGATCAGCTAGTGGTCGATTGATTCTTAAAGAAGGAAAAAACAAAATATCATAAGTGGGTTTTGAGTTACGGAATGATGGTAAAAGCATAAGCAGCAATTGTTGGAAAGTGACTTGGTATGAGGATTATGTAGAAGGCATTCTTTCTGGAGAGGAACAAGCTGATGAACAGATTCTCTTATATTTCAATGGAGAGAATGAGAGACAGCAGTTAACAGATGAAGAATAATAAAGAAGGTAAAGGGTCAAAGTGTTTCATTTGGAGAGACCCTTTACCTTTTTTCAATACCAGATATTCATGTCTGATAATATAGATAAAGCAATATCAGATGCTTTGCTTCCGGTAGCATTTTCAGTGGCTCCGATATTTAAGGCAAAGAAATATGTATTATCTGAAGTTTCGACATAGCCAATGAACCATCCGCTTATGTTCTCTCCATTAATATTTCCTGTTCCGGTTTTGCCGTATAGGTTACCGTTAGCAGTGGAAGAAAGTAATAAGGCATTCTTTACAGTCTGAATATTATCTGCATCAAAATTAAATTCATTGATGTACAGTCGTTGGAGCATTTCGACCTGCTCAATAGGAGAAATTTTGAGGGAAGATTCTGCCCAAAAGGAAGAAACACCATCTGACAGGTCATGATTGCCATAATTAATATATGTATAGAAGTCTTCTAAAGTTTCTAATCCGGCAGTTTGGTCTAATGATTGAAAGTACCAATTGACAGAGTTTTGAAATGCTGTAGTAAGGTTTTGATTGGCATTCCACTCTGCAATAGGGTATTCTTGCCCATTCCATGTCATTTCGTTTGAAGCCGAAGTTATATATCTGTTTTCCAAACCTAACAGGGCACTGTATATTTTATATGTCGAATCCGGCGAAATTCGTTTTTGTGCCATTGCTTTGTTATAAATTTGCCAACTGTCGGTAGTTGCATCAAACAGGACAAAACAACCCTGATAATCGTTAAAATATGATGATAAATCAATATAAGAAATATTGCTGTCGTTTTTATTTATTTGATAGGTGTTTTCTATTTCTATTGCAGCATTGACAGAAAGCATGGGCATAAATGTTAACAAAAGGCAGGCGATCAGAAAATAGGAGCAAACGCCCTTTACTCTTTTTATAAATGTCGGCTTTTCATAAGAGGCAATGTTGATAATTCTCCGTTTCATCTGCTCCATGTTTCCACCAAGGCCGGCAGCAAACGGAAAAGGAGTAAGTGAAACCTTCTCTGCAAAGTTAATCAATGTATTGCCATAACCTTCGTAAGCATCCTCTTCAAGCATTTTCAAAACGGAAGTGTCACAGGCAACCTCTCTGTCATTACGCATTTCTTTCAGTGCGTACCAGACAAGAGGATTGAACCAATATATTACTCCGGTAAGGTTCATCAGATAACTGGCAATAGCATCTTTGTGCTTATAGTGCTGCAGTTCGTGCAACAGCATATACCGCATATCGGATTCGTTGTAATCAGAAATCAGATGAATCGGCAGATAAATACACGGTTTCAAAAGTCCCACAATAATCGGAGATTTCAAAAATGCAGTACTGTAGATAGGGACATTTCTGTGAATTCCCATTTCCTCCAAACATCGATAATATAGTCTGCGTACTTCCGGGTTCTGAAGGGGAAGTGCAGATTTCTCCAAATTGCGTAGGCGGAGTGAGGATTTGATTACTAATATAATCATTGCAAAAATGCCTACAATCCATATCCCCAATAATATGTATCCGGCAATGGATGGTGTTTCGCTATTTACAGAAAGTGCGAAATCATTCATCCAGTCTGTATTTCCGGTCGGATGAATTCCCACAGCTTCTCCCATAGCGGTTGCAGTGCCGGAAGCAGGGGAGCTTCTTAAGCTACCAAGCCACGAGAAGATTTGTGGAAATCCGATGGGACGGAACGGTATAAAGGGAACTGCCAGCAACCCAAGAAGCAGGAACCACAGATTATACTGCATCCGGCTGGACAGGTTGTTTTTGAATATCCGCTTGGCTATCAAAAGAATTCCGATGATACCGCTGATAAATACATTGCATA
>NZ_JACOPH010000011.1 GCF_014287635.1 Roseburia zhanii | reverse complement strand
ATCAAACTCTCATGTTCATGTCTGATCTTTGGTTCAAGGAAAAACTTGGCTTTCCTTGTTCCGTTCATCACTTCTGTGATGTTTACTGTTTTAAGGTTGCAACTTGCGTTGCTGTTCTTGTTTTTCGAAAAACCAGCTCGAATCCGCTTCGCCTCTTCTCGCTGTTTGGCTTGCGCCAAATACGGTTGTCATCCCGACCTGTTCCAGACAAGTCTGTCACAGTTCAGTCTGTCACCCTGTTTTTCTTAATGATTCTCAAAATCTTTCAAGGTTATTTCACTGTTTAGTTATCAATGTTCGTTTGTTGTCGTTTCTTGCGACAGCTATAATAGAATAGCACGTTTGTCTCGCTTTGTCAACGACTTTTTTATTTTATTTTTTGCATCCGACATTGTTTTCAATGCTTTTTCATTGTTCCCTGCCATCAGCTTGACTATAATATCATCATTACGCAGGAATGTCAACTATTTTTTTCATGTTTTTTACATTTGTACTCCAAATATCGATTTACTTTACGCAGTTGCTACATGATCCTGTCACAATACTCCGCATGAAGCGGCATTCCTCCTCTTAAATCGCCAAGCTTTTGAAACATGAGTTTGAAATACTCTCCGTTCAGCCAGTGAAAAACATTTTCCAATGTCTTCAACAACATCACTTTCGTACATATAACCGCATGGTTCACAATGCGTAATTACAAAAGACGACTGTGTAATTTATAAAAGACTTTTGTGATCTCTATACCGTTGGCTACTGCATGGATACCTGCTAATAAACTTTCTATAAATCCATCTGTTACGTGACATATGTGATCGCATCTTTTACGTTCTTAACGCCGATCAGCCGGATTCCTTCTATTTCTTTCATTGCGGCTTTGGAAACTTCCGGAAGTATACAGGTAGAGAATCCCAGTTTCTTCGCCTCTAACACTCTTTGTTCTGCCATATTGACTGCACGCACTTCGCCACTGAGCCCTACTTCGCCAAAACAGATCGTCTTTTCATCGATTGGACGGTTCTTATAACTTGATACCAGTGCAAGTACGATCCCCAGGTCGATCGCAGGCTCATTCATCTTAATACCACCGGCAATATTTACATATGCATCGCAGGCTCCCATCTGTAAGCCTACTCTTTTTTCTAATACTGCCATCAGAAGGTTCACACGGTTAAAATCTGTTCCGGCCGCTGTTCTTCTTGGTATTCCAAAATTACTGTGGCAGACGAGCGCCTGTACTTCTAATAAGATTGGTCTTGTTCCTTCCATTGAACAGGCAACAACGGAACCGCTTGCCCCCTCCGGCTTGCCTCCTAACATAAATTCTGATGGGTTTTCCACCTCTTTTAAGCCGGCAGAACGCATTTCAAATACACCGATCTCATTTGTAGAACCAAAACGGTTTTTAACACCACGTAAGATCCGGTATGCTGCATGTCTGTCACCTTCAAAATAAAGTACTGTATCTACCATATGCTCTAATACACGGGGTCCTGCTACGACACCCTCTTTGGTAACATGTCCGATAATGAAAAATGCGATTCCCAGACCTTTCGCCATCTGCATCAGTGTTCCGGTCGATTCACGTACCTGTGATACACTGCCTGGTGCAGATGCCACATTTTCATTATACATGGTCTGTATGGAATCAATGACGACAATTTCAGGCATTTCCCTTTTGACTATTTCCCCGATAATATCAAGATTCGTTTCACATAGTAAAGATAGTGAATCTGTAAACTTTCCGATCCTTTCTGCACGGATCTTGATCTGCTGTAAAGATTCTTCTCCTGATACATATAAAATTTTTCTTCCATCATCTGCAAGATGCTTACAGACCTGAAGTAAAAGTGTGGATTTTCCAATTCCCGGATCACCGCCTACTAATACCATTGATCCTGACACGATCCCACCGCCTAATACACGGTCAAGTTCTCCGATCTTTGTTCTGATCCGCTCCTCTTTTGTTGTTTCAATATCTTTTAATTTTGTAACTTTTGCCTTGATCTCCTGTCGGTTGACTGATCTTGCTCCTTTTTTGGAAGAAACCACTTCTTCTACCAGTGTATTCCATTCCTTACATGCCGGACACTGTCCCATCCATTTGCTCGATTCTGCCCCACAGGACTGACAATAATAAATCACTTTTTCTTTTGCCATACAATTCCTTTGTAACCCTTTCTATCGATCATAATAAAGCGCCGCATAAAAGAAAGAATGTGCCAAGGCACATTCCCTCCTGTTTACTCTGCTATATTGCTCTGCTTATTTCTTAGTAACGGTAACAGCTACCGCATTGTTTCCATCCATTTCCACGCTGATGCTTAACTTTCCACCTAAGTTCGTCTTCATCGTACCTGCATCTGTTCCATCGATCATAATATCGTATTCTGTTCCAGCTTCTAATTCTAATGTGATCTGTGTATCTTCCGGTCCTTCTACCTGAAAAGATACTTCTTCATCAGTTGCTTTAAATTTCATTACTGCTGTTCCCGGTACAGATTCATATACGAACATACCATTTCTCTCTAACTTTGTGATCTCCTGATATGTCTTTACTTTATACAAATCCCCTGCGTGTTTAAAATTGTCCAGCTTAGCTTTCGTATCTAAACTGTAATCTCCAAAACTAATCGTTCCATCTGATTCGCTACGAATCAATTCGCTAATTACAGACATTTTCATCCTCCTGTGAATACACTTTGTGCATCTATCTTTTTATAGTCTTATTATATAGTATCTGCCTGTTTTTTTCCAGTTGTTTTCATGGTTTTTTACAGATTTTATTTTACTGTAAAATTGATTTTTTCTCCCCGTACTGTAACGTCTACGGTATCACCTTTTTTAATCTTTCCATCTAAGATTTCTTCTGCTAATGCATCTTCTATGAGATTTTGTATCTTTCTCTTTAAAGGTCTGGCTCCATACTTTGGATCATAAGCAGACTCAACAATATATGCTTTGACAGAATCTTTGATAGAAAGTGTAATATCCATCTGCGTCTTGCACCGCTCTACTAATGTCTTTGTCAAAATTGTAACGATCTTCTTCATATCGTCTTTATTCAGAGTCCTGAATACGATCGTTTCATCAATACGGTTGAGAAATTCTGGCTTGAAAATACGCTTCACTTCTTCCATAACGCCTTCTTTCATGCGTTCATAATTCTGCTGTTCGTCTTCTCCTGCTCCAAATCCTAATTTTTTCGGCGATATGATTGCCTGTGCTCCTGCATTAGAAGTCATAATGATGATCGTATTCTTAAAATCTACTTTTCTGCCATGTGCATCTGTAATATGTCCGTCATCTAGTACCTGAAGGAGAATATTAAATACGTCTGGATGGGCTTTTTCGATTTCATCAAACAAGATAACGGAATATGGATTCCTGCGGACTTTTTCGCTAAGCTGTCCGCCTTCTTCATAGCCTACATATCCCGGTGGTGAACCGATCATGCTTGATACGCTATGTTTCTCCATATATTCTGACATATCTACACGGATCATCGCCTGCTCATTACCAAACATTACTTCCGCAAGTGCTTTCGTGATCTCTGTCTTTCCGACTCCGGTAGGTCCTAAAAACAGGAACGAACCGATCGGACGGTTTGGATCTTTTAAACCGACTCTGCCTCTCCTGACTGCCTTTGCAACCGCACTGACAGCTTCTTCCTGTCCAACGACACGTTTATGCAGGGATTTTTCTAAACGGCGGAGCTTTGCAGCTTCTCCCTCTTCTAACTTCTGTACCGGTATCTTCGTCCAGCTTGAAACCACATCTGCCATTTCTTCCGCACCAACGGTCAGTGTCTTTTTATTTGCATTTTTCTGATATTTTTTCAGTAATTTCTGATACTTTTCTTCTGCTTCCTGTTTCTTTGCACTGATGCGGGATGCTTCTTCGATATCATCATCAATGAGTGCCTGCTCGATCTTTGCGTCATATTCGGCAAGTTTCTGTTCCGATTCAGTCAGATTTTTCGGTGCTGCATAACCTGCTAACCGGACTTTCGATGCTGCTTCATCCATCAGGTCGATCGCTTTATCCGGCAGAAATCTGTCATTGATATAACGGATAGAATAATCTACTGCTGCCGCAATGCCCTCATCTGTGATCACTACATGATGATGTTCTTCATAACGGCTGCGAAGTCCCATTAAGATCTCGATTGCCTGTTCTCTTGTCGGTTCTTCTATCTGCACCGGCTGGAAACGGCGTTCTAATGCCGCATCTTTTTCTATATATTTACGGTATTCTTCAATCGTCGTTGCACCGATCAGCTGTACTTCGCCTCTTGCTAAAGCCGGCTTTAATATATTAGATGCATCAATGGCACCTTCTGCCCCGCCTGCACCAATGATTGTATGGATCTCGTCAATAAACAACAGGATATTGCCTGCCTGTGTAACTTCCCAGATCACTTTTTTGATCCGTTCCTCAAACTCACCACGATACTTAGAACCTGCTACCATACCGGATAAATCTAAAGTTACAACACGTTTATCTGCGACTGTATCCGGAACCAACCCCATAACGATACGCTGTGCCAATCCCTCCACGATCGCAGTTTTTCCAACTCCGGGTTCCCCGATCAGACATGGATTATTCTTTCCACGCCTGCTCAATATCTGGATCACCCGCTGTATCTCATCATTCCGTTCAATGACAGGATCTAACTGCTTTTCTGCTGCTAACTTTGTCAGATCCCTGGAATACTGGTCTAACATCGGCGTACTTCCTGCACTTTTTTTCCTGCTTGGCTTGCCATTTGAAAAATCTTCTTTGTAGCGGTTAGAATCTTCTCCCATTGCTACCAGAGTATCTACATAAATCTTCTGCGAGTTGATACTCAATGTATTTAACAGCCGTGAAGCTGCACATTCTGTTTCTTTGATCATTGCGATCAAAAGATGTTCTGTTCCGATCTCCCTGCTTGAAAAACGCTCTGCTTCCCTGCCTGCATTTTCTATAATCTGCTGTGCTCTTGGTGTCCAGCCGTCTGTATCTGCAACTAACGTCTGTCCTGATGGTGCGATCAGATTCTCGATCAGATCTAATAACTGGTCTGCATCCACTTTATTATCCATCAGAACTCTCGCTGCCACGCCTGTGCCTTCCCGCAGCAGTCCTAACAGCAGATGTTCCGTTCCAATATAATTATGCTGCATCGTCTTAGATGCTTTTTCTGCAAGTTTTAAAGCTTTCTGCGCTTTGCTTGTAAATGATCTCTGCATATTTTCCACCTGTTTCCATTAAAATTCATAATTATAGATCATTTAAATCTATCAATTCTATATCATCATCCTCATCATCTCTATGGACATTCTGTTTTACCGGCTCTTTCTTAGGAGTTTCTTCCCTGTAAGTTCCTGCCGGTCTTTCTTTTCGTCTTCCTCTGCCTAAAACGCTTGGTTCATCTTCAAATGCATCCATGAATTCTTCATCATCATCGTCATAAAAATCATCCAGTCGATCCCTTGTCGTGCGATTCACCGGTTTCTCTGGTCTTTCTGGTCTTACCGGTTTTTCCTCTCTTTCTGCTCTTGATGATCTTACCGGTCTGGAAGTTTTTCCAGCTCTTGCTTTTCTGACTGGTCTTTCTTCCCTTACTTCTCTGCTGTAACGTTCTTTTTTCTTGTGATCTTTGCGTCTGACCGGAGTGATATCTTCTTCATCCTCATAATCATCACTTCCTAATTCCCTGATCTTTAAGAGAAGATTGATCACAATGATCACTAAAACTACCATTACAAAAATAGTAACAACAATGATTCTTCTGTCCTTTGTCTTCATAGACTTATAACGGTCACTTAAACTGTTATAATCTTCTAACAGTGTGTCGTAATTCTGACCACTCTCATCTTTGTCCGCTGCCGCTTCTTCGTTCAATCTCTGATAGGTGCCCTGTGTCGTATCATACTGATACCATCCTGCAACTCCGGTATCGTCCATCGCATAGAAAACATAAAAATCAGACTGTCCCGTTGAAACACTTTCCTGTCCATCTGCTGTTTCTGTCTTTACGATTTCTGCTGCTTCTCCACCTGCATACTGATATGCTGCAACTGTCACACCTTCACTCAATGCCAAAGTTGTCTGTTCATAACTTTCCGGTGGAACTGCTCCGTTTGGAACACTCATTAAAATGATAAAATGCTCACCAAATGTCAGACGGATATATGGATAAAATCCATCTCTGTCTGCATCATACACAAAAAATTTTCCCTCTCCGGCATCATTTACCAGATAATACATACCTAAATGTCCCTGATCAAAGATCAGACCTTTGTGCTGTATTCCCTTGTACTCTACATCTGCTCTGGAAAATCCCTCCGGGATATCGCTGTCTGCAAAGTCATCTGATATCTTGTAATTGGCACCATCGATCGTGATCGCTTCTCCTGATGCAGTTGTATCTGTCGTGGTACTCTCTGTATCTTTTGTCGTCGTCTGTGTCTGTGACGTGGCAGTATCTGTCGTCGTGCTCTGACTAGATGCACTCTTTGTCACTGTGATCGTATAAGTTGCTTCTGTACCATTCTCTGCTTTTACTAACACTTTTATCGTATTCTTACCTTCTGTAAGATTCGTATTTCCTGTAATGGATTCTACCGTTGCCTTGCTGTTCGAAGTAACCGGTGTCACTGTGATCTCATTGACATCACTTCCTACAGCAGCTGTATATGCCGTCACACTTCCTTTAAACTCCGGTGAAAGTGTTCCCTGTGAAATTTTTAAGGAAGATAAGGAATTATCTCCTGATTTTGCTGCATTTGCCGTTGTGTCTGTTTTATTTGCAGTAGTTGTTGATGCCGCCGTACCAGAAGAAGTATCTGTTGATGCAGCACTTCCAGATACGTTGATATGTGTACCTGCAGCTGTAACTGCTGCACCTTCTGCTTTTACATAGGCATCGCCTGATCCGACTGCTTTAAACTTGATATTTATCGTAGAACCACTTGCTTTGACGGTTCCACCGCCGCCAGTGGCGCTTGATGCTGAACTGCTGACATATTCTAACTTTGATGTGTCATACGTTATATTCATATCTGCTGTAACATCTGTATTGTTCGCATCTTTTGCATAAATGGTCACTGTTACGGTATCTCCGGCCTTGACAGTACCAGAAGATACTGCGATCGACAATGCTCCTGCTGCAGATACATTTAATGCTCCTAACATCAATACCACACACCCTAAACAGGCTGATAAGGTAATTTTGATCTTGTTCTTCATATTTTCCTCCATTCTGTGCATGCTCCATACATCCAAAGAAATTCTATTTTTTATTGTTTTTACCTGTCTAAAACAATTACTCTGCTATAAAAACTGCAATTCTCTTACAGTTTATATTATCTCTGCTTAACAGCTTCATTATAGGAAATGAAAGAAAACACGTCAACCTAAATCTGGGAAAATTCAAATTAAAATCACAATATATATGAAAATTTAATATTTTATTATAAACTGTTCTGCAATTTCCATGGAAAGCAGCTCTTATCATCAATATAAACATCTGCATATACTTTTCTTGAGTCTGTTCCATATTCTTTTAAATTCTCTTTGACATTTTCATTTACTGCATCAAAATAAAGCTGAAACTTACTGCACCATTTCACCGCATCTTCTAAAAGACTGCCACACCGGCATGTCCATAAGATCAACTGGCAGCCGTTCTTTTGCAGTGTTTTTAAGATTGAAATAAGTCTGATGTTGGCTTCTCCGATCTTCGGATAACTGTTCGTACACAATGTCCCATCAAAATCTACTGCAATGATCTTTAATCTCTCCATCCTGTTTCCTCCTGGTCTGATCTTGTTTTTTACAGCATATCAGATCAGGTGTCCGATAATCAGGACACCTCAAAGTCAGGTATAAAACTTTCGGATGCAGTATCGCCCTCTTGTATAAATCCATTTTCTATTCCGGCAGAAATGGCAAAATCTATCACCGATCCATATTCTTCTTCTGTTACTTTTCTGCTTAACTCAGGATACTTTTTATTCCGGATCACCGGAGTATACTGGTTCATAATGCTGATATAAATGCGATTTCCATAGGTTTTTAACAGATATCCGATCACTGACATACTGTCTTTTGACTGTCCCGGCAAAAGCAGATGTCGGACGATCGTGCCTTTTTTGATCAGCACCTCACTTGTCCCCTCATAATCATTATATGCTTCTGCATCTAATTCTTTTCTGGTTTCTTTTTCAAAAAACACAGGTACTCCCGTCTGACGCACCATCTCTTTTATCGCTTTTTTTGCTGTATCTCTGTAATCCTTTGCATTTGCATAACGGATGGCAAGAGCATCACTGTAATATTTAAAATCCGGCAGGTATACATCCACAATCCCTTCTAATGCACGAATTGTATCTACATGGACATAACTTCCCGTATTGTATACGATCGGGATATTTAATCCCTGTGCTTTTGCTCTCGTAACAGCCGGTATTAAGACCGGTACATAGTGATCCGGTGTGACGAGATTGATATTATTTGCTCCTTCTTCCTGTAATTTCAGGAAAATCTCTGCTAATTCTTCTTTTTCTACCACTTTTCCTGTGTTGCCCATTGCTATTTTATAATTCTGGCAAAAAACACAACGCAGTGGACAGCCTGTAAAAAATACGGCTCCTGAGCCCGTTTTTCCTGATATGCATGGTTCTTCCCACATATGAAGTGCTGCCCTTGCAATGCGTATCCGGTCTGTGGCATGACATACACCCTGCTGCCCGCTGAAACGGTCTACTTTACATTCTCTTGGGCAGAGTTCACATTTTTTCATAACTTCCTGATCCATATTATGTTTCATCCTTAAATAAACTGATAAATCTCCCGGCTTCTTTCCATGCCTGTCGTGATTCCGGCATCAGTTTCATTGCCATCTGGAATACATGAAACATTCCTTCATAGACATGCAGCCGTACTTTTACGCCCTGACTTTTTGCTTTTTTGGCAACTTCTACAGAATCGCTTAAAAGCATCTCATAAGAACCAACCTGTATCAGCATTGGCGGGAAATCCGTAAAATCTCCAAAAAGCGGCGATATATAAGGATTTTTAGGATCCTCTAACCCGACATATTCCCGATTGTAAATAAGGCTGTCTTTTGTTTTTCCAAATAAAGGATCTTTTTCAAAATTGGTTTGATAAGATTCCCCGGAAGAAGTCAGATCTGTCCATGGTGACATGGCGATCAGTCCCGCCGGAAGTTCCTCGTGATGATCCCGCAAATACATGGTAAGAGCCATGACAAGCCCTCCTCCGGCTGAATCACCTGCAACAAGTATCTGACTGCCGCTATAGCCCTTTTGCAGCAACCACCGGTACGCACAGACCGCATCCTCTAATGCAGCCGGATATGGATTTTCAGGTGCGACACGGTAATCTATGCTAAGTACCGGCATTCCATGTCCTAATTCACTGTAAACAACGGCAAAATTGCGGTAGGCATTCCGCATCGCTCCCACATAGCCGCCACCATGAAGCTGTAACAAGACACGGTCGGATGTACACGATTCCGGTTCTAACCACTCCATTTCAAACTGTTCCATTTTTATCTCTGTTAGTAAAAAGCCGTCTGGTACATTCCAGACAGGCTCTACTAATTTTTTTCGTAATTCTCCATTTTTGATCTTTTGACCAATCATATGCTCAGATGTCACATGGGAGATCATTTCACGGATAATGATCCCCTGCACACTGGTATCTAATTCCTTTTTTTCTCTCTGCTTCATTTTATGCCCTCTTATCTCATATGGAATCTGCGCTTTAATTCCATTCTTGCTCTCCTGTCACCAATGATTACCGTACCAACAAATAAAAGTACGGATACCACAAATGCCACTCCGCTGATAAAAGTTTCTGTTACAATATGAAATTTCATCAAAAGCAGCGGAATCGCACTTAAAAAGATCATTGAAATCTCTAACATGATATAACTCTGCCAGTTCCGACGGTTGACAAACATTAAAATGACGATCGCTAAATCCACAAATAACAAGCCGCCCGGCAACACAAAATTGACTGACCATCCATGGTAGCCGATACAGACATCGATCAGGATGACATAGAGTATGCCAAAAAAGGTAAGTGTCAAAAACTTCGCCCGATAATCTGCATTATCATTTAAGATTGCAAAACGTGCAATAAAATAGATATATGCAAAGCCTGCCCCTGTGATCAGGCTCCATAAGATGCCATGATAAAATTTATAATTCAGATATACAAATAATACTTCTAATATGATTGCTACAAATAAAAATATACGGACTGCAAGGTGCAGTTTCTGGGTGCGAAACCGGATATCCGGATATCTGTTATCTGTATGTTCGTCTACTTCGACTACGCACCTGCATAGTGGGCAGACCTGTGTATCATCTGTAATCTCTATATTACAATGCCGACATTTACTCATAATGGTTTCCTCGATTTTATGATTTTGTGTATCATATGATGGGGAAAAAACGTTTGACCATCATATCCATATATAGTATATCGTATAAGGGGGAGAAATCAATTGTTTTTTGTTCCTTAACAAAAATAACGCTCACCATGTAGTGAGCGTTAGAGAAAACAAATTAGTCTGATCAAAATATCATCTTTTCAATTTATCCTTCCGTTTCCATGCGGAACATATTGTGATAATGTACTTGCAAAATCTTTAATATTCTGTGTCTGTAATATCACTTTTCCTGGTCCTGTCAGTTTTGTCAGAAACAATCCCTCACCTGCAAAAAGAACATTCTTAAAACCCGGAACTGTTTCTACTTCATAAGACATTCCATTCTGAAATGCAACTACATTTCCTGTGTCAACTTTCAATATTTCTCCTGACTGCAATTCCTTTTCTACCACATCTCCATCTATTTCTAAAAATGCTGTTCCTGTCCCTGATAGTTTCTCTAATATAAAACCTTCACCACCAAATAACCCTGAAGAAAATTTTCGTGAAAATGTTATTTCAAGATTAACCGTCGACTGTGAACACAAAAATGCACCTTTTTGGCAGATCAGACCATTTGCAAAATCTTTCATCTTTACAGGTACAATTGTCCCAGGAACTGTTGTTGCAAAAGCAATCGTCGTTCCTGGTCTTGTAGCAGTATAACGAGCCATAAACAGACTTTCCCCCACAAACATTCTACCTATTCCTGCTAACATCCCACCATTGGTATCCGAATTTAATGAAATCCCATCTGACATCCATGCCATTCCACCTGATTGAGTAACCATTTGTTCCCCTGCCTGTTCAAAATATACTTCAACAGCCGGTACTGTTGTTCCTATTAATCTGAATTTCATATTTTTAAAAACCTCCCCCGGAAATATCAAATATTTCAGCTGCCTGCACTTTGCCAGAACCTCCACACCAGCTGCATATAAAACGTTTTTCCTCTCCATCGTAACATGTATGCTTTCCACATTTTACCATAACAACATTAGCTTCCCCTGTTTTTTTACTCATTTTGTTCCTCCAAAATCCTTCAACTTAAATTTTTTGATATTTAATATTTCTGCTTTGACAATATGCTTCAATATATGTATTATTTCTAATGAAAATTTCGATACTATTACATTCCAAAAAAACACCATCTCCCATGAATGTTACATTTTCCTGTATTACAACATGTTTTAGTTTCTTACAGAATGCAAAAGCAAAATTACCTATTCTCTCAACCTTTTGAGGAATACTAATTGTTTCCAAAGAACTACAGTTGTAAAAAGCACAATCGCCAATTTCTTTAATTTTATTCGAAAGCATCGCGCCTCTAAGATTTCTACAATATTGAAATGCACGATCTTCAATAGTTTCAATACCATTAGGCAAAATAAGATTTTCTATACTATAACAATATTCAAACGAATTTTTTCCAATGATTCTGAGATTTCTATTGAAAGTAACTGTCTGTAAGTATATTGCTCTGCTAAAAGCTTTTTCCTCAATTTTCTCCACAGAATCTTCAATATAATAACTGACATTTTTTCTGCCTTGCGGATATCGTACCAATACCTTTCCATTCCTTTCATGTAAAACCCCATCTTTTGTCCCAAACATTTTGTTTTTAGGATCCACAACAAACTCCTCAAGCTTTGTGGTCAGATAAAACGCATCCTTCTCAATCATAATTACAGTCATAGGAATAGAAATACATTTCACCTGACAATTATCAAATGTTTTAACCGCTATACAGCGAATACCATCTGCAATTTCAACAACATCTATTTCTTCATTATTTAGTGCCCTCAAAGTTTTCTTTGAAACTTTATCTATCAACACCCCATTTACCACTTTAAATACTGCGTTATCTGTAACCTCAATATCTTCAAGATGAATGCAACCTTCAAATATCCGGTTTCCTATCAATTTTATTGAATATGGCAAACTAATTTTTCTCAAATTCCTACAATTAAGAAACGCTCTAGGATATATTGCCGTTATTGTATCTGGTACAATCAGTTCTGTCAGCATCGTATTGGAAGCAAATGCCTTATACCCAATAGTCTTGCATTTTTTTAATCTGCTGTATATTAATTCCATTGATGATAGATCCATAGTCTTTATTAAAGTATCCGTAATACGCTGATCGCAAAAATTTGTTTCTATAGAACCTATTTCTGCATTAATTCCAATCCCATTAGAAATAACAGCAATAACATATTCTGCTGCAATTTCTGTAATCCAGATTTCCGAAACAAGCAGATTGACACATCTTCTTATACCATCTTGCTGCATATCCGCTGTTGCATTCACTAATTTTAACAGCTTATCAGCAACTCCTTCTCTAATTGCCATGATAATAAGCTTTCGCTCTTTGTCAGAATGTGGTGCATAATCCATTAATAAAGCATTTAATCTATCAACATCTTCTACTATTCGATCACCATAATCATCCACTATTTTCTTAAATACCAGACTGATATTTTCTCTTTCCTGTCCATCTGCCGAAAAACTATCTCTGCAATAAGGACAGATATAAATATCACTTGTGATCGTATTTCTTTGATTCCATATTTTTCCACATTTTGGACACTTCATTTTGTCTACTCCGTAAAGAAAGTGCAGATGTTATATATCGACTAATTTTCATCTGCACTCTTTTCTGGTTTTACCTTTTCATTCCTCGAACGCTATATATTCATTTTCTATCTGAACAGTAGAATTTTCTTCTGTCAAAATGATTTCACATTCTGCGTTTTTTTCTATTTGATCATTACTATCTTCAATGCCATTGGTAGAATATTTTTCACATTCCTCTGTCTCATCTTCTTTTTTTCCCATATGCTGCTGGCAGATATCTATAAGCTTTATTCCGTCATTTTCCTGTTCTGGTTTATCTATTTTAGGAGCAACTCTTGTTCCACATTCAGAACAAAACTTAACACCATAAGCCAGTCTTGCACCGCACTCTGTACAAAACTTGCATGTATGACGATATTTTGATGGCTGTGCAGTTTTCTGTTGATTTGCTCTTTGGAATTTTGCATGTTCTTCCTCTACCCTACGTTTTTCAGCCTCATTCTTCTCCACTTCTTTACGTGCATTTTCCTCTATACGTGCTTTCTCTTTTTCACGATCAAATTCTTTTACAATATCTAATTCCGGCAGTAAATCTAAATCAAGTATTGCTGCAATGGAAACATCATCTCCACTCCCTTTTGCGGAAAGTCTTGGCAAATACTCTCTTAATCCATTTACCGCTTCTTCAAAATCTGTCGTGCCGAATGAATATATAATTGTTTTATATAAATTATATAATTGATCATTATTACTAAAACAATCATCTATACCATCAGAACCTGCAAATACGGCTATTGGAAGTTTATCTGAATAAAAATGTCTAAATCTTTCTAACGCATCTGAATCACATATAGAAGTTGTTGCATTTAAAAAACACTTTGGATCCCACGGTATAGGCTGTACAAATTTCCCTTCCGGATTAACAGCAACACATTTTCCATCTCCAATATGAATGCCAAACCAAAACTCATGAGTCATTGCAACTGCAATCATTGTTGTTCCATAGGCACTTTCTATTCTTCCATCCTGCACATATCTCTTTTTTGCCTTTTCCGATACGCCAACCAATTCCTCTTGTGAAAAAGGATTGGCGGTAAAATGCATATAAATTGCTTCGTTCCAACCATTGATAATACTTGCCTCAAGATTTTTAAGCACCTTTTCAGTATCATTAAAAAACTGATCTTTTGTCATGGCTTTCAAAAAATTTCTTATATTTTTCTCTGCTACGGCTGCTGCTAATTTTGACCCAACAGCACTACGCATATAGTCATCTCCACCATGACCATCACACACAACAGCTATTGCAATTTCTTCATCAAAATAACTTACAGAAGCATCTTGGCACTCTTTATTTTTCTTGATATGACTTGCTCCCTGTGCCGACAAATTGAAGGATTTTGCTTTCATTGCAATTTCCCCCTTTCTTACCAAACCATGCCATCATCATCAAATGAATCCCATTCTGCCGCTTCTGTTGTTTCATTCTGAGCCTGAATTTCCTTTACAAATTCATCTTGTTTGCTAACAATTTCTGCTCCAGTATCACTTGAACCAGCAGACGCATTTGAACTTTTACTTCCAATTTCTGATGCCCGCACTGACACAAACTGTATCCATTTTTTTAAAGCCTCCGGTGTATGTACAGTAATAACAGCCTCTATATTTCCGGTAAAATCCGCAAGAACTGTCTTATTTGCGTCTTCTCCAATAGCAACCGCTACCTTAATTGCCTTTTTAAACCAATTATTCTGCTTTAATTTGTCAAGACCATGTTTATAATTGTCTGTAGGTTCACCATCTGACATCAAAAAAATTGCCGGTGCAAAAGATCCTGTTGCATCACTCATAAATGCATTTCTTGAAAGTTTTTCGTTCAGCTGCATACAGGCTTCACCTAAATCTGTTACCCCATTTGCATCAAGATAATTCCATCTGAAATTCTCTGCTGCCACAGGTGAACTATCAATCCACTGGGCACCTGTTGAAAATGCTAACGTTGCCACTTTAATCTGTGCATCTGCATTACTTTCTGATATGTCCTTTAATTCCGGAACTATCTCTTCGATTGCGGAATTAACTGTCCCAATCTTTGCTCCACTCATACTTCCTGATGTATCAACTACAAAAAAAAGAACCATGGTACGTCTGGGTACTTCTACAACTTCATCATATAATCCCATGATAACAATTCCTCACTTTCCTTAAATAATTTCACCTTCATTACTATTTCCAAAATGAATCTTCAGTCCTCTTCCAAGTTTTATTACCTGTCCATTTGAATATGGTTTTGTGTTTCCATTGGGAAGAATCGCAGTCCATGTAAAATCAGAACTGTTTTTTAGTCCAATAATAGACAGATCCTGTCTGCTTGAAACAATTTCACCTTTTACTTCTTTAAAATCATCGCTATCATACACTGCATGGCAGGAATATATTTTCTTTCCAGGCTGCATAATGGCATGATATTTTTTTACTTTTAAGATCATCGGTCTTTGAATTTCTTTACTACAGTTGATACATTTGCATACCGGCTGCTTAACATCAATAAATGTAAGTTCTCCACAAGATGGACATTTTGCAATACAATCTCTCAATGCAGTAAATACTTCCTGCCACTTTTTCTCCGTTACACGATGCTGTGAATCAGCTCCAACCATTGCTTCATAGCTAAAAGCTTCCTCAAATGTATCACGAACAGATTGGGGATAAACTGGCCAGAATTTAATTTCATTTACATGCACTCCACGCACAGGTCTATTTATATCATTCTTTGAATCCCATACAAATACCGGCTCAATCCCATAAAACTTTCTTTCTAATTCTTCTGTTAAGCACGGACACATTGTCTTCTTTCCTTCTAACGGATGATTTAAAAACAATAATAAGTAAAGTACAACGGCAAGAGAGAAACGATCCGTATGCACATCCGGTTTCTTTTTCCCTAAAACAACTTCTGGTGCCATATAACGGCATTTTCCAGCAATTCCAAGTGCATCTCCATATTCAGCCACATTGTCATTATCACATATCAAAACATCTCCTGTTTTAGGATCCACAAAAAAATTTCCATCATTCAAATCCTGATAACTAAAACCGGAATTATGTAATTCCCGGAATCCGCTTGTAATGCATAGTGCAGCATTCACTACTGCTCCTATACTGGCAAATCTTTCTTTGGCAAGCAAAAAAAGTGAAAAATCTTTATATTCAGGAGGACGCAATTCCATCAAATATCCGAAACTGTCTTCATAATATTCAGTAATCTCCAATGGCCACAAAAATGCACTTGTCGGAGCTCCTTTTTTTATATTATTCTGAATATTTCTATAAAACCTGTCCGGATCGTTCAATTTATTTCCAAAATACCATTTTAAAGCCAGTTCTTTTCCATTATATCTGACTTTATAAACAATACCCTGACCGCCTTCTCCAAGCTTTTGGATAACTTCAAGTTCACCCCCTGATAGCACTTTAATCTTTTGTCCCTTTTCAAATTCTTTCACACAAATTCACCTCTATTGACATATATTTTTAAACATTACCACCAAAAGAACGAATAATTGCTTCCAATCCACCCTGATATCCTGCTGCCACTGCATTAAATCTCCATTCACCGTTTTTATTATATATTTCAGCAACAACCAAAGCGGTTTCTATTGAAAATTCTTCCTCAAGATCAAACTTCAATATTGTATCTCCAACCTCATCAAATTCATCATATCTTTTCGCAATCCGAATATATGCATTCGAAACTTGTCCAAAATTCTGTCTACGAGCTTCAGCCTCATGAATTGTTACACAGATAGCAATTTTCTTTATATCACTTGGAATTTTGGTAAAATCAATATAGATCACCTCATCATCCCCATCACCATCACCGGTTAAATTATCACCGGTATGAATGACTGCACCATTGCGGCTTTCAAGATTATTGTAAAAAATAAAATCTTCATCTCTGGAAAGTTTTCCATTTTCACCTAGTAAAAATGCTGATGCATCCAGATCAAAATCATATCCACCATCATATCTGTTTGTATCCCATCCAAGTCCTACTAATGCAAGTTTCATCGAATTATCAAGTGAAACTCTTTGTCCTTTTGTTAAATTTATTGCCATTCTATTCTCACCTCTGATCTTTTCTTACTATTCTAACGATACATATTTATAATTGCTTCTAAACGGCTTGCCTCCTGCACCGGCTGTCCAATTGCATTGAACTTCCATTCGCCATTTTTTCTATATATTTCACCCACAACTAATCCAGTCATGTTATTATAATTTTCTGAAAGATTATACCTGCAAATTTCCGTTTTATTATCCATATTCACCAATCGGATAAAAGCGTTTTGAATCATACCAAAATGCTGATTTCTAGGTCTTGCATCATATATATTTACAACAAATACGATTTTTTCTACTTGTGATGGTACCTTCGACAGATCAACCATGATCTGTTCATCATCACCATCTCCAGCACCTGTAAGGTTATCACCCTGATGAATGATCGCTCCGCTTGCATGTCTTAAATTACCAAAATAGATGACACTTTGTTTTATATCATTTGAAATCAGTCGTCCATCCGCTCCACAAAGTATAGCCGACGCATCACAATCTATATCCTGTGGTTTTAAAGCAAAAAAACCTCTACTCTGCTGTACTTCATCCCAGCCTAATCCAACCATAACCTGACGCAGACCTGTTCCACCCCCTTTTGTCAAATCAATTTTCTGTCCTTTCTGTAAGTTGATTCCCATACTACATATCCTCCTATTTCACTATCATTTATTTTTTATGTACGAAACATTTTCGAATCAGATCAACCGGCAGCATAGTTGCTGCACATAAAACTGTTATTATCCATCCCTTTAGACTAAATGGAACACAGCTAAACATATTTCCTATCCATGTAAACACCTGCATTGGAATTAATGCTGCATTTACAATAACTGCCTGCACAATCACAATTGCAAACCAGACTTTTAGAAATCCGGGATTATCTGAAAAACCTTTAAAAATTCCAAATCCTTCATCTCTGACATTAAAGCCATTAAATAAAGCAGCCACTATAAATAATACAAAATATGCTGTGTATCTCTGCTCTTTTGTTTCAAAAAATGAGTTAAACAATGGTGCTTTTAAAAAGATAAAGCTTAGTATTGTGAGCCAGATTCCCATTGTCAGGATCTGAACTGCCATCTTTTTACTGATAATACTTTCATCTCTTCGTCTTGGTTTTTCACTCATATATTTTTCCAATGCAGGCTCATTTCCCAACATAATCGCCCCAAGTCCATCCATTACAAGATTTACAAACAATAAGTGGGTTACTTTCAACGGCTCTTCAATTCCAAAAAATGGGCTGATCGCACTCACAATAACTGCTGCAACATTAATAACCAGCTGGAATTTACAAAACTTCAAAATATTATTGTAAATAGTTCTTCCATATAAAACAGCATCCTTAATCGACTTAAAATTATCATCTAAAATAACAATTTCTCCTGCTTCTTTTGCCGCTTCTGTACCACTGCCCATCGCAAATCCAACATCAGCCCTTTTCAGTGCGGGAGAATCATTTACTCCATCACCTGTCATTCCGACTACCAAATTCATTTCCTGACATATTCTAACCATTCGTGACTTATCTGTTGGCAAAGCTCTTGCGATCACTCTGATATCTTTTATTATCGTTTTCAGTTCTTCATCATTCATTTGTGCTAACTGTGATGATGTCAGTGCCCTATCTGTATTATTTTGAATAAGACCTGCATCTTTCGCAATGGCGACCGCTGTTTCAAGCCTGTCACCAGTAATCATAACAACTTGTATTCCTGCATCTTTTACTTCTTTTATTGCATCCTTTGCCTCTGGCCGGACATCATCTCTGATTGCTACAAATCCAATTAAGACAACGTCCTGATTTATGCTATTCTCTATCAAAGGAGATGTTGAATATCCAAAAACAAGAACACGCATAGCCTTTGAAGCCATCTCATTAATTTTTTTATTAACAGTCTCTAGATCAAGTTCTACAACTTCACCATCTTCATTTAATGCTTTCGTTGCAATATCTAAAAATTTTTCTGGTGCACCTTTATAAAATGTTTGATGGAGATCTTGTATTTCTACCTGACTAAATTTATTTGCAGAATTAAACCCCTGCCTTTTTCCTGCAATATATGCAGCATCACTTTGAATCAATTTATACTTTTCTTCACCAAGAAATCGCATGAGTGCCTGGTCAGTTGCATTTCCACCTATTACTCTATGTGTTCCATCATACATAGATGCAGAATTCATTCCAATTGCTACATCAACTAATGTTTTTAGTTTTTGATGCTGTTCAAGACTGTCAAGTGTAATTGTTTGACCATCAGCAGTAAAAAAATCTACAACTTCAAGACTTCCTTTTGTGATCGTCCCTGTTTTATCACTAAATAAAATATTTAATGAACCTGCTGTTTCTATTCCAACAGCCTTACGGACCAATACATTATGTTCTAACATCCGGCTTGTATTCTGCATAAGTACAAGAGAGATCATCAAAGGCAAACCTTCCGGTACGGCACAAACAATAATTACGATTGCTAATGATACTGCCTCTATCACATCCTGTAGAATCGAAGACCACCCAGTTGCTAAATAAGCTGTAAATCCACCAGCCCCGGCAATAAAATATGCTATGTATAAAATAGTAATTACTGCTGCACCTATATAGCCAAATCTGGATATCTGATTTGCCAGTATGCCAAGTTTTACTTTCAATGGAGAATCCGGCTCATCATCCTGCATTTCTTCTGCCATTTTTCCCATCATTGATTTCAGTCCCACTTTCCGGACATCTAGTACGCCACTTCCATCAAAAACAACTGCTCCACGGAATAGTGAATATCCATCCACAAACACATCTCCTGTAATTTCTTCCGTAAATGGGGTTGTTTCATTTATTGCAAACTTTTTACATTCTTCAGTTTCACCATTTAAGGCAGAATTATCTACCCTTAAGTCACCATCAATAAGGATTCCATCTGCCGGGATTTTATCTCCAGCCTGTAATAGCACTTTATCCCCAACAACAACATCGTCAACCTCGATTACTTCCAGCAATCCGTTTCGATACACTTTACAGGTATCTTTTTTTTGATCGTCTTTTAATTTCCGGTAAGCAGTATCACTTGCAACACCTGTTTTTGCTGAAACAATTGCAACTATAATAACCGCAACGATTGTTCCTACCGGCTCGTAAATTTCAGCATATCCAAAGAAAAACATTACAATCATGATTCCTGCAATAATAAGTAATATCTTTATCATCGGATCTCCAAAGGTCTCTTTAAATTCATCCCAAAACGTAGTTGGTTCTGAATCCGGAATAAGATTGGAACCATTTTCTTCTCTGGATGCAATAACTTCAGTATCCTTTAATCCAGCGTACTTCATATCATTTCCTCCATTTTATTTACTTATGCATTGCTTGCTACTGTTCCACAAACCATACCAAGAATCGTTATCACGATCACTGCAATCACTGTGATCACAATCATTCCTACTTTTTCGTCCTTATTTTTTCTCGATAATGCAATCACAATTCCAATAACAGCAACTATAATATCTGTTATTTTCCAATATAATAGTGTTATCATTGCCAGTGCAACTCCCGCTGCAGCAATCCCTAATATGTGTGCTATCATCTTCTCTAAACAGTCCATTGTATTTTTTCCAAAAAAAACATAATGGAACATATGATGTAAGATCATGTAGATCACCACTGAATAAACAATTGTCAATGCTATTACCGCTATTAAAGTAACTCCCTGCATAATTTCCATTTTCTTTACTCTCCTCTACTAATAAATATTTCCTCTTTTAAATTTTCCTTTATAATTTAAGCTTCCGTCTTCGTTAAATAATGTCCCCTTTCCATGCATTTCGCCTTTTTTAAATTTACCTGCATATTTTAAATTGCCATTTGGATAATATTGTTTTCCTGTTCCTGAAGCCTTTCCTTTTTTTATCTGTCCGCTATAGAGTAGTTGTCCTGTTGGGTAATACATTTTTCCTTCTCCTGACATCACTCCTTTTTTCCATTCTCCTACATATGCTATATTTTTTGTTCCTACGGTTTTTATATCCCATTCTTGTAGATCATCCTCTGTTCCTGCGCATGGCCAATATGTAATACCCTGTCCTGAATATAAGCCTTTCTTCCATTCTCCCTCATATATAACAGATGCGGCCACGTTATAAAAATCAAGACCTTCATATAACGTAGAGGTCATTATTTCCGCTGGTATATCAATATCTATGCCATAGCCATTTAATGCACCTTTTTTAAAATACCCCATTTTGTCTACAACATATGTATCATCACCATAATATTTGAAGAGAATGCCTATTCCATGTGGTTTTCCTTTTTTTAAGTCACCGTAGTATAAATACACTGAATCAAGAATGGCATTCGTTCTTTTATATGAGTTCTTTTTTAAAATGCCGTTTTGGGCTAGTAAACACCAGTGATCTTTATTTTCTAATGCAGCTTGTCTCACTTTACTGCTGTCAAAAGCCATAGCATTTTTATATACGTTAATGACTTTAGATGCCCGTGAATCAATATATGGATAGTTTTCCACAGAATACTTTCCCTTTGCAGAATACTCCTTAACTGCATCTATCATAGGTTTGTTTGTAAATGCTTTGACTAAAAAAATTACTATAATAATCAATATAACGATCCACAATGTTGTTCTATGATTTGGCTTCTGCTGCTCATTATAAAATTTTTTTTGTTCTTCCATAAAACGAAACCTTCCTAATCATAATAGTTCTTATCTATATCCCTGCTCTGTTTCATACCGTACGATTAGATCCAGATTTGCACGTTCATAATCATTTAATACGCTATCATCAAAATCTTCCGGAGCAATACATCCGATATACCACAGTTTTGTATCAAAATACTCCTGTAATGCTTCATCCGTAAATGTTCTTCCATACCGTGCATATATTTCATTTCTTGCAATTCTGCATTCCCATTCAGTCAGCTTTTCTAAATCTGCTTCTGTTAAATATTGCGAACTGCTTTTTCTAAATATATAATCTAAAGATTCATCAACAACTACCGGACTTTTATCATCTTCTGGTGGATTTTGCAGGATAGAATAATCACCCGATTGATATTTCTGAATTGGATGATTATTTTCATAATAATATACATTTAACCCACATGTTCCAATTTCCCATTCTTTTGTCAGACTGATGTGTTCTCCCTGCATAGTTGCCCGAAATCCTATTTCACATCCCATATGTCCGTAAATGATATAAATTCCATTACCATCCTCTGCTTTATACCAGCCACAATATGATAACTCGTCTTTTCCCAACAAATAAGCTTGTCCATTTTTAACAGTATAAAAGAACAATTCTTCTCCCGAATCTACTAATAATTCCTTGATTCCATCATTGTTCATATCATATAAGCCATAGTATGCTTCACCATATGAATCCTCTGCAATTTCTTCTATTGCAGGTTCATAGCAACTCATATAATCAACCGTGTCCCCTGCCGTCTTGGTCTGTTGTACAACATCATTTGTTTTGTCTTCATTTTTGTGATTTTCTGTATTTATCACACGACATCCGGCAAGCACTACTGCTATTGTTGAACCTCCCCCAACATTTTCAAAAGATGATATTCCCAACGGCAGCCCACACACAGAAACTGTATCATCTTTATAAATATCTGGAAGTTCACCTTTGTATAGAACAATAAAACTATTCCCTCCTTCATCTATCACATGAACAGTTGTCAGGCATACTTCGTCCTGTACATTCTCCTCATGTATATCTATTACCTGCATCGCATCACTTTTATATAGGCTGTCCCCATATTTTTCAACATTTTTATTCAAAGTCTTATACTCTGCACTTTGATCTATGTAATTTTTTAACACGATCGATCTGCCTGCCGGAAAAAAATCTTCATGATCTGCAATAAAACTCATTGCTGATGTACTCATGACAAATGGATATCCACTATATTTTTCTTCCTGTAACTTCTGATAAAATACAAGTGTATCATTTACTTCTACATTCGATATTTCATTTTGCACTGTACTATCTTCTGATATATCCTCTGTTAACAGCCAATCCAAAAGACCAATGCCTAACAGTAAAACAACGATACAAGCAGCAACTATACTAACGACTTTTCCGATACCTTTTCTCTTTAATTGTCTATCCGTATATGACTCATCATATGAGATCATCTTACCTCCGTTTGTAGTTGTATCAAGACTACTTCCACAAACAGGACAAAACCTAAGATCATCTGCATACATCTTTCCACATTTTCTACAAAACATTTTCTTTTCCTCTTATACTCCTTCATTTTTTATTTGATTTTAAAGAGTTTTTTGTATTTTTTATACTTACCTTTGGGCGTATCAATATTTACTTTATGATCAATATTTGTGAAACATTTTTTACCCACTGTCTCTAACTTTTTTGATTTAATAACGAGTGTTTTTAATTTTTTACAATTAGAAAATGCCATTCTGCCTACAGACTTTATATTTGCTCCCAGCGTAATTTTAGTTGCAGTTTTACAATGACGGAAAGCTTTGTCAGCTATAAATTCTACATTGTATGAATAATTACACACCTTTATTTTGTTTGGAACTTTATAGCTTTTTTTATTCTTGTCAAACACACCATATACTTCGACAATTCCTCCATTTGTTGTTGTATGTTTCACCCGATATTTAATATTATTTAATGTCACAGTTTCACCGACATTTAATCTTCTGTTTTCCATGACGTTTACCATGCACTTTTTCTCTATACCGCTTCCATCAAGTGATGATACCGTGATAATAGCTTTGCCAGCTTTTTTTGCTGTAATCCAGCCATTAGAATCTATCGTTGCAACTTCTTCATTTGACGAAGAATATTTTAAAATCGGATATACTGCATTAGATGGCAGTACAGTTGGCTCTAGCATATATTTGCTGCCTTTCTTCATTACCATCCCTGTCGTATTCAGTCTAATTTCTGATACAGGTATATCTTCTACTATAAATGCAGTCTGTAAATCATATATATCACACCATGCCCCACCATCAATTTCCGCTTTGATATAATAAGACATTCCCTGTTCTACATAGTACACAGAAGAATTTCCCTCTCCATTAATTGCCCATATCGGTGTATGCCCAATTATAGGTTCTAATTTTGTATCATCCTTAAAATGCAATTCATATCTGCATCCATGTCTATAAGACACATCGCCATATCCATTATATTTACTCCAGCCTGATCCAGATGCCCGTAGCCTGATATATCCGCTTTTTGGTGCTATGAATTTATAATACTTATTGTTGATATTATAAGAATTTGACTCCCATTCCGCAGCATATGTATATTCCTGATTCCAACTGATCAATTTGGGATTTGTTTTTTTTAGTTTTTCACCACCATAAACCACTTTAAATCTGCATTGATCCATTTTTGATGTATAAACCCTAAAAGTGATCGTGGTCTCATCCTTAAGTAATGCGGTATAAAATGCCACTTTATATGTTCCATCACAGATCTTTTTCCCTTGATAATTCCAATCTTCATCATATCCACCGTTAAAATCACTAAACGAAGTATACTCAGAAACATATAATCCTGCATATGTTGCTCCTTTCGGTATTGTTATTTTAAACCATCCATCTTCACCAGAAATGTAATCTATATCCGGTAAAATCTGCGTTGCACGTACTTCGTCTGTTCCACCCTGAATATCTGCTTCTGCAAATATATCATCCGGCATAAATATTACCATTAGAAGAGCCATCACACTTAATATCCATATTTTACTGATCTGTTTCATAAACTTGAATCTCCTTACTTTTTTAATCAATATATATGGTACATCTCTGCACCAAAAACCTTTCTGCCTTTTACCTGAAAATAATATGCTTCATCATTTCCGGAAACTTCAATTTTTTGTTTTTTTGAATTTATATGCATTGTCTTTGTTTCAATAAATACAATATGTGTTCCTTTTGATAATTTTTGTTCAAATAATGCCCCATCTCCTTCAGAAATCAGTCGATAACGTTCGCCATCTATATTTATCCAGACATCTGGATCTGCCCTAAACCAGCTATCTTCATAGTCAAATGCAAATGCTACATTATACATTTCTCCTGAAGTAGAAAAAGTTTCTAACCCTACTTTATTCAATATATCCATCTTTATTTTTTCAGCATTTCCAAACCATGTAAAATAGATAATGAGAATCCAAAAAACTATACCCAATACTGTTTCAACTGTATCTCCTATGTTTTTACCTAAACTTTTCATATCTATTCCCCTTTTCCAGCGAATCACGTATGTCATAAATCTCCGATATTCGCATCAGCAACATCTTTATAAAAAATTTTTCTATATCGCCTTCATCGAGATCACGCATAGTTATTCATACAAATCTGTATACATATCACCAACATCTCCATAATCGGAAGCACTTTCCACCTTACATCCCGCCAGCACCACAGCAATCGTAGAACCGCCACCGACATTATCAAAAGAAGTCACTCCCAAAGGCAGACCACATACTGAAACCGTATCTTCCTTAAATACATCCGGCAATTCATCCATATAGAAGATGATAAAACTATTTCCTGAATTATCTAACACCTGAAGAATGGTAAGATATTCCCCTTCGCCCAGATCTTCCTCATGTATATCCAACACATACATCTCATCATCTGCAAACAGCTTATCTCCATACTTTTCAACATTCTTATTCAGATGCTTATACTCCACACTCCGGTCTGTATATTGTTCTAATACCGACGTATCTTTCGCCGGGAACAAATCCTCATGTGCTTCAATAAAATCGGCTGCAGTTGTGCTCATACTATAATCGTATCCACTGTTTTCTTCTAAAAATTCGTATAATTCCAGTGTACCGCTCCCATATTCTGTTTTTTCATTAGCAGAATCCATAAAAGCATCCTCTGAACTTCCCGAACAACCGGCTGCCCCCATAACTCCAAATGACAACACCATTCCTAACACTAATAATCTTTTTCTCATAACATCTCTCCTTACCTTTGTGATATGTTCATACTACACACTGGCATAGACACCCTGTGTCACTTTACAAACTTATTTTAAATTTCCCTCCCTCTTCCATTTAATGACATAATTCTACCATTTTAGGTATTTATTTTCAGTACTTTTAGGTATTTATTTTCAGTACCAATAATACTTTGCATATAAATTCTATTCTCTGTAAACTATACAAAAAGGCGGTGAATCATATGGGCAGGGATGCTATCCATTCCAATTACGATGTCGGATCTCGGATTCGTTATTATAGAAAACTTCATAAGATGAGTCAGGAAAAACTTGCCCTGACAGCCAGTATGAATCCGGCTTTTTTAGGGCATTTAGAACGTGGTGAGAAAAGTCCTACGGTTACGACTTTAGAAAAAATTACTTCTGCTCTTGATATTTCTCTCGGGGATTTATTTTCTGATGATATCCATCTAGAGGAAACGGATGCGCGTTCCACCAATTACAACCGTATCCGGATGATGCTTGATGAACTTTCAGATGATGATGTAGATGCGATATCTGATATTATTATGAATATTATACGACTAAAAAAAAATCCATGATCTGACATTCTGATCATGGATTTCTGTATGAAAAAGAATATAAAATCTTCCTACTCGTAATACACGCCATTGGTTTCCACTGTAACTTCTAAGCCATCTTCTACTAATCTGCGGAAAAACCCACGCTGTACAGAAGTATCAGCTAATACAGAACTGAAAGTAAACATCAGCTGATCTCCATAGGAACAGATTGTACCTTTTAATGACTGTCCTTTTGACATTGCAAGAAAGGCTCCAAACATCTGTATGTATGGTTCATACTCTTTTGCAACATTAATATTTCCGATATTCGTAACGGTTGTCGTATTTGCAAGTGCCGCCTGTGTATACACATAACGCATGGCAAGATTTTTGAACATCAACGGTACTGCCCTTGCAATGAGATGCTTTTCATTCGACACATTATAAGAAAAAAGTTCTTCTAAATGTTCCTTCGTGATCTGTTCCCGCAGGCTTTGTTTTGCAGCTGACACTACTTCTTCAAAGGAATAGTTTTCTTTTTCCGGCAAAAATTCTGCGGATACCATAACGAAGAAATTTTTTGTCGTAACCGAATGGAAAAACGGACGCAGATTCACAGGAACCGCTACACGGATTGGTTTTTTAGATGGCATCTGATGCAGGCACTCGGTATACACGCTGTAAATAAATGCTGCAACCAGATATTCATTGATACTGACCTCATAACGATGCGAAACTTCTTTTAATTTCTGTACACTCATCGTTCCATGGATCACACCAAACTCACCTTTTCTTAATTTTTCCCCTTTGATCAGATATGCTTTCTGTGTCTTATATCCCTTAGTATGACTCTTTTTATAATTCTTAAGAAAACTGTCTTCCCGGTTTAATGAGGTATCCACTGACAGCTGATCCCCGACTTGCTCGCCTAGCTTCGGGTGTGCGATCCGAAGATACTGATAGGTCAGTTCTTTTAAAAAATTGATACCGCCCATACCATCTGTCAAAACATGAAATACTTCTAAATTGATCCGGTTTTTATAATAGGAAACCCGGAACATATAACTTCTATTGCGGTTTTCTACGATATAACGGCAGGGATATGCATGTTCTTCCTTCACTCTTGGTGCCGGCTTGCCATTTTCTTCAAAATAATACCAGAATACACCTTTCCGCAGACGGACATTGAATCCATCAAACTTCGGCAATACCGTATTTAGTGCCTGCTGTAAGATTTTCCTGTCGACTAATTCATTTAAATTGACAAAAATACGGTAGACATTGCTCATGCTTTCACCTGCGATCACAGGAAAAAGATGTGCGGTATTGTCTAATTTATCCCAGCCGATATCGGCATTGATCCCATAGCGGTGTTCTTTTTTTAATGCTTCCTTATAGAAAATACGCTCTCTTTTTCGTTCCTGCCGCTCTCTTTTTTTATTCTCTTTTCTTTGTTCCTTACTATCCTGCTCTTTATACTCTTTCAAACTAATGCCTCTTTTTATCCTAAAAAAACTTTTTCTTTTTAAATATCCATAAACTTGCAATCACGATCACAAGGCTGATCCCTGCAACGATCGGGTATCCATACTGAAACTTTAATTCCGGCATATTGTAAAAATTCATGCCGTACCAGCCTGCTACTAACGTCAATGGAAGGACGATCGTTGTCACAACTGCAAGCAGTTTCATAATGTCATTCTGATGAATTGCAATTTCGGACTGATAAACGTCCTGCACCTGCATTGCATATTCCCGCAGCACCTGTGTTTCCTGCCAGAGCCGCTGTATGCGCCCGGTAAAGATCTTACTGATCTTATGTTGTTCACATAAAATCTCACCGGCATCTGCCAACTGGCTGTAATAGCAGTATAAACGTGAGATCTCTTTTTTCATTTCCAACATCCGGTAATTAAAATGGTCTGTATCTCCACGCAGAACAACTTCTTCCATTTCTGCAATGCCCCGTTCTAATTCTGCCAGATATAAGATATCTTCTTCTAAGAGTGCCATAAAAAAATCATTTAAAAATGCATTTTTATCATAACTGCTGCCAGATCTTTTTTTCGCAATGGATGCAATGGTCTGTTCTGCAAATGCATCTTCTTCTATAAATATATAGCGGTTATCTAAAATGTAAAGGACAAAATCCCTGCTACGCTTTTTCTTTTTCTTGACCGGAATATGAAAAGTGCCAAAAAGATATGACGCATGATCTTCAATTTTACAAAAGAAAATACGCCCCTCCTTTTGGCTAAGTGAATATTCTTCCCGCAGACCTAATTCCCTGCTCCATTCTTCTTCATCATATATTCCAATGCCCGCAGAGCAGCTTTCAAAGCCTCTTTGGTCTGTTTCTATTATCCCTGCTTCACAGATATGATAATACATAACAAAAACCTCTTTTTTATTAGCTATGTACCATTTCTGCCGTATTTATACGCTTTTAATGTATGCATCAGATATTTTCTATCTGCCAGTCGATCGGTTCTATGCCATTTTCCTCTAAAAATGCATTTGCCTGGCTGAAATGCCTGCATCCGAAAAATCCTCTGTATGCCGATAATGGGCTTGGATGCGGTGCTGTTAAGATCAGATGCTTAGGATTCGTCAGCATTGGCACTTTACTCTGTGCCGGCCGTCCCCAAAGCATATATACGATCGGCCGATCCTGTGCATTGACTGCCTGAATGATCGCATCGGTAAACTGCTCCCAGCCTTTATTCTGATGGGAATTTGCCTGATGGGCGCGGACTGTCAGTACTGTGTTTAAAAGTAACACACCCTGATCTGCCCATTTTTTCAGATAACCGTTATTTGGGATATAGCATCCCAGATCATCATGCAGTTCCTGATAGATGTTCTGCAAAGATGGCGGGATATCTTTCTGTGTCGGCAGAACTGAAAAACTAAGTCCATGTGCCTGATTCACATTATGGTAAGGGTCCTGTCCTAAGAGCAGTACTTTCACTTTACTAAGTGGCGTAAAATGAAATGCATTAAAAATATCATCTGCCGGTGGATAGATCACATGTGTACTGTATTCATTTTTGACAAATGTATACAATTCTTTGTAATAGGGTTTTCTAAATTCCTCTGAAACCGCATCCAGCCAGTCGTTTGTTATCATTGCCATGATATTTCCTCCTGTACCTATCTTCTGACAGATACCTGTTTTTCTGCGAGATAGTCTTTTAATTCCATGATCTCTAATTCTTTATAATGGAATAAAGATGCCGCTAATGCTGCATCTGCTTTTCCTTCTGTCAGCGCTTCATAAAAATGTTCTTTCGTACCGGCACCACCGGATGCGATCACCGGAATCGACACATTTTCTGCGATCGTTCTTGTCAATTCAAGATCATAACCTGCTTTGGTCCCATCACAGTCCATGCTCGTCAAAAGGATTTCTCCTGCGCCTAATCTGTTTGCTTTCATTGCCCATTCCACAGCATCGATGCCGACATCGATCCTGCCGCCGTTTTTATAGATGTTCCAGCCACTGCCATCTTCCCTGCGCCTTGCATCGATTGCTACAACCACACACTGGCTGCCAAACTTATCCGCTGCCTCTGAAATCAGTTCCGGACGGTTGATCGCAGAGGAATTAATGGAAATCTTATCGGCTCCCTCACGCAGTAATACCTTAAAATCCTCGACTGTACGGATTCCGCCTCCGACGGTAAATGGGATAAATACTTTTTCCGCTACCCGTCGAACCATATCTACAACGGTTCCTCTCGCATCTGAAGATGCTGTGATATCCAAAAATACCAGTTCATCTGCACCTGCTTTATCATAAGCTGCTGCAATCTCTACCGGATCTCCGGCATCTCTTAAATTTACAAAATTAACACCTTTTACAACCCTGCCATTATTGACATCCAGACAGGGAATTATCCTCTTTGTAAACATCAGTCATTCCCTCCCTGTATTTTTGCAAAATTAGATAAAATATGAAGTCCCACACTGCTGCTCTTTTCCGGATGGAACTGGCAGGCAAAAATATTGCCTTGTTCTACCGATGCATGGATATGTGTGCTGTACTCTGTCGATGCCTTTACGATCTGTTCATCTTCTGCTTTTAAATAGTAAGAATGAACAAAATATACATAAGGATTACCGCTTAATCCTGCAAACAGCCTTCCATCGTTCTCTAACGTAAGTGAATTCCAGCCGATATGCGGTATCTTTAAGCCTTCCTTATCCGGAATCCGCAAAATCGCACCTTTTAACAGATGAAGTCCTTCTACTCCGGCACTTTCTTCGCTGTAATCAAACATCAGCTGCAGACCTAAACAGATGCCTAATACCGGTTTGCCTTTTTCTGCTGCCTCTTTTAGCATCTTATCGATCTCATACTTTTTCAACTGTTCCATTGCCGCACCAAAAGAACCAACCCCCGGCAGGATCAGTTTATCTGCCTGCTCTACTTCGTGGAGGTTTCTGGTGATCATGCTTTCTTCCCCTAAATAGGTAAGTGCTTTTTCTACGCTTTTTAAGTTTCCTGCATCGTAGTCTAATATTGCAATCATATGTATTTCCTCGCTGTCTATTCCATCAATCCTAATGCATCTACGATCTCATAGATCCGGTTTGTATATTCCTTGCGGTCTTTGATCACATAAATCTCTCTTGCTGTATCTGTGCTGACTGAAAATCTCTCGGCTAACTGTGCTGCTATCTGCTCTGCTAACACATCATTCGCTTCTTTGATATTATATTCTTCTGCTTTTGCACTGTTAGCATCATATCTTCCTAATGCACATACATACGAATCTAATGCCATTTGGTACTGTTTTGCATTATACAGGGCATCTCCGTTTTCTAATTCTACCTGCACAGATGCAAGCAGTGCTACTTTCTCATAGAAAGTCTTATCCTGTTCTTTGATCTTTGCGCCGGCTAATTTATTGTATGCTTCTACATAATCCTGTGAGGCATATGCATCTTTTGCACCGGAAAGATTTACTGAATAACCGGAAAGATTTGATAAAAGCAATACCAAAAGGATAACGGAAATACTCATAACAAAAATCAAGATCACCGGTTTTCTTGGCAATGGCGGTGAAAGATCCACTTCCTTTGGCTTTTTCGGTTTCTTTTCTTTCTTCTCTTTTGGTTTCTTTTCCTTTTTCGGTTTCTGCTTCTTTTCTTTTTTTGATTTCTTTTCTTTCTTGTTATCTTCTTTGTCTTCCGGCTTGTCTCCTTCTTTTGCTTTGCCTGCAGCATTTAATTCTTCTAAGATCTGCCGGTTTTCTTCTGACATGTTCTCAAGATCTTCTGGTGGAACTGCTGCTTCTGATGTTGCTTCTTCTGCAGTAAGTTCATCTTCTTCTGATTCACCAAATAAAACAGATACTAATTTTTTGAAAAATCCTTTTTTCTGTTTTTTATCTGCTTTTGCTGTATCTTCTTCGGTCAGAGCGGTTTCTGCTTCCTCTGTTCCCCCTGTTTCCATCTTGTTTAAATCTGCTTCATCATTCTGACCATCGGTACGGAGTGACTCTGCAAGACCGGATAATTCTTCATCAGAAGGAAGGTCTGCGATCATATTTAACAGATCCTGTTCTTCTTTTGACCGCTCTGGCTGCTCTTCTGATTCTGCTGCTTCTGATTCTGCTGCTTCTGACGACTCTGTCTTTTGTTCTGTCCATGTATCATCATCTAATGTGTTGATCTCAAAATCGGTACCGGTTGCTTCCGGTTCACTCTCCGGTTCTGACTCCATAGGTTCTGATGGTTCTGCCGGTTCTGATGTGCCATTTGCATTCTTGACGATCCCTTCTAAATTATTCCAGAAATCGTCGCTGTCTGCAGCAGGTTCATCCTCCTTCGCTTTTGTATTATCCTCGTCTACTTCAATTTCGAAATCCCGGATAAATTTCTCCATATCCGCATCATTTACTTCTTTTTCAAATTGCTCACCGAAATTCGCATTTGCCTTTTTCCGTTTCTTCTGTTCTTCTTCTGCTTTCTTTTCCGGGGAAATGTTATTTAGCAGGGAATCTAAATACTCCTCTGTTTTATTCACAAAAGTACCTCCTTGTATCTTTCACCTATAAAAGGGATGTGATATTATCACATCCCTTCACTGTCGCTATGCATTAAGATGGGAATCAATCAGCTTATCGATTGCTTCTACTAAATTACCAATTTCCGGTTTTGTCAACTGTGCATCGGCACCTAATGTCTCTCCTTTTCGACGCATTTCATCGTTCACTAGAGATGAGAAAATAATGAGTGGTATTCCTTTTACATCATCATCTGTCTTTGCTAACTTCGTCAGCCGGTGTCCATCCATGATCGGCATTTCAATATCTGTGATGATGCAGTGAACCTTGTCTTTTAAAGTGCCTTCTTTCTTAAATTCACAGATCTTATCCCATGCTTCCTGACCATTTGCTGTAACGATCTGATGTGTATAACCGGCTTTCTTTAAGCAGTCTGTGATCAGCTTGCTAAGTAATGGGGAATCCTCTGCGATCAGGATCGGGCAGTCGCTTCTGTCACGGGAAACAACTTCATCCATATCCGATACCTTTAATCCTGTTTCCGGACTGATATCTGTTACGATCTTTTCAAAATCTAAAATAATAATCAGTTTATCATCTAATTTGATCACACCGGTCGATACTCCATTATCATGTGAATTGATCGTGGAATCCGGTTTGATGATATCTTCCCATGATACACGATGGATACCGATCACCTCATCTACATGAAAAGCAATATTTAATTTATTAAAATTCGTAATGATAAATAAGCCTTCATTGTCTGTTTCCGGAAGTCCGATGCAGCGTTTCAAATTGATAACAGTGATCATCACATCACGCGGCATGAAGATACCTTCCACACTCGGATTGGCATTTGGAATCGGTGTTACCGGCTGATAAGATAAGATCTCGCGGATCTTTGCTACGTTGATTCCATAACGGTTATTGCCTAATGCAAACTCTAATATCTCTAACTCATTCGTTCCACTTTCCAATAATATATTTGTATCCATAAAGCTTTCCTCCCAATGCACATGTATTTTCCACTGCTTTCTGCAGGTAAATTTCTGAAATTCTAAACTATAATATAAATATTATAACATAATTCTATCTATTGTATATTCTTTTTTTTATTTTTTACAAATCCACGTTATACTGCTCACCGTTCATCGTGATCTTCAACTGTATGCTTGAGATTTCCTGTATATCCTGTGGAATTTCAAAGATCAGTACTGTTTCATTTGTAGCACCTGCCTTGATATCCTGTACATAGGTGGAAAGATCATTCGGCAGGATCGTTGTCTGTGCCGGTACTGTCATATCTCCGTTGATCACTGCATGAAATTCCGGTGTCATTGCTAAGATATCAATATGTAAGTCCTGTGCTGCCTGATTGATCAGATTCACATTCAAAACTAAAAGCTGCTTGCCGGACTGTGCATCGATCGCATAGGACTCTGACTTCGCATAAGTATCACAAAGGCTGTTTCCTTCATATTCTGCTGTAATAACTCCTAAATCCAATGCATCCGTTAATGTGACTAATGACTGTTCCTCCGGCTGTGACTGTGTATCCGAAGTATCTGCCGGTGCTGCTGCATCTGCTGTACTTTCCATATCCTGTTCAGATGATGCATCTTCCACATCTGCTTCTTCCGTATCCGCTTCTGCCGGCGGCACATATACCTCGCCATCCTGTTGATAGGTATTATATTTTGCTACCGCATGTGCTGCATAACTTACAACTGCCGCTTCTTCTTCCGGCTGTAACGTATACAACGCTTCCCCACATCCTGTCAGCGTACAAGCTGCTGATAACAGTACTGCGGTCATCTTCATCCTTGAATCTCTCATTCTGTGCCTCCACTGCATTCACTTTCTCTGACTATATATAGATAATTTTAACATTTTTTTAGTGCACGGGCAACCGTTAATTATTTTTTGTGTCTAATTCAAACCAAAATTCCACGCCGTCTGTATGATTGATCACTCCACATTCCCTATGGAAAGAATCCATGATCGCTTTTACAATGGAAAGACCGATCCCGCTTCCGCCATATTCTCTGGTACGTGCCTTATCCACTTTATAAAATTTGATCCAGATATTATCAATATCTTCTTCCGGTATCGGTTTTCCGGTATTAAATACACTTACACGGACATAATCTTCCATCTGCGTGTATTTGATATCGATATGTTTTTCATTTCCGGCATGATGTATCGCATTGCTTAAGTAGTTTGTAATAACCTCTTCCACTTTAAATTCGTCTGCCCATACATACATCGGCATATCTGTATTAAAAGTTAAGCTGATCTCATTTTGTTTAAGCAGGATCGATGAGGACTGGATCACACCACGGATCAGTTCTGTCAGATCAAAACGTTCCATGCTGACAACATCATTGCCAAACTCTAACTGATTTAATGTCAGCAGCTTCTTCACCATCTGGTTCATCTTATCAGCCTCGTCCATGATGACTTCACAGTAAAAATTCCTGCTTTCTTCATCATCATTGATACATTCCTGCAAACCTTCCGCATATCCCTGTATCAGAGCAAGCGGTGTCTTTAACTCATGCGAAACATTCGATAGAAATTCCTTCCGCATCTCATCGATCTGTGTCTTTTTCTCAATATCGATCTGCAATTCATTATTCGCACTCTTTAATTCAGAGATCGTCTGTTCAAGCGTTTCGGACATTTGGTTGATATGTTCCCCTAACTGGTCGATTTCATTTTCACCCCTGCTTTTATATTTTGCATTAAAATCAAGATTTGTCATTCTCCTTGAAATATCTGTCAGTTCAAGGATCGGGCGGGCAATCTTTTTCGATGTAAAAATACTGATCACAGTTCCTAAGATGATCGCAAAGATACCGATATAAGCAAGAAAACGGTTCGATATTCCGGCACTTTCCCGGATACTTTCTAATGCTGTACGCATTAAGATCAGATTTCCGTCTGAAAGCGTTCCCCACAGCACTAAATATTCTTCATTCATCCTACTGTCGACCTGTTTTTCTAATACATACTTGCTCGTTTCCTTCAATACTTCTGCTGATCTGTCCTGATCATTTGAAAACAGAACATCCATAAACTGCCGTTTTAAGGCATTTGTATCGTTGACGGATGCACGGACGATCGAACCGTCTGCACTGATCACCAGAATGGAAATATTTCCATTTGCACAGATCTGTTCAAATCCAACATCAAAAGAAGCACTGTCTAAATTCCCTTCTTCACTCTTTTGATCGATTGTTGTAAATCCCTCTAACATCGCCTGCTGCTTATTATAGGTATAATATCCTTCTAAAAATGTGGTATTCAAAAACCAGCACAGTAACACTGTGCCGGCAATCAATCCTAGAATTGTCTTAGTAAATTGTACTGTAAGTGAATGTTTTACCTGTTTATTTTTTTTCATGCATCAACCTCAAACTTGTACCCCATTCCCCAGATTGTCTTAATACACTCTCCACGTTTGCCTAATTTATTACGCAGCTTCTTCACATGCGTATCAATCGTTCTTGCATCTCCAAAATAATCATAATTCCACACATGATTTAAAATCTTCTCCCGTGATAATGCAATTCCCTGATTTTCAATAAAATATGATAATAATTCAAACTCTTTATAACTGAGTTCTACCCGTTCATTATCTACTGTTACTAAATGTGCAGCTTTATCGATCTTGATCCCGCCGACTTCGGTTACGTCTTCTTCGCTCAGACGGTTCGCCCTGCGCAGGATCGCATTGACTCTTGCAACTAAGATCTTCGGGCTGAATGGTTTTGAAATATATTCATCGACACCAAGGTCAAATCCCTGTAGTTCATCACTTTCATCGCCTTTAGCTGTCAACATGATGATCGGGACTTTTGAGTTCTCTCTTACTTCTCTGCAGACATCCCAGCCGTTGATCTTAGGCATCATCACATCTAAAATGATCAGCGCAATATCTTTTTCCTTATAAAACACATCTAATGCTTCTTCCCCATCTCCGGCTTCTACGACTTCAAAATTATCACGGATCAAAAAATCCCGGACCAGCTTACGCATCCTGCTCTCATCATCTACGACTAATATCTTGATCTTATCCATTCAAATTACCTCATTTCTCAACTGTTCTTAAAAACATGCTCCTACGCACAATATGTTGTACACTGTAACATATAGTTATGAAAAAATTATGAAATCTATGGTGTCTGCTGCGTATTTTGCTGCAATGCATTTTCACGTTCTTTTAATTTTTCTTCTCTTTCGTCTAACTGTTCTTCCCAGTTTTCGTATTTTTCGATCAATGCATTTTCATAATTCACGATGTTGATATTTCCGCTGGTCGCTGTTACTGCAAACATACCGACCACGATAAAGAACAATATCACTCCGATCGTACATGTCACCTGAAAATATCTCTTATAATCTACATTCTGTTCTTTAATCTTGTGCACGACTTTTGTTTTCGTTTTTTGTGGCTGCTTCTTGATAACTTTTGGTCTTACCGGCTCTCTATCCTCTGTAATGACCGGAATCGGTGGAATCTGGTCATTGTCTATGGCAGGACTTGTCCGCAGATACTCCTGCAATTCGTATAAAAAGGCATACCCTACTGGTGTTTCAAACACATGCTGTTCTACCATCTGGCGATATACTAACAGAACTGTCTGTGGATCACGCATATCTGTACCATTTTTGACATAACGGATGCCTTCTGCTTCTTTTGCCGCTTTTTCCATCATGCTCTCATCTGAAAATGCAAATCCATCAATTTCGTAAGGTGTACCTATCATAATCATCTATCCCTCTCTATCATCTACTGGTTTTTATTATAATAAAAAAGCATCAGAAACGCAATTATTTCTGATGCACCCTTTCTAATTGTTCACTCCGTCTGATGATCTTTTCAGCATATTCCGTATAATCAGCACGTTCTCCACGCTCTAATGCATTTTTGCTGCCGTTATACACCATAAGTACGGTTCCGATATCCTGATATTGCTGAAACAGTTCTAACAGATAGTCTGCTGCAAGCCGGATATTTCCTTTTGCATCATATATGTCATCTACACCGAGTTTTGCCATACGTCCTTTATGATACTGGGTATTGACCTGCATCAACCCTTTGCAGTTACCATTTCCTGCCTGTGGATTCCCCGAAGATTCCGATTCCATGATCGCTTCTAATAGTTCCGGGCAAATCCCATATTCCCTGCCGATCTCCTCGCAGTAAGCTACATACTCCTGCGGAATAAAGGTATCCGCACTTTTTGCATCTGCCTGTATCTGTCCCATCACACAGACGATCAACATGGAAATCACAAAAAATACTTTTTTTCTTACATTTTTATACTTCATTATTTTCCTCCCAGAATAAGTCGTTCATAATATCATATGCAAGAACTTTCTTTTTTATTATTCTGTGAGGAAAAAAATTTTTTATACACTGTTTATCATAATATCGTACGGATATAAGTCACACACACAATCTGTAAGATCAGAATTACCGGCATTCCGATCACAAAATACCAGTGTTTTGTCTTATGGTGGAACAGATACATTCCTGCCCAAGTCCCGATACTACCGCCTAACAAGCTACACAAAAACAGCATTTTTTCCGGTATCCGCCATGCATGACGGATCGCCCTTCTCTTATCGATCATCATCAGGCTGATGCCTATGAGATTCATAATGGCGAGATATGCCATGATCCATTCTTCCATGTCTGCTCCTTTTCAAGTAAAGTCATGTTTTTGCTATAGTCAAAACAGGCTGCCGTATCTCCGGCAGCCTGCATCTTTTATATCTGATCTTTAATTCTGTGGATCTGCAATTTTGTGTTTACCGATCTTACGTTTAAATACAAACCATAACTGGGTTGCGATACAAACAGAAGAATAAGAACCACTGATCAGTCCTACCATAAGTGGTAAGGAGAAATCACGGATTGTAGCAACACCTAATAACCATAACATAAATACCATGATAAAGGTTGTGATAGAGGTATTGATACTTCTGCTCAATGTCTGTGTCAGACTCTTGTTTGCGATTTCACGTAAATCATTCGAATCCTTCACTTTGATGCCTTTCATATTCTCACGGATTCTATCGAAGATAACGATCGTATCATTGATCGAATATCCGATGATCGTCAGCATACATGCGATAAATGTACTTCCAACAGAAATACGCATCAATGCATAACAGGTCAATACAACTAATACGTCATGTACCAGTGCTAAGATAGCACTTACAGCAAATCTTGCATCACTGAAACGGAACCAGATATAAATCAGCATACAGATAACTGCGATCAAAACTGCTTTTAATGCATCGGTACGCATTTCTGAACTAATCGTAGAACTGATACTTTCAGACTGGATCTCTTTATCATCTACACCATATTTGTCTACAAATGTCTGATTTAACTGCTCACGTTCATCTAATGTCAGATTACGTGTCTTAAAGATTACCTGATTGCTGCCCTGTACCTGTGTTGTCTGTACATCACTGTCACCGGTAATCGCTTCTACTAGCGGAACCATATCTGCATCAATTTCTTCGATCGTGTAACTCTTATCAAATGGAACTGTTGTTGATGTACCACCGATAAAGTCAAGGCTGTAATTTAATGCCTTACCATTTGAAGCATGTACTCCCATTCCGATAAATCCTGCTGCGATCACAACGATAGAGATTGCAAAGAAGATTCCTCTGTGTTCTACAAGGCGGAATGGTTTACGTTCTTTTGATCTTCCATAAAGCTTTTCAGCTCTTAAACCAACTGCAAATAATGCATTTAAAATAATTCTTGTTACAAACAATGCGGTAAACATGGAAAGAATGATACCGATTGCCAATGTATAAGCAAATCCTTTTACAGTACCGGAACCTAACAGACCAAGTACAGCTGCTGCGATCAATGTTGTTACGTTACCATCAATGATCGCTGACATTGCTTTTTTAAATCCGATGTCCATAGAAGTTCCTACGGACTTACCACTTGCGATCTCCTCACGGATACGTGCGAAGATGATAACGTTCGCATCTACTGCCATACCAATGGAAAGGATGATACCGGCAATACCCGGAAGTGTTAATGTGATCTCAAATAAGTATATTGTTGCAACTACAAGGCATGTATAAATTGCAAGTGCGATAGATGCTGCAACACCCGGTACAAAATATACAATGATCATAAATAACATAACGATTGCAAGACCGATCGCTGCTGCTTTTAAACTGCTTGAAATTGCTGCACTACCTAACTGTGCACCTACAACATTAGAACGTAACTCACTAAGCTGTAAGGAAAGGGAACCGATACGGATACTAGATGCTAATGCTTCTGCCTGCTCATAAGATTCCATACCAGTGATCTGTGCTTTTCCTCCGGTGATTGCTTCGTTTACTGTCGGATTGCTGATCACTTGATCATCGTAAACAATCGGTAAGTTTTTACCAACGTTTGCTGATGTCACATCACCAAATACGGTAGCGCCTTCCTCTGTCAGTGTTAATTCTACGATAAATTCTTTGTTACCCATGTTATTCTGGTAAGAAGTTGCCTGTGCATCTGCAACCATGTCACCAGTCATAAATGTGTTTCCATCAGATGTCTGGAACTCTAAGGAACCCGGTTTTCCTAATTCCTCTAAGATCGCATTTGCATCTGTAACACCCGGGATCTCAACTGTGATACGGTCATCACCTTCCTGATATACGGATGCTTCTGTACTATAGCTTTCCACACGCTTCTGTAACTTGTAAATAGTATCACTCATCTGTTCTGCGGTAGGATTATCATCTTCTACCTGATAGGTAATGCTGACACCACCTGCTAAATCCAAGCCCAGTTTGATACTCTTGTCCTCTCCGACTCCGGTAGAAGAAAGAATGATGGATGTGTAATATGCCAGTCCACCCAGTATCAGAGCGATCACAACGAGCATTGCAATACCCTGACCTTTGTTAAATTTGTTCTTCATTTTCTTACCTCTTCCTTTCCTTTACTCGTTACTGTTCACTCCGTGACCAGTAACTCGTGATTTTTGCATGAAAGTTCGCCTTGCGAAGCAAAAATCACCACCTGAATCACTTTCTTACGCAGCCAGACAGTAAATGTCTGGCTACTGAGTGAAGAGTAACCTTTACTCTTCTTCGAATGCTTCTGCTGCTTTGATCATAATCGCACATTCTACTCGTTTTTTCTGTAATGCACATCCGATATCATAAGCGTTATGAATATCCCCATGGAAATTGTATGAGTTTGCCGCACATCCGCCACTGCAGTAAAATCTTGCAAAGCAATTACGGCATTTTTCTTTTGCATACACATTACAGCTCTTAAATTCATCTCGGATCGCTGTATTTGTAACACCGTCTGTCACATTTCCCATTAAGAATTTTTCATTTCCTACAAACTGATGGCATGGATAGAGGTCACCCCATGGTGTTACTGCAAGATATTCCGTTCCTGAGCCACAACCGGAAAGTCGTTTTGCAACACATGGACCACCTTCTAAATCTATCATAAAATGGAAAAAATTAAAATCATCTCCATGTTTATGCCGTTTCACCATTTCTGCAGCTAACTTATCATATTCTTCAAATAACTGTGGAAGATCTTCTTCCCTGATCGCATAATCATCTGTCTCCTGTGCAACAACAGGCTCGACCGATATCTGCTTGAATCCAAGATCTGCCAAATGCAGTACATCCTGTGAAAAATCTAAATTATTATGTGTAAAGGTTCCTCTGACATAATAATTTGTCTGTTTTCTGCTGTCTGCAAATTTCCGGAACTTCGGCACGATCAGATCATAACTGCCGCTGCCGTTACGGAATGGGCGCATACGGTCATTGACTTCTTTACGTCCGTCAATGCTTAAGACAACATTTGCCATCTCTTTATTGGCAAACTCCATGATCTCATCATTTAACAGAACACCGTTTGTTGTCAATGTAAAACGGAAATTCTTATCATGCAGTTTTTCCTGCTCCCTGCCATATGCCACTAAATCTTTTACTACCTGAAAATTCAGTGTCGGTTCTCCTCCAAAGAAATCTACCTCTAAATTTCTCCGGCTGCCCGAATTTGCAATCAGGAAATCCAAAGCTGCCTTACCGACTTCATAGGACATCAGTGCCCTTCTTCCATGATACTCCCCTTCTTCTGCAAAACAATAGCGACAAGCTAAATTACAGTCATGGGCAATATGTAAACACAATGCTTTTACTACCGTCGGACGCTTCTTGAAGTCTATGATGTAATCCTCATATTCATCTTTGGTAAAAAGTGCCTCGTCTTTTTCAAGCTCTGCTACTTCTTCCATGGCTTCTGTAATATCAGCCTCTGCATAGTCTGATCTTAACTGCTCTACAATCTCTTCTCTTGTATGGTCTTCCCATAATGCGATGACATCATATGTCACATCATCTACAACATGGATCGCACCACTATTGACATCCAGAACAATATTATAGCCGTTGTTTTTGTACTGATGAACCACTACAATATTTCCTCTCTTTCTACCTGATATAACTATAACGCACAAACGACCGCACGCTGTGCGGGCGGTCTGTGCTATGTAGTCCTGATTCTCTTTTCTTATTTGTTATTCTCACAAGTCTGATTTCCTACTGTACAGGAAGTCTTACAAGCTGACTGACAGGATGTCTGACATTCTCCGCAGCCGCCTTTCTTAATTGTATTCTGTAATTTTCTTGTATTTAATGTTTTTACGTGTTTCATGATGAAATCTCCTTTTCTCCTACTTTTTTGACACCGGATCTCCGGGTTCATACTTGAAAAGTATTATACCACATGTGGCAGTATATGAAAAGTATTTTTTTCTCCGCTGTAAAATCCCGCAGACAGATCATCGATCACCGCTTTTACCGTACTGATCTTATCTACTTTCTCTACATTCTCCCCTGCAAAGATCAGCCCATGCTCCACATCACCTTTTACGGCACGGATCAGGGCATCAGTGATACAATATGGTATCTCTTTTGGATCACATTTTGCAAGACAGCCGTAGCATCTTTCGATCTTGCATGTTCCCTGTGCCACTTCTTCTAAAAATGGATTTCTAATTGCCCGTCCCGGCATTCCGACCGGACTTTTGATGATCACAACATCTTCTTTTTTAGCTTTGACATATGCCATTTTATAGGCAATGTCTGCATCACACTCTTCGGTTGCAACGAACCGTGTAGCTGCCTGTATGCCATCTGCACCAAGCTCTGCCGCATGAAAGGCATCTTCCCTGCTATAGATGCCGCCTGCCACGATCACCGGTATCTCTCTGTGGTATTTTTCTTCATATTCTCTGACTGCGGATATGATCTTTCTGATCTCATTATCATAATCCATCTGGTCTGCATCTGCTAATTCTTCCTGTGAAAAACCTAAATGTCCGCCTGCTTTCGGACCTTCAATCACGATAAAATCCGCTGTCCTGTGAAATTTTCTGTCCCATAATTTCAGGATCACATGTGCTGCTTTCTCTGTGGATACGATCGGTGCGATCTTGGTATCTGTCCCCTCTGTCAATTTCGGAAGTGACACCGGAAGTCCTGCACCGGAAATGATCACATCTGCACCTGCTTCTATGGATGCTTTTACATGCTCTGCATAATCTTTTAACGCTACCATGATATTCACGCCGACAAGCCCGCCCTTTGCCTGTGCTTTTGCCAAAGCGATATGCTTTTTGATCGCTGTTATATTTGCTTTCTTTGGATCGGTGCAAAATCCGGCTTCATCATATCCGATCTGTGCGGTAGAAATGATCCCTATGCCTCCCGCCGCCGCTACGGCTCCTGCCAGACGGCTGCGGCTGACACCAACACCCATGCCTCCCTGTATAATAGGTACATTTGCTGTTTTATTTCCGATTTTTAATTCGTTCATCTTTGACAACCTCTCTCAATAGTTCATTTAGTAAACTTTTATCTTATTCTACTATTTAAAGTATCAGTTGTCAAGTAATGTAGTTTTAATTACTATGTTCGTACCATTTTAACAGCAGACGGACAACCTGACTGTAACTCTCCATGCCATTTTTTACCCCATTGCTCTTTAAATTGCTTTCTAAAAATGTATCCGTTACCTGATTTGCTGTTTCTGTACTGATCACCGCCTCTTTTTCTACTTTTTCCCATGCCTCATCTGTCAAAAAGACAACATCATTCTGCACAAGCGTATTCGGCTCAGTCATTTCCTGCCGTACTTCTAACGGAATATTTTTTCTGACTTCCCTGCTGACATAAGATAAAACGCTTAAATATCCGCTGTACTGTATAAATCCATCTTCGGAACGGATACAGGCTAAAAATCCAAAATAATTTGCTTCATCTTCTAAGATCACGCCTTTTAAATGGCTTAATTCATGGCAGATCGTTGCCGGTCTGTTCATAATATACATGGTCTGATTATAATTTGCTTCTAAAGTAAATGGGAAATAGATCCCTGCTAAATACTGCTGGCTCATAAAACCGGAATTTGCGATCGGTTTCGGATTCGGATAATATCCTTTTAAATAGGGATATTCTTCTCCTAAATTCTGCATTGCTGCTTTACACTGTGCATACAGATCTCCATCATACATGACATTCCCCTGTGTATCCCGCTGCATCTTTTCTGAGAGTCCATTTGCCTTATTCACCAGCATCTCATAGAGATTTACCAAGGCATCTTCTCCAATCTCTGCATCTGCAAAATAAGTTTCTTCTACTGTAGATGCATGGTACATGACAAAACAGAAAAATGTTTCTGTCACGATCACCCATATACAGATAAATCTAAATATTTTTCTGCAGATATGGAAGGATTTTTGGAATTTGTTTCGGAATAGAAGTTTTAGAATGGTTATGATAAAACTGATCAGCAGAAAGAAAACTGCTGCTATGATCAGGATTTCCCCGACGGAAAAAGGTATGACGGACAGAACTCTCGCTAATGTATTTGTTCCAAGCGGGAATATATGCAGGCGGTAATAATCTACTGCCCTCTGGCATTTCCATGAAAGTACATAGACGAAAATGGTTATGAATAGAATGATAAAGGTTGCTCTGTGTCTGCGTATCATAATTGATCACCGTCCTTATGAAATATAACAAAGAAAAAAGGATGCATTGGAGTATTCATATAATAGGATGAAAAAAACCGGAACTGCCATAATAGCAATTCCGGTATCTTACGAATAGTAGCGGAAGGGAGATTTGAACTCTCGACACCACGGGTATGAACCGTGTGCTCTAGCCAACTGAGCTATTCCGCCATAAATATATGGGACCTACAGGGCTCGAACCTGTGACCCTCTGCTTGTAAGGCAGATGCTCTCCCAGCTGAGCTAAGATCCCATATGAAGCAGGTTTTGGAACCTGCTCGATTATTATATAACAGTTTGTCTGTATATGTCAAGTATTTTTTATGCCAATGCTGCTGTAATGATCGCCATGGAGTATACTTCTGAAGCATTGCATCCACGGGAAAGGTCATTGATCGGTGCATTTAATCCTAATAAGATTGGGCCATATGCTTCAAAACCGCCTAAACGCTGTGCGATTTTGTAACCGATATTACCTGCATTGATATCAGGGAATACAAATGTATTTGCATGTCCTGCAACTGCTGAATCCGGGCATTTTGTACGTGCAACTCTTGGAGAAACGGCTGCATCAAACTGTAACTCACCTTCAACCTGAAGTTCCGGTGCTCTTAATTTCGCTTTTGCTGCTGCATTACGCATCTTATCTACATCTTCACCTTTTCCGGAACCAAATGTAGAATAGCTTAAGAATGCAACCTTCGGATCAACACCAAAGATCTTTGCACACTCTGCTGCTTCTGTTGCGATCTCTGCTAATTCGTCCTCGTTTGGATGAATATTGATCGCACAGTCTGCCATTGCAAGTACTTCGTTATCACCGGTTGCCCTTGCACGAACCATGATAAATACAGACGATACAATGCTGTTGCCCGGTTTTGTCTTGATCAGCTGTAATGCCGGACGTACGGTATCTGCTGTAGAATAAGTTGCTCCACCTAAAAGTGCATCTGCGATTCCCATTTTTACTAACATTGTTCCAAAATAATTGGCCTGTGATAAGATTCCTCTTGCCTGCTCTTTTGTAACTCCTTTGCTCTTACGCAGTTCACAGAACATATCTATCATCTCATCTAATCTGTCAAACTTCAGAGGATCGATGATCTCTGCTCCACGGATATTAAATCCGCTTTCTTCTGATGCAGCAATGATCTCTTCTTCCTTTCCAACTAAGATCGGTTTTAAGAAATTACTTGCTAATAAACGGGAAGCTGCCTCTAAGATACGTGCATCTGTTCCCTCTGTGAAAACAATTTTTTTCGGGCTCTTTTTTAAGATTGCGATTAAATCTCCAAATCCATACATTGTATATCTTTCTCCTCTATGTTTTTATTTTCATAATGCAACTATTCAGTTACGTTCTAAGTTACATTGTATACACTTTCTAATAAAAAGCAAGACTATAGACCATTTGCACTAAAAAAAATCCAAAATAAAATTACACTTCTTCTCCTAACAGCCTTGCGACTAACCGTACGCAGTCGGCTGCATCTTTGGAATAACCGTCTGCTCCGATCTCCTCTGCAAAACTTTCCGTAACGGCTGCCCCGCCAATGACGATCTGGCTCTTACAGCCTCTTTCTTTTGCAAGTTCCACCACATCTTTCATACGCATCATTGTGGTCGTCATAAGTGCTGACAATCCAATGATCTGTGCATGTTCTTTGATGGCTGTGTCAACGATCGTATCTGCTGCCACATCTTTTCCAAGGTCAAGGACACGGTATCCGTAGTTTTTCAACATCAGAACAACTAAATTCTTACCGATATCATGAATATCCCCTTCGACGGTTGCCATAATGATCGTGGCTTTTTCTACGGCGTTTTCATCCCGCTTGATCTTCGGCTCTAAATAAGTGATTGCTTTCTGCATCGTGCCTGCGGATGAAATCAGCTGTGGCAGAAAATATATCTGCTGTTCAAACAGTTCACCTACCCGGTTGATCGCCGGGATCAGGCTGTCACTGATAATGACTTCCGGGAGTTCTCCTGCTTCTAATGCCTTATCCACTTCGCTTAATACCCTGCCCTTATTGCCATCTACAACACAGTCAAACACACGTTTTTTCGGAGTCACCTGCTCTGACTGTCCTGCTGTTTTATCTGCATTAACATCTGCCGCCGAGGATTTTTCCGGTACTTTTTTCTTATTCGCACGATTGATATAGCGGATTGCCGCACCTTCTTTATTCAATAAAAGATCGGCTGCATAAGCTGCATCTACCAAGGCTTCCTGTGCCGGATTTGCGATCGCCATTGTCAGTCCTCTTGTGATCGCTGCTGTTAAAAATGCGGTATTGATGCAGCTTCTCTCCGGCAGTCCAAAAGAAATATTTGACAGTCCACAGATCGTTGCCAGACGGTTCTCTTTACAATATGCGATCGTTTCTAAACATTCAACGGCTGCGTTTGGATTTGCACCTACCGTTGCCACAAGGCCGTCTACGATAATATCTTCCCGCACCATTCCGGATTCTTCTGCTGCCGCAACGATCGTTTCTATGATCTTATGCTTTTCTTCTTTATTTTCCGGCAGTCCCTCATCTGATAAAGGAAGTAAAATGAACATTGCACCGTATTTTTTTGCGATTGGGATTAAATTCTCAAATTTTTCTTTTTCTAAGGAAATCGAATTGATCAATGCCCTTCCCGGATAGATACGAAGTGCAGCTTCAATGATATCGACATGGCTTGAATCAATACAAAGCGGCAGATCTACGGTAGAAGATACTTCGTAAATCGTATCTAACATCATGGCTTTTTCATCAATTCCGTTCATTCCCATATTGATATCAAGGATTGCTGCATCGTTTTCTTCCTGCTGTACTGCCATTTCGCAGACTAAAGAAAGACTGCCTTCTCTAAGTTCTGCCTGTAATTTTTTCTTTCCTGTCGGATTGATACGCTCTCCTACGATCGTAAACGGACCGTCTAATAAGATCTCTGTCATTTTACGTTCAGATGCTAAAAATCTGCGGTGCTCTGTTTTTATTGGAAGAAGTTCTACATCATTTAACGCCTCTGTCATCGCTTTGATATGTGCCGGTGTCGTACCACAGCATCCACCAAACACACGGGCTCCGCAGGCTGCTAAGTTCACCATTGCATCTGCAAATTCCTGTGGCTGCATATCATAAACTGTTTTTCCATCGATAAGTTTTGGCAGTCCTGCATTTGGTTTTACAAGGATCGGCACATAGGCAACTTCGTACATGGCTTTTACTAATTCTGCCATTTTATCCGGTCCTGTGGAACAGTTGATTCCGATCACATCGACACCAAGGCTCTGTAATACGACTACGGCTGTTGCCGGATCTGTACCAAACAGCGTTCTTCCGGTTTCTTCAAATGTCAGACTCACCATGATCGGGCGGCTGCTGGATTCTTTGATTGCCAAAACGGCTGCACGACATTCCTGTAAACTCATCATCGTCTCTACGACATACAGATCCACGCCGGCATCTTCGACTGCCCATACCTGTTCTTTATAGATATTTACCAGTTCTTCAAACTGCATATCCCCGATCGGATATAACTGCTGTCCGGTCATCGAAATATCGGCTGCTACAAGTGCCTGTCCTGCTGCCGCTTCTTTTGACAGTGCCACTAACTGCCGGTTCATTTCTTCTAACTCTTCTTCTAATCCATACTCCGCTAACTTGATACGGTTTCCTGTAAATGTCGGAGCATATAAAATATTAGTTCCTGCTTCTACATAAGCACGCTGTAATTTTATAATAGCCTCTGGATTTTCTATGATCCACTGTTCCGGGCATACTCCCATCTTCATGCCTGCTGCCTGTAAATTACTGCCTGTTGCTCCATCTAAAATGACTGCCTGACTCTCGATCAGTTCCCGTAATTCTCTTTTCGTCATATGGTTTCCTTCCTAAAGTGATTTAAAATCTTTTCACTTTCTTTATAATCTCTGCAATCATGCCTGCACGGTTAAATGGCGTCATAAAATAGTATCCATCTGCAATCTCTTTCATCTGATCTGCGATTTCTACTGCTAACGCGATTCCGGTTTCTTCTGCCTCTTCCCGCGTCATTTCCGGCTGATAACGCCCTATGATATCTTCCGGTATCCGTATCCCAGGCATTTCATTTGCCATAAACATTGCATTTTTATAGCTGACAAGCGGCATGATCCCGCACATGATCTTTGCTCCTGTTTTTTCTTTGATATAAGCAATCCGCTCCATATCCTCTTTCGAATATACCGGCTGTGTCAAAAACATGCTGCAGCCTTTTTCCATCTTAAGCTGTACTCTTTTACAGATCGCATCTTTATTTACACCATGATAATTCAAAGCACCGGCATAGACAACCGGCTCTTTTGCAAATACATCCTGATTCATTCCGGTAAGATATTCCATAAAACGGATCGAATTGAAATCAAAAACAGGTGTTACCACACCTTTATCATCCCTGCCTACCGGATCTCCTGTCACAACTAAAAAATATCTCAGATCATTGACATAATCGCCTAACATACCGGAACGCATGGCGATCACGTTCTTATCTCTGCAGCAGATATGCGGCATTACCGGGATCCCGGTCTCACGCTGTACTTTTGCTGCTAATTTTCCTGCGTCCATACGGGTTCTCGCCATTGGCGAATCAGCTAAAGTGATCAGATCTGCGCCTGCCTCTTTGATCGTTTCTGCTCCCTGCATCACTTTTGTGATATTGGTATCAAATGGCGGATCTAATTCTACGATATAGAGTTTTTCTTTCTTTTTCAGCTTTGCTTCGATAGGAAGAAGTTTGCGTCCACCTTCTTCAGACGCATTCGTTCCGATCTTTTTCTTCACATATGCATGTGGTTTCACTGCCTGTTTTAAACCTTTGATATATTGTGGTGTCGTTCCGCAGCAGCCTCCTAAGATCTCTATGCCAAGATCTGCGATCTGCTCCATCATTTCCACAAAATAATCCTGATTATCTCCATAGATGATCTTTCCACGGAGTTCCACCGGATATCCTGCATTCGGAAGTGCTGTGACAAATTTATCATTCGGAAATACAAGGTTTGAAAGAAGCCTGCTCAAATGTGCAGCACCGATGCCACAGTTAAATCCATAGGCATCGATCGTATCCATGGCTGCTGCTTTTTCGATGATACGTTCCATGCCAAGTCCTGTTCTTGTATATCCGTTTTTATCGACAGAAAACTGCACGATCACAAATACATCTTTTTTCTGTTTTAAATATTTTGTAACTTCTTCTACATAGGTAAACTCTGACTGGGTTTCTAATACAAAAATCTCTGCTCCACAATCTAAAAAGGTATCGCAGATTGTATAGTATTCCTTTAATACTTCTTCTTTTCCAAGAAACTGCGGATCATAGATCGGGCCGATGTCTGCGGCAATAAAAGCGGTGCCACCTGATTCTGCTACTGCTTCTTCTGCAATCTGATAACCTGCCTGTATCAGTTTCTTTACCATATCGATATCTTCAAAAAACATGGTATTTGCTGCAAATGTATTTGTCCGGATCAGTTGTGCGCCGCTTTGTAAATATTCTAAATGGATCTGCTTTATCTTATCGGGTGCACTTATATTGCAGGCTTCTGCCATCTGTTCTTCACCCGGATATTTTGTCTCAAAATAGGTTCCCATGGCTCCGTCTGTAAGTATGCGTCCCTGTTTTAACTGTTCTCTTACGTGCATGTTGTCTTTCTCCTTTGCCCTGGTCTACAGCTTACCGGGCTGATTCTCTGAATTAGTTTACCATAGGAGGGGGGATTTGCAAAGTTGAATTTTGGGGATTTTGGTATGCATCATATTAGTTAAACGGAAGGTTGTGAGCCTGTGGCTTTTATTGTGTTGAGTAAACTGCGTCGTATCTGTAGGGCACCGGTGGTTTTTAACCCGGCTTTCTAGTGTGCCTATGCAGGCGATGACATAAGCGTTTATTCAAAAACCGCCCCAAACTCGCCTCATATATTGTGAAATGTTCTGCGGTTTTGAGCTCAGACAGTGGGGCGGTTTTTACGCTTATGTCATCACCTGCTAAGGCTCACACGAAAGCTGGGTAATAAAAACCACCGGTGCCCTACAGATACGACGCAGTTTCATCTAGGCTTTTGAGCCACAGGCAATTTACGCTTTCTTGGGTTTATGCTGATGATTCGTTCGTGAATAACTTTTGTGTATATCTAAATAGATAGTAACAATCTTTAATTTCACTGGTAAGTATTGAAATATATGCAAGCTATTACCAGCTAATAACGAGGTAACATCGATTATGCACAAAAACGTAACTTGCCTGTGTCCCACTGTATAAATTAAACTGTCAGAGCGTCCGTATACCGCCTGCTGTTTTGATTGACCGGCTTTCGTGTGTGCTTTAGCGGATGGTGACATAAGCGTTAAAAACTGCCCCCACTGTCCGAGCTCAAAAACGCCGAACATTTCTCTATACGGGAGGCGAGTTTGGGGCAGTTTTTAAAATAAACGCTTATGGCATCATCTGTTTAGGAACACTAGAAAGCCGGGCTTAAAACAGCAGGCGGTATACGGAAGCTCTGACAGTTTATCAACCCAGTAAACCGACACAGGCTCACAACCTTCCACCTAACCCATAACCGATTTACCCAACCACTCTCTAATGATGAAAATCCCGAATCACTTCCAACGCCGGAAGTGCATTTCCATCATAATCAAAGAGTGCCTGATTCGCCCACTCATTCCCACATGGGCCTTTATCTTTGATATATGCAAGTCCTTCTTTCGTTGCCCAGCCGGAACCGGCAACCGGAATCCATGCCGGTTCCCAGTAATAGAAACCTTTGCCATGATCATCCGCAACATTTGCCACTCTTGTCATAAAGTCCTGCATAAAATCCGCCTGTCCCACTTTTGTCATCGGATATTCGATCTTTGCGACAAGTTCCGGTTTTGTTGCATAGCCTTTTCGGTCCTGTGGTTCTAATTTTTCATAAGCAGCATAGTCTTCCATCGTAAATCCCATGGAAACTTCTGCAACCACTACATCTTTATTGTAACGTACGGCAATATCATTCATATTCTGCTCAAGTGCATCTAAACTGCCATGCCAGAATGGATAATAGGAAAGCCCGATGATCTGAAATTCTTCTCCATGCTCCATAAAATGATCGAACCATTCCCGATATAATGCATTATTTCCGCCATTATCCAGATGGATCATGACCGGTACTTTCTGATCTACGGCACGCACTCCACGTATACCTGCATTTACAAATTTTGCGATCCTGTCATAATCCGGTGTCTTTCCGTATGGCCAGAGCAGTCCGTTTGACAGTTCATTTCCGACCTGCACCATATCCGGCGCAACACCTTCTTCTATCAGTTTTTCCATGGATTCTTTTGTAAATTCATATACGGCTGTTTCTAATTCATCAGCTGACATACCTTCCCATGCTTTTGGAATAAACTGTTTTCCCGGATCTGCCCAGAAATCACTGTAATGCAGATTAAACAAAAATGTATATCCGGCATCTTTGATCTTCTTTGCGGTTTTTATGGTTGTATCCATATCATTTGTACCGGCTCCGTATGGCTTTCCATCAGCCGAATATGGATCGTTCCAAAGTCTGAGTCTTACAGAATCAATATCATAGCGTTTTAAGATGTTTAAAACATCTGCTTCTTGTCCATGGTCATAATATTTGGCCCCACAGGCTAAAACTTCTAACAAGGTAGATAAGTCTACTCCTTTGATAAACTGCTGCATCTGTTTTCCTCCCATTTTTTTAAAAAAGAGTATGCAACAGGCGCATACTCTTTTTTATAGTTTAGTCAAAATCAAATTTTTCAAAACGTTTCATCATTGCACGATAACGGAACCTTACCATTTCATTTTTGGCAAGTACATCTTCTTCTGTTCCGGTGTACTGGCATCTTAGGCAGTAATATTCTCCCTTATCTTTGTCAAAAAACATATCGATATCCAAATCCCTCATAAAACAGGATGGACATCTGTAATTTAATTTTCCTTTTCCAGCTTGAGCCATGTCGCAAATCCTCCTTTATCTTTCAATGTTGTCTTGTAACCTAATGTGAACATCGGTGAGAAAGCATATCCTTCTTTGATATATCCTTCTGCTTCTTTATCAGCAGCTAAAGAAACTTTTGTTTCGATAGCAGGAATGACTGCGCTGACTGCTTCTGCTCCAAATGCTTCTGCTTCTCTGCAACGGTATTCATAATTGATGGTCTTTTCATCTTTTCCTTCGCATTTTAATGTGATACCTGTCATATCTTCCGGATATTCGGTTGTACCATAACATGCTACCATGTATTCGTTTAATTCTACTTCTGCGGATGGATCTGACATTTCTAATACTTTACGCTCGATTTTGATCGCGGAACTTCCTTCTTCAAAGTATTCGATTGTCTGTAATTTTACGGTCAGATCTGCAAATTCAATCTCTACAGGATCTAAGGTTAAGATTCTTGTATTACCTTCCTGTGAAAAATGAGCTTTTGTACGGCACAAACATAAATCTACTTCTTCTCCGTTGTGACAGAGTTTTGCACTGCGGACGGTTCCTTCTCCTGCATAATGCGTAAAATAACCTGCACGATATTTCTCCTGGATTAAAAATGGATAAGATGCATCCTGGACGTGTTTTGTTCCGATACCTACCGGCCATTCTAATTTTGCTGCATATGGTCTTAGATCAACGATTGCACCGCCCTGATCCATGTTGACACATGCACGCATATATGGATCTGTATACCAGAATACCTGTTTATCTGAACCGTATAAAATATCTCTCCAGAGTGCACATTCCGGTTCTGTATAAGTTTTCTTTTTACGGTAGTAATCAGCAAATTCAGACATGGTCATGTCAATCAACTTGCCTTCTTTTTTGAGCTGTCCATAATATTTACAGCCATCAGAATAGGATTTCTCTAACAATTCATATGGAGCTTCCCAGCGTCCCATCTTATTCATCCAGCCCGGTCCAACGAACATCATGTTATACGCATATCCGTTGTTATATTTTGCAAGATCTCTGTACTGATCGATCAGATTGTAAAGATATGGATATTCCCATGTCTTTGTATCATAGATCATACCACGCAGTACGTTCTGTGGATGTGTTCCGAAGTTAGAACCATTTCCATCGTAGCAGGCAATTAAATCACGGGAAAGATGCGGGATTGCAACGATTCCTGAATCTTCTGCTTCATTTGCTGCCGGTGCGTGCGTGTTCTGTTTGGAAGGGATCCAAGGTGCCCATGGGCCGCCATCAAATAATGTATACCATGAATTATTACAGGTATGATATGCCTTTGGTCCTTCTTCCCAACAGGTTGCAACTGCACATTTTACAGTTGGATATTTTTCTTTGATGTAGTTTGTCAGATCTGCATCCATATAGTAGGAACCTGTAGATTCCGGATAAAATCCGAATGTATCATGGAACTTGCCAAATACATCATCTACGATCGCTTTCTTATCTTCCATGGAGAACATCCAGATACAGAAATCTTTCGTCTTATATTTCTCACGGAACTGCTCACATGGCAGGCCTAATAAGGAAAGTGCGATCTCATCTCCGTATTTCTCATGGTCTGCTTTTGCTATGGCTACTGCTTCATCATTGAAAAGAGAAGCATAGGTCATCTGGATCGTAACCTTTAATCCGTTTTCATGTGCTAATCTCTGCTGTGTCTTGAAAATATCTAAAGATTCTGTCAGTAATTTCTTATCTCCGATATCTTCTTCCTTGCCATGTCCTGTCACGGTTGCGGAATACTCCGGAACCATCTCTGGACGATGAATAATGTTTACAACAAATTTGTCCATCCCTTTTCTCCTTTTTGTTATTTTTTATGTCTTACCGGAAGGAAATTATGTACTGCCTTTTCATGTTCCGGCTGGTTTTGCACTTATTATGTAAGATTGATCTTCTTACTTATTTTTCTGACCTTTACGCAACTTTTTGAAGATTTGCGCAATCGGTTGTTCTGTGGTTGTAGTATAGCAGGTGAATGTGGTTCTGTCAATGAATTTTTCTTTAAGATTTTTGGATTTTTTTTTGATAAACTGCCCAAACACCGATCAATGCTACTGCTAAAAATGCACTTTACACAAAGGAGGCTGTACTGACTGCCCGGCCATTTCGATAGATGTAAAAGATGCGATCCTTCAATCGTATAATTTTTCATGCCTGCAATGTCGATTCACGCAATATCACCTGATATCCTAATGTTGTTGCCCTGTTGATCTCTTTATCCTCAATCGCATTCATCAGTTCCCTGCACGCTACCATGCCAAGTTCTTTCTCATCAAATGACAATGAGGTGATCGACGGCACATTATTTTCAAGTACGGAACTGTTGTAAAAAGATGCCACCTTGATATCCTGCGGTACTTTTACGTGTTCTGCACGCAGTTTTTTGAGCACACTTCCACAAAGGGCATCGTCCATGGAAATAATACAGTCTGCACCTTTTTTTAAGATCTCCTCGATCTTCTGGTCTAAAAGCACCGGATTGTTCATGCCCAGATAGATCAGATCTTCTGTCACCGGTATATGTGCTTCTTTGAATGCGTCTAAATATCCCTTTAAACGTTTCTGGGTAACGACATGTTTTTCATCTCCACCGACTAATGCGATCCTTTTCATTTTTTTCATTAAAAGGATCGATGTCAGTTCTTTACATGCACTTTGATGATCCTGATCCACCTGTATGGCTTCTTTGACATTCGTTCCACCGACCGTTGCAAATGGGATTCCCCTTTTTGCAAGCATTTTTGCCTGTTTATCATCGACAAACGTACGCATTAAGATCACGCCATCTACTTTACGGTTTGTCACGATACGCTCTAGCTGAGAGGTATCTTCCGGCTTACTGATCGTAAGCAAAATGTCATAATCCATCGTTGCTGCGATCTCCTGTATGCCAAACAGACAGCTTTGGAAAAACGGCAGGTCGATGATGTCATACTCAGACGGGATCATCACGCCGATATTATATGTTTTTGACTGTGCAAGGCTCTTTGCGATCACGTTCGGTGTATAATTATGTTCTTCAATATAATCAAGCACTTTTTCCCTTGTTTCTGCCCCGATCCTGCCTTTTCCGGAAATAGCCCTTGATACGGTAGTCTTAGAAACGCCAAGTGCTTCTGCAACATCTGCGATTGTAATATTTTTCACGGTATTCTCCTGTACTATTATTTTCTGTAACCATCTGGTACGTTTGTAAGTACCTTCTATTTACGATTTTCTATGCTTCCGATCATGCCACAACGATTCACCAAAAGGCGCAATCGGTTGTTCTTTTCTATAAGATAGCAGGAAATTTTGCAACCGTCAATTCTTTTATATCAGAGTTTTCTTTTGTTCCTTTACTGGTGTTACTGGTACCTTTTTCATGTAAAACATCTTCAAATTATTAAGAAATTTGTAAATTTTATAAAATAACGCAAAAGAGGATTGTAGCAAAAAATTACCTGTGCTATAATGCTTGTCAATGAGCATAATAATTATTAGTAATTACGAATAAAGGGTGATATTGTGAGTGTGAATTTTTCAAAATCAAAAAAGACTACCGTAAAAGACACTGTAGTTGCTTGTTTTAAGAAATATAAACACAGCCTGCTTTTACTGTATCTGCTTATTTATTTTCCATGGTTTTCTTATTTAGAGCAGACAGTTACAAAACGTTTTCATGTGATACATATGGCGATCGACGATAAGATACCATTTATCGAATATTTTATCGTTCCTTATTTCTTATGGTTTGCCTATGTTGCGGTTGCTGTTTTATATTTTCTGTTTAAGAATAAAGGGGAATATTACAGATTATGTGCTTTCCTGTTTACCGGAATGACCATCTTCTTAATTATTTCCACGGTATATCCAAATGGACATTACTTAAGACCAGCCACTTTTGCCCATGACAATATATTCGTCAACATGGTACGTGCTTTATATAAAACAGATACTGCTACAAACCTGTTTCCGAGCATCCATGTCTATAATTCAATTGGTGTCAACATTGCCATCTGGCATAGTGAGAATTTTAAACAGAATAAACCGGTGCGATATGGTTCTGCGATCCTAATGGTCAGCATTATCTTATCGACCATGTTTTTAAAACAACATTCGGTATTTGATGTGATTACCGGAATCGTCCTCTCTGTTTTCATGTATACCGTTGTATATGCAAAGAGTCCGGTACATGTCGGCAATTCCGAAACTTCTCTGGAAGAACGTATCAGTATATGATATTATTTAGAGTCTATCAAACCAGAAAAAGCAGCGATTTATGAAACAGATCGCTGCTTTTTCTGGTTTGTATGTTACTGTTCACTCCGTGACCAGTAACTTGTGATTTTTGCATGAAAGTTCGCTTTGCAAAGCAAAAATCACCACCTGAATCACTTTCTTACGCAGCCAGACAGTAAATGCCTGTCTGCTGTGTGAACTGTAACGTTTGTATCAAATTGTGGGAGCTTTTTGCTGCAAAACTATTCCACAGACATTACTTCTCCTCTAACGCTTCTACCTCATCTAACCAGATGCGTCCACAGGCATCCGACGGCATTCTAAGATCGCCTCTCGGTGATACTGCGATCGTTCCGACTTTTGGTCCATCCGGCAGACAGGAACGTTTAAACTGCTGTGAGAAGAATCTCCAGTAATAATTCCTAAGCCACTTATAGATCACATCCTTTTCATAACGTCCTTCAAACGCCTGTAAGGCAAGACGGTACACTTTTTTCGGTGGATATCCAAAACGCAGCATATAATATAAAAAGAAATCATGCAGTTCATACGGTCCTACAATGTCCTCTGTCTTCTGGGAAATCTTTCCATCTTCCGGTGGCAGTAGTTCCGGGCTGACCGGTGTATCTAATACATCATAGAGGACTTTTTTTAATTCCTCATTGCCACAGGTATCTGCATAATAATGTACCAGATGACGGACTAAAGTCTTTGGTACGGATGCATTCACTCCATACATGGACATATGATCTCCGTTATAAGTTGCCCAGCCTAATGCCAATTCTGACATATCTCCGGTTCCTATGACCATTCCATTTTCTTTATTTGCAATATCCATTAAGATCTGGGTACGCTCTCTCGCCTGACAGTTTTCATAAGTAACATCATGCACCGATGCGTCCTGTCCGATATCCTTAAAATGCACATTGACGGCATCTTTGATCGAAATTTCCCGAAAATCTGCTCCTAAACATTTGATCATATTCACAGCATTCAGATATGTTCTGTCTGTTGTACCAAAGCCTGGCATGGTAACTGCTTTGATCCCGCTTCTGTCTAACCCTAAACGGTCAAATGCACGTACCGTTACAAGCAGTGCTAAGGTAGAATCTAAACCGCCGGAAATGCCTACAACCGCACATTTGCTGTTCGTGTGTTTTAACCGCTGGTACAGTCCCATTGCCTGTATCGTCAAAATCTCCTCACAGCGTTTTTCTCTTTCTTCTTTTCTGTCCGGAACAAACGGTGCCGGATCGATAAAGCGTGTCAGTGTCGTTTCTTCTATTTTTAAAGAAAATTCCACTTCTTCATATTCGTTTTCTTTGCCGCCCGCCCAAAATGAAGTATTTCTTCTGCGTTCTTCGGTTAATTTTTGCACATCGATTTCTGTATAGACTGTTTCATTTTCAAAACGTTTCGACTCTGCTAATAATGTTCCGTTTTCTGCGATCAGATTATGTGCAGAATAGACAACGTCCTGTGTGGATTCTCCATTGCCTGCACTCGCATAGATATAACCACAGAGCAGCCTTGCAGACTGTCCTGTCACTAATTCTCTCCTGTATGCTGCTTTTCCGGTTGTTTCATCACTGGCTGAAAGATTGACCATCACCGTTGCCCCTGCAAGTGCATGTGCAATGCTCGGCGGACCTGCTGCCCACAGATCTTCGCAGATCTCTGCTCCGATCACAAGTTCTCTCATCTTATCACAGACGAATAACATCTTACTGCCCATTGGCACCTGCTCATCTTCGATATCTACATAAACGGTTTCTTCCATGCCTTTTGTAAAATGGCGTGCCTCATAAAATTCATTATAATTCGGAAGATAAGTCTTTGGTACCAATCCTAAGATCTCACCTGCACTGACGGCTGCTGCCACATTATATAATTTTCCTTTATACTCAAACGGAAGTCCTACAAACACGACCGCATCAGTCTTTTCTGTGCATTTTGCAATTTTCTTTAACCCTTTTAAGGCATCTCTTAACAGCAGTTCCTGCAAAAACAGATCCCCACAGGAGTAGCCGGTAATGCAAAGTTCAGGAAATACAATGATCTTTGCCCCGTTTTTACTACATTCTTCAATTTTTTTACAGATATTTTTTGTATTGTATTTTGTATCTGCTACCTTAATATCCGGTGTTACAGCCGCTGCTTTGATATATCCGTCTTTCAATTTCTGATCTCCTTTAATTCTTGTGTGTCAAACTGATAGCTGGTATTGCAGAAATGACATTTGACTTCAATGCCTTCTCCATCTGCGATCATTTCATCTAAATCTTTTTTTGAAAGCGTTGCTAAGGATTTTGCGATCCGCTCTTTGGAGCAGTCACAATGAAATTCGGCTGGAATGGTGTCCGTCACTTCAAATTCAATATCACCTAATACTTCTTTTAACAGTTCTTCCGGTGTATCACCTTTTTCTAAAAGGTCTGTAATGGAAGATATCTCTGCAATACGCTTCTCTAATTTCTCGATCACTTCTTCATCTGTAAACGGCATTAACTGCACGATAAAGCCGCCTGCCTGTCTGACTGTATTATCCTTATTCATCAAAACACCCAAGCCAACCGAGGACGGGATCTGTTCTGATGTTGCAAAATAATAAGTAAGGTCATCTGCGATTTCTCCTGTCTGTAAAGCGATCTGTCCGACATACGGCTCTTTTAACCCCATATCTTTGATCACGCTCATAACACCAATGCCTAATGCTCCACCGACATCTAACTTACCTTTTGCATTTGGCGGTAAGATCACATCTGCCACTTCCGGATAGCCTTTTACATGACCATTTGCATCTGCGGTAACGGTCAGTGCTTTTGCCGGTCCATTTCCCTGTATCTGGATCGTCAAAAGGTCTTTTTCACCTTTCATCATGACTCCCATCATCACCGCTCCTGATAACAGCCTTCCTAATGCTGCTGTCATAACCGGACTGGTATTGTGATGCTTTCTCGCTGCTTCTACTAATTCTCTTGATGTAATGGCAAATGCACGTATCTGTCCGTCTGCCGCTGTTGCTCTTACAATATAATCTGACATATTAGTTCTCCTTTTTTGTACATTCTCTTGCTATAAAATATACCCGCTCACAATCTTCTGCCGGTGGTTCGTTAGAATCTTCACCGTAACATGCGAGAAATTCTAAACCGGACTGCTCTATGAGTTTTTTGATGGTTTCTAATTCATAGCCTCTCTGGTAATGCGTTTCTTCGTATTTACGGTATCTTCCATCTTCTTCCCTGATAAAAAGTGTCAGGTCATATTCATTCATCTGTTCTTCTTCATCATAGTAATTATCCCAGATAAAACTGCCTTCTGTGCGGTTTTCACAGATTGTTGTTTCACCAAGGACGTTGCGATATTTATATAACGTGTTCAGATCGAAGATAAAAATACCTCCGGGATCTAAATAATTATTGACTAATGAAAATACGGTGAGCAGTTCTTCTTCTGATGTTATATAATTCATGGAATCGCACACACTGACGACTGCCCGTACTGTTCCATACAGTTCAAATTCCCGCATATCCTGATTCAGATATAAGATACCGGAATCTTCTGCCTCCTGCATTCTTGCGATCCCTAACATTTCTTCAGAAATATCTACACCGATCATATCATAACCAGCCTGTGCTAACAGGCGTGTCATCTTTCCTGTTCCGCATCCGAGATCTAAGATGAGTCCGTCTGTGATCTGATACTGCTTTAAAACTTCGATCAGATATCTGCTCCATTTTTCATAGGGTACATTATCCATGAACAGGTCATATACTTCTGCAAATCCGCTGTATGCCTCCACTGCTGCCTCCTTATCTAATCCGTAAACTGCTTCTATAATTCTTAAACACCTCATACTATTATACGCACTTTTTGTCTATCTCTCAATAAAAAAATAAGTAACAGTTCAGCTTGCATAATCTGCGGCACTCCCTTATACTAACATTTAGCATCAAAAGATTTTTTAAGGAGTTTGACATGCAGGAAAATTATGATCATTATATATCGAGAAATATCAAAAGCCTCTACCGCAGACGGCTGTTCGGTCCGCTGCTTTATCTGATTTTTATCATAGCCGTTTTTATCGTACTTCCGGTCACTTCTGTTGTATTTCCAACAGAACTGTTCCGTATCTCTGACATGGGAGAACTGCATAGTGAAAAAGATGTATTTATCTCTGCATCACTGCATGACCTGCATTTTACCGGATATACCAAGACGCGATTCAACCGCACTGTCGGCTATTTCTACTATATGGATAATCCTGATGAAAAGGAATGCTGCATCGTCCTGCTGTCACCGACTACTTGTGAACAGGGGCTTCCGGAAATCCCACAAGTCCGTATCCATGGTAAAATATTAGCCGCAGATGCCAACTATAATGCACTGCTGACCAACTTATCTGCTGATCTGTCATGGAGTGACACCGGTATTCATTCCAAAGTAAATCCCTATTACCTAAGTGAACCGGATTTTAAATATGGTTTTGGACTGCTGTTATTTATCTTTTTAACTGCCAGCGGTATCTATTCCATGGCTGCTGTGATCTTATGCATCTTATATATCTGCAGACCGGATTTTTCACCGCCATGCCAGATGCTTGGACATTTTGGCAAGCCAAAACAGCTGTTAGCTTTAGCAGAAGAAGAACTTGCTACTTTACCACAGCTTGCTACCGAAGATATGTTTATCACTGAACACTTTTTTATAGAAACTTCTAAGTATGGAATTGCGATCGTACCGATCAAAGAGATCATCTGGATCTATAAACATTCCACACTTCACAAGCTGTTCTGGTATCATTTTAGTATTTCTTATACGTTAAATATTACGGCAAACAAACATGTCTATATCCACTGTCCGAAAAATATCAAATCTGATATTGATGGTATCATGGACTATCTGTCGGAAGCAAACCATGATATCCTCGTCGGTTTCAGTGAAGAAAACCGCCAGAAGATCCACGATATCCAAGGTGATCCATTCCACTTTGAAAAGTTAGCCGCATTTATGAAACGAAGGATCTGATCTTATAAAAAAGAGGATTTCCATATCACATGGTATGGCAATCCTCTTTTTAACACTCTGTAAATATTCCGTATGTTCTTACGCAAACTTAGAATAATTCTCTGATCTTATCGATCATAGTCTGTAACAGTTCTCTGATCTTTGCCCAGAAACCACCATCTGCGGTAGATATCTTATCATAGATCGACTGTGCAGCATTTAAAAGACCATCTAAATCCAGATCAAGATCACTGATCTTCTGCATCAGTTTGACAACTTCCTGTACTTCATCTTCTGTCAGTGTAATATCGAATTTGTCACAGCCTTCTGCGATCACCTGACGGATCTCTGCCTCATCACTTAAGTCATGTTCTACAACTGCCTGTTTTACATAGGCGATCATGCTTTCCACATCATCTGAACTTGCTCCGTTTGCCTCAAGCTTACCGGTAACAACTAACTCATTTAGTGCAGCATCGATATTCTGCTCGTCGATCTCATCTCCGGTCATTTCCTGATATGCTTTAAATGCACCGACTAAGGCTGCCGTTCCTGATAATGGGAAAGGTCCTGCTACGATGATATCTGCATTGACAATACCTGCGGTTGCAAGGGCGTTTTTATACATACCTACCGTACAATATGAAATATTATTTGTAGAAATATTGATTCCATTGCCATCGTCCCGTTCAATGACTACAACAGATGATAAGGATTTTGTTCCGATCTTGCTCTTGTCAATATATGCGTCTAAATATTTATGTTCTTCTTCATTATTGACATAGACAACATCATAATCAGAAAGTTTTGCAGGATCGATTCCCATAATGGAAAGTACTGTTGCCTGCTGTTCTGCTGTCAGATCAGCACCTAATGCCAGATATGGCTTGTCATGTTTTTTGATCTTGACATTATCATCGTTTTTATCTTCTTCTACGGTAACGGTTCCTGCAACTTCTGTATCTACTGTAACAGTTCCTGCGATGTCTTTTGTTTCTGATGCTTTCTGCTCTGTAGATGCACCGCTGTTATCGGTTGTGGTTGAAGCTGCACTATTGTCAGTTCCGGTTGTTGCCGCCGGTGTGCTGTCCGATCCTGCTGTTCCTGTTGCCGCATTATCGGCTGCGGTTGTCCCTGATGCTGCACCGGCCGCTGCATCTGTAGCTGTACTGCTGTCTGCTGCCTCACTCTTAGAAGCATCTGTTGTTGTACTATCGGCTGCTGCATTTGTACCCTGTGCATCGGCTGATGTCTGTACTTCATCATCTCCCGGTGTTGTTGCTGCATCCTGTGTTGTTGCTGCATTTTGTGTGGTTACTGCATCTATCGGCTCTGCTGCTGATACAGAAACAGTAGAACCAAATACCATGGTTACTGTAAGTACCATACTGATGATTCGCATCCATCTTTTTTTCATATGAAAAACCTCCTCTCGCTGAACGCACTTCATTCTTGCACAATTTTCGCACTTTGTCAAAGGAATCAAAAAAACTTAAGATTTATTTTATAAACTATGTCGTTTCCCTGACACACATCCACGCATAAATATCCTCATACACATTGTACCTGTCGGTTTCATTTAAAATCTCATGTCTGTCATTCTCGTATAATTTCCATGTGATATCGTACAATCCTGCCTGTTCGTACTGCCGATATACTTTTTTCACACCAACTCCCATATCTCCTACCGGGTCCTGATCTCCCGAAACTAAAAAAATCGGCAGCCTTCGTGGAATCTTTGCGATATGTTCCGGCTGATTATCATAATACACAGCCTCCATCAATCCATAATAGCCATTGACGGTAAAATCAAATCCGGCTCTCGGATCATTATAAAATGCTTCTACAACTGCTGTTTCCTTGCTCAGCCAGCTATTTTCCTTATCTGCCCCTGTCAGATCATACTGCTTGTACGGCCCCATATAAGAAAGTTTTTTCACCAGACGGCTCTTATGATGCCAGCCTTTTACCTTTCCTAAAAAACGGCAGATATTCATGCCTAATTTCATCGTCCGGTCCGGCATGCTTCCGGTTCCAACCAATATGACTCCCCGCAGATCTTCAGGATGGATCGTGATATATTTCCGCAGCATATAAGAACCCATGCTGTGTCCGAGCATAAAATAGGGTTTCTCAGGCTCGTGCTTTTGTATGATCTCCCTTAATGTATGCATGTCTGCAACTAATGCATCACTTGGATTTTCTTTTGTAAAATATCCATATTCCGATGCATCATAAACAGAATCTCCATGTCCGAGATGATCATTGCCTACAACTAAAACTCCCTGTCTATTCAGATAACCGGCAAATTCCTCATAACGGTCGATATGCTCCTGCATGCCATGTGTGATCTGCAAAATCGCAGTATATTCTCCATCATCCGGTATCCATTTTACCGCATGGATCTGTGTCCTCTTATCCGCAGATAAAAATTGAAATTCCTCTTTCTGCATCGCATATCCTCCCATGCTTTTTTATAATACTTTTCCATAGAACAAAGACAGCCGTTCTTCGATCTCACCTGCTGCCTTACTGCTGTTCTCATGGTTCTTTCGGATCATTTCTATCTGTTCTTCGATACGCTCTCTTGTCTTTTCTTTCTTTTGTATACAATCCTGCATACCGGCTATCTGTTCCTGCTGTAATTCTACCTGCTTTGTAAACTGCTCTTTTAAAGAAGCCATGTCTGACTGTCCTCGGTCACAAAATGCACCTGCCATATCTGCGGTTTCTCTGGTACGTTCTGACAACTGTTCTAACTGACCTGCTGCATCTTCCTTTGGATATACCTCTGCCGCTTTTGCTAAAAATTCTTCTACTATCTGGATATGCTGTACATATTCCTCAGACAATTTTCTCACACTTTCTGCTGCCTGTAAAAAAGAAAATCCGCTTTCTCCTAACCTGCCGGCTTCTATCGCTGCATTTAATGCCAGCGTTGTCATGCCCTTTGCTGCTTCCCGCAGTTTTGATACTTCTTCCTCTGCTGCTTCAACTGCTGTCTGTAGTGCAGTCTTTTTATCCGCTTCTTCTTTTTGTACTTCTCCACAAAATGTAACCGTATCCTGCAACGCTGCTGCAACCTTTTCTCCGGTTTTTACATATTCTTCCCAGTTTTCTGCTTCTTTTATCCATGCATCTTTTTGTATTTTTAACTGTGATACTCCCTCGCTTAACTGATTTGTTCCCATCAACAGCAGTTTTTCCTCTTTGCCGTCTGCTGAAATTTCATCATAAAGATGATTGATCTCCTGATCGATCTGCATATTCTGTGACTCTAAATCTGCAAACATTTCATCTGTGGAATCTTTGATCTTCTGTACATCTTCCGTCATTTTCTCATATCTTGTTTCAACTAATTCGAGTTCCTGTATCCTGTCTTCTGCTTCTTTTATCTTTTTTCCACCAAACATTTTTTCTCCTGTTCCTATCTTCCGTTCAACGTTGTAATGCTGTGCCTTTATAGTTCTTTTCATTTAACAATAATTCGAGATCACAAATTGTATCTCTTCCCTGCCCATATAGCTGTTTATCTCAGGATAATATACGATGGAGATCACATCTTTTGTTTCTAAGAACTGCATCATCGTTTCTGCATCACCAAAATAAACTGCCGGATACGTGCCTCCTGCCATATCCTGTATGGTCAGTTTTAAAACATTCCTGTTTTTACCTACGATCCGTTTGTCACGGATACGGATATTTTTATCTGCAAATACCGGCTTTGCATTTCCCTTGCCAAATGGTTCTAAAACCTTTAATTCTTCTACAAGCTGTCTATTCACATAGGCAAGCGGCATCGGAACATCGATCAGTATCTTAGGGATAAAATCGTCCTCTGTCAAGGTGGCATTTGCATTGATCCTTTCCGTAAATTCCTGTACTTTTTCTTCGGGAATGGAAAGTCCTGCCGCCATCTTATGTCCACCGAATTTTGTAAAAAGATCCTGACACTTGCACAATTCCTCATACATCGAATAGGTTTCGATCGAACGTCCCGAACCTTTGACTCCGTCTTCAGCTTTTGTCAGTACAAATACCGGATGATGATATAACTCCCGTATTCTTCCTGCTACAATGCCTGCAAGACTTTCGTGCAGGTCTTTTAAATAGACTACCATGACCTTCTGCTGATCGAGTGCCTGTGCCTGTATCATTTCAACTGCCGCATCTAGTCCATCTGCTGTCATCTGCTTACGTTCCTCATTTAAATCCGCTAACTCTGTGGCTAGAATGATCGCTGACTCTTTCTGATCAGCTAATAATAATTTTAAAGAACGGACTGCTGTATCTAACCTGCCGCTGGCATTGATGCAGGGGCCTAATACAAATCCAAGATGATATGCACTCAGACGGTCTGCCTGTACCTCTTTCTGCTGTATCAGAGCCTGCAATCCTAAATTCCTGGTATGACGCATCTGCTCTAAACCGTATTTTACGATGATCCTGTTTTCATCGATCAGATCCATCACATCTCCCACCGTAGCAAATGCCGCATTTTCCAAAAATACCATGGCTTCTTCTGCCGGTATCTTACATGCCTCATATAACGCCTGAATGACTTTCCATGCAACGACTGCACCACAGATACCTGCAAACGGATATCCACATTCCTTCTGTTTCGGATTGACGATCGCATCTGCCTGACTGCGCAGATAGCTACGGACACCATCTTCTTCCTGATAGGGAATATCATGGTGGTCGGTCACTAAAACCGTAAGTCCTTCTTCTTTTGCATAGGCAATGGCATCTAAAGCTGCAATTCCGTTATCACAGGTTATGATCGTATCTATGCCATCTTCTTTTGCCTTTGTGATCAGACTTTCATTGACACCGTACCCATCTTTCATACGATCTGGAATCGCAACACTTACGATGGCTCCTACTCTCTGTAAGCCTTTTAACAGAATATAAGATGATTCGATCCCATCAATATCATAATCACCAATGATACGGATGGATTTTTTTTCCGTTATCTTCTTATGCAAAATTTCGATCAGTCTGTCCATATCTTTCATCAGATGCGGTGAATACAGATCTGAAAGATCCGGATGCAGATACTTCGCAATGTCTGCATCTTCTATAATATCTCTGTTGCGTATGATCCTTGCCGTCACCTGATCGATGCCATATTTTTCACCGACTGCTTTGAAATCAGCTTTCTTGCTTTGCACATACCATTTTTCCTTTTGTATAGACATTTCACTACTTCCTGTTCTAAGTTTCTAATCATATTTTACTTCTAACAGCACTAATCCTTGTGCAGGTGCCGTAAATCCTGCCGCTTCTCTGTTCTTCGCTGCTAAGATCATCGGAATATCTTCCGGTTTCTTTTTTCCCATTCCGACCTCTAGAAGCGTGCCTGTCATGATCCTGACCATATTCTGCAAAAAACCATTTCCCTGGTAAATAATATCGATTTCTTTTTCAGTTACCTGAAAATCAATCGCATAGACGCTTCGGACCGCGGATTTTTTCATATGCTTATTGGCACAAAAGGAGGTAAAATCCATCGTGCCGGTCATATAGGCTGCTGCCCTTTTCATATTTTCAAGGTGCAGCGGTTCGGTATAAGTATAGACATATTTCCGTTCAAATACATCCGGTATCTTACTTGTATGCAATCGGTACATATATGTCTTTTCTTTTGCCTGAAAGCGGCTGTGAAAACGTTCTTCGACTTCTTCTAATGAAAGAACTGCAATATCTTCCGGCAGATAATGATTGAGGGTTTCTAACAGTTTCCTCTCATCTATCTGCTCTTTCAGATGAAAATTAGCTGCCTGCCCTTTCGCATGTACACCGGCATCTGTTCTTCCTGAACCGATCACCTCTACCGGATAACCTGCTGTTTTTTTCAATATATCCTGCAGCTTTCCCTGAATGGTTGCATCTGTTGATTTCTGGCTCTGCCAGCCTTTATAACGTGTTCCATCATAGGATATGACTATTTTATAATTTGACATTTTTTCTTCCTTTTTCTTTTTTATGCTGACGGTTCAAGCTTATGTACAACTTTGTGCAATCTGCCAATCAAAAAACTTAAAACCACCTTTTGACACCCGAATCATTCATATCAAACAAAATGGTAAGCAGGGTGCCGGCAAAAATAAAGAAATCGGAAATATTAAATACGATCCCCGCAAACCACTTCCATGGAACTGCAAAACTGATATAATCGACGACATGTTTTCTTTTGATCCTATCAAAAAAATTACTGAAACCGCCGCCTAAGATCATCCCTAAAGAAACTAACAGTCCCGTCTTTCCCTCTTTTGAAAACAGGCTGCCATATAGGACTGTTAAAACAGTAAGAAATGCTCCATGTATGAATAATAAAAGTTTTGGTCTTTTCTGGAGGCAATTCAAGGCTGCACCTTTGTTATAATATTTTTTTATAATGATCTTTCCACCTGAAATTTTCTGCTTTTCTCCTAACTTTCTTGTTTGATCTATATGATGCTTGATCGCACCGTCTAAACTGAAAATTCCAAGTGGCAGCAAAAGCAATGAAAGTTTTCTTCCCATGCCTTATTTTCCTCCCTGCTTCTTATTATACTGATAGATCTTATAGAGATAATACACGATCGTTCCTAAAACGCAGCCCATCAAAAGCAGGCTGTATGCCGGATTCATCCGGATTCCCAATGCATCTGCCACGGAAGGCAGTAACATACCTATTATGAGAAACATTTTATTTATTCTGACCATACGAACGGCATATACACGCACCATGCCTTTTAACGGTTCGCTTTTGATGCCATTTAAGTATTCCGGAAATATCTGCAATATGGTCATTCCTATGTACAAAAAAAGTACCGGAAGAAAATGGTACACAACGACTGTGATACTGCTTTCATAGGTATGGGCATAGTAGATCTGTAAGCCGATATAGATGAGTATTGCCAGTGCTGTTACTGTTTCTATTACGATTTCAAAGAGTTCTGATTCTTTCTTCATGTCTGTTACTGCTCCTGTATGTTTTCCTTTTATCATTGTACACAAATTTTTCTTTGGCTACAACACTTTTCATTTTAAATGGAATTTCTTTTTTTCATTCCCTTTTATGAAAAAATGTACTATAATCTTTAAATCAATAAAAAAGAGGACGATCAAATGAGAGTAGAACAGAAACAGTCCGTCAAAAACAGTATCGGACGATTGATCTTTGTAGGTTTAAGCGTACTTGTACAAATTGGTTGGTTTGTTTTATTAGGAATCCGGATGCAGCGTTATTCCACTGAACTTGCTTTAGTGGGAAGTATCCTTGCCCTGCTTATCGTATTACGGATATATGGGCGGCATATCAATGCGGCATTTAAAATTCCATGGACAATTTTGATCATGGGATTTCCGGCATTAGGACTAAGCCTTTATCTTCTGCTTGGTCAATCCGGTGCTAACCGACGGATGCGGAAACATTTTGAAAATATTGATACAACGTTTGATGGACTGAATACACAAAATGAACAGGTGATGGCACAGTTAGAATCTGAAAATAGAAGAATTGCAAATCAGTCCCGTTATATTACAGATTATGCAAAATATCCTGTCTTTCAGAATACAGATGTAGAATTTTACGATGATGCTGCAAAAGGACTTGCTGCACAAAAAGAAGCTCTGTGGACTGCAAAACATTTTATTTTTATGGAGTATCATGCGATAGAAGATTCTGAATCTTTTGAAGGCATTCGTGAGATTTTAGCACAAAAAGCTTCGGAAGGTGTGGAAGTGCGGATTTTTTATGACGATGTGGGAAGTGTCGGCTTTATCAGTCCTGAATTTGTGAAACGTATGGAAAAAGACGGGATTCAGTGCAGAGTCTTTAACCCGATGCTTCCTGTCATAAATGTTTTTATGAACAACAGGGATCATCGTAAGATTACTGTGATCGATGGAGAAATCGGATTTACCGGCGGATATAATTTAGCTGATGAATATTTTAACATCACACATCCATATGGACATTGGAAGGATACCGGTATCTGTATGAAAGGTGATGCTGTCCGTTCGCTGACTGTGATGTTCCTTGAAATGTGGAATGCCATCCGTAAATCTGATGATACTTATACACCGTATCTTAAACATTTTCCTTATGTATCCACAGAACAGGGATTCATACAGCCTTATGCCGATTCCCCACTTGACAGTGAATATGTTGGTGAAAATGTCTACATGAACCTGTTGAAATATGCCACCAAAAAGATTTATTTTTCAACGCCTTATCTGATCATCAGTGATGAAATGAACCGCGAACTTTGTATGGCGGCAAAACGTGGTATTGATGTCCGTATTATCACACCGGGGATTCCGGATAAAAAATTAGTTTATAAGATCACCCGTTCTTATTATGCTCCTTTGGCTGCTGCCGGTGTGCGGATCTATGAATATACTCCCGGATTTATCCATGCAAAACAATGTGTATGTGATGATGAACTTGCTGTTATCGGCACGATCAATTTAGATTACCGGAGTCTTTATCTGCACTTTGAAAATGGTGTCCTGATGTACAAAACGAAGGTTGTTTCTGATATGGCTGCTGATTTTGATAATACGTTTTCTGTTTGTGAGGAAGTTACTGACCGCTACAAAGGTGGACGATCAATGGTACTTCGTATCGGACAGTGTATGCTCCGGCTGCTTGCACCGTTGTTTTAGGGGAGAAGATATGCAGGGAGATTTTCCCTGCATTATTTCAATCTGGAATGATATGGTATTTCATATGTCTTGCTTTAAACCAGCAATACCCTTCTGAAATCTGCTCTACACTCAGTTCTTCCTCATCTACAAGATAAATATAGCCATCTTGAATCCAATCGTCCTGACTACATTCTATAATAAGAATCTATGGTATCAGATATTATATCATCACTAAAACAGTGATAAAGTGCCCGAAAATACTGTTCATAATTTTGAAATTCTGATAATCCTGAAACCGCCCCATCACCAGCTTCTATAATTCTCCATGAGCCATCTTCTAATTCTGCATAATCTACCGTATAATATATGCTTTCTAAATTCTTATATTTATCTAGTAAATCCTTAGAAGGCAACGGTGTATATATTCCTTGTGCAGAGTTTCTACTAACAGTGGCAATCTCATGGTTGATATAAAACACTCTGTATTCATTAGTTCTACCGCCATACCGCTTTAGATCAAGATATTCCTTTATGCATATCCCTCCAGTCAATAGAGATCCACGATACTTATAAAAGACTTTCATCCAGCTATCAAATTCTTCCTGAGTCACACTTTCATCAAAAAACTTTGGAAAATCAGTACCCTTTACTGATTTAACATAGTCTTTTACCATAAATCTCCCCATTCTATTTTTGACACTTTCAATATCAATCTTAGTATGTAGTGGATATATCTCCATTTTTGCAGTATCTTCCTTTAATGCTTCATATATATTAGGAAAAATATGCATTAACTCATATTCTTTTGGAGTCGTTACCAGCCTGATATTTTTTTCTAACAGAAGCTGATATAATTTTTCATACTTTTCAGGCTTCATCATCCAGCCTCTGTACACAGCATTTCTTTCTTCTTTTGGTGCATTATTGATAATAAGTATATCTTCGTTAATCCATTTATCATATCCAAAAAAAGAAATGTCAAACAAACCTGTAGTTTTTACCGCCTCATACTCCGCCTGCAAATCTTCATCCACCTTTAAGATGCTAAAATAACTAGATGGAAATAATACTAAATCTACCATAGCCAACCCTCCCATTTAAAAATACGTCTTCTTGTTTATGAACTTGTAAGAAAATTCTATAAACTCAATTCTCCATATAAAATCTCTATCGTCTTCATTTTACCATTCTTCTCCAAACTCGTCCATTGCATCATCTACGCCATCAGCATAGTCACTATCGCGATCATATCTGTCATAGTCATAATCTCCATCCATATAGATGTCATCGTATCCATCATCGTAAGAATCATAGCTGCTCGCCTTTGTCGTGGTATCTTTCTTTAAACTGCTATTGTATGACGAATTATTTGTTGTATATGATTTTGTACTATAACTACCGCTACCTGAACTGCTTGTATGATCTTTCGAAGTACTGCCTGATGTTTGACTGCTGTACGATGAAGTGGTATGTGATGAACCATTTCCAGTATATGGTTTATGCAGATAACAATAGCTGCTTCCGCTTGCCCGCCTGTTATCACATCCTGCCTTCATACATTTAGGTTCACTTGCCTTTCCTATCGCTCCAATCATATAGCAAATACCAATTACTACAATAAATACTGCCACTCCCTGTCCAAATGAATTCTTTTTCATATAAATCAGCCTCCTTGTGATATTGAATGTTATTTTCTTCCTGCTGACTATATCTTACTATATTAGCTGTCCTATAATTATCCCTCGTACTCCGAATATTTGTTCTTTTATTATTGATCTGAACCTGACTGTCGTTACTGTTTACACCTAACAGTGTGAGCAGCAACGATTACAGCCCATTTAAAATGCCTCTACGAGGCAGGGGCTGTAATCACACAATAATTAACACTATGGCGCATAGCTTGACAGCGCAGTGTCAAGCTTGCGTCTGAACAGTAACTGACTGTCTTCGCTAAGTTTTTATACCAGACATTTCCCAGTTGACTTTCCCTTCCCCTCCTGCTATATTATTATCGTTAGAAATTACAATCAAACGAAATCGCTAGGGGCGCAGAACACGTACTTTTGATAAGTTCATTCAACGCTGAGAGATGATTTTTCATCAACCCTTATTACTTGAACCGGATAATACCGGCGTAAGGAAGCATTTAGAGAATTATTTACATCAGAAAAAGTGTTTTCCTCCCTGCGATCAGAATTAAAGGAGGATTTTATGAAAGACTTTTTTACCACTACGATCGGAGCCTGGGATGATGGTTCCGTACGTCTTACTGCACCGGGTATTGCGGTTGTAGTCATTATTATTGCACTTCTAGTTGTAGTCGCAGCAATCATTCGCCACAAGGATTCTGAAAAGAAACGGACTCTGACAACTAAACAGCTTGTTTATTCCGCAGTTGCGATCGCTTTGGCTGTTGTATGCTCTATGATCAAATTTGCAAACCTTCCGATGGGCGGTTCTGTTACTTTATTCAGTATGCTCTTTATCGCACTGATCGGCTACTGGTACGGACCTTATGTTGGTCTTATGACTGCTATTGCTTATGGTCTGGTACAGTTTGTTATGGAACCGATCTTCTATACACTTCCACAGATGATCCTAGATTATCCTTTAGCTTTCGGTGCTTTGGGAATTGCAGGATTTTTTGCAAATAAGAAGCATGGACTTCAGATCGGATATATTGCTGCCGTTTTCGGACGCTATGTATTTGCAGTAATTTCCGGTGTGGTCTTCTTCGGATCTTATGCACCTGAAGGAACACCTGCCATTGTTTATTCTTTAACTTATAATGCAACTTATCTTGTACCGGAAGCTGTTGCCACTTTGATCGTTATCAGCCTTCCGCCTGTTGCAAAAGCATTGGCAGCAGTCAAGAAAAATGCATTATCTGCCTAACGGATACATATAGTCCATGGGACTATATGTTATGAACTTGCTTTGCTGCCATGGACGGCAGCAAAAGTCTTAAACGCCCCGTCCAAGGGGCGTTAAGACATACACGTCACTTTGTGCAATCTGCCAGTCAAAAACGTAAAGCCATCTTTTGACACCCGGATCCTATACAGTAAAATCCTTACGGCATATACCGATATCCCACTCCATAGACGGTTTCTATCCTCTGGCTGCCTTCTGGCATCTGTTCTAATTTTTTCCGGATTTCTTTCATATAATTATCCACGTTCCTGTCATATCCTTCATAGTTTTCCCCAAAAGCACCCTCTAACAGTTCTGCCCTTGTTAAAACTTTTCTGGAATTTTTCATCATATAAGAAAACAGTTTGTATTCATTGGGTGTCAGTTGAAGGATGTTCTGTAGTTCCTGCAAATTTCCGGCGTGCTGCTGCAAATGTTTTAAAATACGGAGTATCCTTACTCTTGCAACTGCCGGACTGACCGGATAGATCATATAATCTTCTGCACCTTTTTCAAATGCTTCTAAGATTTTTTCTTCTGATCTTTCTCTTGATACAATAAGGAAAGGAATTTTCGAAAAAATCCCTTTCCTTTCTTCTATTGGAAAATCTGTCACTTCCAGTTCAATATGCTGTACAGCTTCTTCCTTATCTATGATATGGATGGCATCTTTTTTACAAAGATTTTTTATTTGTTCTATCCATATTTTTTCCTGTCTGTCTATCAGTACTGCCATCTGTCACACCTGCCCATACTCTCTGTCACAGTTTTTGTGCCTGTTTCTAATCAGTATGGCATTTTGCAATACTTTTTATACGATCCTCCTTACGGATAAGATCGTTCTGTAATTCGCATTCGATACTTTAATACCTGTTTTTGCCGAACTTGCATGGACAATCTGACCGTTTCCGATATAGATCCCGATATGACCGGAATAGGAAACTAAATCTCCCGGTACGGCATTGGCAAGCCCGCCTGCGTTGGTTCCGCACTTTCCCTGTTCGCCGGAAGTTCTTGGCAGATTGATTCCAAAATGCTTATAAACACTCATTACAAATCCGGAACAGTCTGCGCCATTTGTTAAGCTTGTTCCTCCATATACATAGGGATTGCCGACAAACTGAAGTGCATAATTTGCAATGCTCTGTCCCATACCAGAAGCTGTTGTGGCAGATGCCTGACTGCTCTGGGCAGACTGGGTATTCTGGCTGCTTTGATTTCCTGATGCAACCTGTCTGCTTTTTGCTGTATTGGAAGATTCCTGTCCTCTTACTGCTGATGCCTGTGCGGCTTCTCTTGCTGCCTGTGCGGCTCTTTCTGCTTCTGCCCTCAAACGTTCCTCTTCTTCTTTTTTCAGCCTTGCTTCCTCTTCTTCTTTGGATTCTGCTTCCTGATATATTGTATAGACTTCCACATAATCGGCTGATACATAACCCTCTGCTGCTTCTGATGCTACCTTGATCCAGCCTTCTGTTTCTTCTTCCTGTACGTGAAGTATTTCTTCCTGCGGTAAAAGTTCGACTGTCCGTGCTTCTGTAGTAGCAGCTTCTCTTAAGCGGAGCGTAACTGCTTCTACTTTTGCCTGACGTTCTCCGACTTCTTCGGCTTTTCTTGCGCCTTCTTCTCCACGCAGTACATATTCTGCCTTGATATAACCATTGACTGTACCGGATGAGATCTGCAACCATTCTCCTTCTTCCCCGATGATCTCACCTACGGAATCCGGATAAAGTTTTCCGATCACTTCTCCTTCTAAATCCGGTTGATTACGGATATTAAGATAAGATTCTACCTGCGTAACTGCAAGTTCTGTTTCTGTAATTTCTGATTCTTCGTTAGATTCCTGACTTTCGAAATCCGTATCTGTTTCCTGTTCTTTTAACTCCTGTGCATAGCGTGCGGCTTCTTCTCTTGCTGTTTCTAAAACCGCTGTAGCTGCTCCAGTATGTAATGTATAAGTTTCCTCGACCACCTGATCCTTCGATTCATGGGCAACTACCGTCGTTGTATTTGCTCCCGCAAGTAATGCTGTTGCAATACACAAGCAGGAAAGTTTCCTGTTTCTCTGTTTCATGTGTGTTCTCCTTTCTGAATATGTTACGATTTTATTACATATTTGTGACCAGAATATAAGAATCACCATGAAACCTGTTGGAAAGTTTTGTCAGCTTACAAAAGGACCAGTTCTACCGGACAATGATCTGAACCCATAACATCTGTATGGATCTTCGCATCGGCCAGTCTGTCTTTTAAGCTGTCTGATACCAGAAAATAATCTATACGCCAGCCTGCATTCTTTGCCCTTGCCTGAAAACGATATGACCACCATGAATAGATCCCTGTCTGGTCTGGATAAAAATAACGGAAAGTATCAATAAAACCATTGTCTAAAAGTGTCTGGAATTTACCACGTTCTTCATCAGTAAATCCTGCATTTTTACGGTTTGTCTTTGGATTTTTCAGATCGATCTCCTGATGTGCCACGTTCAGATCTCCGCAGATGATCACCGGTTTGTTTTCTTCTAACTTCTTAAGATAAGAAAGAAATGCGTCTTCCCACTCCATACGGTAATCTAATCTTGCCAATTCATTCTGCGAATTTGGTGTATAGACTGTGATCATATAAAAATCTTCAAATTCCAATGTGATCACACGCCCCTCTGTATCGTGTTCTTCTATTCCGATACCATAGCTGACTGAAAGAGGCTTTTTCTTTGTAAAGATTGCTGTTCCTGAATATCCTTTTCTTTGTGCATAATTCCAGTACTGCTCATAACCTTCTAAGTCCAGTTCTAACTGACCTGCCTGCATTTTGGTTTCCTGTATACAAAAAACATCTGCATCTGCTTCTTTAAAATAATCTAAAAATCCTTTGCCAACACAGGCACGTATTCCATTTACATTCCATGAGATCAGTTTCATATCATTCCATCCTCATCTTTCTTCTTATTATATAGATAACTAAGAAATGGCATAGAAAATATACTGTACTTTCTATGCCATTTACGTTCAAAGCATCTTTCGTCGTTTTAAGATCAACAATGCTGACAGGCACACAGCTCCTGTGAGTCCGCAGATGATCAAAAATCCATGCGGGGTATCTGACAGCGGCATCCATTTTCCGCTGACGTTCATACCGTATAATCCTGATATGATCGTTGGGATCGCCATAACTAATGTAATGGAAGTGAGAAATTTCATCACATTATTCAGGCGGTTATTGATGATCGTAGATACCAGTTCCCTTGCACCATGAATGATATCCCGGTAAATATTGGTCATTTCAATCGCCTGTCTGTTCTCGACAATAACATCATCTAACAGTTCCTTATCTTCCGGATACTGTTTGATGCGTTCATAGCGTGTCAGCCGTTCTAATACGACTTTGTTTGCACTTAGGGACGTTGCAAAGTAGACAAGGTTACTCTCTAACTCATGCAGGTTGATAAGATCCCTGTCCTCTGTTGTTTCCGATCCTACCCTTTTTTCAATTTCACTTCGCTTTTTATCGATCACACGCAGTAATGCCTGATAAAGATTTGTAGTTCGAAGCAAAATCTGGTATACAAAACGCATCTTTTTCTTGGTGCTGAACCCACGCATTCTGTTATTATAAAAATAATTCAAGATCACTGTATCATCACTGCAGACTGTAATGATCGCACTTTGGACTAAAAGTATACCAAGCGGGATTGTGGTATATGCCTTTTGTTCATTTCTGATTTCCTCAAACGGAATATCCACTAATATCAGGGTATATCCGTCTTCCATCTGCACACGGGAACTTTCTTCTTCATCCAATGCTGCCCGGACATCTGCAATATCAATATCGTAATATTCTGCAACTTCTGTCAGTTCGTCCATCGTCGGTGAAATCAGATTCACCCATACGTCCGGTTCAAAGGATTCCATCTGGGAAAGGATTCCATTATCAGTCTTATATATTGTCCTCATGTCCCGCCTCCATCTTTTCGTAATATCGTAACTGTCAGACGACACCATACAATATAAGTATACCACACAGACTGCAAAATGAACACCTAAATATTCGATCCCACGATCTCCATCATGTTTGTGATACGCTGCCCATACCCATGATGCTTACACACTTTCCGGTAGCCATTTTCTGCGATCTGCCTGCGTTCTTCTTCGTGCGTCAGGTAATAACCTGCAAGTTCCACCAATTCATCTACACTTTCAAAACAAACTAAATCTTCTTTATTTTTAAAATAATAGGGTATTTCTGCCTGAAAATTTGTCATCAGAAAACCTCTGCTGCCTAACACATCCCAGATACGAAGCGGCAGTCCGCTCTTGATATTCGGGATCGTAAAATTCAGATTGATCTTTGTTGCCGCAAAAACTTTTGGCATTTCGCTCCAGTAATCTAATGAGCCGCCATAACGCACCCGGGAAAGACTGCTGGTATCACTATTGCTGTATATCGTCACTGCATATTTTTTGGAAAGTTCTAAAAGTGCCCGTCTTCTCTGGTCTGCCGCTGTTTTAAATCCCAGCACTGTTGTCGAGAAGATCAGTCCAAGATCTGAAAAAGAATCCTTTGATTTTTCTAATTTAAAATGCTCCTCTAACTGCTCTAAAATATCTACTGTGAGCATTTCCTCTAAGATATTGCCGCCACTGATACACTGCTGTGCCCAGACTGCTGCATCAAAATATCCCCTTAAATATTCCGGAAGTGCCGGACGAAGCCTGTCATAACTGTTTCTTTCATATAAACTGCCGACAAATGCTATGTCATTTGCATATGCCGCAAAATCATTTGTCTGATCTAACAGATAATCCAGTCTTTTTGTATTGACTGCCAATGGAAGATACCAGATATGCTCTACGCCCATTCCCTGAAATTCAAGATAATTTGTCTGATCAAAGGTAAAGAAATAATTGCAGGGAGCAAATACGTTTTTGTGGTACATACTGATCAGTGGATTGTCACATGTCCAGACCACATACGGGATCATTAACTTCTGGCAGACGGTCGTGATCAGTGCAAAATAATTGACGCTGAATATCATCTCACACTGTTCCCTTTGTACGATCTCTGCTAATTCTGCTTCAAATCCCGCATGTTCATCATAATGATCCAAATCCCGTTCAACGGTGATATACTCATAACCAAGTTCTGTAAATGTTTCTAAAATATCTGCATAGTTATAAGCTTTCCACTTATATACCAAAATCCGCATAGACTCCCTCTCAATTCTTTTCATTAAGAAGGAATGATTCCTTCTTTTACATCATTCATCATAAATACTTACAATTTCCCCATCTAAAATACGGTTCATATTCTTAACTGCACAGAAGTTACCACACATAGAACAGGTATCTTCTTTTTCCGGTGCTGCTTCTGCACGATAACGTCTTGCTTTTTCCGGATCGATCGCAACGTCAAACATCTGCTCCCAGTCTAATTTCTTTCTGGCTGCACTCATGGCATAATCCCAGTCTTTTGCTCCCGGAACTCCTTTTGCAATATCTGCTGCATGTGCTGCGATACGGGATGCGATGATTCCTTCTTTTACATCATCTAAGTTTGGCAGGCGGAGATGTTCTGCAGGTGTCACATAACATAAGAATGATGCTCCATTCATCGCTGCGATCGCACCACCGATTGCTGCTGTAATATGATCATATCCCGGTGCTACATCTGTTACTAATGGTCCTAAAACATAAAATGGTGCTCCATGGCAGATGGTTTCCTGGATCTTCATATTTGCTGCGATCTGATCCATCGGCATATGTCCCGGTCCTTCGATCATAACCTGTACATCTTTTTCCCATGCACGTTTTGTCAGCTCGCCTAAAGTGATCAGTTCCTCGATCTGGGACGCATCGGTTGCATCTGCAAGACAGCCCGGACGGCAGGCATCACCAAGACTTAATGTTACATCGTATTTCTGGCAGATCTCTAAGATCTCGTCAAAATGCTCATAGAATGGGTTTTCCTCTCCGGTCATCTCCATCCATGCAAAAATGATGGAACCTCCGCGGGATACAATATTTGTAAGACGTTTGTTCCGTTTAAATTTCGCTGCTGTTTCTTTATTGATTCCACAGTGGATCGTCATAAAATCCACACCATCTTCTGCGTGCATTTTTACAATGTCAAGCCATTCCTGTGAAGTGATCTCTTTTAATGCTTTGTGATAATATACAACTGCATCATAAATTGGTACAGTACCGATCATTGCCGGACATTCGCTGCAGAGTTTTCTGCGGAATTTCTGTGTATCACCATAGGAACTTAAATCCATGATCGCTTCTGCTCCCATTTCAACGGCTGAATGTACTTTCTGCATTTCTACATCAAGATCTTTACAATCTCTGGATACACCAAGATTGACATTGATCTTGGTCTTTAACATCGAACCGATTCCGTTTGGAACGATCCCTTTATGGTTTTTATTACATGGAATGATAACTTTTCCTTCTGCGACTAACGTACACAGTTTATCGATATCATAGTTTTCCTTCTCTGCGACTATCTTTAATGCTTCTGTATGAATGCCTTTTCGTGCTGCATCCATCTGTGTTGTATACTGCATCTTTTATCCTCCTGTATGCATTATTTACTCTTTATCATTGAAAAAGGGATATCTCCCTGCGGACATATCCCCATGCATACCATCAGAAAGTTTCTGTCTGTTTCGTGCATAACTGCATAATCTATTCTGCAGACAGAAACGATGCTTTCTTTTCCTGCGCCGGCATTATCCGTATCAGGTTCATGGCTCGAAATGTAACCGCATTTCCTCTCAGCCTATCAATATAAGCTCACCAGTCAATATTCTTTTTCCGAGGTTATTATAATAAGGATCTTTAGAAAAGTCAAGAACTGTAAGCATATTACAATTTCCCAAAATCAAAGTATCTGACCGCATTATTATAAGAAATGCCTTTGATGATCTTTTCTAATACTGCATCATCTGCCGGATATTCTCCATTTTCTACCCAGCCGCCGATCAGTTCACACAAGATCCTGCGGAAATATTCATGTCTGGTATAAGACAGAAAACTTCTCGAATCTGTCAGCATACCTATAAAATTGCCTAACAGCCCTAAATTAGCAAGGGATGTCATCTGCTCTGTCATGCCATATTTGTGGTCATTAAACCACCATGCAGATCCCTGCTGGATCTTTCCGATCGCAGAGGAATCATTAAAACAGCCAAGTATTGTACCGATTGCTGCATTATCTGCCGGATTTAAAGAGTACAAAATCGTTTTTGGCAGTTCGTCGGTTTCATTTAATGCATTTAAAAAATCTGCTAAATACTCTGCCGGTGTATCATTGCTGATACAGTCAAATCCGGTATCTGCGCCGATCTTTTGATACATCCGCTTATTATTGTCACGTTTACAGCCATAATGCAACTGCATCACCCAGTTTTTGGCATGATATTCCTTTCCCATTGCAAGCATAAATGCTGTTTTAAACTGAATGATCTCCTCTTTACTCAATGCCTCATCTGCCAGACGTTTTGCAAAGATACGTTCTATTTCCTCCTCTGATGCCGGTGCATACATGACATGATCGAGCCCATGGTCGGAAATCCTGCAGCCCATAGATGCAAAGAAATCCATTCTTATTTTTAATGCCTGTATCAGTGTTTCAAACGTCACGATCTTTACACCGCTTACATGAGCAAGTGTATCTAAATAAGACTTATATTCCGGCTTTTCAAGATTCATTGCTTTATCCGGCCGCCATGCCGGTAATACCTCCACATCAAATGTCTGATCTTTTGCGATCATCTTATGCCACTCTAAACTGTCAGCCGGATCGTCTGTTGTACAAAGAAGTCTGACATTTGACTGCCGTATCAGATTTCTTGCTGACATGGAATCCTGCTGTAATTTTTCATTGCAGAAGTTCCAGACTTCTTCTGCTGTCTGTCCATTTAAATGTCCGTTATATCCGAAATATCTCTGCAGTTCTAAATGGCTCCAGTGGTACAACGGATTTCCGATCGCCATTTCTAATGTTTCTGCCCATTTCTGGAACTTCTCCCGATCCGGTGCATCTCCGGTGATATCATATTCATCGACACCATTTGCACGCATCTGCCGCCATTTATAATGATCTCCGCCTAACCAGACCTGTGTGATATTCTCAAACTTTCTGTCTTCTGCGATCTCTCTTGGATCGATATGACAGTGATAATCTATGATCGGCATATTTTCTGCATACTCATGGTATAATTTCCTTGCACTTTCTGTCGAAAGAATAAATTCTTTGTCCATAAAAGGTTTCATTTTAATACACCTCTCTGATATATGCTGTTTCAATCTTGAGTTTTTATTCAATTCTGATATAATGATGATGTAAGTGTGATAATTGCGTAGCAATGGAGCAATCCGGTTACATCAGTGAATGGCAAAATTTCTGAAAGTACATTACTACGACAAAGGAGGCATTGTATGAACATTAGAAATATACCCAATTATTCAATCGGTTATACGTCAAATGCTGTAAAACCCGGTTATGGATCTTCACCGCAGGAATGTCAGACCTGTAAAAACCGTAAATACCAGGATGGCTCTGATGAGAACGTTTCCTTTAAATCTGCTTCTCATATATCACCTGCTTCTTCCGGTGCAAGAGTACGTGCCCATGAAGCGGAACATGTGTCAAATGCCTATACGAAGGCTGCACAGAATCATGGTGAAGTGATATCCGCAAGCGTATCGATCCGTACCGCTGTCTGCCCGGAATGTGGACGCACCTATACTGCCGGCGGAGAAACTACAACGGTTATCAAGTATTCCAACGAATCGAATCCTTACCAGCAGAATAAAAAATCATTAGATGCCGCAATTTATCCCGGCAAAAATATAGACCTTATTGCATAACAAATGACATAAATAAAAGGAGTATTCTTATTTTATGAATTTATCATCCAAAGAACTAAAACGTCAGGCACGCAAAACTTTATCAGGACATTATGGTCTTCCAATGGGAGCATTTGTGATCACAGAATTGATCGTTCTTGCAGCCGATCTGCCATTTAATCTTATGATGCAGAATCCTCCCACACAGCTTCAGATGATCGTATCTTCTCTTGCAAATATCATCATCTCACTGCTTTCCATTGTTTTGAGCTGTGGTCTGATCTATATCCATATGAATCTGGCACGAAAGAAACAAACTTCTATTTCTGACCTGTTTTGTTTTTTTTCTAAAAGGCCAGACCGTTTTATCTTGTCCGGACTTTTATTGATGGGCATTATGATCCTGATTGTGATCCCTGCTGCCATATGTACAGTAGCAGCACTTCTTCTTCCCTCTGTACCAATGTTCCTTCTGATGGCAGTTATATGGATCATCACTTGTGTATTTATGCTGATCCTGTCCTATTCCTATGGACTTGTATATTATATTTTAATTGACGAACCAGACTGCCGCATTTTATCTGCTTTTCGTAAAAGCCGCTCATTGATGCATGGCAATAAAGGCAGAATGTTTTATATCAGTTTCAGTTTTCTTGGTATGATCGTACTAGGTCTTCTTTCTCTTGGCATCGGACTTTTATGGGTGGTTCCATATATCAATCAGACTATGGTGGAATTTTACCGCAATGTGACCAGAGAGTTTCCGGCTGAATCAAACATACCATTTCAAACAAATGACCATGAAGAAAGGGACATCCTATATGACTAAAAAATGGTGGCATGACAAAGTTGCCTATCAGATCTATCCAAAGAGTTTTTTAGATACAAATGATGATGGAATCGGAGATTTACGTGGAATCATTTCAAAACTGGATTATTTAAAAGAGTTAGGCATCGACATTATCTGGCTCTCTCCGGTTTATGAATCCCCATTTGTCGATCAGGGATATGATATTTCTGACTATTATAAGATTGCTGAAGTATTTGGCAGCATGGATGAATTTGACGAACTTCTGTCAGAAGCGAAAAAACGTGATATGTATATTATCATGGATCTTGTCGTCAACCATTGTTCTGACCAGCATGAATGGTTTCAAAAAGCCCTTGCAGATCCTTATGGTGAATATGGTGATTACTTCTACTTCCGCAAAGGCAAAGATGGTAATCCACCAAGCAATTACCGCTCTTATTTTGGCGGCAGCACATGGGAAAAAGTTGATGGCACAAAAGATCTTTATTACCTTCATCTGTTCGCAAAAGAACAGCCGGATCTGAATTGGGAAAATGAAACTGTCCGCAATAAGATCTATGAAATGGTCAACTGGTGGCTTGATAAAGGCGTTGCCGGATTTCGTATTGATGCTATCATCAACATTAAAAAAGTCTTATCGTTTCCATCGTATGAACCGGACGGCATAGATGGTCTGGTATCCTGCACAAAAATGATCGATGAAGCAGAAGGTGTGGGAACTTTTTTAGAAGAATTAAAAAATCATACTTTTGCAAAAAAAGATGCTTTTACGGTTGGTGAAGTATTTAACATGAAACCGGATGAATTAAAAGAGTTTATCGGAGAAAACGGACACTTTTCCACGATGTTTGATTTCAGTGCCCAGGAATTAGACTTAGCTTCCCATGGATGGTATGATGTCAAGCCGGTAGGTTTTAAGGAATGGAGAGATACCATTTTTGCTTCCCAGCTTGAAATGCTTGATATCGGATTTAAAGCAAATATCATTGAAAACCACGATGAACCAAGGGGTGCCAGCCGTTATCTTCCCGATCATGCGAAAAATGATGCCGGTAAGAAAATGTTAGCCGCTACTTCCCTCTTACTGCGTGGCCTCCCATTTCTTTATCAGGGACAGGAAATCGGCATGACAAACTGTAAACGTAATGATATTTCAGAATATGATGATATCAATACCATTGACCAGTACCAGCTTGCCCTTGATGCAGGCTGCAGCAAAGAAGAAGCTCTACATGCCTGTTATATGAACAGCCGTGACAATGCAAGAACACCTATGCAATGGGAAAACAGTCCAAATGCCGGATTTTCTTCCCATAAACCATGGCTTGCCATAAATCCGAATTATACGGTGATCAATGTTGCCGACCAGCAGTCTGATCGCAATTCTGTATTGAATTTCTATAAGAAACTGATCCGGCTGAGAAAATCTCCGGAATATAAAGAATGTTTTACTTATGGTGGATTTACTCCTGTATTTACAGAATGTGATGATATTTTTGCTTATCTGCGTACTTTAGAGGAGAGTCATTTACAGATCCTTGTTGCTGCTAACTATGGAACGAAAGCACAGACGCTGCATCTTCCGTCAAAAATGCAGGAAATGCTTCTTTCGAATATGGTATGTGAATCAGAACTTTCAGATGTGTTGAGATTAGACAGCTGTCAGGTGGTTGTTGTAAGGTTGAAGGGAAATGATTGATACGGAAAAAAACAGACATGGCTTAACCGGTATGTGGTGAGCCTGTGTCGATGAATGTCTCGAGGAACTACAATATCGTCCAGATCCCACTAACTGTTTTAAGCCCGGCTTTCTAGCGCGCCTAAGCAGGTGGTGACATATGTGTTTATTTCAAAAACTGCCCAAAACTCGCCTTTTATATGGTGAACCGTTCTGCGTTTTTAAGCTCAGACAGTTGGGCAGTTTTTGCACATATGCCACCACCTGCTAAGGCACACACGAAAGCTGGGCAAATAAAACAGTTAGTGGGATCTGGACGATATCGCAGTTTTCATTCCAGTTATAAACGACACAGGCAATTTACACTTACTTAATTTACATCTTTGGCTGCTACGATCATTGTCTGGTATCCTAAATCCCGCAGTTGTTTTTTCAATGTGACTGCTTCATCCAGGGTATGTTCTTTTCCAACGACCACATGCAGTATTCCGTCTTCTTCTAAGACATAGCAGGTGAATCCCTGATCTACTAACTGTTCTGCCATGAAATTGGCTGTTGTACGATATAGAAATCTCCCTACTTCCACTCCAAAGATCCTGTCTGCACATTCTTCTCTTTTACATTCCATATCCTGCTCTGTGTTTTCGGGCATTGGCATCTGAATGTCCTCCCGGTCTGCCTGCTGCGGTGTTTCATCTTCTTCCTGTGCTCTGGCTGTATGTTCTGGTGAGATAGCACGTTCAATCCCTAATGCGATCGCACTTGCAATCTCCTCAAAATTGTTGTCAAAGATCTCGTTATCTTTATCGTTATTGATAAATCCTGCTTCTATTAAAACCGCAGGCATCTCTGTCCTCCGCAGTACCACCAGCCCGGTGCGTTCTTCGATTCCTAAATTTTTAAATCCGGCTTTTTCAAGTTCTGTATTGATCGATCCTGCTAAACGTTCTGCCTGTTCATCACCACCATAGATCAGTGTCTGTACTCCATGATAGGTATTGTCATTTTCTCCTGAATTTCTATGAAAAGAAATAAAATAATCTGCACCTGCATCATTTGCAATCTGTGCTTTTTCGTATGGGGACTGATAGATATCTGTTGTTCTTGTATAGATCACATCATATCCCTGTTGTTCCAAAATTTTACCGACTGCTAATGCAAGGCGCAGATTATCATCTTTTTCTTTTCTATCCTGATATCTTGCACCATTATCAAATCCGCCATGTCCGGCATCTATTACGATTGTTGCCAAAGCTTTCGCTCCTAGAATATTTTCTCTTTATCGTATGCCAGACTGACAAAATTGTGATTTTTGGTCATTTACTCTTCTTCAATTTTTAACTGCAATTCTTCTAACTGTTTTTCATCTACTTTACCCGGTGCTTCTGTCATCAGACAGGATGCATCTTTTACTTTCGGGAATGCGATCACATCACGGATGGAATCTGCATGTACCATATGCATGACCATACGGTCAACTCCATAAGCAAGTCCTGCATGTGGCGGTACTCCGTATTTGAATGCATCTAATAAGAAACCAAACTGCTCATGTGCACTTTCTTTGGTAAATCCTAAAACTTCAAACATTTTTTCCTGAATATCATCCTGATGGATACGGACAGATCCTCCACCTAATTCTGTACCATTCAGTACGATATCATATGCTTTTGCACGAACAGAACCCGGATCTGTATCTACATTCTCCCAGTCTTCTTCCATCGGCATGGTAAACGGGTGATGCATTGCCATATAACGGTTCTCCTCATCAGACCACTCTAACAATGGGAACTCTGTTACCCAGAGGAAATTATACTGGTTCGGATCTAAAAGATCTAACTCTTTTGCTATCTCAAGTCGGAGTGCTCCAAGGACATTCCATACGATCTTATTCTTATCGGCTGCAAATAACAGTAAATCTCCGGCTTCTCCGTCTAAAGCATCTACTAATGCCTTTAACTCATCTTCTGTCATAAATTTTGCAAAAGATGATTTATAAGTACCATCTTCATTGATTGATAAATATGCCAGTCCTTTTGCACCATAACCTTTTGCAAATTCAACTAATTTATCAATTTTCTTTCTCGGCATACTGCCCTGACCTTTGGCATTGATACCACGTACAGAACCACCCTGCTCTAAAGCTCCTGTAAAGACACCAAATCCACAGCCTTTTACAACTTCTGATACATCGTGAAGTTCCATGCCAAAACGTGTATCCGGCTTATCAGAACCGAAGCGGTCCATTGCTTCCTGCCATGGCATTCTCTGTAATGGGATCTGGACGTCCACACCGATTGCTTCTTTAAAGATATATTTTAACAGACGCTCATTGACATCAAGTACATCATCAATATCTACAAAAGATAATTCCATATCTGCCTGTGTAAATTCCGGCTGGCGGTCTGCTCTTAAATCTTCGTCACGGAAACATTTTGCAATCTGGAAATAACGGTCATAACCGGAACACATCAATAACTGTTTATATAACTGTGGTGACTGTGGCAGTGCATAGAAATTTCCCGGATGCACACGGCTTGGTACTAAGTAATCTCTTGCTCCTTCCGGTGTGGATTTACAAAGGATCGGTGTTTCGATCTCTAAAAATCCTTCTTTCATCATAAATTCACGCATCAGATAGATCACTTTACTTCTCAACATCAGATTCTTCTGGATGTCCGGTCTTCTAAGATCTAAATAACGGTATTTTAATCGTACTTCATCTTTTGTCTGGCTGTTCTCCTCAATCGGGAATGGCGGTGTTTCTGCTTCTGAGAGAATACGGATCTGCTCTGCGATTACTTCGATATCGCCTGTTTTTAAGTTTTCATTGACAGCGGCAGCACGTTGCTGCACTTTACCTGTGACTGCGATCACATACTCGCTCCTTAATGTGCCCGCTTTTTCAAACCCTTCTTTTCCTACACTGTTTTCATCAAATACAACCTGTAAGATACCGGAACGATCTCTTAAATCTATAAAAATCAATGCTCCTAAATTCCGTCGTTTCTGTACCCATCCCATAACGGTTACGGTTTCTCCGATGTCCTGGCTGGACACTTCTGTACATCTGTGGCTTCTGTGTAAGCCGTTCATTGACTCTGCCATCTTATTTATTTCCTCCTGATCCTTTGTTCTTTCCTATCGATTGAAAAATTCTTCAAATTCTTCATAACCTTCTGCGGTCAATTTTTCTTTCTGGAACTTCTTGTTCTTATTCATGCGGACAACTAAAACATGCTGCCCATTTTTTCTTGCATCCTGTGCCTTTCCAATCACTTCACAAAGTTTATCTGCCGGATAATTCTTTTCGATCAGATATGCGATCTTCTTTGGCTGCTCCGGAATCTGAAATCCCTGTTCCATCAAAAGCAGGATGATACGCTCAAATCCGATGGAAAATCCACAGGCAGGAACATTATTGCCGGTAAAATTGCCGATCATCTTATCATAACGTCCACCACCTCCGCAGCTTCCGCCAAATTCCGGAATTGCGATTTCAAAGATCGTGCCCGTATAATAACCCATTCCACGTACTAAGGTCGGATCAAATACCATTTTAAAATCGGCTGCTTTTGTCTTTTCTACACTTTCAATGATCTCTACAAGATTCTGTTTTACTTCATCTTCCAAGAAATCTCCTAATTTATCTGCTAACATACCGATGGCTTTGACTCCATCCGGCTCATTGTCTACGATTTTAAACAAATCTAAATATTTATCTACGGACTCTTTTGCATGACCTGCTCCTGTTAATTCCTCTGCCACGCCATCTAATCCGATCTTATCCATCTTATCTAAGGTAATAAATATCTCATCATAGGCATCTTCTGAAAATCCGCTGTATGCAGCCATTGCTTTTAAGATACGGCGTTCATTGATACGGATCTCAAAATTTTTAAATCCTAACTTTCCTAATGTTGTGGTAGTCGCAAGGATCAGTTCGATCTCTGCTAAATCTGATGGTTCTCCTAAGATATCGATATCGCACTGTGTAAACTGGCGGTAGCGTCCTCTCTGCGGTCTGTCTGCTCTCCATACACTTCCGATCTGTAATGCCTTAAACGGAGATGGCAGGTTATTCGCATTGTTTGAATAAAATCTTGCTAATGGAAGTGTCAAATCATAGCGCATACCCATATCCACTAAATCTGCTTCACTTTCTGCTGTTTCTAATTTTAACTTTTCACCTCTTTTTAATACTTTAAAAATCAGTTTTTCATTCTCGCCGCCCTGTTTGCTGCTCAAATTTCCAATGCTCTCCATACATGGAGTGTCGATCGGTGTAAAACCAAAACTGCGGTAAGTATCCTTGATCACGCCAATCACATAATCACGGATCTGCATTTCCTCCGGTAAAATATCTTTCATTCCGGTTACGGGTTTCTTTGCTAATGCCATGAGATTTCCTCCAATTTCTTCTATATAATATGGTAATGATCCCTACCATATATCACAGACCATGTCTGTGTTTATTCTTTTGCATTCAAAGTTTATTATAATTTTCACAATACACTGTGTCAAGAGGAAACAGTTAATGAAATAAGAAAGGGAAGCCATCACAGCTTCCCTTCAAAACACAACATCTTCTATCATATATCACTGATTATTCTGCACTTTCGTTCTTTCCAAACAATTTTCTCAAACAACTGTATGCTACTAAAACTCCAAGAACCATTAACAGCAGTGCAACAATTAACTGAAGTCCGTCTACAAGGAATGTAGCCTGACCTGCACCGATATTTCTGACTAATGCGACCGTTTTCTGAACTAATGCTGTAAAGGTAACTGCTAACATCATAAACATCGGAATGTATAATGTCCAGCCGGTACGTCCTGTTGTTTTTAAGAATACGGCAAGTGCGATCAATACCATTGCAGCTAGTAACTGGTTTGCTGAACCAAACAGTGGCCAGATGTTGTTATATCCGCCTAATGTCAAAAGGAATCCGAAGAACAGTGTAATGACTGTTGCAAAATATTTATTTGTGAGCAGTTTGCGTACAGCCCCCATTTTTTCTGGATCTGTGGTATCTTCATAAAATAATTCCTGGAATGACATACGTCCGATCCTTGCTACGGAATCTAAGGATGTCAATGCTAATGCGGATACACACATGGTCATAAATACAGTTGCAACATCTACAGGAACACCAAGCATTTCAAGGAATCCTGCAACACCGGATGAAAAGATGGAGAATGGTGTTCCGTCCGGTTTTGTTCCGTTGACTGCTACAGCACCGACAACAACTAATGCCACGATACCAAGTAAAGATTCAACAACCATTGCACCGTAACCTACCATTGGCATATCTTTTTCATTGCTGATGGTCTTTGAAGATGTTCCTGATGATACTAAACTATGGAATCCTGATACGGCACCACATGCGATCGTTACAAATAAAGTCGGGAACAGATAAGATTTTGCTGCACCTTCTCCGATCACAAATCCGTTAAATGCATTTAACTGCATGGACGGATGCGCTACGACGATACCAACAACTGCACCGATGATCATACCAAGTAACATATAAGTTGTCATATAATCTCTCGGCTGCATCAAAAGCCACATTGGAAGTACAGACGCTAAAAACAGATAGACCATGATGATTCCGATCCATGCATTCTTGCCTAAATAAATCGGAAGCTGCATACCGATTGCAAACATAACAACGATCAATACAACGGCAAGTACTCCTTTTACTACATCATGCATATCTGTAAATTTCTTTGTCACAAGTCCCATGATGATCGCAACTACGATAAATAACATGGAAACGGTTGCTGCTGCACCATTTGCAAATACAGGATCTGTAACTGCCACGCCGCTTGCATCTGCCGGAAAAGCATTGAACGTACCGGCAACCATGTCTGTAAATGCTGCAATAACAAGCAGTGTAAATAGCCAGCAGAATAACATAAATAACTTTCTTCCGGTCTTTCCTATGTACTTCTCAATGATCATTCCCATTGATTTTCCTTCATTCTTAACAGATGCATACAGGGCACCAAAATCCTGTACTGCTCCGAAGAACAAACCACCAACGATCAACCATAACAGTACCGGAACCCATCCGAATACGGATGCTAAGATCGGTCCTGTCACAGGACCTGCACCTGCGATGGAAGAAAACTGATGTGAAAATACGGTAAACTTTGAGGAAGGTACATAATCTTCGCCGTCCTGCATCTTAACAGCCGGTGTTTCTGCATTTGGGTCAATTCCCCATTTATTTGCCAGCCAGCGTCCATACAGCAGGTAACCTGCACCAAGTACTACAATTCCGATTAAGATTATTACTAAACCATTCATTTCTCCTACTCCCTTTCTGTATCTGTGGCAGTTTCGCCACGGGTTTATTAGAATTGTATGTTTTTCAGAAAGCTTTCATGCTCTATGAGAATTATCCAATTTGAATAAGTGTGCACTTGCCGCACACTCTCGCGCCCTCGCGGATGCATAGCATAATTTTCCTCTCCGCGAGGTGCGCATCTTTGCAAGCTTGCTTGCTTTTACTATATAGGGAATTCCAACGGAATTTCCTATATAGTAAAAAAGAGATTCTCATCTTTTTCACCTTCCGGTGTCAAAGACGAAAACCTCATTGATTTCCGCGTTACCACTTTGCTTGCCGCTTCATGATGCGACCTCTCAGCCTTATCTTTGTATGCATCTACATATCAATAATAAGCCCTGTATTAACGGTCAGGAACCGGCGACACTTATACTTTCTATAGTTTGAAATTTCAGTGCGCTGCTCGCAGAGGATAACCTTTCAGATCGATATACTGCCTTGCATCATCCGACAGCTCTCTAAAATACCTGTATCTGAAATGCCTTGTTCTGTTCTTTGCATTTCGCTTTCTGTTAAATGATGTTATAGCACTGACTTTTTTGGATGTCAAGATTTTTTTTGTATTTTTTCAGTATTTTTTCAGTTCTTTACATCATTTCCTCAGACAGATGCTATTTATATCCGGTATATGTAAAGTACTTATATATTCCTTTTATCTTCTGCAACCTTAAATTTTTGGATCATTTCACGCAGGTTGTCTGCTTCACTGCTCATCTCCTGACTAGCAGCCGCACATTCCTCAGCTGTTGCTGAATTTGTCTGTACGACATCATTGATCTGTTCGATTCCTTCATTGATCTGCTGGATTTCTGTTGTCTGTGTATCTAACGTTTCTGCAATATTTGTAACTTCCTTCGTAATTGCCTTAGAACTCTCGGCAACCTCTTCTAATTGTGTCGCAGTCTGTCCAGCGATCATCATTCCCTTTTCCACAGCTTTTACAGATGTTTCGATCAATGTTGCAGATTCCTTTGCTGCCTGGGCACTTTGATCTGCTAATACATTTACCTGATTTGCTACAACAGCAAATCCCTTTCCGGCCTCTCCTGCTCTTGCAGCTTCGATTGAAGCATTTAACGCAAGCAGATTTGTCTGGGATGCAATTTCATTGATTGTTGCAATGATCTTATCAATTTCTTTTGATGCATCGCTGATCTCATGCATGGAATCAACCATTTCATGCATCTTGCCATTGCTCACTGAAATAGCATCTCCAAGTTCATCAACTCTTTCGCTGATTTCCTTGGCTGACTGTGAATTCTTTTTTACCTGTTCAGAAACACCCGTAACTGTTGCCGTCAGTTCTTCAACAACTGCAGCCTGATTTGTAGCGCCATCTGCAAGATCATTGGAACTTGATGCCACCTGGTCTGCCGCACTCGAAACCTCACCTGAAACATTCTGAATTCCTTTGATCGTTTCTGCCATACTGTCCTCAAACACCATAAAAGAATTTAAAATGTCGACAAAATCTCCTCTCCACTCTACTTCTGGCTGAACATCAAAATTTCCATCTGCAAACATTTTCATTGCACGACCAATGTCGTCTACGTAACTTCCCAAAATACGAATTGATTTACGCATACTATGTGCCAGTCTGCCGATTTCGTCTTCTGAACGATACTCCAGCGTACTGTGTAAATTTCCTTCTGTCAATTCCTTTGCAACTGCCTCAACCGCCTGTAGTGGTTCCAGGATCGTTCCAAGTACCTTTTTACTGGTTTTCTTTGTCAGCACCCATGCGAAAGCTAAGCACACAATGATACATACAATTCCTGCCACAGCAAAAATAACGGTGGTCCTGACAGACTGATTGCTTGCTTCATCTGTCATCTCGTCTAATTTTATCGCAATTTCCACTACTTTGTTTAATGCAGGTGTACAATCAGTAAGAATCGAATCAACCGCCTGTTCTTTGTCACCACTTTTAATTTTTTCTATAATAGAATAGCCAATGTTCCCCCAGTCAGAAAGTGCTGATGAATATTCTTCATAGTTAGTTTCCGGAACAACTCCGGTTTTCTTTAAAATCTTTAATTCGGAATCAGCTTCTGTAAGCAGTCTTTTTACTGTCTGCTCATAACCATCATAAGCAGATGTATCATTATTCAATGCCATTTCCCTGATATTTCTCGCTGCCGCATTCACATTTATTCTGCAGATTTTTACTGCCTGGTCTGCCGCTGTAACATTTTTGATATGATGCTGCATGTTAGCAAATAAAATACCTATGACCACTATAGAAAACAGACCTGAAATCAACATCATACGAATAACCGTTCTATAGCCATGATCTATCCTTTCCTGCAGATGCATATTTTCTAATTTCTTTTTCGTCATATTTTTTTGTGATAACATAGATTTTTACTTCCTTTCTCTTTTTGTCAGCATTATATATCAAAATTTTTTACAAAAGTCAATCACTTTCAGACATTCTATGGCATATTCTATTTTTCCCCCAAAAAGGACTGTGATAATCTCCGGATTTTCAGCATTTTTAATTTACTATTTCAGAAAAAACATTTATTCTTCTGCAAAAAGTTTCTGCTTCCGCTCAATCATCTCATCAATTCTCTCGATATACTGCCCGACATCCTTGACATTCTCGCATCTTTCGATTCGATAAGTTCCATCCTGATCTGGCTCTGTCCAGACACGTTTTGTGGAAGCTCCCGCTCCGCACGCCACGATGGTCTGTTTTTCCTCCATTATCAAGCAGAATCCTGTATTATCAAGTATTACTGCTTATTCAAGCGTTTTGTTGAATTTTCGCTCTGTATTATAACGTATTATTGAGTACTGTCCTACCCGCTTTTGTTGCACTTATGTTGCACTTGGCTTTTTCGTGTTGCACCCGAAGTCCAAAGGACTTCTCAATAATACTAAAATAACTTCATTTCATTAAAAACTTCATTGAGTGATTCTTTCTTTTTCCACTCTGTTACTTCTGCGTAAATATCCATTGTTGTCTGAATATCCTTATGCCCCATTATGGTTTGAATTACTTTGATATGGACATCTGCTTCGCATAATCTGGTACAAAAAGTATGTCTCAGATGGTGACAGGTAAAATGTGGAAGCAATACTGCTTCTCGTCTTTCTTTAACAGCTCTGACTTCCTCGGTTGCATTGTGATTCTCAATAATCCTTCTTAATTCCCTGTTAATAGATTCCGGCGTGTAGATTTCATTAAATCTATTACAAAAGATAAAGCCTGTCATTTCATCAATCTTTGTCTTGCATACAATACCTTCTTCATCCTGCCTTGACTTTTCTTCCACCAGTGCAGTGTAGACCGTATCTACCATCGGTATCACACGTTTCCCTGCTTCTGTCTTAGGCTCATTGACAACCCATTTTTGTGCAGTCTTATTTCTTCTTCCTGCAAAGTAAAACAATGAATGGTTAATATCAATCACACGCTTTTCCATATCAACATCTTCCCATCGCAATCCTACAACCTCACCAATTCTACACCCTGTACCAATCAGCAGTGTAAACAATGGTTTCCACCGATTATACAACGGATTTTCATCAATAAATGAAAGAAATGCTCTTTGCTGCTCTAAGGTCAATGCATGACGGACATATGCGCTGCCACCTTCTGTTTTTTTCTTGAGCTGTTGAATCACTCCATTCGCAGGATTTCCCCTAATAACATTATCCCTCACTGCTAATTCCAACGAAGGACGGATAAGCCTTTGAATGTACTGAACTGAACCAATGTGTAGGTTCTTTTCTGTAATCAGATAATTATAAAAGAAAAGAATATCACTAAACTTAATTTCTCCGATTTTCTTTTTCCCAAATTCATTCCTAACGTATCTGTCATACATTTCCTGATAATTAGCTTTCGTCGATACTCGAAGTTCTGTCTTAATAGACATATATCTATCGAACAAAAAGTTTAGATCTGCATTGCCTGCAACGTAGGAATCAATCCCATCCATCTGATCCCGTTTTAACTTTTCTTCTTTTTCCCGAAGTTTTACCAAATCTTTTGAGTATATGTATCTTCTTTTACCAAACGGATCGGTATAAGCATAAACATACATCTCATCAGTGATTCTAAAAGATTCCCCCTTTCGGAGCACTCTACCTTTTTTGTCTTTTCGTGATGCCATAAAATTTCTCCTTTCCGCAACGATTGGAGAAGTTCTCATAGATGCTACTCTTTTTCGTCTAACAATTTTGTAACACCTTCCTGCATCACTTGTGTAATGGTTTTGTTAGAGGATTCAGCATATCGCTTAACCTTCGCATAATCCTCCGGCTTCATTCTTATACTTACTACTTTTTCTTTTTTTACATCTGCCTTTGGACGTCCTGCCTTTGACATACCCATTCCTCCTTACCACCATTATATTTTTGTATGACAAAAATGTCAACAAGAAAATTAGAACAAAAAGATTATTCTAACTGTGCCCCTCAAGTCTGAAACTTTCCAGATACTTTTCAAAGATTTCACAATTAACAAGTACAACTTTATTTACTTTATAAATCGCACCTGCGTCCTTAGCCAGCCGCTCAAATATGCTTTGACTAAATCCATAATACTCTGCTCCATCCTTATATCTGCGAAACTTTCTCCATTCTTTCACAATTATGGTATCCCCCATCCGTCCTCTCCTTCCGTTTTTTATAAAGTTGGCATTATCTGCCAATAAAAATGTATCTATTTCATTGATACACTTTTATCAGCAGATAATAAAAAATCCATACAGGTGACAGATCATTACTCTGCCCACATCGGTCTTGCACCGTCATTCAAATTGACCGGACTGCAAATTTCCTTACAATCCGGAAGTATCATTATCACGGATATGCTTCATCGCCCTGTGTTACTGCCAC
>NZ_JACOPH010000010.1 GCF_014287635.1 Roseburia zhanii | reverse complement strand
ATCAAACTCTCATGTTCATGTCTGATCTTTGGTTCAAGGAAAAACTTGGCTTTCCTTGTTCCGTTCATCACTTCTGTGATGTTTACTGTTTTAAGGTTGCAACTTGCGTTGCTGTTCTTATGATTCTCAAAATCTTTCAAGGTTATTTCACTGTTTAGTTATCAATGTTCATTTGTTGTCGTTTCTTGCGACAGCTATAATAGAATAGCACGTTTGTCTCGCTTTGTCAACGACTTTTTTATTTTATTTTTTTTGCATCCGACATTGTTTTCAATGCTTTTTTCATTGTTCCCTGCCATCAGCTTGACTATAATATCATCATTACGCAGGAATGTCAACCATTATTTTCATTTTTTTACATTTTCATATAAAATCCGTAAAACTTCCCTAGAAGAACGCTGTTATAATCTGCATTAGAATATTATTCTCATATAAATAGGATAATATACTGCTTTCTTTCACATAAGACAAAAGAAGTGTTCCCTGCTCACTTGCAGCAAACAGGGTGACTATGTAAAGTGCTAACCATACGATCAGCAGCCCTTTGATTGCCCCCGCACCTGCTCCTAATACTTTATTTGTCGTATGAAGGACTGGGATATGAGATATTACGTTTAAAAAACTTGATATCCAGTGCATAATGATCCCCGCTATGATCAGTGCCACAAAAAATGCGATTCCCTCTACTATAAAATGTGCGATCGATGCTGCAAGTTCATCATAGATCCCTGCACTTTTCATAATTTCATCTGCGGTTCCTGCTGCAACACCTGTGATCTCCTCTAAAAATGACTGTGGCAGCCCGATATCTGCGCCTAAAGATCCATCTGTCTGATCCCCTCCATAGTTAAGTGCCTGTTCCTGTATTTTTTCTTCTGCATGTTTTTCTATATAATCTAAACACTTCTCCTGAATAACACCATACAGGGGGGTATGTTTTTCTAAATAATCTGTAAGATAGGGGGTTGCCCATGTGACAAAAGTTAATACTAATATCCACGAGACAAGAGAATATATCACACGCAGAAAACCAATGCGATATCCTCTGTATACACATATTGCAATTATTATAAGTACGATAATTTCTAGTATGTTCATATCTGCTCCTTTATTTTAATCTGACTTTTTCCATAACTCCGTCTAAAATAAAGGTATAGTTTCTGTCTGTACCTCCGGAAAATACTCTGTATAGTTCATCATCAAATTTATAAGAAAACTTCTTTACACCTTTTAATGTATAGATTTCGCAGCGATATTCATCACGCACGCAGATCTCGTGGTTTTCGAGCAGCTCGATATTCTGGTAGGATATCTTAAACTTCTGCTCTAAACAGAGTTTTCCTTTCATATCATAGACTTCCATTGTGTGGCTTTCATTGGATTCTCCATTACTATATACAAGCCCATAATAATCTTTATCATAAAATATGCTTTTTACTTCTTTTTCTACTTTATGTACTAAAACTTCTTCCGGCTTCTGTGTGCCTTCAAATAAAATAACCTGTGTATCTCCAAATGCGATCAGCCTGTCATTCGATACAAAATCGATCTCCGGCATTACAGTATCTGCATAAGAATAAGAAGCTACGATATTATCAATTTCATTCTGCCCTACGGAATCAAAATTATAAAAGGCAACGGTTGTCTGTGCTTTTCCTTTACTGATATCTAAAATGGAAACTGCCAGTTTTTTTGCATCATTTGAAAGTGCGATATCGATCGGATATCCGCTGTTTTCAAGATGAATCTCTCCTGATGCTAAATTTTCCCCGCTCTTGTTATATAATTCGAGATAACTTGTCCCATCTTCCTGCGTCAGAACGGCGATTGTTCCCTGATTCGCTACACATACCGCCTCGATCGGCTTACTTGTTTCGATCTCTCCCTGCACACCACTGGTATTCATAATATAGATCTGCGTTCCCTGAAGATCTGCGATCACCGCATAATTTTCACAGATATCTACCACCGGTACCTGCATTTCATATGCTTGATTCCAGATCAGACGGTCTGACATATCTGCATAAAATGCCCCATCATTATTATAACGCAGGATATTTCCTGCAAACAATTCATATTGTGTTGCTTCACTGTCATTCCGTTCTATCTCTGAACGTACTTCATAATCCTGATACTCTTTTAAAGAGAAATAGATCCCTGCTGCCGCTGCCACTGCTGCTACTGTAATGACAATAACCGCTATTGTAATGGCTATTTTTCTGCGGTGCTTACGGATCTTCTCCTCCATTTCTTCTATATTAGTTTCAACGGTATAGAAACCTTGTTTTCTTGTGTCTGCCATGCATCTGTACTCCTGTTACCCACAATGCATGATTCCTCATGCAATGTCCTCATTTTCGCTCATTATATCATATCTGAAGCAGATGCACATATTTTTTTATGGAAGAATGAGTTTTTGCCCTGCCATGATGGCATCCTGATCTGTAATATGATTTGCTTTACAGATCGCATCTACCATAGTATATGTCTGATATACACTATAGCTGATCTGTCGTAAGCTGTCCCCCGCCTGTACAATGTAATATCCCTGCTTGCGGTATGTCTGTGCTGCTTCCGACTGTGCGGCAGCATCTGTCTGTGTGGATGCGGTATCATTGCTCCCTGCTGATGTCTGGGGTGCTGCAACGGCTGATTCTGCATCCGTATTTCCTGTCTGTGTTGATACCTCACTGCTTCCTGATGCTGTGTCCGTACTTCCTGCCTGCGTAGCGGCATTGCTGGTTTCTGCTGATGCTGTGGCATTTGTATCCCCTGTCTGTGTAGACATGTCTGCACTTCCTGCTTGTCCCACTGTATTATTTTCCTGTGACTGCCGTACTCCGTCTGTGCCTGTCATTTCCGTATTTTCCGGCTGTGTCCGGGCTATTGTATTCCCATTTTCCGGCTGTGAGGCATCTGCATTTCCTGATTGTTTTGTCTGCTCTGTACCTGCCATATTTGTTTCTTCTGACTGCCCCTGTGCCGTTGTATCCTCATTTTGGGATTGTGTATCAGTATTTGAGGACTGCTCCTCTCCCTGTGCATCACTCTGCTTTTCCAACTGGCTTTCATCCACCGGATATACATTGCCGCTGATTGCTTCTACTGCTACCTGATTCTTTTCATTTTCTTTTTCTTCCTCTGTGACATCTATGCCTTCTGACATTGTCGATATTGCCTGCTCCATCGAATCCATTCTGTGAATATAAGAAATCAGCACAACGCTGACAGACGACAATACAACGACCATCAATATCGAGGTCAGATAAGAAAGAAACCCCATTCCCCGTTTATAGGTATGCTCTTTCTTTTTTAACATCATCGCACGATAATTTCTTGCCGCTTCATCTGACACCTGTTCTATGACCGGTTCTTTTCCATACATTGCCTCCCGCTTACTGATCATATATTCCTGCATCTGCGGATTTTTTTCATAATAGATAAAATACCCTTCTTTTCTGGTCAGTTGTCCTTCTTTCCATGTATAAAATGCTTCTTCGCGTTCTTTTGAATCCATTAAAAAGAAAAACTGATATGGGCTGACAAAGTTCTTTCTGTGTACGATTTCCATTTCTTTTGTTACGGCTAAGGTATTGCCTGGAATATCTAATACCCAGCCTACGATCTCACATTTTTCAAAAAACTGACCTATTTCTCTGTGTATCTCTCTCCATGTCCGGTCATTTAATTCGGGAAGTCCTTCTGTTTTTCCGTCATTTTCCACTGAGACCGCACCGCTGATAAATGCACAACTCCGGTCTGCAAAATGATTGATCTCGCCTAATAAGATCAAAAGCCTTGGAACGATCACGATCTCCATGCCTTGTATCTGTGCCGGATGCAGATATGTATACACATAATCTTCCATATAAATCCGGAAATCTTTTTCAGGGTTTCCTATCTGACGTATATTATTCGGCAGTCTGCCTTCTGATTTTTCTTCTTTTTTCTCTGTCTGCTGTATAATCTCAATCATCTTCTACCCCTTCTTCCTATATCCTGTCATCTGCAAAAAGCCTGTCCCACTTTGCAGACATCACGTTTTGTTCCGACTTTAACCTTAACACAGGTTATTTAAATATTTTGGAAATCCTTGGAAGCGGCATTGAAAATATATCGACAAAAAAACACGTCAGATCTAAAAATCCAACGTGTTTCTATCTTTCTCTTATTCAAAGTGTTCTTCTGCCTTCTAATGCACGAAGCAGTGTGACTTCATCAATATATTCTAGATCTCCTCCGACTGGAACTCCGCTTGCGATCCTCGTCACACGGATTCCGGTAGGCTTGATCAGTTTACTGATATACATGGCAGTCGTTTCCCCCTCTAAACTTGAATTCGTTGCAATGATCACTTCTTCTACATCTCCCTGAAGCCGCTGCATCAATTCTTTTAAACGGATATCTCCGGGACCGATCCCTAACATCGGGGAAATGGCTCCATGCAGTACATGATATACTCCCTCATATTTGCCGGTTTTCTCATATGCCGCTAAATCCCTGCTGTTTTCTACCACCATGATCGTATGATGGTCACGCTCATGATTCCTGCAGATCGGGCAGAGTTCTTCGTCTGTTAATGTAAAACACTCTTTGCAGTAACGCACATTATTCCGTGCCTCCATGATCGCATTTGAAAGCTGTTCTACATTTTCCTTTGGCATATTTAAAATATGGAATGCAAGACGCTGTGCGGACTTACTTCCGATTCCGGGAAGACTTGAAAGTTCCTGTACCAGCTTATTGATCTGTTTACTGTAATAATCCATTTTTCTATGCTCCTAGAATGGCAGACCGCCTAATCCGCCGCCGATTCCACCTGTGATCTTAGACATGGATGATGCTGAAAAATCTTCTAGCTGACGAAGTGCTTCGTTTGTTGCAGCCATGATCAGATCTTCTAACATTTCAATATCATCAGGATCTACAACTTCTTCTGATAATTTGATCTTTGTGATCTCTCTTTTACCGGATACAGTAACTTCAACAGCTCCACCACCTGCTGTAGCTGTGATTTCTTTTTCCTCTAACTCTTTCTGTGCTTCTTCCATCTGACGCTGCATCTTCTGTGCCTGCTTCATAAGATTATTCATATTTCCCGGCATTCCACCCGGAAATCCACCTCTTTTTGCCATTTCATTTCCTCCTGTTTTCTGTTTCTGCACAACTATTGTGCACTTTCCATAGCTGCAATGCTGTTTATTCATCTTCGTAGGTAATATCCATATGGATCACCTGCTCTAAATCCACATGAGAATCCTCAAATGGACGGTTCGTATCATTTTCTTTGATGATCACAGCTACCTGCCTGTCGATATGTTCTGCGATCGTATCTTCTAACTGCTTTCTTTCTTCTTCCCTTGTAAAATATCCTGCTGCCATCGGATCATCAAATACAACGACAAGTTCATTGCCCCCGCCTAATGTCAGTCTGGCTTTGCTTAGATAGCTTTTTGATAGTCCCGGCATGGAAGATACGATGTTCCGCCAGTTTTTGACTGCCTGTTCCACTTCTTCCGGAACTGCTTTTGGCAGCACTGGCTTTTCTTGTACCACAGACTGCTGCTGTCTGTCAACTGTTATGGTATTTGCCGCCATAACGGGCACACTCTGTTCGATCTTTTTTTCTAGCTGTTCTAATCTGCCTATTATGGAACTATAATCCTGTTCCATCTGCGGTCTGCAAAGTTTGATCAGAGCGATCTCAAGCAATATTCTTTTCTGTGTCGAATATTTGATCTGATTAGAAAGTTCTGAAAAAATACGGATATACCGGATAATGGTTTCTTCTTCCATCTGTCCTGCTTCTTCTTTGAGCTTTTCCATATTCTCGGAAGACATATCTAATGCTTCGCTCATCTCATCTGAACTTTTTAAAAGTAAAAGATTCCGCAGATACCATGTGAAATCTATCACAAACTGTCCTAATTCCCTGCCATCTGCAATCAGTTCTTCCACACTTGCCATCGCACCTGATACATCCTGCCGCAGTACTTTATCTAACAGACTGCTGAATACTTCTGTATCGACGGCTCCAAGCACTTCTAATACTTTATCATATGTCAGTGTCTGCCCTAAATAGAAGGCAATACACTGATCTAAAAGACTTAAGGCATCACGCATCGCTCCATCAGCCGCCTTGGCAATGTAGCGGATGGCTTTTTCTTCTGCTGTGATCTGTTCTTTTTCTAATAACTCTTCTAAACGCTCATAGATTGTCTCTACAGAAATACGTTTAAAGTCATACCGCTGGCATCTTGAAAGGATCGTCACCGGTATCTTATGCACTTCCGTTGTCGCTAAAATAAAGATCACATAAGAAGGCGGTTCTTCTAAGGTCTTAAGAAGCGCATTAAACGCCCCGATAGAAAGCATATGCACTTCATCGATGATGTAGACTTTATATTTGCCCTCTGTAGGACGGTACGTGACTTCTTCACGAATCTCTCTGATGCTTTCCACACCGTTATTAGACGCTGCATCGATCTCGATGACATTCATGGACGTTCCATCTGCCACCGCTTTGCATGACGCACATTCCCCACAGGGGCTTCCATCTACCGGATGTTCACAGTTGACTGCTTTTGCAAATATTTTCGCAATCGTTGTTTTACCGGTTCCTCTTGTTCCACAAAACAGATATGCATGTCCGATCCTGTCAGCTTCAATCTGGTTCTTTAATGTTGTCACAATATGATCCTGTCCCTTAACATCTTTAAATTCCTGCGGACGGAACTTTCTATACAGCGCAGTATAAGACATGACAATTCCTCACTATTCTAGTTTAATCTCCAAAACTGATTCCCATGGTCTTTGCTTCTTTGATGATCTGGGAATCCGGTTCTACTGTTTTTAATTTTCCGGCTACATCGCCAAGTGGAACACGGGTTGTCTTATTATTGATCATAGCGATCATATAACCATAATCTTCTTCTAAGATTGCCTGTGCTGCTGCTGCACCTAAACGGCTGCAGAGTACACGGTCATACGGACATGGGCTTCCCCCTCTTTGTGTATGTCCCGGAACTGCCACGCGCACTTCGGTTCCTGTTTTTTCCCTGATTCTCTCTGCTACCTCATACGATACAGAAGGGTATGGAGATTTTTCTAATTTCTTTTTATATTCTTTCTTTGTAAGCTGTGCATCTTCTTTGGAGATCGCACCTTCTGCGACTGCAAGGATCGTAAATCCTTTTCCTGCATTGGTACGTTTCTGGATCGCTTCTGTCACCTTGTCGATATCATATGGGATCTCCGGCAAAAGAATGATATCTGCACCTGCTGCAATTCCTGCATAAAGTGTCAGCCAGCCTACTTTATGTCCCATGACTTCCACAATAAATACGCGGTTATGGGATGCGGCTGTCGTATGGATACAATCGATGGCTTCTGCTGCAATATTGATCGCACTCTGGAAACCAAATGTCACATCTGTGCCATAGATGTCATTATCGATCGTCTTCGGCAGATGGATGATATTTAAGCCTTCTTCCCGAAGCAGATTGGCTGTTTTCTGTGTACCATTTCCCCCAAGAATGACTAAACAGTCAAGATTTAATTTGTAATAGGTCTGCTTCATCGCTTCTACCTTATCAAGACCATTTTCATCCGGTACTCTCATCAGTTTAAACGGCTGTCTGGAAGATCCTAAGATCGTGCCGCCTTTTGTAAGGATTCCTGAAAAATCCGCTGCTGTCAGCAGTCTGTATTTTCCATAGATCAGACCTTTATATCCATCATAAAAACCATATACTTCCAATTCATCAACATTATTACTTAACCCCTTGACTACCCCACGCATTGCTGCATTTAATGCCTGGCAGTCACCACCACTTGTCAACATACCAATTCGTTTCATAAGTCATGCAGTCCTTTCTCTTTTTCTGTTGGATGAAAAAACAATTTACAATTTATTATAGTATATTTTTTTATCTTATACAACTTTCTTTATTGAACTGTATGAAATTATATGGTATAGTTACCGGGTAGCAGTTTTACCGCTACACCAGTATGCAGACGTATCGAAGTGGTCATAACGGGGCTGACTCGAAATCAGTTAGCCGGGCAACCGGCACGCGGGTTCGAATCCCGCCGTCTGCGGTATGTGAAAAAGTGCCGGGAATCGTGATTTTGTTCGTAAAATCAATGGTTTCCGGCACTTTTCTTAATATTGCATAATCTCTCTCTCATGTTTCCGCATCCACTGTATACATGTCTGGTACTCCGGCAGAATGGACTCCACGATCTGCCAGAAGGCTTCCGAATGATTCATCTGAATGCGGTGCGCGAGTTCATGTACAACCACATAATCCTGTATCTGTTCCGGCATCAGCATCAGTTTCCAGTTGAAATTGATATTCCCTTTCGAACTGCAGCTTCCCCAGCGGGTTTTCTGCTCTTTGATCGCTATCCGATTAAAAGTCACCTGCATTTCTTTTGCATAAAAGTCTGCTTTTTCTTTCAGATGTACTCTCGCATATTCCCGAAACCAGCCTGTTACGGCTGCCCGGTATGCCGGCTCATTATTTTCTATCCCTGATACCATACACAATAGATAAGAGCCGTCTTCTGCATGTTTCCGGTATATGCGGATATGCTTATCATCCCGGTTTCTGATACGTTTCAGACAGATCGTTCCATTACCAAACGGCAGAATTCTTCCATCTGTATAAATTCCGTTACGAATCATCTGTTTTAATATTTCTGCTCCGGCATGATGATCGCCGCAACAATATATGCCAGAAGTCCGCTTCCTACTCCAAATATAAATAATACAAATATTAAACGGATGATCGTAGGATCAATATTAAAATATTCTCCGATTCCACCGCATACACCACATAATACCCGATTTGTTGATGATTTATATAATCTTTTCTGTTCCATATCCTTTACCTCCTGTTATTCACTTAATAATACTTCAATTTCACCGATACCGCAATCCAAATCAATTTCTCTGTCACTATGATTATTGATCTTTTTGTCCGTAGAAAGGGAACGATAGGTTTCACCATTTACGTTAACTGATCCCGGACCACAGCTGATCTTATAATCGTAATCTTCCTCCTTTCCGTCAAGGTGCATCAAAACGCTTCCAACACCACAGTCTGCTTTAACTTTATCGGAAACTGTGCCGGAAATCTCTGCTTTTCCGACTCCACAGTCTACCTTTAAAGTATCCGCCTCTAAATTGTCAATCTCAACTCTTCCTGCTCCGATATCGATTGATACATCATCAGCTTCTACATCTTCTGCCACCAATTCCCCGGCATCCACATTCAGGTCGATCATATCTGCCACTAATTCACAGTTGCTTTCCACTCTGCCTGCATCTGTATTTATATCTACTTCATCAAATTCCATTCCACTTGGAATAGCAACTGTAATTGTAATTTCAGAATTACGCCACTTTCTTGAAGAATTTTTACTTTTTAACAGAAGAGTTCCGTCATTGTTTTCGCATTTATAACGAAACGATTCCGGTGCATTTACTTTGATCTCAATATCTTCGGATTCACTTTTTTCCAAATAAATCTCTCCGTAATCAAGATCAATTTCCAGTGAATCTATATCCTCTTTTGAAAGAGTTCCTGTCTGGTTCACCGTATCTGTTTCATCTGAACCATAATAAAATCCCCAGTTGCCAATATGCCAGTTACCCATATCAAGTTCACCATTATCTGCCATCTGTTTTACTTCCCTCACGCCACTGCCAAGTGCTGTTCCTACACCTAAGCATACGATGGCAAGCCCTAAACATACTGCGCTGATGATCAGGCATATTTTTGTGAAAATTTTCATATTGAAGCCCCCCTTTTCTGAAATGGTCTTTTACACAGTCTGACAATCGCACGTATCAGCCATGGGAAAATTCTTCCAAAGATCCATACCAATGCAACAACTCCTAAGATGCCGATCATAAATACCAGCAGTCCACCCGCTATGACGATCAGCCCAACTGCCGGAAATCCTGCAACTGCCTTGATCATACCGATGACTGTTACAGCAACACCTGCAAACAGACACGCTGCCACAACCGCAATGACTGCAACTGCAACACCAAACAAACCTGCAAAAACCGTAACTAAAATGCCAAATGCTAATGCGACAAGACCAATCCAGATGGGAAAGGTAAGTACTAAGGCAACAACGATCAGTATATTTCGCAGTGTCCGATTCTCACGCTGCTGTTTTTCGATCGTTTCCTGCTGTTTTTCCTGCTTTGCTTTTACATAAGCATCGTAGTTCTCTCCAAACAGATCTCTTTTGATACTCTCTGCTACCTTTTCCGGCGAACCAAGTTCTTCTAAAATTGTCTGTTCCTGTTCAACTCCGGCATCATCAAAATAATTCTGATAATAATTCATCGCATCTCTGCGTTCCGCTTCGGGTATGTCACTTAACAGTTCCTCCAGCTGTTTTAGAAATTCCTTTCTGTTCATTCTAACTCCTCTCCTGAAAACAGGCTGGATATTTTTTTTGAATAATCTGCCCATTCTCTTTTATAGTCTTCTAATTTTACTGCACCTGCATCTGTCAGTTTATAGTACCTGCGGTTTCGCCCTCCACATTCTAAATCGTAGACAGCCAGATACCTGTCTTTTTGTAGACGTCTTAATACTGGATATAATGTAGATTCAGATATATCGATCGCTTTACGGACATCCTGTGTGATCCGGTATCCATATGTCCCTTCTTCTTCCTTGGCAACAACAGCAAGAACGATCGCGTCTAATAATGCTGCCCCTGTGTTAAATACCATTCCATCACTCCTTGCCATATAGTATTATTTTATGTGCAATACTATTTTATATTTAATACTATATACTGTATAATATTATTTTGTCAACACCTATTTATTTTTATTGTGATATTTATGCAAAAATGCTATACTAGCATAGGATTTTTGCATGAGATATCGAAAAAAGTATTTTTTTGCAGTTTCCATGAAAAAACAAAAAAAGGAGAGAAATATGACAGGAACAACAGTAGGAATTTTCATAGTTATCCTTGTCTACCTGCTTGGCATGATAGGCATTGGTATCTGGTTTTCCAAAAAAACAAATGATGTAAACGACTTCTATTTAGGGGGACGTAAATTAGGACCTCTTGTAACAGCAATGAGTGCTGAGGCTTCAGATATGAGCAGCTGGCTGTTGATGGGACTTCCGGGAGTAGCTTATTTAACCGGTATTGCAGATGCGGGCTGGACAGCCATTGGTCTTGCAATCGGAACTTATTTAAACTGGCTGATCGTTGCAAAACGTCTGCGCCGTTATTCAGCCGTTGCCGGAAATGCCATCACAGTACCGGATTTCTTTTCCAATCGTTTCCGTGATAAAAGTCACACTTTATTAGGTATTTCTGCCATTATTATCGTAATTTTCTTTATTCCATACACTGCATCCGGCTTTGCAGCCTGCGGAAAGCTGTTTTCCAGCTTATTTGGTATTTCTTACCTGCCAGCCATGATCATCAGTGCCATTGTTATCGTTGGCTATACAGCATTAGGCGGATTTTTAGCAGCAAGTACTACCGATTTTATCCAAAGTATCGTTATGACGATTGCTTTGATTATCGTAGTATGTTTTGGAGTATCAACTGCAGGCGGTTTAGATGCTGTTATGGCTAATGCATCTGCCCTTCCGGGATATCTTTCTTTGACACATATCCATGATGCAGCAAATAATACCGCTAACAATTATGGTTTTATCAGCATTGTATCTACGATCGCATGGGGGCTTGGTTACTTTGGTATGCCACATATCCTTCTTCGTTTTATGGCGATTGAAGATGAACGTAAATTAACGCTTTCAAGAAGGGTTGCTTCTATCTGGGTTGTCATTTCCATGGCAGTTGCCGTATTCATCGGTATTGTTGGATACAGCATGACAAAAAATGGTGCTTTAGAGGTGCTTGAAGGATCAAATTCTGAAACACTGATCATCAAAACTGCACAGTTATTAAGCCAGCACAGTACTATCGCTGTACTCTTAGCAGGCGTGATCCTTGCCGGAATCCTTGCATCTACGATGTCAACAGCAGATTCCCAGCTTTTAGCTGCTTCATCTAGTATTTCTGAAAATATTTTAAAAGAAGTGCTTCATCTTGATATGTCACAAAAAGCGAAAATGTTGTCCGCCCGTCTTACGGTTATCATCATCGCCGTTATCGGTGTCATTATTGCAAGAGATCCGAACAGTTCTGTTTTCGGTATTGTATCCTTTGCATGGGCAGGATTTGGAGCTTCTTTTGGTCCGGTTATGCTGTTTTCTCTTTTCTGGAGAAGAACGAACCGCTTTGGTGCGCTTGCCGGCATGATCTCCGGTGGTGCTATGGTATTTATCTGGAAATATCTGGTACGTCCGATTGGTGGTGCTTGGAACGTTTATGAATTACTTCCGGCATTCTTAGTTGCCTGTGTATTCATTATTGTTGTAAGTCTGCTTACAGAAGCACCGGATGAAGAAATTTTGAAGGAATTTGATTCTATCTAAGAATTGACTTTTCATATCATATATTTTCTATTATAGAGATATGTGTTTTCATCTGTATTGACCAGTTTTTCAGTCAGCAAAAATCCCCATCTGACATTTATATGTCAAATGGGGATTTGTATATCATTATTATAAACATTTTAAACCGAGCATCCTGCTTCGAATCCTGATCACAAACGTTACCTTTACAGTTAACTCAGCCCAGGCACCCTCACGGCACACAAGAGTGTTTACTTAGGGCTGCTCCATTCCTGACCTGACCCGGTTCGTAAATTCCTGTTGCGCAAGACCCAAGCGTCATCGCCACTTATAAAGGGCAGCTTTGCAATCAAAAGACCCTCGGCAGAATATCACCTCAGCTATAGCGGATTGCTGATACAGGGTACCGCTGCCACCCCGGCTGCTCGGAGATTTAAGTATATCGTTTTTTTAGTTATTTGTCAAATGCTTTGCCGCATATACTCAGTGTTACCCAGTTCGAATGTTATAAGTGATATTCTTTGTATAATTTTTCTCGATACTCTGCATCTGCAAGTGCTTTTTCTACATTGTCCTTTTTATTCCCTTGTAGCATTAACTCTAATAATTTTGCTAATCTGGATTCGCCTTCTTGCCTTCCTTCGTGAATCCCAGCTTTCCGTCCTTCTAAAATACCTTCCTGCTTCCAGATTTCCCTCTCACTCGTCAAATGCTTTTCTTCATCATATTCAAAAATACTCATTTCTATCGCCTCCGCTCGGTTCTTCCTTAGAAAATCTTCTAAGATACCGTTTTTTATGCAGGTATCGACTGCCTGTTCTACTGCTTCTGCAAGTGGTTTTTCCATTGCAAATTTTCGAACCATCGCTACATATTGTGCATATTCTTTCAATACCTTGCACGCTTCTAACAACTCTTTATTTTCTTCATAGTTTATATTATAAACTGTAACACATAATTCTAATTCCGGCAGATCTAACTGTTTTTCATAGGCATCTGATAATCTTAATATCTGCTTGTGCGGTTGTGGTTCTGTACCGTTATAAAAGACTACAAATCTCGGTGTCGGCAGTTTGATCAGCTTTGAACTATAAAAATCCTCATCTCGGATAATGCCCTGTAAGACTGTTGTAACGTAGATCAGATCCCGCAATGGCATATTGGGATTGACAGTGGACTGATGTTCATACAAATTCAGTTCAAAATCAAATACAAATGAAACATCGTTTTTGTAGTTCATATATACCGCATCCTGCAAAGTCGTGATCTCTAATCCATCTGTATCAACGTACGATGTTCCATTTACCGCATTGTACAAACTTAAAAGATTCTCTTTCTCTTTAAACAGCATACGAAATATGGTGTCCTTATACTTCCGGTTTACTTTTGCTTCTGTCATTTCTTGTCCTCCTTATGATGCAGGAGTCTTCAGTACCCCTGCTCTTTTTTGTTTTTTGGATTTAAAAGCATGGGTTTTCTGAATGTTTAGAATTTAACAGATTTCTTGATTTGAAGTTTAGAAAATATGCTTTTTCTGAGTGTAACATGGATTCTTTTGTTTTGCAAATACTATGTATTTGCAAAACATATTTTCGCATAAAAAAATGACCAGCTCTGAATTTTGGCAATATGTCAAACATACCATCCATTCTCTAAGCTGGCCGCTTCATTTCATAGCTATCATTTTATTTAGTTCTCCATGAGTCTAACAACATTTTATTTTGGCATCATGCTGATCAGTTTACGGAATATTGCTTCCACGCCAGATTCTGACATTTTCTCAAGCACAGTGACTAATGTTGTTTTGCCTATACCTTTCATCAATTTCCACAGACCTTGAAGATCCTTTTTTCTTGCACATAATTCCATCTTCTTACATGGCAGATAAGCCTGATTCCCCTCACCAAGATCTGCTGCACGCTTATGAAAATATGTTTCCATTTTATGCCATTCTTCTTCAGAAAAAGCATTTACAGTCGTATTTGAAATCGTATCGCGTGAATCCTTTCTAGCCTCTCCTGTACTACCAGTTATCATGGTATTGTCAAATTGGTTATTTTCCCCAAAATTCTGAAATGATGGATTGCCATTAAAATTTGGTTTGATCATAGAATTACTCATATCCACAAATGTCGTATTCTTCATTGAATCATCTAACCCCTTTCTAATGATATCTGCTATTTTTCGTATAAACTCTAAATCTTCATGTTCAAACAGATATGATACTCCGGAATTTACCTGGATCACAAGACCATATTTATCCAGATATCGAACCAGGAACAAACATCCTAATGTTATCAATCCACAAGCAAAAAGAAAACATCCTGCAATCCGCAAAGAAGGGATCAATAATAACAGCACCCCAATCGCTATCATAGGAAGAACCAGATTGAGATTGATCGTTTTCTTTCCTTGAACTTTGATCGTAGAAATTGCATTTAAAGGAATACAAATATCAGATGTTACAAATGTCCCATTTCCAATATAAAATGATTCATCTTTATATCGTACTTCATTTTGTAATTGCATATATTTTCCTCCCAGACATCTTCATGTTCTCTCGAAAATCAAGTCAAAAAAGTTTCTTTTCAAAAGATTCCGATTGTGCATCTTATAAAACAAAAGGAACCAAAGTGGTTCCTTTTGCATATGTACTTATATTCGTTGTGGTTACAATTACTGTAATAAGGAAAGAACGCCCTGTGTAGACTGATTTGCCTGTGCAAGCATAGACTGACCAGCCTGAGCAAGAATGTTGTTCTTAGAGTAAGTAACCATTTCTTCTGCCATATCTGTATCACGGATACGGGATTCTGCTGCTGTGGTATTTTCAACAACGTTGTCTAAGTTAGCGATCGTATGCTCCAAACGGTTCTGGACTGCACCAAGAGCAGAACGCTGGGAAGATACTTTCTGGATTGCATTAGAAATTGTATCAATAGCATTTGTTGCATCGTCCTGTGTCTTTAGTCCGCTGCCTGAAAGGACATCAACACCGATTCCTTTTGCGGACATAGCCTCAATCTTGACACCAATCTTGTTATCGACTGCACTTTCTGCACCTACATGTAATTTAAACTCTAAGGCTTTTGTTGCTTCATAATCTTCCTGCGTTGTGGTTCCTGCTGTTACATTCACATAAGTTTTAATCTGCTCTGCACCAACTTCTGTTGATGCACCTGCATCATTATTTTTATAAAGTCCACCTTTATAAGTTCCGTCCTCATTAAAATAATTCTTTAAATCTGCATCCTTAACCTCGTTTCCAGAACTATCTTTCAATGATGAAGAACCAACTGTAAAAATCGTTCCAACTGTAGTAGCAAAATCAGCCTTTTTTGCTGTCACTTGTGCGCCATACTGACCTGTAGTATCTGGTGCTGCTGTATACAAAGCCTTTCCATCTTTTAATTTCAAATTTCCATCAGATCCAACTTCAACCAAGGCTTTTAAGTCATCTAATGTTTGTATTTTAGTTGCACTTCCAGCTTCATAAAGACCTAAAGCTGCAACGTCAGCAGCAGTCTTACCAGCTATCGTTTCGACTGTCTTGGTCGGTGCAGTTTTATATGCAGCCGTCATACCTGTAGTCACATCTTTTGTCCTTGTTTCTGATCCATCGCCCTTTAACAGATAAATATCATTAAACTTGGTTGTTTCAGATACACGGTCAATTTCTGTAACTAACTGATCGATTTCATCCTGAATTGCCTGACGATCTGTTTCATTAGATAATGTTCCATTAGAAGCCTGCACAGCTAACTCATTCATTCTCTGTAACATGGAATGAACTTCTGTCAATGCACCTTCTGCTGTCTGCACGCAGGAGATACCATCCTGTGCATTTGTAGATGCCTGATCTAATCCACGGATCTGTTTTCTCATTTTCTCAGAAATGGAAAGTCCTGCTGCATCATCTGCTGCACGGTTGATTCTATAGCCGGATGATAATTTCTCTGTGGATTTGCTCTGTGCGCTTGTTGTGATTCCTAACATTCTGTTGGCATTCATTGCCTGTAAATTGTGTTGTACTACCATAATATGTACCTCCATGTGATATGATTTTTGTTTCGGGATTCCTTTCCCGAATGTTATATAATAAACCGTGCCCCTAGGTTAGCCCGGTGTTATTACCGATTGTGTTCTACTCTGTAAATAACTTTTTCTGTACGTTTTTCCCGCTTTAGAATATCAGCTATCTCTTTTTGTGCTTCTTTTGAAATTGGTTTTTCAGCAAAATACTGATTTTTCTTTTTATATGTAGTTGAATTACTTCTGGCGATATCCAATTCCCTTGGTGCATCTACGAGCAGATGAATGTTATTTGCAGAACCTCCCGAAAAAACAACTCTGATATCTTTTCCTATATCAATGTACTCTCCCGGTTTTAACGTTAATTTCAGCATTTGAACCTCCTTGTTTTCATGTATTTATCCATAAATACCGTGGTATACTAACTTCGAAATGCCAGTCGTATATTTATGATGAGGATGTAACACAATGTATATTGTGTTACATCCTGTTAGTGGTACGCTCAAAAATACTGCTGTTTACTGATGTTCCAATAAACATAAAAGTTCTATAAACTATCCTGCGATCGAATTGTATCGGACATGATTTTGTGTTACAGTCTTCTCGTGGTATCCTTCGCATGGAGGAAACTATCTATGGGGAAAAAACGAACCTTACAGCAGCTTACAATTAAAGATAATTTCATGTTTACAACAGTCATGACAGATGAAGCCAACTGTTTAGGATTTTTAGAACGGGCACTTGACATGCAGATTGATCATGTTGTTGTAGACAAAGAGAAAAGTCTTATCTATCATCCCGACTATCATGGTATCCGTCTGGATGTCTATGCAAAGGGAATTTCAAAAGCATTTAATATCGAAATGCAGATCCAGCCAAAACATAATCTGCCACGCAGAACCCGTTATTATCACGATCAGATCGACATGTGTGAACTATGCCCTTCTGAGGGATATGAAACCTTACCAGAGGCATATGTGATTTTCGTGTGTGATTTTGATCCATTTGGGGACAGGAAATACCGCTATACTTTTGAAGAAATCTGTAAAGAAACAAATAGTCCTTTACAGAATGGCAGACATACGATATTCTTAAGTACAAAGGGAACAAACGAATCCGAAGTGCCGGAAGAATTAGTTGAACTGTTACACTACATTGATGCAGAGGAAACAGTATTTTCAGAAGATTACGGTGATTCTTATGTCAGACAGCTCCAAAAAAGTGTTCATGATATAAAGAACAACCGTCAGATGGAGGAACGCTTTATGATGATCGAAGAATTGATGCAGGAGGAGTTTCAAGCCGGTAAGGAAGAAGGGAAACAGGAAGGTATACAACAGAAAGGTAAAGCTGAAGCATTAAGAGCAGCCGTACTGGATATTTTTAATATTCGGCATATCACTTCTGATGCGATCACACATTTACTGGATAATACCTCTGATACGAAAATTCTGACAGAAATGCATCACACTGCTATTGCCTGCAGCAATGCGGAAGAATTTTTAGATCGATTTAATAGCCAGAATACTGATCAGTAATATATTCTGAAGGATACCACAGTAATCATAAAATCAGCCGTAAGCCCAGAGATTTCTCTGGATCTTACGGCTGATTTTCAAATAATGCGGTATATTCTCCGGCATCACTGCCATATGCAAGAAATGCCTGTTTGATGCTGTCATTCATATAATGCAGTTTAATTTTCAGGTTTTTGCTTTGCTCAGTTCAATGAAATACAACAGTTCTAAAAGTTCTATAAACTATCCTGCGATCGAATTGTATCAGGCATGATTTTGTGTTACAGTCTTCTCGTGGTATCCTTCGCATGGAGGAAACTATCTATGGGGAAAAAACGAACCTTACAGCAGCTTACAATTAAAGATAATTTCATGTTTACAACAGTCATGACAGATGAAGCCAACTGTTTAGGATTTTTAGAACGGGCACTTGACATGCAGATTGATCATGTTGTTGTAGACAAAGAGAAAAGTCTTATCTATCATCCCGACTATCATGGTATCCGTCTGGATGTCTATGCAAAGGGAAATTCAAAAGCATTTAATATCGAAATGCAGATCCAGCCAAAACATAATCTGCCACGCAGAACCCGTTATTATCACGATCAGATCGACATGTGTGAACTATGCCCTTCTGAGGGATATGAAACCTTACCAGAGGCATATGTGATTTTCGTGTGTGATTTTGATCCATTTGGGGACAGGAAATACCGCTATACCTTTGAAGAAATCTGTAAAGAAACAAATAGTCCTTTACAGAATGGCAGACATACGATATTCTTAAGTACAAAGGGAACAAACGAATCCGAAGTGCCGGAAGAATTAGTTGAACTGTTACATTACATTGAAGCAGAGGAAACAGTATTTTCAGAAGATTACGGTGATTCTTATGTCAGACAACTCCAAAAAAGTGTTCATGATATAAAGAACAGCCGTCAGATGGAGGAACGCTTTATGATGATCGAAGAATTGATGCAGGAGGAGTTTCAAGCCGGTAAGGAAGAAGGAAAACAGGAAGGTATACAAAAAGGCATACAGAAAGGTATACAGAAAGGTAAAGCCGAAGCATTAAGAGCAGCCGTACTGGATATTTTTAATATTCGGCATATCACTTCTGATGCGATCACACATTTACTGGATAATACCTCTGATACGAAAATTCTGACAGAAATGCATCACACTGCTATTGCCTGCAGCAATGCGGAAGAATTTTTAGATCGATTTAATAGCCAGAACACTGATCAGTAATATATTCTGAAGGATACCACAGTAATCATAAAATCAGCCGTAAGATTCAGAGAAATATCTGAACTTACAGCTGATTTTTGCATTTACAGACAGATATTTTTAAAAACTTCATCCCGGTCATCCTGTTCTATACCGAGATAACGCTGTGTAATGCTGAATGAAGAATGATGATAGATCTCCATTAAAAGCACCGGCGGTGTTCCCTGTTTCCATGCATGATAACCAAATGTTTTCCGCAGGGAATGCGGACTGATCACTCCGGATAGTTCACAGCCATCGGCTGCTTTACGAATAATACGGTACGCCTGTACTCTTGAAATGGGTGTGTTTTTATTACCCTTAAACAAATAATCACTGCCGCTTAATTTTCTGCCGGTATGCTCTCTGACATAGCTGCCATATGCAAGAAGTGCCTGTTTGATGCTGTCATTCATATAAATGCAGTTTAGCTTTCCGGTCTTTGCTTCGATCAGTTCAATATGACCTAAAAATCTGTTTTTCTTTTCGTCATACACATTTTCCCACTTCAATGATAACAGATCCGATATCCGAAGTGCCGTATTTAGTCCCATGCTGATCAATAACTGGTTTCTCGGATTTTGGTTGACTGTCTTGTAATAATCCATAAATGCTTCTAGATCCTGTTGCTTTCTGATAGGCTGTGCTGTGTTCATAATCGTTCTCCTTACTTTTTGCAGATGTAAACCATCATATTTTTTTCTATAAAACAGCAGTCCATTCTGCACTATTCGTAAAGACACCTATGGTACTTTTTCACCGAATTATAAAAAAAATATGATTAGGGGTTAAGTATTCTCTCTGTCAGCCGATATATATAGTGAAACAGAGGTAACACATTATACATTGTGTTACCTCTGTTTTTTTCCACTTGTAATTATTTATGCTTTAAATGTCATTTTTTGTCAATTTCTGCGGGGCGATCATGCACTCACCAATTTTCTGATTTCCTCACCAAGACCGGTGTAACGCTTCTGCTGTCTGGTATTTTGTATCATGGAAACAAAGGTGTTTTCGTCCCCGACTAATGTTACACATTTTTTTGCCCTTGTAACGGCTGTATACAACAGATTCCGGTTCATCAACATTTGCGGACCGTTTAATAACGGGATCACAACTGCCGGATATTCAGATCCCTGCGACTTATGAATGGTGATCGCATAGGCGAGTTCGAGTTCATCTAAATTTTTTAACGAATAATCTACCATTCTTCCCTCATCAAACTCTACCGTCATGGTTTCCGCATATTCATTGATCTCTTTGATGATCCCCATATCACCATTAAACACCCCTAAGCCTTTATCGATCGCAAAACCGTATTTACTTCGGATCTCCCATTCTAACTGATAGTTATTTTTAGTCTGCATGACTTTATCGCCCTCCCGGAAAATATGACTGCCATGCTCCCGTTCTTTTTTATCCTCAGACTTTGGATTCAAATACTGCTGCAAAATACCATTCAGCCGCTCCACGCCCAGCAGTCCTTTCCGCATCGGTGTCAATACCTGAATGTCAAACGGAGATGCATCTACGAATTTTGGTAATTTCTGGGCGATCAGCTGGATTGTCACATTGATGATCTTATCTGCTTCATACCGTTTTAAAAAGAAGAAATCCATACTTTTATTATCCAGTACCACTTCTTCTCCATCATTGATCTTATGTGCATTGATGATAATGTCACTCTGCGTTGCCTGTCTGAAGATCTTCGTTAATTTTACAACCGGAAATGCTTCTGAATCTATGATATCCTTTAAGACGCTGCCCGGTCCTACACTCGGAAGCTGGTTCACATCTCCTACTAAGATCAGGCGTGTCCCTGCTGTTACTGCTTTTAACAGGGCATACATCAGATTGATGTCTACCATGGACATCTCGTCAATGATGATAACATCTGTTTCTAACGGATGATCTGCATTTCTCGAAAATCCTGCATTACCATCCATTCCACCGTTTAACTCTAACATGCGGTGGATCGTCCTTGCTTCATATCCTGTTGTATCACTCATCCGCTTTGCCGCCCGTCCTGTCGGTGCCGCAAGTGCAATATCCATGCCCTCTGATTCAAAATATCGAATGATCGTATTGATCGTCGTCGTCTTTCCTGTTCCCGGACCACCGGTGATGACCAAAAGACCGTTTTTCACCGCCTCTTTTACTGCAAGTATCTGCATCTCATCCGGTTCCATACCGCTGTGTTTCTCAATCTGGCTGATACGCAGTTCCATTTCTATTTCCGGCACATCATATTTGATATCTAATTCCTGCAGCATGGACGCAACAGAAGCTTCCATATAGTAATATGCCGCTCCGTAAATATGGTCGCCTTTTATAATGATCTTTTTATCAATGGAAAGATTCATGTAATGTTCTTCAATATGTTCCGGTTCTACTCCTAAGAGCTCTACGGTACGTTTTGTCAATTCTTTTTGTGGAAGATATGTGTGGCCTTCTGCCGTTGCCTGTAACAATGTGTATAATATCCCGCTTCTGATACGGAAATCCGAATCAGTCCGTATGCCTGCTTTTGCCGCAATCTCGTCTGCGATCTTAAATCCGACTCCCTGCACATCATCTGCTAGCTGATATGGATTTTCTTTGATAATGCGGTAAATATCCTGCTGATATATTCCATAGATCTTAACTGCCAGATTTAACGAAATTCCATACTGCTGTAAAAATATCATTGCCTGCCGCAGATCTCTTTTTTCTGCAACCTGATCTGAAATCTCCATCGCCTTACGTTCACTGATACCTTTTACCTCTACTAAGCGTTCCGGTTCTTCTTCTATGATCCGAAAGGTATCTTTCTTAAAACGCCGGACAATCCTTGCTGCCAATGCAGCTCCGATTCCTTTGATCGCACCGGAACCTAAATAGCGTTCCATTGACGCTTCATCTTCCGGTTCACATTCTTCTAATGTCTGAACCGTAAACTGCTTTCCATACATCGGATGCTCTGTGTATTCTCCCTTTACCATGATATTCTCTCCTTCACTGAGCATGGAAAAGGTGCCGACACAAGTCAGTTCTTCATCACATACCATGACAAATACGGTATAGCCATTGTCTGGATTCCGAAAAATAATATGGTCTACATAGCCTTTGAGTTCTTCCACTTCCGTTCCTCCCTGATAGAACATTCAAATAAAAAGAATGGATGTACGTTACCCATACATCCAATGCTTATCTTTCTGTAACTATTCCAGTACCTTCCTAGTTACAACTTTTATAAAGAATAATTACGTTTCATCTGCTCATACATCTGCTGTGCAAGTCCTAAACTTTGCTGGTCACAAACTTCTGTTGCAAGTTCCTGTATCATCTCATCCTTAAAATAATCTGTCAGCTGTGACATGGATGAATCTTCATCTTCCTGCTTTGGAATGGTCTTTTCTACTTCTTTTAATACCTGTTCCACAAAATAGGCTTCAAAATCCTTACATACATCCATCAGTTCTTCATCAGAAGCAGTAGAAAGATCACCGTCTAACTTACTCTGTAATGCATTTGTCTTACTATTTGCAGCAGAACTGTTTGTCTGGTCTATCATTGCTGAAATACTGTTAATGCCTATTCCCATCTGCAATTCCTCCTATCTGCCGCTTATCGCCTTAAGCTGTTTGCCTGCTGTAACATTTCATCAGATGCCTGAATTGCTTTTGAATTTAATTCATACGCTCTCTGTGCAACGATCAGATTGACCATTTCATCTGCAATCTGCACATTCGAACCTTCTAAATAATTCTGATGTATCACACTCTTTGTCAGACCATTTGCTGTTGCTTCATTCAATGCTGCTCCTGATGCTGCCGTCTGTGCTAACAGGCTTCTTGACATCTTCTCTAAACCTGCCGGATTGTTAAACTGATATAATCCAATCGTCTGGTTCATAGCTACATAAGTACCTGCGGTTGTGCGGTAGCCGACTGCTCCATCTGTTGAAATGACCATACTGCCACTTGTAACACCATTTGGAATACGGATTTCATTCCCATTGGAATCTAACACCGGATAACCTTCCGAAGTACAAAGTGTCATTCCATTGTTGCCAACTGACCAGTTAAAACTTCCGTTACGTGTATAATATACGTTTCTATCTTCTCCACGAACTGCAAAGAAGCCATCTCCTTCAATCGCAAAATCCGTATCGTTTTCACTTGCCTGCATCGCACCCTGTGTATAGAAAGTATTTGTTGCTGCTACTCTTGTACCAAGTCCTACCTGTGCCGGAACCGGTTTATTCTCACCATTTGCTGTTGTTGTTCTTGTCTGTAAATTCTGATACAGCAATGACTTAAATTCTGCACGCTGGGATTTATATCCGGTTGTATTGACATTGGCAATATTATTTGAAATTGTATCTACGTTTGTCTGCTGGGCAATCATTCCTGATGCTGCTGACCAAAGAGCTCTCATCATAACAGCTTATCCTCCTATACCTGTCCTACTGTATTTACAGCTTTGTCTAATGTCTCATCGACTGTTGTAATAATCTTCTGATTTGCTTCATATGCTCTGGTGATCGTGATCATATCTACCATTTCTGAAACAATATTTACATTTGACATTTCTAAGCAGCCCTGTTCAATCCCTGCAGTTGATGCAGTGATCCTGCTGCCAGCTACGGCATCATATAAGTTCTCACCATATTTTTCAAGGTAATTATAATCTTCAAAATCGACAAGTCCGATCTGTCCTACCTGAACATCATTCTGCATGACGGCTCCGTTTCTCTCGATCGTCACATCCTGATTCGGATCTATGTGTACATAATTCGCCTGTCCGCCGGCAGTATTTCTCGCACCATTTGCATTTAAGACATAATCACCGTCTTTTGTCATCAGATAGCCATTCTGGTCTACTGTAAATGAACCATCTCTTGTATATTTGATAGACGTTTCGCCATTTTTATTCCGAAACTCGATTGCAAAAAATCCGTTTCCGTCTAATGCAAGATCATATGGATTGTCGGTAACAGAAAAGGAACCCTGACTGTAATCTCTATAGGTTTCTCCTACTTTTACACCTAAATTAACATCTCCTAAACGCTTCGCTCGCAAAACCTCTGACCGGTCTTTGATCTTAATCGCTAACTGATCGTCAAATGACTGATTTACCGTACCTTCTTTCTTATATCCGGTCGTACTTGCATTCGCAAGGTTATTTGTCATAACGTCCATACGACGCATTTCTTCTATCATACCGGTATAAGCGGTATATAACCCTTTAACCATCTACAGTTCTCCTTCCCATTGATGTTTGCCTGCTCATCCATGAACTGTTCTGCATCCTGCATACTCTTACTATATTATATCGGCAAGATCACATACCAGCCTTAGTCTTCATCTCTTTTTCCAGCTAAAAATTCTACGAATTTTCCGGTTCCGATCGCCACGCAGGTCATCGGTTCTTCCGCTGTCATGGTATTGATTCCGGTTCTGTCTTCTAACAGTTCCTCTAACCCTCTTAACAGTGCTCCGCCTCCGGTCAACACGATTCCTCTGTCTGCAACATCAGCAGCTAACTCTGGCGGTGTTTTCTCTAATACGCTGTGTACCGCTTCTACGATCTGTAATGTCGGTTCACGAAGCGCATCTTCGGTTTCTTCAGAAGAAACTGTAACTGTCTTAGGAAGTCCTGTTACTAAGTTACGTCCGCGTACATCCATCGTTTCATTGCGTCCGTTCGGGAAACAGGAACCAATCTTGATCTTGATATCTTCCGCTGTTCTTTCACCGATCAGCAGATTATGTTTTTTACGCATATAACGCACGATTGCTTCGTCAAAATCATCCCCTGCGATCTTGATCGAAGTACTTACTACAGAACCGCCTAAAGAAATAACTGCGATATCTGCTGTACCACCACCGATATCTACGATCATGTTACCACACGGTCTTGCAATATCGATTCCGGCTCCGATCGCTGCTGCAATCGGTTCTTCTATGATCGTAACTTCTCTTGCTCCGGCACTATAAGTAGCATCTTCAACTGCTTTTTTTTCTACTTCGGTAACACCACTTGGTACGCAGACACTGATACGCGGCTTGCGGAAACTTTTTTTACCGATTGCCTTCTGGATAAAATATTTGATCATTTTCTCTGTAACTGTATAATCTGAAATAACACCCTGACGAAGTGGACGGACTGCAACAATGTTCCCCGGTGTCCTTCCTAACATCAGACGTGCTTCTTCTCCGATCGCTTTTATCTTATTTGTATCTCTGTCAAAAGCAACTACTGAAGGCTCTTTTAATACAACACCCTTGCCTTTGATATAAACTAAAATACTCGCAGTACCTAAATCAATTCCTATATCTGTTGAAATCATGCTGTGATTCCCCTTTCATTATTCTGCAATTTATTGTGAGCACAAAATGTGCATTTAATCATATTTTTTCTTATACTACACTATTATATACAAATGCTTCCATTTTTCAAATAATTTTTTTCCAAAAACTGCAAAAAATCGCATAATATTAAGAATTTCTAAATAAATCACCTTGAAAAAATGTGATATACGCAGTATATTTTAGTTTAGTGCTATTGTTCGAGATGAAATTTGCAGGAAAATGACAACAGTCTACCGAAGGAGTAAAACTCTCAGGTGCCGGGCACTCCGGCGCAACTGTAAATGGATCGACTCTCTGGAGACACCCGCTCATGCCGGGGACCGAAGGGGCAACATGCCATGCGGCATGAAATCTCTCAGGTAAAAGGACGGAGATGGTATTCGTATATTTTACATTCCCTTTTGGGATTGTCACCATTCTTATGGTTTCTGATTTTTCTATCGTTCAGGCACATCACGCAAATTCCCAAAATTTAACGAGAGGAAGGAAAAATTTCATGTGGAGTGCGATCAATCATTTTTTAGTAACTGTTGATAATTTTGTATGGGGTGTCCCGTTAATGATCCTGATCATTGCAGGTGGCATCCTGTTGACTGCAAGACTTGGTTTCTTACAGATCCGTAAACTTCCGCTTGCCTTAAAGTGGATGATACAAAACGAAGAAGAAGGCGAGGGTGAGATCTCAAGCTTTTCCGCATTATGTACCGCATTGAGTGCTACGATCGGTACCGGAAATATCGTTGGTGTGGCAACGGCTGTATGTGCAGGTGGTCCGGGTGCTTTATTCTGGATGGTTATTACTGCTTTCTTTGGTATGGCAACAAAATATTCTGAAGGTCTTTTAGCTGTAAAATACCGTATTGTTGCAAAAGACGGACACAGCCTTGGCGGTCCTTTTTATTATATTGAACAGGGCATGGGCGAAAAATGGAAATGGCTGGCAAAAATATTTGCTTTCTTCGGTGTCTGTGTTGGTCTGTTTGGTATTGGTACATTCAGCCAGGTAAATGGTATTTCAAGTGCTATTCACAATTTCTTTGATGCACAGGATAAACATTGTGTTGCCATTCCGTTCCTTGGCAGCTACTCATGGTCAGTTGTTATTGCATCTTTCATTCTTGCAATCTGTGTTGCTGCCGTATTGATCGGTGGTGTGAAACGTATTGCAAGTGTAAGCCAGATCATCGTACCTTTTATGGCGATCATTTACTTCTTATTTACAATTATCCTGATCATCTGTAATATCAGCGAAGTTCCGATGGCATTTAAGACGATCGTAGTTGCTGCCTTTTCACCAAAAGCAATAACCGGCGGTGTCGTCGGCAGTATGTTAGTTGCTATGCAAAAAGGTGTTGCCCGGGGTATTTTCTCAAACGAAGCCGGTCTGGGTAGTGCTCCGATCGCTGCGGCTGCCGCACAGACAAAAGAGCCTGTAAGACAGGGACTTGTCAGCATGACCGGAACTTTTATCGATACGATCGTGATCTGTACGCTGACCGGACTTTCCATTGTCGTTACAGGAGCATGGCAGGTCGAAGGTTTAGAAGGTGTACAGGTAACTACATATGCGTTCCAGAATGGTCTTCCTTTCCCGGCAGAAGTATCTTCCTTTATCCTGATGCTTTGTCTGGTATTCTTCGCCTTTACGACGATCCTCGGTTGGGATTACTACAGTGAACGCTGTCTGGAATACTTAAGCGGCGGCAATATGAAACATGTAAAAATTTACCGCTGGATCTACATTTTTGCTGTATTTATCGGACCTTATATGACAGTCAGTGCTGTGTGGACGATCGCTGATATCTTTAACGGATTGATGGCAGTTCCAAATATGATCGCACTGTTTGCCTTAAGCGGAGTTGTTGTGAAAGAAACCAAAGCTTTTTTCAGTAAATAACAAAAATAGTATAGGATCCAAAAAAATGTGATACAGCTGAAATATTATGTTTTATATAAGTTTAGATACATTTTACATTTTGGTCACATTATCATCACATTTGTTCACTATACTTCTATATGTATTAGCTGATAAAGCTATTATAGTTTTCATAACTCACGCTCCCTGAGCTTTTAGTTCAGGGGGTACTCCCCTAATATAAAACTCCCTAATAATATAAGAGGCTGTTCCATGACGGACAGCCTCTTTTTGTATGGTAAATGTTCCTTATATTATGATTTCAAAAACTTCTGTAAATATTTCCCGGTATAGGATTTCTCTACTTTTGCAACTTCTTCCGGTGTTCCTTTTGCAACAACAGTTCCACCGCCATCTCCGCCTTCCGGTCCCATATCGATGATATAATCTGCGGTTTTTATCACATCGAGATTATGTTCAATCACAACAACGGTATTACCGCCATCTGACAGCCGGTGCAAGATCTCGATCAGCTTATGCACATCTGCAAAATGCAGTCCGGTTGTCGGTTCATCTAAAATATAGATTGTTTTTCCGGTACTTCTTCTGCTCAATTCTGTGGCTAATTTGATCCTCTGCGCCTCACCACCGGATAGTTCTGTAGAAGGCTGTCCCAGACGGATATAGGATAATCCTACATCATAAAGTGTCTGGATCTTTCTCTCGATCGACGGTACATTCTTGAAAAATTCCAAGGCTTCTTCTACTGTCATGTTCAAAACATCATAGATACTTTTTCCTTTGTATTTGACTTCTAAGGTTTCTCTGTTATAACGTTTTCCACCACAGACTTCACACGGTACATAAACATCCGGCAGAAAATGCATCTCAATCTTTAAGATTCCGTCACCGGAACAGGCTTCACACCGTCCCCCTTTGACATTAAAGCTGAATCTGCCCTTTTTATATCCTTTTGCCTTTGCATCCGGTGTTGCTGCAAACAGCTCACGTATCATATCAAAAACACCTGTATAGGTTGCAGGATTTGAACGTGGTGTCCTTCCAATCGGTGACTGGTCAATGTCAATAACTTTATCTAACTGCTCTAAGCCTTTAATATCTTTATGCTTGCCCGGTATCGTTCTTGCCCGATTCAGTTTCCGCTGAAGTGTCTTATACAATACTTCATTGGTCAGAGAACTTTTTCCGGAACCTGACACACCGGTAACACAGGTCATAACTCCCAACGGAATATCCACATTTACGTTTTTCAGATTATTTTCTGATGCTCCGATCACTTTTAAAAATCCGGTCGGTTTTCTCCGTTCTTTCGGTACCGGTATCTGAATCCGTCCGCTTAAATATGCACCTGTGATCGAATCCGGATTCTGCATGATCTCCTCTGCGGTTCCTGCTGCGATCACTTTTCCACCATGTTCTCCGGCTCCAGGACCGATATCCACAATATAATCTGCTTCACGCATCGTATCTTCATCATGCTCTACTACGATCAGTGTATTGCCAAGATCACGTAAGTTCTTTAACGTTGCAAGCAGTTTATCATTATCCCTCTGGTGCAATCCGATACTCGGTTCATCTAAAATATAAGCCACACCGACTAAACCGGAACCGATCTGTGTTGCTAAACGGATACGCTGCGCTTCACCACCGGATAATGTTCCTGTTGCTCTTGAAAGGCTTAAATAATCCAGTCCGACATCTACTAAAAATCCGACTCGTGATGTAATTTCTTTTAAGATCTGTTTTCCGATCAGTTGCTGTTGTTCACTCAATTCCATCTCTGCTAAATATCTCTGGAGATTCTTGATCGACAAGTTCGTGATCTCGTAAATATTTTTATCACAGACAGTTACTGCAAGTGAGGATTTTTTCAAACGCTGTCCGCCACATTCCTGACATGGTGTGATACGCATGAACTGTTCATATTCCTGCTTCATGATATCAGAACCTGTTTCACGGTATCTGCGCTGGACATTCCGTATCAGTCCCTCAAATGCCACATCATAGACACCTTCTCCCCGCTGTCCTTTATAATATACTTTTACCTGTCTGCCATCGGTTCCATGGATCAGCATATGGCGGACTTCTTCGCTTAGATCCTGATATGGCGTATTCAGATCAAAATCATATTCTAAAGACAGTGCCTTCAACGTTGCATACGTATAACTCGACGGATCTGTACAGGACTGCCAGCCCATGACCTGGATTGCACCTTCGGCAATACTAAGACTCTTATCCGGTATCATCAGATCCTCGTCAAATTCCATCTTATATCCTAATCCATAGCAGACCGGACACGCTCCAAATGGATTGTTGAATGAAAAACTCCTCGGCTCTATCTCATCAATGCTGATCTCACAGTCAGGGCAGGAAAAACTCTGTGAAAAATTCATCACTTCCCCGCCAATAACTTCTACCATTAACAGTCCATCAGATAACTCCAATACATTTTCAATGGAATCTGTCAGACGTTTTTCGATTCCATCTTTTACTACCAGACGGTCTACCACGATCTCGATATTATGCTTTTTGTTTTTCTCTAATTTGATCTCCTCTGTCAGTTCATAGATATTACCATCAACCTGTACACGTACATAGCCGCTTTTCTTTGCTTTTTCAAAGAGTTTCTGGTGCTCTCCTTTTCTGCCTCTGACAACAGGTGCTAACAGCTGTATCTTTGTCCTTTCCGGCAGGGACAGGATCTGGTCTACCATCTGGTCTACGGTCTGTTTTTTGATCTCCCTGCCACATTTCGGACAGTGCGGGATACCGATCCTTGCATAGAGCAGACGGAAGTAATCATATATCTCTGTAACTGTACCCACTGTAGATCTCGGATTGCGGTTGGTTGACTTCTGGTCGATCGAGATTGCCGGTGGCAGACCTTCAATCTTGTCAACATTCGGTTTTTCCATCTGTCCTAAGAACTGTCTTGCATAAGACGACAGTGATTCCATATACCGCCGCTGTCCCTCTGCATAGATTGTGTCAAAAGCAAGGGAAGATTTTCCTGAACCACTCAGTCCGGTCAGTACTACTAACTCATTTCTTGGGATATCAATATCAATGCCTTTTAGATTATGTTCTCTTGCTCCCCTGATCTTAATATATTTTCTTTCTTTCATCGTGCTTTCTGTACTCCTGTTCTTGTCATATATCTACAGTACCTGATCATGATTGATCCTCTCATACATCAGCCATGTATATTATCCTTGATCATGCATCTATATCATTCAGTAATTTCTTCAAATCTATCATCTGGTCTCTCAATTGTGCTGCGTTCTCAAAATCAAGATCTGCTGCTGCACGTTCCATTTTACGTTTTACTTCTCCGATCAGTTTTTCTAATTCTTTCCGGTTCATGGATTCCGGATCTTTCTCAAACCGCTGTTCTTCTCTGGCAACTTTTCTGGAAATACTGATCAGATCACGTACGGACTTCTGGATCGTCTGAGGCGTGATCCCATGTTCTTCATTATATTGCTGCTGGATCTTACGTCTTCGTTCTGTTTCTTCCATCGCAACACGCATGGAATCTGTTATATTATCAGCATACATGATAACATGGCCTTCTGAATTACGTGCTGCCCGTCCGATTGTCTGGATCAGGGAGGTTTCAGAACGTAAAAAACCTTCTTTATCCGCATCTAAAATAGCTACCAGTGTGATCTCCGGTATATCAAGTCCTTCTCTTAACAGGTTGATTCCGACCAGTACATCAAATACATCTAAACGCATATCACGGATGATCTCTGAACGCTCTAAGGTATCAATGTCCGAATGCAGATACTTGACTCTGATGCCGACTTCATTCATATAATCGGTCAGATCTTCCGCCATGCGTTTCGTCAGTGTCGTGATCAGGATCTTATGATGCTGTGCAGTTTCTTTTTTCACCTCTGCGATCAGATCGTCAATCTGTCCTTCTACCGGACGGACTTCAACCTTTGGATCAAGCAGACCTGTCGGTCTGATGATCTGTTCTACACGCAATAATTCATGTTCATCTTCATAGACATTCGGTGTTGCGGATACAAACAGCATCTGATTGATCTTACTCTCAAATTCATCAAAATTAAGCGGACGGTTATCTTTTGCAGATGGCAGGCGGAAGCCATAATCCACCAATGTGCTTTTCCTCGACTGGTCACCTGCATACATGCCCCTGACCTGTGGGATCGTAATATGTGACTCGTCTACCATGATCAGAAAATCATCCGGAAAATAATCCATCAATGTATGTGGCGTTGCTCCTGCGGGCATTCCTGCTAAATGTCTGGAATAATTCTCGATCCCGCTGCAAAATCCGGTTTCCCGCAGCATCTCAACATCAAAATTCGTGCGTTCTGCGATCCGCTGTGCTTCTAACAGCTTGTCATTGCCCTTAAAATAGCGCACACGTTCTTCCATTTCTTTTTCAATCTCCACACATGCCTGATTGATCTTCTCCTGTGGCACAACATAGTGGGATGCCGGAAATACTGCAATATGCTCTAATTCATTCTTGATCTCACCTGTCAGCACATCTACTTCTGTGATGCGGTCGATCTCATCTCCAAAAAATTCCACACGATATGCTGTATCACTGAAATTTGCCGGGAAGATCTCAAGTACATCTCCTCTGACACGGAAAGTACCTCTATGAAAATCCATATCATTTCTCGTATACTGGATACTGATCAGCTTCTGAATGACTTCGTCACGGTCTTTCTCCTGTCCCGGGCGCAGTGATACCATCATGTTCTGATAATCGACCGGACTTCCTAAACCGTAGATACATGATACACTCGCAATGATGATCACATCTCTACGCTCTACAAGTGCCGCTGTTGCTGATAAACGCAGTTTATCAATCTCCTCGTTGATCGCAGAATCTTTCGCTATATAAGTATCTGTTGACGGCACATAGGCTTCCGGCTGATAGTAGTCATAATATGACACAAAGTATTCTACCGCATTTTCCGGAAAAAACTCCTTAAATTCACCATAAAGCTGTGCAGCGAGTGTCTTATTATGTGAAATGATCAATGTCGGACGGTTCAACCGTTCTATGATGTTCGCCATTGTAAATGTCTTACCGGAACCTGTAACACCTAGTAATGTCTGAAACTGGTTACCCTCCAGGAATCCCTTGGTAAGGGCTTCTATCGCCTGCGGCTGGTCGCCGGTGGGTTTATATTTTGAATGTAAGACAAAATGATCCATACACATTCCTCCAAATGATATTACCTTTAGTATGACAAAGGGAACAGGCTTTTACACCTGTTCCCTTATTATAACATAGCAATTTTGTAATTACAATATTTTTTCGAATATTTGTTCGATTACATTTTTCTGCCACAGCACTGTTTATATTTCTTGCCGCTTCCGCATGGGCATGGGTCGTTTGGATATACTTTTGCCTTGTCACGCTTTTTCGGTGCACTTGCAACAGAATCATCTTTATTTGTTCCTGTCACTTTTGCTACCTGCTCACGCTCTACTTTTTCTTCAATGCGTACATGATATAACAGACGGACTGTATCTTCCTGAATGCCTGAAATCATATGATCAAACATATCGAATCCTCTTGTCTTATACTCTACTAACGGATCACGCTGACCATAAGCCTGTAAACCGATACCCTGACGCAGCTGATCCATATCGTCGATATGATCCATCCATTTTCTGTCGATCACTTTCAACAGGACTACACGTTCTAATTCACGGAACTGTTCCGGATCAGGGAACTCTGTTTCCTTTTCTTCATATAACTTGACTGCCTGTTCTTTTAAAAGATGTTTCAGTTCCTTGCTGTTTCTCATACCTTTTACAGTATCTGGTGTGACTGGTTCAACCGGAATCATCGGGAGCAGGACTTCATTTAATTCCTTGACATCCCACTCATCGGCGGAAAGTTCATTGGAAATGCACATATCTACCGTAGCTTCTACACGGTCTGTGATCATCTTAAAGATCACATCACGCATACTTTCACCATTTAACACACGCAGACGTTCTGCATAAATGATCTCTCTCTGGTCGTTCATAACCTGATCGTATTCTAACAGATTCTTACGAATACCAAAGTTGTTAAATTCAATCTTGCTCTGTGCCTTTTCAATCGCACTGGATAACATCTTATGCTGGATCTGTTCTCCATCCGGCACTCCTAAAGCATTAAACATTGACATCAGCTTCTCGGATCCGAACAGGCGCATCAGATCATCCTCTAAGGAGATGTAGAACTGGGATTCACCCGGATCACCCTGACGACCGGAACGTCCACGCAGCTGGTTATCAATACGTCTGGATTCATGGCGTTCTGTACCGATGATCTTAAGGCCACCTGCTGCTCTTGCTTCATCATCTAACTTGATATCCGTACCACGGCCTGCCATGTTTGTTGCGATCGTAACTGCACCATGCTGTCCTGCCTGTGCAACGATCTCAGCTTCTAATTCATGGAATTTTGCATTCAAAACATTATGCTCTATTCCACGGCGTTTCAACATCTTACTGATCTCCTCAGATGTTTCGATCGTGATCGTACCAACTAATACCGGCTGTCCTTTTGCATGTGCTTCTTCTACAGCATCACAGACAGCATGGAATTTTTCTTTTTTTGTCTTATATACAACATCCTGCAGGTCAATACGCTGTACCGGACGGTTCGTCGGGATTTCCACAACGTCCATAGCGTAAATATCACGAAATTCTTTTTCTTCGGTAAGTGCAGTACCTGTCATACCGGATTTCTTTTCAAATTTATTAAAGAAGTTCTGGAATGTGATCGTTGCAAGTGTCTTACTCTCTCTCTTAACTTTTACATGTTCCTTCGCTTCAATCGCCTGATGCAGTCCATCAGAATAGCGTCGTCCCGGCATGATACGTCCGGTAAAGTCATCTACGATCAGAACTTCATCATCTTGCACAACATAATCCTGATCCTTGAACATCAGGTAATTTGCACGCAGGGCAAGAATGATATTATGCTGGATCTCTAAGTTTTCTGCATCTGCAAGGTTATCAATACGGAAGAACTGCTCTACCTTTTTTACACCTTCCTGTGTCAGATTTATGACTTTGTCTTTTTCATTGACGATAAAGTCACCTGTCTCTTCGATCTCAACGCCCATGATGGCATCCATCTTGGAAAATTCCTGACTTTCTTCACCACGGATCAACTGGTGTGCTAAAATATCACAGGCTTCGTATAAACGTGTGGATTTGCCACTCTGACCGGAAATGATAAGCGGTGTCCTTGCTTCGTCGATCAATACAGAGTCCACCTCATCGATGATCGCATAATGAAGCCCTCTCTGTACAAGCTGCTCTTTATAGATCACCATGTTATCTCTTAAGTAATCAAATCCTAACTCATTATTTGTAATATAAGTGATATCACAATTATATGCTTCACGGCGTTCGTCATTATCCATGGAATTTAACACAACACCAACAGTCAGTCCTAAAAACTCATGTACCTTACCCATCCACTCAGCATCACGTTTTGCAAGGTAATCATTCACTGTTACGATGTAAACTCCCTTGCCCTCTAATGCATTCAGATATGCCGGAAGGGTAGATACCAATGTCTTACCTTCACCGGTACGCATCTCTGCAATACGTCCCTGAGATAAAATAATACCACCGATCAACTGTACTCTATAATGTTCCATGTTCAGTACACGCTTTGCTGCTTCTCTTACTGTTGCAAATGCTTCCGGAAGAAGGTCGTCTAAAGTTTCCCCATCCTGCAAACGTTTCTTGAACTCTTTGGTCTTATCTTTCAACTGCTCGTCCGTCAACGCTCTCATTGCATCCTGATAAGATTCAATCTTATCCACGATCGGATAAATTCTCTTCAGCTCTCTTTCGCTGTGTGTACCAAATATCTTTGTAAATGCGTTCATATACTACTCCTATCAAATCTCTTTCTGCCAGCGTTATACGTGCTGACAGATTTTACTGTCAAACGTGTGCCTGTTTACTGCACACAACGTTTATTGTACCACTTTCCCGCATTATTCACAATAGAGAAAGCCGTGAACGAATTGTTAAATTTTTAATAACAGATGCTAACTTTTCTCATATCACACCTGCATGGACGAATCAAAAAAATCGTGCTATAATCCCTCGTATGCAGCAAAGGCGGATCTTTAGATCCGCAGACATTAAAAATAATCACAAATATGTCAGAAAGGAGTTTTCTTTATGAAGAAATTTACTTACCGCACCAAAGGAACCTGTTCTTCACAGATTGAATTAGAATTAGATGGCAATGTCGTACACAATGTGAAATTTACCGGCGGCTGTGACGGCAACTTAAAAGCCATTCCAAAACTGGTAGAAGGCATGACCGTTGAAGAAATTGAAAGCCGTATCAGCGGCATCCATTGTGGCTTTAAGAATACATCCTGCGGCGACCAGCTTGCCAAAGCCTGTCGTGCAGCACTTGAGCAGAATGCCTGATGTACAGCACCATATACATTTCTTATGTACCTGAACACCCACTGTTCAGATACATAAGAATATAACCGCAATATTGAACGTCTTTTTCAGTATTCTATAATTGTCAGAATATTCTATAGATTATGAATCTTTTTCTAATTATAAGAATTACTAAATAATAAAATCTAAATTTTGCATTGACATTTCAATGATTATTAGATAAAATGAATACAACAAAACAAAGAAAGACAATTAAAAATAACCGGAGAAGAAACGGGAATGAAAGAGGGAGATTCCACCAGAAACGATTACTTAACAATCAAAAACAAATTTCATACAAAGGAGGTACAGTCCACCAAAACAGTAACGTAACACTTCAAACATCCTTTTGAAATAACAAAAAGGAGTCGGAAATTCACAGAATTTTTAAATAAGAATTACAGATTTCCGAAAAAGAGATTCCAGACAACAGATTCGTGAAATGAATCCGGACGATACCATGAAACGAAAGAAAAGAGAACCGTGAATGGAGGATCAGATGAAATATTCAGATATGATTCCAGTTCAAAACTTCATGGAAAACAAAAGGGAAATCGTATTACGGATTTTGGTAATGGAAAATAATTAAATAAGGAAGGTACAGTCCCATGGACAGTATAGTTTAGAAGGCGGCATCGAATAAAGCATTTGATGTCGCCTTCGCTTTGTGCGTTTAAATCTGCCAGCTTTCCTATTATGTAAAAAGAGATATGACCGCCATTCTGCCTCAGTCATATCTCTCTATCTTAAAAAGTCTTTTGTACGTGCACTGATCTTCCATCGGCACTAGAAATCTAAATTATTTTCCCTCGTAACTAAGTTTCATACTGTATGCAAAAAATGCTGCTCCGATCAGTAATATTGCTGAAAACAGGAAATATCTTCCATAATCTTCTACACCGGTCTTTGGTGTTGCATCCTTTACATGGTTTCCGCCATTTGAAGAAATTGTTGCATAAGTACCGGTTGCTACAGCAGGTCCTGCGGCTGTTACGGTTGTGGTATTTGTTCCACTGTTAGAACTGCCACCATTGCCATTACCTGGCTTTTCCGGATCATCCGGCTTTACCGGATCATCGTCATCATGATCTGGTTTATTACTATTTGAACCATCTAATGTTTCAAATACATAATTGTTTTCATCTGCCCATGATTCCGCTGTAGAACCACTGTAACCATATACGACATTCGGAGTCCATGCAGACTGTGATCCAATTGCAGTTACCTGTGACGGAATTGTTACGGAACGGATCGCACTTCCTGCAAATGCATCAGATGCGATCGTGCTTGCAGATGCCGGAACTGTTACGCTTGTCAGATAATTGCATCCTGTAAACGCTCCTGATGAGATACCCTGGATACCGGAACTGAACGTTACAGATGTCTTACCTGCCGGGCACAAAAGCATCTGTGCTCCACCTGCAGTATATACACAGCCATCATATGATGAATAGCTGCCATTTCCCTCTGCAACTGAAATAGATCCAAGGTTTACATCTCCGGCAAATGCATTCATATCTAAACTTGCTAATGAAGCCGGTAATGATACCGCCGTTAAGTTACTGCAGTTTCCAAATGCCTGTGATGCCACGCTTGATACTCCTTCCGGAACTGCAATACTTGTCAGACTGATACAATTATAAAATTCTCCCTGTACGACTGTACCTGTTGAAGATGTAAGTCCAACAGAACCTAGTCCTGTACAATTTGCAAAGGCGGATACTCCAACGGTTGTCACACTTGCAGGAATCGTAACTTCTGCAAGATTACTACATCCATTAAATGCAGAACTTCCGATTGTCTGTAAACTACCCGGGAATGTTACGCCTGTAATAGACGTAACTCCAAAAAATGCATTATCACCGATCGTTGTAATTCCTTCCGGAATAATTATATGTCCACCTATTCCCTGATATCCGGTGATCGTCGTTCCTTCAATGATAAATCCATCTGTTGCATCACTTCCGATCACTAATTTATCATTACTGATCGGTGTGACTGTCCTTGTAGACACGTCTGCATCTAAACCTTTTCTCAGTTCAGCTAATCTTTTCTGCACTTCTTCTGTATTCTGTGCAGTATCTTCTGCTGCCGGTGTTTCTGTAGCTGTCTGTTCTGTTGATGGGGTTTCTTCTACCGGCTGCTCTGCCGCTGGCTGTTCGGTCGCCGGCTGTTCTGTCGATGGCTGCTCCGTTGCCGGCTGTTCTGTCGATGGCTGCTCCGTTGCCGGTTGTTCTGTCGATGGCTGTTCCGTCGCCGGCTGTTCTGTCGATGGCTCTGACGGTGTTTCCGGTTCTTGTTCCGGTTGTTCTGTTGCCGGCTGTTCCGGTTCTGCCGGCTCTGTCGATGGTTGCTCTGTTGCCGGTTCTGATGGTGTTTCCGGCTTCGCTGCCGGTTGTTCCGGTTCCCCCGCTGGTGTCTCAGCTGTCACTTCTGTTGATGGCTCTCCTGCAGCATCCCCGCCTGCACGTACCATATCAGGTACAAGCAGAAAGAATGTTGCGACCAGCATCATGACAATAGCTCCTGCACGTACTAATAGACTTTTTTTCATTTTCACCACTCCTATACTCCATAGCTTCCCTGCTATTGTATTTTTTTTGCTACGACAAAGAGTCTTCCATCTTCGACATAGCTGTTACAGGTAGATAACGTCAGAAAACTGTCGTCATCTGTCACATCCTGTGTTTTATCATATACAGCACATTCCCGGATCGTACTTAAGAATGTCTGTAGATTTCCTGTATCATCTGCATCAATAAAATTGTAATACCGTTCCGTTGCATCATCCTGATATCCAACTTCTGAAAGGCATACAGCAATCACCTGATATACCCGTTTCTCATAAATCGTATCGAAATGGATCTTGTCATGGGATGCCACATAATCTGCATCTAAATACTTTTTCAGTCCCCCAAACATCTCACCGCTTTTCATATTATGACCATAGATGATCATATTTGTACTCGGTGTTTCGATGTTATCACGATAATCTAAAAAAAGTGTTCCATTGATATCATCATTTTTATCAATATCTTTGTGAAGATAATATTCATTATCCGTTGTCTTAAGAACCGGCAGATTGATCTGTGTATCATCGATCTGTAACCATCCTGCAAAATCGGGATTTCTATCGCACCAGACCTGATACTCCTGTAAGATCTCAAGAGTTTTCCTGCTTTCTGCCTCTGTGGTCTGTGGTGTTGCAGCTGCATCACCTTCCGATGTCTGGTTCTTCTCTTTGACTCTGTCAACGTACCAGCCGATCGCACGCGAGATATCCTTCTGGTTCTGCTGTTCTTCTAACTTACGTGTTGCCTGCTTTTCACGGTATCCAAAATAACCATATACCAAAAAACAGATTATGGCAAGTACCATAAAGGCAATTCCTGCCACTTTATATAGAAACGTCTTTCCCGACGGTTTTTCTGCCATCTTCATCTGTGAATACTGTGCCACCCGGTCTGACAGATCGCAGAGAAAAACTGCTCCTAATTCACTTTTAAACTTTATCTTTCCATTGCGGATCAGTTTATAGATCGACAATACATGTTCGGGATCATCAATATCTATCCGATCCACAATGGATTCAATTTTTTTGACATCATCAAGGGCATTTTCCCATGCTTCACGAGTTTCAAACTCATATGCACCTATTCTGTATTTTTCCGCCATAAAAAGCTACCCTTTATTTTGTTCTGACTGATTTTACGGAAGAATAACTGCCGTAAACCTTCTTGCCCTTTACCTTTTTGTATGCTCTGACTTTATAATAATATTTCTTATTGCTGCTTAAGTTCTTATTCGTGTAGCTGGTTGTCGAAGCTTTCTTTACTGTCTTGATTTTCTTGTAACTGCCGGACTTCTTCGTGCTTCTGTAAATTGCATAACCGCTGACACCTTTGATCTTCTTCCATTTTATTGTGGTCTGACCGTTCCCTGCCTTCAGCTTCACTTTCGATACTTTTGCAGGTTTTGTCATAATACTGATCGTGTTGGAGAATCCTCCATAATAACATGCTCCGTCTGACACAACATATGGTCTTACTTTATATGTATATGTCTTCATGGATTTCAACTTCTTATGTGTATAAGATGTTGCCGTTGTCTTTGCGATCAGCTTATTATCTGCTGTATAGATCGCATATCCGCCAGCTCCATCTACCGGATCCCATGACAGTTTTACTTTACTGCTTGCTGCACTTGCTGTTATTTCTGTCATGTCTTTTACATTGATCAGATAGCGGATCGTCTTAATACCGCCATAATTTCCTTTACCGGTAATCGTCATCGTTGCAATACCCGGCTGTGTATTATTTACATAAGCGACCGTATAGTCTGTACCTGCTGTTAACGTACGTCCTCCATCGGTAACTAACGGTGTCTGGTCTGTTGCACTTCCATTATATAACTGCTCTAAAATATTACCAAAGTTACACCTTATAATGCTACGTTTGATGATCGTGAAGTTCACAAGTACTGTTCCTGTAAAGACTCCTGTTCCTGTGATCCTTGCAGTTGCTGTACCGACATTGACATTATTTTCATAAGATACCGTATAATCTACACCTGCGGTCAATCTCTGGTTGTCACCATAGATCACACCGATCTCCGGAGTGATCGCAGAACCAGTATAACTGAAACTGCGGTCGATCATCATAACCGTTACTGTATCGGATGATAATTCACGGCTGATCTCGAATGTTGCTGACTGGCTTCCGGTATACATACTTCCTGCTACCGGATAGATCGTAGCTGTTGCTGTTCCGCGTCCGGTATTGTTACTGTAAGTAACGGTATAATCAAAGTTCAATAATAAGGTACGGTCTCCTAATGTTACGGTTAATTCCGGTGTGACCGGTGTTCCATTCTGGTACATCTGTGCCGGTATCGGAGCGATCACTGCATTTGCAAGATCAGCGGTGATCTCAAACCGCTTAGCAAGTGTTCCGGTATAGTGGTTTACACCTGTAATCGTCATCGTCACTACACCTGGATAAATGTTATCCGTATATTCTACGTTATAATCTACTCCTTCTACTAAGGTATAATACTTGGTATCTACTGCCGGATCAAAAACTTCTCCATCCGGATTTCTCTGTAAGTCGGTCAGCTCTACACCCGGTGTGACTGCTTTTCCGGTATACTCCTGCTTCTCAACTGTACTGCTTAAAACTGCATCACTGTTAAGATCCTTTGGCACAATCTTAAATTCTAATTCCCTGCTGCCTGTATAGTTTGAAGCATCCGTTGCTGTGATCGTCACTTTTACAGTACCGATATCTGTGCAGTTACCTTCGTATGAAGTCGTAAATGCATTTTTATTTACAAGCATACCATCTCTGCTGATATCTCCGGTGTTTACTGCTGTAGATTCATCTTCGCCTAATGTGGTATTTGCATCTACATCAATACCCATGATAAACGGATGTACTTCACTTCCTGTATAAGACTGGTCTTCAATATCAAATTTCACTTTATTGATATCACGTTTACTGATCTCATAAGTAAGTTCTATTCCACCGCCATATGGATCTAAGCCGCTGAGAGAGACTTTATGCAGACCTGCTTTTGTTGCATAAGTATCATCTGTGATGCTGTCTTTTGACTGACCATCGTATAAGACTTCGTAATCCCTGCCTTCTACTAAATCTGCACTGACACCATCTTTTAAGTTGACCTTGATCGCCGGTGTATGTGCTTTACCATTATAGATATAATCCGGTGTGTCTACAAATTCTATGCTGTCAATATACTGTTTGATATCTTTTCCGATATAAAACTGCTGTGAAAGCGTTCCTGTGAAATTATGCAGACCTTTGATCGTGATCGTTCCATTTCCACCTACTACAGTATTGTTTGTATAGGAAATTTCATAGTCAGCACCTTCGATCAGGGTATATGTTGTCTTTGAATCCGGTCTGAATATGATCACCGGCTTCGGCTCTGCTTTATTATCCGCATCTAATACCTGACTTGGGATCTTATCCATTGTGACCGCTGCATCGGTCAATGCACGCTGCTCAATCGTATAGAAACATTTCTTCGTTCCTTCGTAATTGCCATTTCCGGTTATTGTGATCAAACCGGTTTCTACACCACAGTCTATTGTATTCTTATATGTGATCGTAAATTCACTGTTATCTAATGAGATCTTATTGCCTGCTGTATCTTCATAAGAGATCTTCACTGGCGGCTCGATCGGATTACCGGTATACTGCCATACCTTCTGGTATTCCATTTCCATACGTTCTACCGGGACTTTGATAATATTAAACTTCTTAACCACAGTACCGGTATAATTGCCAATACCTTCGATCGTTACGGTTGCTTCACCTAATTCGATATTATTATCATAAGTAAGTGTATAATCACTTCTTGGATCTAATGCCACATCATTCCATGTGATCTCCGGCTTCGGTTCTGATGCTTTTCCGGTATAGATCTGGTCTGGGACATCTGCGATCGTAATATCAGAAGCAACTCCGCTGATATCTTTTCTTTTGATCTCAAAATCTACTGATTTCGATCCGGTAAAGTTGCCAATTCCCTCAATCGTTACCGTTGCTGTTCCGGCATCTTTATTATTTTTATATACATAGTTAAAATCTTCACCTGCGATCAGTTCTTTGCCATTCCATGTAACAACCGGTGTCGGCTCGATCGCTTCTCTTGTATAAGTCGTATCTGCTACAGAAGCAACTGCTACATCATCATCACTGATACTCTTTGGTGTGATCTCAAATGGAACTGATACATTTCCTGCATATTTGCTCTGTTTCGGATCCCCCCATGTATTGACATAAGCTGTTCCTGCATCCACATTATCCTCATACTCAAACTGATAATCAATATTCTGTTTTAATTCTGTATACGGAGCATTGATCTCTGTAACTCTTACCATCGGTGTGATCGGTTTGCCGGTATATTCAAAGGAATAATCAGACAATGTAACTTTTACGGTACTGTCTGTATAATTATTACCGATCTGATATTCTTTATTTAATGTACCGGTAAAGTTTCCAATACCTTCTACTGTAAAGCTGTACCATTCGCCTGCTTTTGAGCATCCATCCTGATAAGTACAGGTAAAGTCTGTATTTAAAGCTAGTTTCTTACCATTATATGTAAAATGCGGATCCGGATGTACATCCTCACCGGTATAGCTGTAGGAACCATATACATGGCTCATGATCACATCGGCATCACCGATCGGTTTCTGCAGGATCTTAAATGTCTGGTCTTTTCGTGAGCCTGCATAACTTCCTGTTCCAATAATAGTCAGTGTTGCCGTTCCTGCATTGGTATTGTCGCTAAACTCATATGTATAATCAACTTCATTCCGAAGTGTCATGTCACCAAATGATACGGTAAAGGATGGTGTGATCGGATTTCCTGTATAGGTCTGGTCTTTGATCACTACAGTAGCATCTTTTAAGTTCGCTAAGATCGTAAAGCTGCCTTTGTATGTGCCTGTATAATTACCCTTTCCTTCAATCGTATAAGTAGCAGTTCCCGGTCGTGTATTATTCTGGTATGTGATCGTATAATCTTTACCTTTTTCTAACTGATAGAATGTACTTCCTGAAGTCTGCGGTGTTCCATCAGAAGCTCTTGACTTATCTTTTAATATAACGTTCGGTTCATAAACGGTTATGGCTGCATCATACTGTACCTCTGCCGGACAAGTGATCGTGTAATCAGATAATAATGCCTGATCGCTGCCTGTCAGATCTTTTGGTAAAATTCTAAACGTTTTTGTAAAATATCCATCTTCTACATAAAAGTTTATACCAGATGGGATGATCTTAACTGTAACCTGTTCTCCTACACTTGACGACGATCCGATATCTGCATCATAATCCCTATTATTACCTGCTGTTGCCTGATTTTTGAGTACATAATCACTTCCATCCGGAAGATGGTAAGTGATCTTCACTTTCGGCTGGATCATTCCACCTGTAAATGTCGCATCTTCTACTTCAATATCTACATCGTCATCTAATACATTCTTACGACTGATCGTAAATTTAAACCGCTTTTCACCGGCATATTCCCCTGCACCATTTACGATCACGTATGCAGGTTTCCCTCCGGAAACATCATTTGCATTGATATTATTCTTATAACTTAACGTATAATCAACACCATTTACTAACGGTTTCCCATTTGCAAGTACTTCTACCTGTGGTTCGATCGGTTTTGAAGTATATACAAATGCATTTTCAAGACCTGTTACTGAGATCTCGCCTTCAAAACTCTGTCTGATCTGGAAGACTGCCGTCCTGCTGCCGGTAAAGTTCTTCTGTCCTGTGATCGCTACGGTTGCAGTTGCACCTGACTCTGTGTTGTTAGAATAATCTATTGTATAATTGCTCTTATTGACTACATTTCCATTATATCTTACGGTAACTGCCGGTTTCAGTGGCAGACCGGTATATACCTGATTTGGGATATCATCTACTGTTACATCTGCATCACTGATATTTTTTGCTGTAACTGCAAAGGTATCTTTTCCTATATAGGTTCCGGTATATTTACCAGTAAAGTTTATTGTATAGGTATATCCTGTACCTACATCTACTGCATCTGAGGATACAGTATAATCTGTGCCTTCCTCTAATGTTGTTGTCAGTCCATCTACAGACATGGTAACTTCCGGTTTTGGAATAATCGTGTTTCCAGTGTAAGTAAATGACTTCTGATCAGCCGGAAGGGAGGATTTGATCGTCACATTTCCGGTATCTGTCTTATTTACTGTAAATGGAACAATCAGGCTGCCGGCATAATTATTCTGTCCTATGATCTCGACGGTCGCACTTCCATCTGCATTTACTTTCACATCACCTAATGTGTAATCTTTTGATTCTCCCTCCGTAAGAAGATAGCCAGCTGTTTCTCCTGCGGACAATTTGCCGCCAGAGCTGTTTCTGTCCATATCCTTTACGGTTACATCAGGATGTCCTTTTGCTTCGAGCACAAGTGCATCAATGGCGGGCACCTCTACAGCAATTGCACGATCATAGGAAATATCTTTTGGTATGATCTTAAAGTATATGGTTCTTGTTCCTGCAAATTTACCTGCACCATAAATCCTTACTCTCGTACTTCCACTATTTGTCACATCCGTATTATAAAAATAATTCGTTTTATAATCTGTCGGATTTGAAAGGACATGTCCATTGCAGGTAACCTTGATCTCCGGTCTGATTTCACTTCCTGTAAAACGCAATGCATTTGGATTTGCATTTGTAAGAACTGCTTTCACCAATGTATTATCTTCACCAAGATCACCCTGAACGATCTCAAAATTAGCTGTCAGGCTGTTTTTATAATATCCTTTGCCAGTTACTGTCACTGTTGCAGTTCCAATATCATTATTGGCTGCATAGTCTACTGTGTAGTCTTTCGATGCTTCTAAGGTATAAACTGTTGTTCCATCCTGATAAGTATCTGTAACAACAATATCCGGTTTCACAGCATCTCCTGCATATTCCTGTGCTTCAATCGGTGCAATCTTAACGGTATTCGTATTCGTACTGATATCTTTTAAGATCCCGAAAGAAGTTGTCTTTGTTCCGGTATAATTATTCTTTCCGGTTAAAGTAATGGTTGCTTTTCCTGCCTCAATGTTATCTGCGTAGTCTACATCAAAGTCTACGCCTGCTGTCAACGCTACACCATCTACAGATACTGCAAATGCCGGCTTTATGGCTTTTCCGGTAAACTCCTGATCATCGATCGCATCTACAACCGCTGCTGTAATTTTTGCTTTTGTGATTTCAAATGTGAGTTCTGTTTCTGAATTCTTGTAATTACCCTCACCACTGATATAAATATGTGCAGTACCGATCTTTGTATTGTTGCTGTAAGTTACACTGTAATCTGTACCTTTCTCTAACTGTACACCATTCTGTTTTAAGATCACAGTCGGTTCGATTGCTGTACCTGTGTAAGTATATTCTGCATCCACACCACTGTATGTCATATATGTAGTGTCGTTGATATCTGCTGTAGAAATACTATAGTTTTTCTCAACGTTTCCGGTAAAGTTGCCCTTTCCTTTTACTGTGAATTTTGCCTGTCCTACCGCTTCATTATTCTCAAATGTTACATCATAGTCCGTGCCTTTCTTTAGGGTACGTCCATTATAGGTCAGTGTCGGTTCACTGATGATTCCCGGCTCTGTAGGATCTGCCGGTTTCTGATAAACAACCGGAGTGGTATAAGCAAGTGATGCCGTATTGATATCTCTTGCATCAATCGGAAATGTCTGTGTTTTCACACCGGCATAATCTTTAATACCGGACACTGTTACGGAAGCAGCATCCCCGGCATTCACATTATTACGCCATGCCAGCGTACAATTGCTCTCATCCACAACATCACCGGATGCATTCGTAACCGTAACTTCCGGTGTCAATGCACTGCCTGTATAAGTTGCCTTTGCCACTGTAATCGTGCAGTTTGCAATATTGATACCTGTCTTTACTGTCTTTGAATCTGTTCCCTGAAAATTACCGATTCCTGTCAGTGTAACAGTAACTTCTCCTGTTGTTTCTGTAACATCAATCGTATAGTCCTGATCAACCGTCAGTTCTTTTCCAAGATAGGTAACACTTAAACCTTCTAAGCTGTCTTTTGTTACAGGACTGACCTGATTCGGAAGATCAGCAAATTTTACTCCATTTGTCAGTCTTCTGGAATGGATCACATAAGTAACATCTTCTGCATATGCATCGTATGCATCGATTCCTTCAATATGTATGGTCTTTGTACCTGCACTTGTCACATCAGAAGGATATGTTACCTTATAGTCACGACCTTTCTTTAATACAGTTTCTCCATCTTTCACTGTCACATCGGAACGCTGGGCAGAACCATCATATGTATATGATGGTGTATCTACTGATGCTTTGACTGTAGCAGCCGATGCCTTGATCTGGAAATAACATTCAATCGTTCCTGTATAATTTCCGGTTCCTTCTAATACAACGCAAGCCTGATTTCCTGCTGCAATATTGTTCTTGTATTCTTTGATCTTAAAATCTGCACTTCCATCTTCTGCATAATTAAGATTGATGTTTGTACCGCTCTTATTGGTATAAGTAACTGTCAATTCTGCTGCAGGATCACTTAATTCAATTTTCGATCCCGTTGCAGGATAAGTCGAAGCACATGCTGCTGTTACACTTCCATTTCCTAAATCTGCCGGTACGATATTAAAATTGACGATCTTCTCACCCTTATAGCCATTACCATTTGCAGTTACTTTTACAGACGCCTGACCAACATTGGTATTTTTGTCGTAAGTTACTGCGTAATCTCCTGCCGCCTTATCAAGTACTGTGTCCCCGTCTTTCACTTCAAATGTCGGTTCTAAGGCCACCCCCTGATAAGTCTGGTCACTGATCACGGAATAAGTAAGATTTGCAATATCTTTGCAGACTTCAATTCCAATCGTATCGGATATGCTGTCATCTACGGCTGATTTTACTGTTACATTCGCATTTCCTGCTGCAACGGCTGTTACTTTTCCGTTATCATCTACTGTTACAACACTTTTATCATCAGATTCCCATTTCAGTCCTCTCTGGGATGTGGTAGCCGGTGTATAGTCTACCGTAAGCTGCTGTTCTTCCCCTTTTACTAAAGTAAGACTGTTCTGTGTAAACTGAACTCCTTCGATTGGGATCTCCTGTGTACTCTCTACGGTAACTGCTTTGATATGGACTGCACGATTTGTCAGCCTTTTTCCGTTTGCAAAGCTGACTGCACCATTGTCATTGGAAGATTCATAATGAATCTGTGTTGCAGGCGTTTCCGCTGTTCCATCATCTGCCTTGGAAAAAGCATTCGAAAGCGTTACTTTTACTGCAAAACATTCCCCATTTCCCAGTACAACGCTCTTACCCTGATCTGCAAGATCCACACTGTAATATGTAGTACCATCTGTACACTTATCTGCTTCGTAAGTACCTGTCAGAGTCGCCGCCGGCGTTCCGGCAGTCAGTACATCTGCTGCTTCCTCTGTCGGTTTATATTTATAAATATCAATCCGGTAATCCGCACTCTTGATATGTTGTGTGCTGTCACCATTCTGTGCACTCTTGTCCAGTGCAAATGCAACTGACTGAAGTTTTTGCACATTCATCGTACTGTCTGTATTCGCTTCAACCGTATACGCATTTGCGATCCATTCTCCGGCATTGATATAATTATTCGTTGTTGCCGATTCACTGCTGCCATATGCATAGGTGTGTTCTGCACCGGTGCTTCCTCCTTCCGTTCCAGCCAGAAGCGTAAGATCCGGCGTACTCCCAATCATACATAAGATAAGAATTGAGGCTAGAATTCGTTTTGCTACATCCTTGTACATAGTCTTTCTCCCTTTCATTCCATGAAAAATCTGATATTGATAAAGCAGTTTTCTGCTAATAGCGACACTATGCGTTATCTAGATATACTTATAGTACATATATCGTAAAATCTTAACAGAATTATTATAGTACTAAAGTACTATTTTTCTGTTTTTAAACCTTTCAAAAAATGCCGGATCACAGGCAGACATACCAGAAAAGTGGCGGCATCTGCTGCCGGCTGGGCAATTTCCATGCCGACGATCCCATAGAATTTCGGCAGTACCCAGATGAGTGGCAGAAAGAACACTCCCTGTCTGCACGCTGCAAGAAAAGAAGCCATTGCAGATCTTCCGACTGCCTGAAATGTCATATTACAAGCCACTCCAAGCGGCATAAACGGCATTACGGCACACTGCATCCGAAGTGCCCGGACTCCGATTCCCATTACTTTTGGGTCATCTGATACAAACTGTTCTAACAGCCATGGGGCTGCTGCATAAAGTAAAATGCCAAGTACCGTCATCACACCGGTTCCTGCCCAGAGCATAAAACGGTATGCTTTTTTCACCCGTCCATATTCCTTCGCACCATAATTATAACCGGCTGCCGGCTGATACCCCTGCCCGAACCCGATCAGTACACAGAATACCATCATAAAAATCTTACCAACGATCGACATGGCTGCTACTGCCGCATCCGACTGTGCTGCTGCCACACGGTTTAAAGCTACAGATGCAACACTTGCAAGTCCCTGTCTGAAAAGTGAGGGCATCCCATTTCCGATAAATTCTTTGTAAATGGTAAATTTTTTCGAAATCTTACGGATAGAAAACCGGAGGATCGTCTTTTTCCTGAAAAATGACAGCAGGACGATAAATCCGATCACCTGACTGATCAGCGTTGCAACCGCTGCTCCACCGATATCCATGCCAAATCCGAATATAAGAAGTGGATCTAATGCAATATTTAAAATACCGCCGATACCGATACCGGTCATGGCAAGTTTCGTTTTGCCCTCTGCCCGCAGCAGATTATTTAATACAAACGATGCCATCATCACCGGTGCCGCATATAAAATATATTTTGCATATTCCACCGCATAAGGCAGGATACTTTTGGTTGCACCAAGAAGCATCATCATTTTTTCTAACATCAGCAATCCTGTTACACTTAAAATTATACCAAGTATGAACGATACTGCAAGTGCTGATGATGCCATTTCCTGTGCTTTGTCATTTTCTTTTTTTCCAAGAAGCCTTGAGATCGTACTTCCACTCCCCATACCGACGGTAAAACCGAGTGCCTGTATGATCGCCATCAGGGAAAAAACAATGCCGATCGCACCCGAAGCACTCGTTCCTAATTTTGACACAAAATACGCATCTGCCATATTATATGCCGAAGTTATGAGCATACCGATAATCGTCGGGACTGCTAATGTCAGGATCAGTTTCGGGATCGGTGTCTTTATCATTTTTTCATACTGGTCATCATTCTGCTGCATAAAATCCCACCACCAAATTTATTTTACCCTTTACTATATCCTCTTTTCTTTATTTTATGCAGTCCTGGTGTGACAGTACTGTTCTATTTTTGCATACAGAAGGATCGTATCGATCGGTTTAGAGATATGATCGTCCATTCCGGCTTGTTTCGATGCTTCTATATCTTCTGTAAATGCATTTGCCGTCATTGCTAAGATTGGAATATCCTTCGCATCCTGCCGTTCTAAATTCCGTATCTGTTCTGTTGCCTGATAGCCATTTATCACAGGCATCTGTACATCCATCAATATCATATCATATGTTCCTTCTGCAGAAGCCTTAAATTTATCAACTGCTTCCTGCCCATTCTTTGCACAGTCTACATCTGCACCGGCAAGTTCTAGCAGTTCTCTCGCCACATCTAAATTCAATTCCGTATCATCTGCTAAGAGAATATGCACGCCCTGCAGGTCATACGCTGTTTCTGATGCGGTGCCATCTATCCTGTCTATCTGCACATCTGCTTCATTCTCTGCGACCTCAAAAGGGATCTGCACTGTAAATGCAGTTCCCTCCCCCTTTTTACTTTCTACCTGAATCGTTCCATTCATCAGTTCTGTCAGATTCTTTGTGATCGCCATGCCTAAGCCCGAACCACCATGGGAAAATGCTGTTTTTGCACTTTCCTGCTCAAATGGCTGGAAAATACGCTGTTTCATATCTTCGCTCATACCGCAGCCGGTATCCTGCACTTCAAACTGAATATAAACTGTACCATTTACACGCTCCACCGGACGTATCGTTAAATTGACCGTTCCGCCTGCTTTTGTAAACTTAAATGCATTTGATAAAAGATTGTTTAAGATCTGGTTTAAGCGGAGAGCATCACCTAAGAGCAGTTCCGGTACTTCTCCTTCATATTTTACTGTATAAGCAATGCCTTTTTTAGCACAGAGCGTTTCGTATAATTCAACTGCCGGTGTCAGGGCAGTTTCTAAATGAAACGCCTCTTTTCCGATCTTCAACTTTCCATTCTCGATTGCCGACATATCTAATACATCATTTAAGATACTAAGCAGTAACTTCGAAGCCCCTTCGATCTTATCTAAATTCCCTAAGACTTTTTCATCATCCGTTGCCTGTTTTGTCAGACTTGTAATGCCAAGGATCGCATTCATCGGTGTCCGTATCTCATGGGACATTCTCGATAAAAAGATCGTCTTTGCCTCATTTGCCCGATTTCTGTCCTCTAAATGCATCAGGATCACGACGATCCCAATTACTAACGATAAGATCAGTGCCACCACTAAAATACCTACGATCACATGGGCATTTTTTTCTATCAGGGAAACCTTTGCATTGACAAACTCAGCTTTTTTCGGAAGCTGTGTCTTTATGATATGATAGCGGTTCACCACTTCTTCATCAAAATAATATAAATTTGTACTGCTTTCGACCATAGCGATCTCAGATGGTTCCGTTCCTTCTAAGATCTTCATTGCCATCTCACCTGCAAGCTGCCCTGCATCTTCAAATGATACGACTGCGCCGCCGAAAAATCCGTTTCCGACACCTTCCTGCACTACGCGGAAGATCGGCACATTCGCATGTTCTTTGATCATTTCTTCTACTTCTCTGTTGGTATAGGCATTACCGTCTTTATCTTCGCTGCAGATCAGAAAGATCACGATCGTATGTTTATCAAATTTTTCTAATTCTGCTGCAAATTCTTTCTTACTATATAAGGAAGCATTTAATTCCTCAAACTGAAAATCTGTATAGGACTCTGCTAAGTTCTGAAATTCCTTGATCTCCCCTAAACCGCTGATCGAATCATCTGTGATCGCAACGATCCTGTCTGCGTCAGGATATAAAGAAGCAGCTAATTCTAAATTTTCTTTATAGGGAACCTGTTCTATCACCCCTGTTGTAAGACCATCTGCAGCGGCGGTCTTCGCACGTTCTGTATCATTGATCCCTTCAAATACAACCGGTATCCCTGAAAATAATTCCTCCCGGTAGTCGATCACAAACTGTAATGCCGCATCATCTCCGACGATCACAACATCATACGGTGCCGTCTTCTCTAACTTATAAGAAAGCCTGTCATGAAAAAGTGCTATGCTCTTTTCATCATTGACGGACTTTGTATCCATAAATTCATAATTTAACAGTACGTCTTTATCTAAGGCTTCTTCGATCCCTTTCATCTGTGACGGTACGGTATTAAACGAATAATCATAAGAACTGATAAATAATACACGCCCATATGATCCTTCTTTTGCATCTGCCGGTACTGTGCAAAAAAGTATCAAAAAAAATAGAAAAAGCCATACGATCCTTCCTTTTTTCATAAGTATCCCCCATCCTATGAACATCTCATGCAGTATCTGCATGACACCATGAATCTAGTATAGCTTTTTCTATTCTATTTTACAATTCTAAAAATTTCTGAATTTCCTTTTGCTCTGCCTGCATCGCCGTTGACATGATACAGACACCTTTTGCTCCGGCTGCAAGAGCCGATCTTACGTTTTCTATATGGATTCCGCCGATCGCATATACCGGAAGTTCGGTCTGTGCTGTAATCTCTGCAAGTGATGCAAGTCCTCTTGGCGGTACATCTTTTTTACAGTCTGTTGCAAATACATGACCATACGTCACATATGCTGCCCCGATATCTTCTGCTTTTCTTACCTGTTCTATGGAATGCGTAGAAATTCCCAGATGCGAAAATGCAGTCAGCTTCTCTTTTTCTGTCAGGGCAGTCTGTAAGGGAAGATGGATCGCATCTGCTTTTTCGTGCAAAGCTGCATCTACATAATTATGTAAAATACATTTTGTATCTGTGGCACGGCAGATCTCTAAGACTTTGTGTGATAGTTCTTCATATGCTTCCGGCAAAAGATCTTTTTCCCGCAGCAATATCTTTGGCACTCTGCAATCCACAAGCAGACGGATCCGGTCTAAAAAATCTCCCTTACACAAATGTCTGTTGGTAACTGCGATCAGATCACACATAGATATAATCACTCATGACCGGCTGCATTCCTACATTTAAAATCGCCTGATACACTTCATCTACGCTTCGTCCATCAGAAATTTCAAACTGGCCGTCACCTTTTGCATCTTCTTCCTCTAAGTGCTCTCCGATGCCCACAGAAACACCTGCGGAAATTTTCGTTGCTGCGATCTGGATCAGATTATCCCGGACCCTCGCACATTCTCTGGTTGATACCGTAATACTTGCAAATGGCATGAAAATACGGTATGCCGATACGACCTGTAATAACTGTGGTTCGTGGACATCCATCGGATTGATCTTATCATTGTTGATGATCGGCCGCAGTCTTGGACAGGAAAAAGCGATCTCTGCATGTGGATATTTTTTCTGGATCAGATATGCATGATAGCCTGTGGCAAATGCATCTTTGCGGAAATCATCTAAACCTAACAAAGCCGCAAATCCTACCCCCCGCATACCGCCTAAGATCGCTCTCTCCTGTGCATTGACACGATATGGGAAAATACGTTTATGTCCGGCTAAATGCAGGGTTTCGTATTTGTCAGAATTATATGTTTCCTGAAAAACAGTGACATAATCTGCTCCACATTCATGGAGATACGCATATTCATCACTGTTCATCGGATAGACTTCAAGACCGATCACTTTAAAATATTTTTTTGCGATCTTGCAGGCTTCTCCGATATAAGCCACATCAGACATTTTCCGGCTCTCTCCGGTTAAGATCAAAATTTCTTCCAAACCGCTTTCTGCGATGATCTTCATTTCCTCATCGATCTGATCTGCATCTAATTTTGCACGGTGGATATGGTTGTGACAGTTAAATCCACAATAAATACAATAGTTTTCGCAGTAATTTGCAATATAACTCGGCGTAAACATATAGACGGAATTTCCAAAATGCTTTCTGGTTTCCTGCTGTGCCCGCTTTGCCATTTCCTCTAAATGCGGCAGTGCTGCCGGTGAAAGAAGCGCCTTAAAATCTTCTACCGTACAGACTTCATGTGATAATGCCGCTTTTACATCTGCATCAGTATAACGGTCATAGTCATATGCATCCATTGCCGTGATCACCTGATCCGGAATGTCAGAATCTAATACTTCCATACCCGGCAGATATTTCATATGGTCGATCCGGTTTTCTTTCTGGTGTTCCCTGATTTCATCATTTAAAATACTTTCATTTACTTTGGTGCTCATATTCTGCTCCTTTATTCTGATCAGTCATGTAAAAATCCGGTTAATGGGGAAGATGCCTGTGCACCGGATTCGATCACGCGTCCTTTTCCGGCTAAAAATGCTTTTCTTCCTGCTGCGATCGCATCTTTCATAGCTTCAGCCATCAATGGAATATTTCCGGCGGTTGCGATAGCGGTATTGCTCATAATTGCAGCAGCTCCCATTTCCATAGCTTCACAAGCCTGCGACGGACAGCCGATACCGGCATCTACAATGATCGGCAGATCGATCTCATCGATCAGTATCTTGATAAAATCTTTTGTACAGAGTCCCTTATTTGAACCGATCGGTGCTCCAAGTGGCATGATGCAGGCTGCTCCCGCTTCTTTTAGATCCCTTGCAACATTCAGATCCGGATACATATATGGCATGACCACGAATCCTTCGTTAGCTAACATTTCAGTTGCCTTGATCGTTTCCTGATTATCCGGTAAAAGATACTTCGAATCCCGCATGATTTCGATTTTTACAAAATCCCCACAGCCGATCTCTCTGGATAATCTTGCAATGCGGACAGCTTCTTTGGCATTTCTTGCACCGGAAGTATTCGGCAGTAAAGTGACTCCCTTTGGAATGTAATCCATGATATTTGCGGCTCCACCCTGATATGCCCGGCGGAGAGCAAGCGTGATGATCTGTGCCCCTGCATGTTCTACGGCTGCTTCGATCAGATCTAATGAATATTTTCCGGAACCTAAGATAAAACGGGACGTAAATTCATGTCCTCCTAATTTGAATGTATCTTCTTCTTTTTTGTATTCCTGACTGCCGCCACCCATAAATGTAACAATCTCAACAACGTCGTTCTCTTTTAAAACACATGTCTTAAAATTCTCTCTTGGCACGATCTCCTCATTTAATTCTACGGCAACGTAGACTTCTTTGTAGCCGGTTTCGGCTAACAGATCTGCGACTGTGACCGCATCATTACACTGCATTGTTTTTCCATTTACTGTAAGTGTCATGTTTTGTTTTCCTTTCTGTACGGATACATAAGAGCAGACAAAATAAAAACCATTTGCGGTGCATTTTATGAGCCCAAAGACACAAAAAAAGTTCACGAAAGAATACACCCGCGGTGGTGTACCCCTTCGTGAACCTCAATATCTTCGCAGCTCATGCTGTCATTCACTCTATGTATCATTATGTAATTATCTTTTGTGACAACCAGAATAAACTCTCTTTATCACTCTGCCGCTCATTATAGCATACGCTTCTTCATCTGTAAAGCAATAATTTTAGATGGAAATATCGATATTGCCGCCGATATGAGGTGTTACGGAACGCTCCATTGCAGCAGCATCGATCATCTTTGCGATGCCATCTCCCATTGTTTCATTTGCGTCCATTGCTTTACTTAACACTGCCATACTGACATCATTCTGCACACTTGTCTGTGCTAATGCCATTGATAATCCTGCAATATCCATTGTATGCACCTCCTAAAATTTTGATTGACTTACTCTTTTTTTATACTATCACGGCTTTTATGATTTGTCAAAAAACTCCTGTTAAATCTGTACCTCATACAGACGCAGAAAATGTAATGCCCTCGTCGCATCAATATAAAGTGCCTGCTTATGGAGCGATGTCACATATTTTTCTGTTTCCGGTATAAAGACCGCATCAAATTCCAGTCCTTTTGCCAGATAAAATGGCATTACGGAAATCCCCCTGCCAAACTTCATACTGTCTTTTGTCAGCAATGTGACCGGTATATCTTCTGGGAGTTTTGCCTGCAACTGTTCTGCTGTCTTTTTGGCATCTGCTGCATCTAAACAAAGTACTGCGATTGTTTCCGCATCTTCTCTGCCCTTTATATCTTCTGCCAGCGTTTCATACATTTCTTCTGTGCTGTAGCAGGAGATTGTCTGCGGCAATTCTCCATGACGCTCTACGGTCTGAACATTTTCTTCCTGCAGCAAACGGCTGGCAAATTCTGTGATTTCCGATGTGGAACGGTAACTCTTGTTCAGATATACCCGGTGTACTTCTTTTCCAAAGATCTTTGGCAAAAATGTAAGTACGTCCTGCCTGTTTTCTGCCATAGTCTGTACTTTATCGCCAAGGATCGTCATCGGGCAGTGGAATATCCGGGATAACAATACATATTGCAAATAAGAATAGTCCTGCATCTCATCGATCACAAGATGCTTGACTTCCCTGCGTTTTGGTGCTTCTAATAATGTATATTTTAAATACAAAAGCGGATATACATCTTCATAACGTATCATGCCATTTCTGATGCAAAAGCCATCTCTGTTACTTTCTGAGAGGAAACGCAGATACAATTTCAGAATATTTCTCGTTTCATACATACGGTTTAAACGGTCAAAAATTTCCTGTTTCTGATCGTCTTCCATATTTTTATTCCGCAAGGTTTCCTCGGCATCGATCAGATATTCCCCGATTTTTTCCATACGGCTTAAGATCGGAACATCTGCAAATTTTTCATAAAACAGATCGGAGATCTCACTTTCTTTCATTTCCATTTTTTTATAATGAAAATCTTTAAAGTTCATCAGTTCCCACTCCAAACTTAGGGCAAATGCATTCAATTCTTCCACGTATTCTTTGGTCTGTTTCGCATCTGCTTCTTCTGTCAGGAAATCCCCCATGCTATCCATGTGCAGACGTTTTTCAATTTCATCGTAGCGGTCTTCTGCCTCCCCATAGGAACGCAGTTCCCGATAGGCAAAGTCATCAAGTGTCATTTCGCAGATATTTTCCTCTCCTAATTCAGGCAGTATCCTTGAAATATAATCTGCAAAAATACTGTTTGGGGATAAGATCAATACCTGTGCGGCACTTAAATTTTTCCGGTTATGATAGAGCAGATAAGCGATCCTGTGCAAGGCAACAGATGTTTTTCCGCTTCCGGCACAGCCCTGAACAGCAAGAATCCTGTGTGTGGTATCACGGATAATGCTATTCTGTTCCTTCTGGATCGTCGTAACGATGCTCTTTAAACTGGCATCTGCATGTTCCGACAAGGTCTGCTGTAAGATCTCATCGTCGATATTCATATCATTTTCTAAAATATAAATGATCTTTCCATAGCGGATCTTATACTGTTTCTTCTTAGTGATTTCACCGGTCAATACGCCAGATGGTGCCGTAAACTGTGCTGCACCTTTATCATAATCATAAAAAAGCCCTGACACCGGTGCTCTCCAGTCAAATACATATGGATTCTCTGCACGCTTTTTCGCCAGATTTGCAATGCCAATGTAATAAGTTTCCGGTTCATCTTCTCCCTCATAGCAGAAATCCACTCTGCCAAAATATGGTGCGTCCAGCATTTTTTCATACCGGATACGCATTTTCGCATAATCGTCCTGTTCTTTCATTCTGCTTTTTAAGGCATTGCTGTTATCGTATATCTCATAACCATATTCATCAAATTCTGTATAATTTTCCCAGAAATAGTCATGCATACTTTCAATATCTTTTTCATTGCCTGCTATTTTGGTATTGATCTCCTTAATCTTCTGATGCAGCGCATCCATCACAAGATCTAAATAGGCTTCTTCATTCATCTGTCTGCTCTCCTTTGCTGCACATATGAAATCGTATTAAACGATTGTAACAAGGCAATGGAGATTTTTCAAGAGAATCTGTAGGGAACTTGTTCATAATAGTGACTGTTCGTTACTGTTCATCGGCTGACAGCAGGCAGTAATATGTCACGCCCATTTACTGCGGATCTCATCGAGCAGGCGCATAACACGGAGTGTTTCCTCATGCGGCATTTCCGGACATTCGCTTTTTCCTTCTCTGATCGCTTTGATACAGGATAATACTTCGTATTCATAACCGGTGATCTGCTCCGGAACATTGACGCGTCTGACTAAATTTCTGTCAAGATCATAGATCCGGATTTCTTCACAGTTATTGATATTCTGCACTTCGATATATCCCTGATCTCCGAATATCACACCTTCCCTGTCTGTCAAAGACTGCATACTGCTGTGTAAAACTGCCATTTTTCCATCTGCAAACGTCAGTGTAACACTGTTCATCAGATCTACGCCCTTATCAGACATCACTGCGGTTGTGTCGATTTCTGCAACCTCACTGTGAAATGTCATCAATGCAAAATTAATCGGATATACTCCAACATCTAACAATGCTCCACCTGCTAATTCCGGTTTTATCATACGTTCTACATTTGTCAGGACATATCCTAAATTGGCTGTTAATGATGTCACGTTTCCGATCACACCATCTGCTAAAAGATCATCTAAGAGTTTTCTGCCCGGCATATATCTTGTCCAGATTGCTTCTGCAAGCAACAGTTTTTTCTCTTTTGCAAGTGCAATGAGTTCTTCTGCCTGTGCTGCATTGACTGTAAATGCTTTTTCTAACAGTACATGTTTACCATGTTCTAAACATAATTTTGCGTGTTCATAATGATGGGAATGTGGCGATGCAATATATACCAGTTCCACTTCCGGATCTTCTGCTAATTCCTCATACGAACCATAGGCTTTTTCAAAATTCCACTGTTTTGCAAATACTTCTGCCCTGTCATAGCTTCTGGATGCTACTGCATAACATTCTACTTCTTCTAACTGTGTAACGGTTTTTGCCATCATATGTGCAATTTTTCCCGGTGCTAATATTGCAAATTTCATGTTTTGGATTCTCCTTTTGATTTATTTTTAGATTCGGGTGAAACTTAGATTTTCTTATTTTCGTAATGTGTGCCTTCTCCACCCTCGTTTTTTGCCGGCGGCACTACGACGGTATAAAGACACATTAAAGATACCACAGGAAATCCCAAACCGCAACCTAGTACCCGCCATTTCAGACGAAGACTGCTTCGTAGAGGCATTTTAAATGGGCTGTAATCGTTGCTGGTTACACTGTCAGGTGTGAACAGTAACTCTTTTCTATCATAGTTCACAAAAAAAACCCCGGAATCGGAATTCCGAGGTGTAACATACTTTTCTGAAACGCCATAAAACGTTTTGGATTGTAAAAGATTATCTCTTTGTGAACCGAAATTAACGTTTGCGAAACTGTGGAAACCCGTAAAATAAGGCTTTGCGGATATATGTGCTGCATACTTGCTGCAAACCCACAGCATCCTATAACAACTGAGCACTTCTCTTCACAGCCAGGTATCAGAGATGGTATCTGGCTTTTATTTATGTACTATCGTCTCAACAATCTCACCGTCTCGAATTATTTCCAATTTTTCTATTCGTATTGGGATTAACCCTTCAACTGTTGCAGTTGGATTGATACTTCTGTCAATCAACATTGTATATGCAATATACTGATTCTCAAAACATCTGATTCCCACATTGGCTCCATTGTTATCGATCAGAGCATATTTAATATAATCAGCTTTTACGGAACTATCCTTAAGTTGTTTGTCTTTAATATAAAACAATTCCTCATCTTTCATGATCTGATATATGCATCCAAACATCCGAATTCTATGTTTAAAATCATTCAAACGCTTTTTTATTCTCCATGAATGAATCTAAATCAAGTCCGTTTTCGATTTCTTCAAAGAATTTCGTTTTAGAAATCTTTCCATATTCTCATGTAAAAGAAAAGCGTCTGATATTTCACAGACGCCTAATCTCTTAATATGGACAGCGGATCGGAATACACCGGTCAATCTTCTATGGCTATTATTTGCCCCCCATCAGGAAGTAGGCTGTCCCGTCTACTTTTACTTCGCTTACGCAGGCTTCTCTCCTACACATATTATATTGTGACTACGGTTTTTAGTCAATCAATTTTTATTGCTTTTCTGTATTGCTAATCTCTATAGCATTCTTTCGCTTCTTGGTCAACGTAAATGTTTGATATAGAATCAATCCATAGATGGCCATTTGTAATACTAATCTTACTGTGGTGTTCATTGACAAATACTGTTCTGCATACCTAATCATCTGATAATTATTGATTACAATTCGGATAATTCCCCAGATTGCTGCCACCGAAATCAAACGCGACCATATCTTATCATTCTTACAACGTATAAAATAGTAAAAGGATGCAATAGCACCTATGATGCTTGGAATTATTAAAGCAATTCCAACACAAACAAGTTGCCATGTTGCATATCTAATAATATTTTCAGATCCTGTTATACACATTGCACCAAAATACGCTACAATAACAACCCCCATCCTTTTTGGAGATAATGTGCCCTTTACAGCTTGATATAATCCATAAGTAAAAAATACAATCTGAATGATTATTCCCAATATATTAATCACAATAAGCTGAATATCACTGTAACCAACTGCCTGTGATTGCAGCGGAAACCTAATTATCATATCAATTATTGTAATTAAGAATGAGAATACAATAAACGTATAGAGAGCAATCATTATATAATTTGCACTCTTTTTTTCTATTACAGGATTTCTTTCTACCAATTTTACCATATCTTTTCCAGCCAGTAGATCGTCAAGACTTACATCCAGAATCTGAGATATTTTCTTTGTTGTAAGCAAATCAGGATATCTGTCACCACATTCCCATCTGGAAACAGACTGCCTTGTTACGTATAATTGCTCTGCAAGAGATTGTTGAGTCATTCCCTTACCTTCTCTTGCTCTTCTTAGTTGTTCGCCAAATTCGACCATATCAAATCTGCTCCTTTCATTTTGATTTTATCATCTGCAGATGTGATTATAGTATCACCTAAATCCAAAACAACATCAAGCACCACCTTAAATTATGGTGTCACCATTATGGTGCGTTGCTTCAATATCACTCAACACCCTTAATTCTCTCAACAACAGTTCCATTCTTTTCCAAAATTACCCAGGTAAGCACCGGAATCATAGTGCAAACCAGCACACTAATTCCTACTGTAAATAAAAACGGAAGTATTGGCACTGAAAACGTAATTCCCCGATAATTCATAGATTCATACAGAAGATACGTTCCTCCCAGTCCTACTGTTAGTGTAACAAGCCATGCGCCGCCTACATAGAGAATACCTTCCCTGACCAGCATTCCAAGAAGCTGCTTCGGAGTCATCCCGATACTCTCCATAACCGAAAGCTCCGTCATTCGGCTCTGCACATTTACTACAAAAGTGTTCATATAGTTCATAATTCCGATAAAAGCAAGAATCAACACAATCCCGATTCCCACTTGTGGCATATAGCCCTGTGCTTTTTCAATCTCATCCGCATCTTCGATTTTGGATTCCCAGGAAAAATCTTTTGCATTGTCATTTTCTTCTAATAACGACAAAATTTCTTGCTCTGTATCTCTATCATATTCTTTGTGATATTTTATGCCGGTCTTTAGCCTAATTGGATTATTGGCAAATGTATTCACCACCTGATCACTGGTTATAATAGTCGGTGGATATCCCAGAAGTGCCGTATAATAATTCTCGTCCGTAACTCCTTCTATAACAAAAGTTTTTGTCGTTTGCTGATCTTCATACAACGCACATGTTACATTTTTTCCTATTATGTCAGCATCTGCAAAATCCAAACCATTTCGATAAACAATACATGCTTTTCCACAAAGGAAATTCTCTTTATTTATCGGATGTTCAAGGCTGTTATTTAAATAATCAAATTCCTGTTCATCGATTCCAATCAAAGATGAGCCAAAATTCTCAGGATGATTCTGATACTCATCTCTATCCTGACTATATGGAACACTCATCCACTTTGCATAAAATTCTTTCATCCACATTTCAGCGAAATCCGGTTCCCATGGAACTGTAATCTCGGCAAATTCCACAGAATGTACTTCAGAGACTCCAGTATTTTCTTTGATTGACTTCACAAAAGAATCATCCAGAATGTCTCTTCTGTCTTCTGATTTTTCTTTGCATGCCGTATCGTTTGTAATAACCATATCTGTATCCATATAATTTGACACTATGGTTCTTGCCGCCTGACTATCCAGCATGGTCACAATACAAAGGTACACTGACAAACTTGCCGCCAAAGACAACAGTACCACCGCAGTTCTTTTCTTATCCTTTGTAAACTGCCTCAAGGAAAGTCCGGCTATTACTTTCCTCTTCCCTACTTTTCTTGCTTTTACGATTTTGTGGGTCGGCCGATAACCAAGCGCTTCTATTGGAGAAATATCTGCTGCCATTTTTGCCGGTTTTTGACAGGCCAATAAGAGGGTGACTCCAACCAGTAAGATGGTTACTAGCAGAACAGCCGGGTGAAAACGAATCATCTCTGCTCCAACATAGCCACTTTTGATTCCAAGTGATTTTACTACAACTGGAATCAGGAAAAAGGATACCAGTCCACCTGACAGACATCCTATTACTGTCCCCGCAGATCCTATTAGAAACATCTGGTCCCTCATCATCTTTTTCACCTGCTTTTCAGTCATTCCGACCGTTTGAAGCAGCCCATAATAACGAACTTTTCCAGCTACGGAAAGATACATAATATTATAAATAAGCAGATACGCACACAAACAGGTAACCACAATCAAGCCAATAATGCCAGCCAAGATCTGAACAGATGCGCCAAGATCACCCATAAAGAAAAGATTCTGCTGCTTTCCAAGGTTCATACTTTCGATAAAAGCATTCTGTTGTGTTTTTGTCATTATTTTTTGCTTAAAATCCATAAAGTAACGACCGGAAGATGCCTCAGAAAGCTTACAGCCCGATTGATCGTAGAATTCTTTCGAGACAAAAAACTGTTTCTTTGGTCCATATCCGTCCCAGATTCCACTAATTCGAAAAGTCCCTGTAAAGATTCCCTTCTGTGTTCCGTAAGACATATCAAGGGTATCACCTACCTCAAGATCTTCATAACCACATTCTTTTAAAGCAGATTTTGTTACCATTATCTCATCCAAAGCTGTCGGATAGCTTCCTTCCAGCTTTTCTCTGACCGGCTCCATCATCTGTGTCCAATATCCATCATCTGCCCAGATCAGTCCCACATTAGGTGTGGAATCCTGATCTGTTTTTTCTACCCATCCACAGACTCCCGCCGTACCAGTCAAAACAATATCCGGGTTGTTCTCACACATTTGCTTCTGTTCATCCGTCACTCCATACATGATTGCATCAAATTCAGCTCCTGACATACGGATGTTCTGAATTTTCTGAAATCTAAAATAAGAATCTCCAACTGTGAATATTGTAAATACCAAAAAGGAAGAAAGAAGAACCGCCAGGAACAAAGTAATGGTCTTTCTCCTGTTTTCTTTTAAAGCATTCCGTGCCATCCTCTTGATCACTTTCTGATTCGGATTCTTAAGCATAGGAATCACTTCCCTTCCTGGTATCTCCTACAATCTTTCCGTTCTCAATATGTACGATACGATCTGCAAGCTGTGCAATGTCTCTGTCATGCGTGATCAGGATCAATGTCTGGCTGAACTGTCTTGCTGCCATTTTCAAAAGTCCAAGTACATCATGGCTGGTAACCGAATCCAGATTTCCCGTCGGTTCATCAGCCAGAATAATGGCGGGCTTCGCCGCAAGCGCCCTGGCAATCGCAGCCCTCTGCTGCTGTCCACCAGATAATGTTCCAGGAAGAGCTTCCCTCTTCTCTGACAACCCTAACAGTTCGAGTATCCCATCCACATACTCCACATCAACCTTTCTCCCATCCAGTTCCACCGGAAGAATAACATTCTCATATACATTAAGATCCGGGACAAGATTATAATTTTGAAAAATAAACCCGATCTTTCTTCTGCGGAATATGGCAAGCTGTTCTTTTTTCAGACCCAGAAGGCACTTACCCTCTACCAACACCTCCCCTTCTGTTGGCACATCCAGTCCACCCAGCATATGCAAAAGTGTGCTTTTCCCGGATCCGCTTTTTCCGATAATAGCAACAAATTCCTGATCTTTCACACGAAAATCTACGCCATCCAATGCCTTTACCGTATTTTCACCCATTTGATAGTATTTTTTTAAGTTTCTTGTCTCTACAATGTATTTTTCCATTGGTTTGCCTCCTTCTTTTGATATTCTATAGAATATCTCCTAATAATCACAAACCTGTCTCAATTCTCAATTATCACAAGATTGTGACAATCTCCGATCGGTTATGTTACGATTCATTCACTGGAAAATACAGGCGAAAACACGCTCCTTTTCCCATTTCAGACTGTACTTCTATGTAGCCCTTCTGAAGCTCCATGATTGTTCTTGCAAGATATAATCCGATCCCAACTCCTGGTTTATCATGAACCTCCGGCTCGCGGTAAAATCTTGTAAAGATTTCTGCCTGCCTCTCCGGGGCAATCCCTTTTCCAGTATCGGAAATACTGATCTTAAAAAATAATTCCTGTCTTTCTGTCTGAATATGGATCTTTCCACCGGGTTCGGTATACTTGAGTGCATTATCCAGAATATTATAAATTGCTTCCTCCGTCCATTTGCTGTCATGACGAATCATCATGTTTTCTTCGCAGTTCACATATAGATCAATCCCCTTCAACGCCGCCTCCGGAACCACATCGGCAACTGCGTGGCGAATTGTTTCGTATAGATTTTGGTCTTCCTTATGTATTTGCAGAATTCCCGTTTCAAGCCTTGACATTTTTACCATGCTCTGCATTAAAAAATCAATTTTTTCCACCTGTCCTTTGATTTTTTCCAAAAACTCCTGACCGTTTTGCGAAAACTCCTCGTCCTCAAGGAGTTCCAGGTATAGTTTTATATTGGCAATGGGCGTCCTTGTCTGATGGGATATATCAGAAATCAATCCCTTTACTCTTTCTTTCTCACGAAAACCGTCTTCTTCTTTTTTCCGAAATACGTGCCCAGCTTTCGCTAATTGTGTTCCTGTTCTTCCCCAAAGACTATCTTCCAATTCCTCTTCTAAATTCCATTCTTTTCCTGTTACGATAGCATCCAGAGCATCTTCCACCTTTTCAGCAAACGACTTCGCTTCTTTTTTTATCCGGTAGTTTTTCCATAACAATACCAGTACTGCTGCAAATAAAATTATCATCATGACACACATCAGCCAATCCATTGATATCCCATCCCATATACATTTGAAATATACCTGTGATTCTTATCTTCAATCTTTCCTCTCAGACGATTCACATTTACTGCCAGTGTGTGCTTGTCCACAAACTGTCCTCCACTGTCCCACAACCGCTCCAATAACAGATCATAAGTCAGAAGCTGTCCCCGGTTCATAAGAAATTGACGAAGCAGACGGCACTCTGTTGGTGTGATGAGACACTCCTGACCTTTTACCGTCATTCTCGCATTATCCAAATCTATGTATAAATTCTCATCTACAAAAATCAATCGATTTATCGAAGCAGTTCTTTTTAAAATAACATCTATTTTTTTGAGTAAAATTTTCATTGAAAATGGCTTTGTAATATAGTCTTCAGCTCCAGATTCATATCCTATCAGAGCATCCTCCTCAATATCTCTGGCTGTCAGGTAAATCACCGGAACTTCTTTTTGCTCTTTTACCCACCGGCAAAAAGAGAAGCCCTCTCCATCCGGAAGATTCACATCCAGAAGAACCATATCTATCTGATTCTCAATAAAAATCTGCTTTCCTTTCTCCATATAAGTCACACCATAAACACCATATCCTGATTTTTTTAAGCAATAACAGATTGCCTGATTCAAATCATAATCATCTTCGACAACTAATATATTTTGCAAATCCTATTTCCTCCGGTACGGATACTCACAATGCTATCCCTGTATATCAATAATATTTTCCATATTGTACCACAGATTTTTCCTTGGTATGGCTAAAAAAGAAATAATCTCAATTATGTGATTATCTAGTGTACAAAAATATTTCACAAAAATTCCCACCACATATCTGGGCGTCCGAGAGAAATCAATGGGTAAAGAAAAACCCCAGAAGCACGCGGTTTCTGGGGTTTTGTATGTCTTTTTTTGTTCCAAATGATTATCTCTTTGAGAACTGTGGAGCACGACGAGCTGCTTTTAAGCCGTACTTCTTTCTCTCTTTCATTCTTGGATCACGAGTTAAGTATCCGTTTGATTTTAATACCGGTCTGTAGTCAGCATCTACCTGAAGTAATGCTCTTGCGATACCATGACGTACTGCACCAGCCTGACCTGTATATCCGCCACCTTTTACGTTTACTAAAACGTCAAATTTATCTGCTGTTTCTGTAGCTACTAATGGCTGACGAACGATAACTTTTAAGGTTTCTAAACCAAAATATTCATCAATATCTCTTTTGTTGATTGTGATTTTACCTGTTCCCGGTACTAAATATACTCTGGCAACAGATGATTTTCTTCTTCCTGTTCCGTAATACTTTGTATTAGCCACTGTAATTTACCTCCTTACCGATTAAAATGTTAAAGCTTCTGGCTTCTGAGCTGCATGTTTGTGATCCGGTCCAGCGTATACGAATAATTTCTTATACATCTGTCTTCCTAAAGGTCCCTTTGGAAGCATTCCTTTTACTGCTAACTCAATTACTCTGTCAGGATGCTTTGCTAACATTTCTTTTAATGTAGTTTCTTTCATTCCACCTACATAATCGGAGTGATGATAGTAAATCTTCTGATCCATCTTCTTACCGGTTACTTTGATCTTCTCTGCATTGATTACGATCACATAATCACCTGTATCGATGTGTGGTGTGAAAATCGGTTTATTTTTTCCTCTTAATACTTTAGCAACTTCAGATGCTAAACGTCCTAATGTCATTCCATCAGCGTCAACTACATACCATTTTCTGTCGATCGTAGCAGGGCTGGCCATAAATGTTTTCATTGGTTTACCTCCTTGAAATTATCAAACTGCCATGTTTCTGTCGGCATCAGAATCTCGTATGTCCGGACGCTATCCTTCTGCCAATTCAAAAGTCAAATCTATAGTCAAATGCTCGCCGGGGCTTTGGTTTGCATTTCTATACTATTTACAGACTTAGACATTATAGTACACGTAACCCGGTGTGTCAAGGATTTTCTCGCTTAAGTTTTGTTTCCCTGATCACCCTGTGTTACACCCAAAACAACTTATCTGATGTCATTTTAATGCAAAGTTCCCATTCTGTTGAATGGATAATATCTAAAAACTGCTTTTCCAAGGATCTTATTGCTCTTAACATAGGTATTTTCCCAAAATCTTGCATCTTTTGAATTATTTCGATTATCTCCTAATACCAGATAACTGTCCTCAGGTACTTCAAACGTATATGGACCTGTGGCGATCACCCATTCTTCTTTCAGATAATCTTCATCTAACGGAACAGGTGATCCATCAATATAGATCTTGGCATCCTCAATCACAACGGTTTCTCCCGGTAATCCTATGACACGTTTGATAAAATTTTCGCTTTCATCATCGGGAAACTTAAAAATGATAATATCTCCCCGCTGCGGAGTTCTGTTTTTATTATAGGCTAATCTATTTCCAAACAACCGGTCATCTGTCATAATCGTATTCTCCATAGATCCTGATGGTATATTTGCATTGATGATCACGTAATTTTTGATGACCAATGCTGCGGCAACCGCAAGCACAATCGTAACCACCCAGCTTATCACTTCTTTCACTGCCGATTCTTCCCCCTGCCTTTTTTCTCCTGCACTCTGTTTTGCCATAATGATTTCCTTATCCTTCCTAACTATTCAAGCCCTTGATAGTTATATGCTTTTTTTCATTTGTACTTTCTAGTATAACGCTAAACCAAGAAATCGTCACTCTTTTTTCAAATTAGTTGCTCAAATGTATCGCATAATAACTGTAACTTGTGATCATCGTTCCCCAGATTATGGACACGAGCAGGACTGGTACTGCTCCAAATCCCCAGACAAATCCACCTATGATACAGAACAGCCACAAAATAATACAAAGTCTTTGTGTAATGCAGTATGACCGGTACGCACTTTTGTAGATTGCAAATAATTCTGCTTCATCACAGCTTGCCTCCCATTTTTTCTGAAATTTGACATCGTAAATACTTCCCTTTTTCTCCGGGTTGATCTCTTTTGTCAAATTGACAAGTTTCTGCTGTTCTATGGTAAGAATGATAAGTCCTGCTACAAACACACCGATCAACAACATGGATGTTTCTAATTCATAATGTACTTCCATGGATTCCGCATTATCTAAACAAAATCCCATACCAAACAGGCAGAAATTCCAGATCATATTGATCGATGAAAGCCATAATGCACAGGATAACTGCTTTTCTACTGCATCCATACATTCTTCATCTTCACCATTCCATGCTAAAAATACTTTTTTTGATCTGTGGTATATCACAGCAACCACAACGAGAATAAACAGCGTAACGACCGGTATTCCATAGGGCAATGCAAAAAAGATGGCATTTAATACGGTATGACCTGTCATATCCATTCCATTTAATTTTGCAAATCCCATACCAACGCCAAGTAATACTCCGATAATAAGTGCCGCAGCCATATATGCCGCAAACTTTCCAAATGCTTTTTTATCTTCTGATTTAATCCTCATGCTTTCCTGACTCATATGCATCCTCCTTATACTGAAATATCTCCTCTACAGGAACTTCAAATACTTTTGCAATTTTTAGCGCCAGTGAAACAGATGGCGAATAATCTCCCCGTTCGATCTGGCTGATCGTCTGTCTGGAAACCCCTACCAGTTTTCCCATTTCATGCTGGTTCACTGAGATCTTTGCACGGTATTCTTTCAACCGGTTATACAATGGCATATTCATACCTCCATTCAGCTTGCCTATTTTCATTGTCATATTGACAATTATTCTTGTCATTTCTGATTATACATATGACAACTATTCTTGTCAAGCATGAATTTAGATTATGCCGTCCCGAAATGCATCGATCATTTCTCCTGTAAGGCTGATCGACGCTTCTGAACGTTCTTTTGGCAGCGCATCTCTCTCAAACCACTCTGCTGCCGAAAGTTCTTCTGTATCCATTTTAATCTCTGCATTTCCGTCCACTTCGCAGAAAAAGCCCACCAGTAACGCATCACTGAACGACCATGGCTGGCTTTTATAATAACGGATATTTTTTACTTTCAATCCGACTTCTTCCATGACTTCTCTTGCAACTGTATTCTCTAAACTTTCGCCGATTTCCGCATAGCCTGCAACTAAAGCGTATTTTTTATAGTTACTATGGCTGCTTGCATATTTTGTCATCAGTATCCGGCTGCCGTCTGTGATCCCAACGATCACACTTGGACAGATCTGTGGATATACCACCCTTCCACAATCCAGGCACTGCATGGCTCTTTCTGTCTGCTTTGCTTTCATCTTTTTTCCGCATTTTCCGCAAAATCTATGCTCGGTATACCACTTATGTATCTGGAATCCCGTAATTCCGGCATACGCCATCCAGATCGGTCTGGCATTCCGCAGTCCTTCTTTTGGAAGATACTGCCATTTGCCAAATGGCTCGATTTTCGGCTGATGCAGTTCAAAATAATCTTCTTCATCTATATGGAATAAAAATTTTGCTTTTTCGTATATCATCGGAAATACTTCTGCTATTTCCCGTACTGTCGGATAACTGATCTGATTTCCTTCCATATGACATAAAAGGCTTCCTTTGTCATAGATCAGCATGATGTTATCCGGTTCTGCTTTTGCATTTTTATATGTGACATCGTATTGGTGTGGTGCAATATCCTGAATCATAGAGCCTCCGTTTTCTGCTGTTTTGTCAAATTTGATCGTATTTTTCAATAATTATAGTATACGCAAAAGGCAGTTAAATTCAATGCAGAAAATAAATCTATAGGCACAAAATATTTTTCAATAGCAAAAAGGAAACCCCGGAATCACTACAATTCCGAGGTTTTCTGATATTTTTACATCTTATTTTTATTGATTAGCAAACACCCTGAGCTAACATAGCCTTTGCAACCTTCTCAAATCCTGCAATGTTAGCACCCATGACATAGTTTCCTTCATGTCCGTAACGTTTTGCAGCATCGTCGATGTTGTGGTAGATATTTACCATGATGTCTTTTAATTTTGCATCTACTTCTTCGAATGTCCAGCTTAATCTCTCGCTGTTCTGTGTCATTTCAAGTGCGGAAGTAGCAACACCGCCTGCGTTAGATGCTTTACCACAGATGAACCATACTCCGTTATCCTGTAAGTATTTTGTTGCATCTAATGTAGTAGGCATATTAGCACCTTCACAAACTGCTTTACAGCCGTTTGCCACTAATGTCTTAGCATCGTCGATCAGTAACTCATTCTGTGTTGCACATGGTAATGCGATATCACACTTGACAGACCATACGCCACGTCCTTCATGGTATTCTGCGCTCTTACGTGCAGCAGCATACTCTGTTAAACGAGCACGTTTTACTTCTTTTACTTCTTTTAATAATGCTACATCGATTCCTTCCGGATCATAAATCCAGCCTGTAGAATCAGAGCATGTTACAACTTTTGCACCCATCTGCTGTGCTTTCTGGATTGCGTAGATTGCTACATTACCTGCTCCAGATACAACAACGGTCTTGCCTTCCATAGATTCTCCATGGCATTTCATCAGTTCTTCTGTGATGTATAATAAACCATATCCTGTAGCTTCTGTACGTGCTAAAGATCCACCGTATGTTAAACCTTTTCCTGTAAGTACACCTTCATACATACCACGGATTCTCTTATACTGTCCGAACATATATCCGATCTCTCTTGCACCTGTTCCGATATCACCAGCTGGAACGTCTACATCTGCTCCGATATATTTGCAAAGTTCTGTCATAAAGCTCTGGCAGAATGCCATAACTTCTCTGTCTGATTTGCCCTTAGGATCAAAGTCAGAACCACCTTTACCACCGCCGATTGGAAGTCCTGTCAGAGAGTTTTTGAAGATCTGCTCAAATCCTAAGAATTTGATGATTCCGATATTAACAGATGGATGTAAACGTAATCCTCCCTTGTAAGGTCCGATTGCATTGTTAAACTGAACTCTGTATCCTGTATTTACCTGAACCTGTCCCTTGTCATCAACCCAAGGTACACGGAATTTGAACTGTCTGTCCGGCTCAGTTAATCTCTCTAACAGAGCTTCTTTACGGTAAGTTTCTTCATTTGCTTCGATTACCGGTCTTAAGGATTCTAATACTTCCTCAACAGCCTGTAAAAATTCTGGTTCAGATGCATTTTTTGCTTTTACTCTCTCAAGTACTTCATCAACGTAACTCATTTTTCAATCTCCTTTTTTATTCTTTCTTCCGCTACTATCTCATCCGACCCTAATATTCCGATCGTTTTTCTATAAAATAGAAAAATGGATAGTTGCCCGTTGCATCTATTTTATTATGAAATGAATAATTTGGCAATGCTTTTTTCTTTATTTCTTTAAATCTTTGCAACTTTATTGTAAAAAAGCCTTTTTTTGCAAGTTTAGTACACAAAAATTTCATTTTCTACTTATTTTGGGTTATATAAATACATCGATTTTACTATGCTTTTGTAGTATATTTTCTGAAAATTTCGACATTTCATCGATCAGATAAAGATGAAAACTCATGATTCCAGCCTGTTTTTCCCTGCATTTTTCTGCTGCAAATTCTCCGCAGATCCCCATGGCACTTGTAACTGCTGCCGCCGCCTGCACATACTCACCCTTTTCGCAGACTGCAAATGCTGCTCCTAATAAAACACTCGACATACAGCCTGTTCCTGTAATTTTTGACATCAGCTGATCTCCGTTTGCAGCCGATAACACCATATCGCCATCTGTAATAATGTCTTTTTCCCCTGAAATAATGCTGACGCAATCATGTTCCTTCGAAAACCGGCGGGCTGCCTCTATCAGCTTTTCAGGATGGATCAGATCTTCCACGCCCACATCTACGCCTGTGACTGTCCTGCAGTTTTCAAATACCGCACGCATTTCTGAGGCATTTCCCCGAATCGCTGCAATATTTCCATAAGAAAGCAGTTTTTCTATCTGTTCTCTGCGGAATGATGAACCGCCTGCACCTACCGGATCGATAATGACCGGGTGCTTCTCTTTGATGCTTTCTGCTGCCGCAAGCTCCATTGCATGATAGTTTTCTGTAGCTCCTAAATTACAGACAAGTGCTTCACATCCGCCTGTCACTTCCTGCACTTCTGCTTCATGGTGTGCCATGGTTGGTCTTGCACCTGCTGCTAAGAGAATATTGGCACAGTCATTGACGGTAACAATATTGGTAATACAATGTACCAACGGTGCTTTCTGCTGCATCCGTTTCCATATGGCAGCAGCTTTTTCTCTCATTTCTTCTATCATCAATGCATATGACTCCATCTATTCTGCCTCCTGCATATCTGTAAATTGTCTATAACCACATTAAAAATCGAATCGTTCCACAATACCGCTCTTTTTCATACCGCCTACTATGATGACTGCTAAAACTGCACCTCCGCAGGTACTGATCAGAAACGGCACAACAAATGCAAATACTGCTGCCTGTGTATTTCCAAGTACAAATGCTGCCACCGGATATGCTAAAAGCCCGCCGATGATCCCTGTACCGACAACTTCTCCGATATATGCAAGATACAATTTCTTACTATAATAATAAAGTACGCCGGATAAAAGTGCCCCGCACATACTGCCCGGAAATGCCATCAGTGTTCCAAGTCCTAACAGGTTACGAAGAATACTTGTAATAAACGCTGCTGCTAATGTATACCATGGACCTAAAAATACTGCACCCATGATATTCATCAGATGCTGTATCGGTGCACACTTTGAACCTAATACCGGAAACGAAAATAAAGAACCTACGACTGAGATTGCAATAAAAATTCCGGTTAATGTGATCTTTCTTATGTTGATCTTGTTTTTCATATTCTACTCCTTCTTATCTTTTGTAATATTGTAACTATTTTTAATATTCCGATACTTCTGTCTTAGTGTTTAACACATAGTTATGCATCAGCGGGCCATCTCCCCTGCCAAGGTCAAGTCCTGCCTTTAATGCTTCTGTCAGATACCCTTTTGCCTTGCGGATACTGTTTTCCATATCATATCCTTTTGCAAGATTCGATGCGATCGCTGACGATAACGTACAGCCTGTACCATGGGTATTCGGATTATCTATCCGTTCTCCATAAAACCAGCTGCTTTTCCCAGTTTCATACAGAAGGTCATTTGCCGTATTTTTTCCATGACCGCCCTTTATCAGTACGGCGCCCAGATATTTTTCCGCTAAACGCTCTGCCGCTGAAACCATATCTTCTGCACTGTGGATCTGTATGCCTGTGAGCACTTCCGCTTCCGGGATATTCGGCGTGATCAGACCGGCTAATGGGATCAGTTCTGTTACCAGTGCATCTGCCGCATCATCTTTTAACAATTTTGAACCGCTCGTAGATACCATGACCGGATCTAACACGATCTTTTTCGCCTGATACTGCTTTAATGCTTCTGCGATCGTATGGATAAGTTTCGCATCGGAAACCATTCCGATCTTTACTGCATCCGGAAAAATATCGGTAAATATGCAGTCTAACTGCTGTTTTAAAAACTCCGGTGTCACTTCAAAAATTCCATATACCCCTGTCGTATTCTGTGCGGTCAATGCTGTAATGGCACTCATGGCATATGCACCATGCATTGTGATCGTCTTAATATCTGCCTGAATTCCTGCACCGCCGCTGCAGTCACTCCCTGCGATCGTTAGTACTGTTTTCATTTTTTACCTGCTTTCTGTGTTCTGAAAAATACCTGACTTCTGTTTTTATTATCAAACAGGTCATTGTATTGTAAAATCTGATATTTCTTTAACCACTCGTCTTCTTCTGCCGTACCATCACCATAGTGTACATATTCACCTAACGTTTTCGAATAATACCCTCTTGCATTCATTGCCGGGATCACTTCTTTCAGATCCTTTAAAAATGACTGATAGGATGGCAGGTCGATCCCGGCTTTTTCTAACAGCATCGTCGATAAGAAGTTCAGGCTTGCCATTTCTCCCTCGCTGCTTTCACTCTCATAATTTGTCCAGATAAAATATGGCACTTCAAACAATGCTTCTAATTCTTCGAGTGTCAGTCCTGACAAACCTTTTCCATTTAATCTTTGGTAGAACGATGTGTTTAAACTCGGCTGATGATCCCCGAAAAAGCAGATTGCCACAGGTTCATCGACATTTGAAAAATACGTGATCAGTTCTTTTAGGGCAAGATCACTCTGATGCGCCAAAGATAAATACTGGTTTACATCAAAGTAACGGATATTCGTGCCATAGACATCTGCTTTAAAATTATCATAGGTATCTGTATATCCTCCATGATTCTGCATGGTGATCCCCATTAAGAATAAATTTTCTTTTCCTTTTCCTTCTTCATAGCGGGAAATCAGTTTCTGATACATCGTAGAATCCGACACATATTTACGCATCAGGTTACTCTGGTCAAAATCATCTAAAAAATACATCTCGTCAAATCCTAATTCCGGATATACTTTATCTCTGCTCCATCCGGTTGCATAATACGGATGCATGGCTACGCAAGTGTAATCCTGCTGTTTTAAAATATCCACAAGTGAATATGCATTTTTTTCACTGACATATTGCTGATATGGTACAGAACCTGCAGGCAGGAATGCCATGCTGTTTCCTGTCAGAAATTCCCATTCAGAATCCGGTGTTTTCGCACCAAATACAGAGGATAAAGCATATCCCTTTGTCGTATTTTCTGCCAGGGAATCATAAAACGGCATCACTTCCTGATTTGTTTCTAAATTGCCGATCACCCGGAAATCTGCAAACGACTCATTCATGATCGCAATGATCGTCGGTTTTTCTGCTGCATCTGTTTCATTCTCTTTTGCATAGGTTTTCTCTAATGCCGCAATGACTTCTTCTGTATAGCCTTCCGGCTTATCAATAAAGGAATCACGTATACTTAATATGAAGTTTAACAGATAGCCGTTCCGGTAAGTTCCTTTCTGTTCCCATGTTTCCGTCATCGTACCTGTCGTTTTATTTGTCACATAGAAAAAAGAAAGTATGGCCAGGGAAATACAGAGGGCACGCATAACCCAGTGGTACTTGCATTTTACTTTGATCTTCCTGGCTGCTGCGACAAGCACGACAGTCACAAGTACAGTATTCATTGCCTGTGCATTTAACGAAAACCGGTAATTCGATGCAACGCTTAGGCCGGTAAATACGGTTTTCAAGTCACCAAAGGTCAGTTCATTTCCACGGAATGCATAGACAAAATAATTTGCACCTGCAAATACGATCAGCAGGATATGTGAAATAATACAGGTCAGTCCTGCATTATTCGTACATGCCTGTATGAAAAGATAGACGATCAGCGTACTACAGATATTCAAAAACATTTTTTCATGGGAGATCCTGCTTCTTAGATCTTCTACCAGCAACAGATACTGCATCAGATATGTCGTGATCACACTTCCTGCTGCCATGGCTGCTGCCGTATACAATCCGCTTAATTTTTCGCTTAATTCTACTTCTAAATTTTTTACAAAAAGATACGACAGGATAAACAGGAATACATTAAATATCGAAATGCCTGAGAAAATACGTGCACCAATGGTGATCACGGCGACCACTGCCGCACATATGAGATTTTTTTTTGTAATATTTACTTTTACTTTCATATCAATCCTTCTTTTGTCAATATATCATTATCTTTATCCAGTCCGTAAGTATAGCATATCGGACTGGTTTTTTCCAGCATTCGGGGGTATACTATTTAAAAAATTATTGTTAGTAGATAAAGGAGTTTTTTTCATGCCGGGTTTTACAACACATTATCTGTTTGGTCAGCAGACTTACCAGCAGCTTCATACATCAACTTTAAAACGCACGATCCAGAAGAATCATACTGCTTTCTGTTTAGGTTTACAGGGACCGGATATTTTTTTCTATGATCCGCTTTCCGCAGTATGCCGTATACATCCGGGTTCGATCGCCCATACAACAAGTACCGGAACGTTTCTGAAACATCTTTTGAAAAGTCCTGTTATTTTTTGTACGAAAGAGGAACAACTGATCGCCCATGCCTATATCTTAGGTTTTATCGGACATTATCTGTTAGATGCCGCCTGCCATCCATACATTTATGCAAGAACGCATTATGACTGTCCCAAAAAAGAAAAAAAAGGATACTTAGCACATCATATCCGTTTAGAAACAGACATTGACAGCACACTTTTGTGGTTTTACCAGCGCAGGCATCCAAGTGAATTTCATCAGAATGAAAGTATCGCACTCTCCAAAGAACAGGCAGATGTGATTTCTGCTGCCTTAAGTTATGCTTTTTCGAACACTTATCCCAATCTTCACCTGAACAGACACCGGATCTTACTTGCGATCCATGCCATGCAGAAAGGGACAAAACTGCTCTACGATCCGAGTGGGCGGAAAAAACTGCTTTTACGCAGGATAGAATCGATCTGTCCGGGATATCCCGTGATATCCCCAATGATTCCAAGTGATACGTTACTTTTCCACAAAGATCCCTGCAACAGCAGACATGCGATATGGCAGAATCCATGGGCATCAGACCATTCATCAAGTGAAAGTTTCTTTGATCTTTTTGAAGCAGCACAGGAGGAATACGCTGACATTTTAAATGCTGTTGCGGACTTTTTTGAAAAAGAACCGTCCCTGCCTGAAGCAGAAACGGCTCTTGAAAAATTATCAGCTTCACTTGGGAAACGCTCTTATCACAGCGGTTTAGATACCCTGTGACATACTGCTTAGATCATGACTTTTATCATTTTGCTTCTGAGCAGTAACCTAAGATCGTCTGCATCAGTCTGGTACGTGCTTCTACGCTCGCCCAGCCGATATGCGGTGTGATCAGAAGTTTATCACTGTCTTTGATACGACGCAGCGGATTATCAGGACTCATCGGCTCTATGCACAATACATCAAGTCCTGCTGCCGCAATGCGTCCCTGCTCTAAGGCATCTGCTAAATCCGCTTCAACGACGATCGGTCCCCGTCCTAAATTTAAGAAGATCGCCGTATTCTTCATTTTTTCAAACGCATCTTTGTCCATCAGATTTTGTGTGTTCTCATCTAATGGTGCATGGACGGATAAGATATCAGATTCTGCTAATAACGTATCAAAATCCACTTCTTCATATTCTTTATTATGATTTTTTCCCGATGTTGAATAATAGATCACACGACAGCCAAACGATTTTGCGATCCCTGCAACCCTTCTTCCGATGTTGCCAAGACCGATGATCCCCCATGTTTTCCCACTTAATTCAAAAAACCGGTTTGCAAAATGTGTAAAGATCGTATCATCAATATATTTTTCATCTTTGACATAATCATCATAATAACGCAGTTTCTCTAACAGATAAAACGCCATTGCAAATGTATGCTGTGTAACGGATTCTGTCGAATATCCGGCTACATTGTGCCAGATGATCTTACGGCTCTCTAAATATTCCTTATCGAGATTATTTGTACCGGTGGCAGTCACGCATACCATTTTTACATGTTCTGCACCACCGATTGTTTTTTCATTGATATTGACTTTATTGACGATAATGATATCTGCATCGGCTGCCCGCTTTGGTACTTCTTCATCGGTTGTAAAATCATATTTTACAACCTCCCCTAATACATCAAAACCTGACAGATCGATATCCTCACCAATCGATTTTGCATCTAAAAATACGATTTTCATAGCTATTCTCCTTTTTTTATCTTCTTTTGTATCTGATGTTCTTTCTGGTGTTCTTTCCATTCTTCCCGCTTGTCACGCAGTTTTTCTCCCAGGCTCTCCCTGTGAAGTTCCTGTGTGATCTCATACATTTTCCGCTTATCTAAGGTATAGTACCGCATGGAGATCAGCGAACAAACCCAGCCTAAAACCGGAATCCCGCAATAGAGAAAGAGTGTGATCCACTTGATCTCTGCTGTCATAGGATCACCGACCTGCGGAAGTCTGCTGTTATATCCCATAATAAACATGACAACTCCAACGAACGCTGTACCAAGTGCCGCAAACACTTTATCCACAAAGGAAAACAACGCTCCCATCAGTCCCGGTACAAATTTACCGCTCCGATACCGCTCATAATCGGAACAGTCTGCGATCATCGGCACGACCATATTATTTGTGATGGACTTACAGCCGTTTAATAATATGTAAATTCCGACAAACCATAACGTGATCCCATTGATCTTTTTCAGTGAAAAACTGATCGTGTTGATATTTTCCTGCATCAGCACAAACAGCATGACCGTCTGGAATACGATCCCTAACGCAGTAAATAAGACCAATGCTTTTTTCTGTCCCATCCGTCGTGCCACCTGTATGCCGGCGCTGACAACAAATAGTGTCGGAATGGCTGTGACCAAACCAATCAGCCCCGATATCCCATAATTTTCCATCATAATCCCATAGAGCATGACACCGACCGTCGTATGCGAATAGACCGTAGCTGCAAATTTATCGGTGCAGGCTGCGATGATCAGCATACGGATCGGTTTATTATGGCATATGATCTCCCAGTAATCACGTACTTTGATCTTAGGCACTTTTGTATGATTTGCCAAAATATCTGCCCTGTCCTTTTTTGCGATCCCGATCATTGCTAAGACCGTACAGATGAAAGACAATCCTACTACCCATAAAACATATTCCTGATAAAGCGCTTCGTTGGTAAACCCGCCATATTTCGGGACTAAATAATTAGCAACAAATACAGCCGTTCCGCCATAAGCTGCCATGATAAATAATGAGTCAAAATAGGTTGATACCGGACGCTGTTTCGGATTGTCTGTAATTACTGCCTGACCGGATTTTGCCACGACTGTCTGACAGGTATAGCCTAAGATAAACAAACCATAGATCAGTACAAAATACACCACCCGGATATAATGATTGACTTCATGTGTCGTAAAGTACAATAAAACCGCACTGACTGCCATAATGATATTTCCGCATAGCATAAAAGGGCGAAATTTACCAAATCGCCCCTTTGTCCTGTCTACCATAAATCCTACGACCGGATCTGTGACTGCATCAAAGACATTTAAGCCTGTTAAAAGTCCAGATACCAAAACCACACCAAAACCTGCCATGGAATTCGCATAATAAGACACATATCCCATCAATGCCAGATATAAATTTGTTGCTGCATTATTCAAAGAAAAAAATCCGATCTGCCAATATTTTGCATTATTATACTGTTTCCCAGATTCCATGTGTTCTCCTTATCCTCTGTCTGGTTAGAGTTTACTGGCATACCAGTAAACTCTAACATTTGCAGGCTTATTTATATTTTGCTTCGCAAAAGAATCCTGCAAACACCTGAATCACTTTCTTACGTACCCAAACAGCAAGTGTTTGGGTACTGTGAAACAGTAACTTCTGATCATTTGTAATCATTCAGATACAAATCTAATGCATGCATGCTTTCTTTTGCCTGATAATACCCTTCGTCATATAGTTCAAGCAGTTTTTTAGGAGAGGACTCCGTACGTCCGACTCTAAGTGTGCTTTTAGGTGCAATAATAAATACCTTACCTTCTTTTTCTGCCTGATACAGTTCCTTCATACACTGATTATATGAAGCAGCACGATTTTCCAAGCTCTCCACAAGATTCGGGTAATGCTTATATAATTTTGCCGCCATCTTAATAGAACGCTCTGTCGTCTTAATATAATTGCGTTCTCTTGTTAAGATCACGATCAGCTTATCACAGCCTTTTTCTAAGGCATGGCGGTAAGGTACCGAATCCGCCACTCCGCCGTCTAAATAATATCTTTTTCCGATCTTGACCGGCTGAAATAAAACCGGAAGTGCACAGCTTGCCACGATCGTCTTAAAATCCGTATCATTGCGGTCAACCGGAAGATACTCTGCCTTGCCGGTACGGATATTCGTAACAACTGCCTCTGCTTCTCCCTGATATGCACGAAAAGCATCAAAATTGAACGGAACCAATTTATTTGGTACTTCCCCAAATACAAATGGGATATTATAGTAAGATTTCATATGCCGGTCAAATAAGTATTTCAGTCCCATATACCGCTTGTCCGGCATATATTTTTCAAATATTTCCCTATTTCTTCCTATCTGGCCGGACAGATAGGATACTCCATAAGCAATTCCTGCCGATACACCTACAAAATAATCCGGCATAATGCCTTCTTCTAAAAAGCAGTCCGTTACGCCACAGGAAAATACTGTCCTGCTCGCACCGCCTTCCATCACAACTCCAAGTTTCATATTGAACGCTCCATTTCAAAAACCCTGTATAAGTCCACAAAATCCCAATTGTGTTCCTATGCAGAGTTTTTTATTTACAGTTTCATATCATTGATATTATCTTTGATAACATCAATACTGAATTTTGTTGTATTATCTCTTAAGTTTGCAGAGAGTGTTAAAAGTCCTGCTGTCTTTTCGGTACATTCTTCTACGATATTGCTAAGTTCGATCATAGAAGCAGATGTCTGCTGTGTACTTGCTGCATTTTCTTCGGAGATTGCTGATAAACTCTCTAACAGTTCTAATACTGCATTCTTTGTATCTCCTAAACCGTCTACCTGTGCAGAAATCTCATGGATCGCCTGACTGACAATATGGATCTCATCATTTAACTGTGCATACATCTTTAATGTATTTTCTAATTTCTCATTCTGCTGTTCGATCGATACCATGACTTCATTCATGGTATGTACACTCTGGTTTGAATTATCCAGTAGTTCGTGGACAACATTTGCGATCTTGTCTGCGGATTCACTACACTGGTCTGCTAAGGTACGGATCTCACCTGCTACAACTGCAAATCCCCTTCCTTGTTCTCCGGCTCTCGCCGCTTCAATACTTGCATTTAAGGAAAGCAGGTTCGTCTGGCTTGCAATACTTGCAATCAGTTCTGTTGCCTCCTGAATCTCCATTGCAGAACGGTTTGTTTCATCTGTCTGTTTCTGTACATCATCCACCGACTGGTTTGTCTTTTTACTGATCTCTAACAGTTCCTCTAAGATTTCATTTGCAGAACTGTTATAATCACTCATTTTCTGTGCACTGTCTGTCAATGCAATGACATTGCCTGCCGTAGCATCAAGTGCATCACCCATGTTAATGACTTCTTCATTAGCTTTCTGGGTATCCCCGGCCTGTTGTGTAGCTCCGTTAGCGATCTCATCGACTGCCGTATTGATATTACTGATCGACTCCTTGATATTATCAAATGATTCTTTAAATTCTCCTGAGAAACTATCCAACTCAGCAGATGCAGTCATAATATTTTTTACAATCTCTTTAAAGGATGATACTAACTTCTGAAGTGACCTTGATACTTCGCCTAACTCGTCATTTCTCTCTAAGACTTTATTCTGTACCATAACATTCAGGGAACCATCAGCCACTTCTTCTAAGTGGTCTACGGTATTGTGCAGTACTTTTCCAATGGAACGCATCAGAAAAGCTATGACTGCCATCACAGCTACTGCGATCACACAAAGCGTTCCTACCATCTTATAGATATTACTGCGTGTCATAGCAGAAACAGTATTCTTGTCGTATCCGACAAACAAACTGCCATAGATTTCACCGGATGCATTTTTGATTGGCATATAATAAGCCAGATAGTTCTTAGAACCGATCTTTAACTTCTGGTCATAGTCAGCTTCCCCTGCCTTTAACTTTTCATATACAGTTTCAGAGATCGACTGACCTTTCATGCTTTTTCCATCAGCATCCGACATTGTCGTTGCACCACGGACATTTCCTACAACAATAGAAACTTCAATGCCTGTGTTCTCTTTAAATTCTGTTAAGACATTTTCATTTGCCGTCACGTCATAATCGCCTTTATATAAGGTACCGTTTTCATAACGGTAATCACCATCGGACAGTCCATCCATGATCTGTCCAAATGAATATTCTGCACTCTCTAACTGTTCCTTCATCAGGATATCCGATACTCCATTCATTCCGCTGACACCTATCAGACAACCTAAGAGCACTAATGCTGCCATCGGTATTGCGACTACTACAGAGATCTTTCCCATTAACTGTAGTCCTTTTTTCTTTTTTGCTTCCATACGTAAGTTCCCCTTTCTTCTGTACTTTAAGCACTACTATATTGATAACTATGCAGTACACTCATAGTTATATCATTCTTTTTTGTCAAAAGGTATCAGTATCAGTTTTACGCCTTCTACTGCTGCTACCGTTGCAAGTTCTCCTGGCTCTAAAGTCACATCATCCTGCTGCATCCTCGCCGTCCATTCCTGTCCATTTAATACAGCTGTTCCTGTTCCGGCAATATTATCTACACGTTCTGTGATCCTGACGGTCTTATCCACAGCATTTTCATAATTTGTACGCAGCTTGTGCGGTGTCATCCATTTTAATGCGATCGGTCTTGTAAAATATAAAAGCACCAGTGATACAACAAAAAATACCGTCCACTGTCCAAACGCTCCGACACCCAGTGCACAGAGTACCATCGCTGCTAATGCTCCTGCAGCAAACCAGATGGTTGTAAGTCCCACGGTTGCAGCTTCTGCCAACAGCAGTATGATCATAATTCCTAACCAGATAAATACGGTCATGGGCAACTCCTTCTTTCCTTCTTATATTACAGAATCAACATCATCCTACTTCATATATATGATACACGAATTGCTCCGTTGCTGTGCAACTCCCACAATCCTACACATAATTTTAACAGCTTTCCTACACAATTTCAACTTTTCTCAGGCAATTGTGCCAATATGATTGCCGCAAACATAATGATGCACCCTGCGATTTCTCCTGCCGATAATACCTGCCCTAAAATGATCCAGCCTGCGATTGCAGATACGACTGATTCTAAACTCATGATCAGGGATGCAATGGTTGGATTCATGCCCTTTTGTCCTACGATCTGAAGCGTATATGCAACACCACAGGATAAGATTCCAGCATAGAGGATCGGTGCCCATGCCGTAAAAATATCCGTCCATGACGGTTTTTCAAACAGAAACATCACAATAGCTGATAGCATTCCACAAACTAAGAACTGTATACAGGATAATTTCACGCCGTCTGTTTTCTGTGTAAAATGATCCACCACCATAATATGGATTGAAAATGTCAAAGCACCCAGTAAAAGTAAAATGTCGCCAAATTCAATCTTTAACATACCGCTTTTCATGCAGAGCAGATACAGTCCGATGACCGCTAAAAATACCGCTAAACAGATCTTTTTTCCCGGCTTTCTTCCTATAAAAATACCAAGCACCGGTACAAGTATGATATAAAGTGCTGTCAAAAATCCGGATTTCCCCACGCTTGCATACATAATTCCAAACTGCTGTAGATTCGATGCCACACAGATCACGATCCCGCAGAGGATACCACCTACAAGCAGTTCTTTTCTATCTTTCTGCGTTTCTACAGACGTTTTTTCTACTTGCTTTTCTGTATTTTTAAACTTTCCAAGCATCCAGATACACGGCACTAAAAATACACTTCCGATCAGAGAACGGATGGCAGTGAATGTAAACGGACCGACATAGTCCATGCCAACACTCTGTGCTACAAAAGCACAGCCCCAGATCGTTGCCGTGATCAGCAATAAAATAGAATTTCTAACTTGTAACTTTTTCATTAGTGATCTCCTCATTTTTCCATCTGTAACTATTTGACTTTCCGAAATTTGTTGAAATCACCTACAATCTCTTTTATACACCAGACTAATGTATCAAATGCACCTGCTTTATAAAAATTGATAAGCAGCATCCCCACCGGTACTGCAATGATCATTCCTAATACCCCTGCAAACTGATAACCGATATACATGAAAAACAGTGCTGCAAATGGATTCATGCCAACGGATTCCCCGATTAGTTTCGGCTGTATCAGCTGATGGACAAGTAACGATACCACATATAAAACGATCATGCCGGCCGCCGTCCCATAAGCACCGGAAAATAGTTTTACGGCTGCCCAGGGCACTAATACTGTTCCTGTTCCAAAAACCGGCAGCATATCCAAAAAGGCTATTCCAAACCCGATCAGCCATGCATAATCTACTTTAAGCAGTACTAACCCTACCGTGATCACCACATAGATCACGATCATGATCTTAAACTGTGCTTTAAAATATCCGCCGACTGCCGTTAAGATCTGACTGTACATCTGCATTGTTTTTTTCCGGAAAGATTCCGGCAGATGTGCGGTGATCAATTCCGCTAATTTATCCCTGTCTGCAATAAAGAAGTATGTCGCTAAAAGCCCCATAACAACGCTTACTAACACATTTGGGATACTTTTTGCAAATCCGCTGAGTGCCATGATCGTCGGCGAATCTCCACCCGATACAAGAGAACCGAATACATTTTTTAATTCCACGCCCCATTCACGGATATCTACATTATGCAGAAACGGTATTTTGTCAATCGCATTCTGCACACCGTCGATAGCAGAAGTGATCTCGCTTTGTGCATTTACAGTCATTGTCGGCAGATAATCAAAAAAACCTTTTAAGCCTGCGACTAAAGCCGCACCGGCACCATAACACAGCAGTACAATAACTGCAATGACTGCGATTATGATCAAAACCGTACCATATTTACGCTTCATTTTGATCTTATTTTCTAAAAAACGTACCATCGGATTTGCAATCAATGATAAGATAAATCCAACTACAAACGGCATAAAGAAAACCAGCACCCTCGGCAGTAAAAAAACGGCTGCTAAAAGTAAAACCGCTGCATAAGCCAGATTACAGAAAATTTTCCAGTATTTTGTTGACTGTTTCATTATTTTTACCACTCTTCTTTCTTATTGATCTAATGATTTTCTATTGTATCTGTATCTATTTTACGTGTCAATGCAAACGCCTGTAAGTTAATATTTTTTTAATTTATCAAACTTTGGTTTACAATCCACCCAAAATCAGATACGATAGAACTGCCGGGGAAAACTCTCCGGCATACCAGACAATAAAAATATACTCTCGGAATTCTTCGTTTAAAAGATTCCGAGAGTACATAAAAAAAGGAAAGACGGGTAATATCTATGAAAAACAAAAATTTTTTCTGGGGAGTGATCTTCATCCTCGCAGCAGCTTTTGTACTGCTCAGTAATTTAGGTTACTTCGAAGATATCCACATTACAAAAATCATTATTGCACTGCTTCTTGTTTACATAATGTTAAAAAACATCCCCGTACGGGAGTTCTTTGGCGTACTGTTACCACTTGCTGTCATCCTGATCATGTATGATGAAGAACTTCATCTGACTTCCGTTTCGCCATTTCCACTGCTTGCAGCTGCAGTATTAGGCAGTATCGGTCTTACTTTCCTATTTCCGAAAAAGCCTCTTTTTCAGCCGGAAGAACCCGTGAAACCAAATGATAATGCTTCTGGTGAGCGTATGACCGGCTCTGATGTCAACTGCAATGTTTCTTTTGCCGGAAGTACAAAATATATCAATGCTGCCGCTTTTAAAAGAGCTTACTTAAAATGCAGTTTCGGTTCTTTAAAGGTCTACTTTGACCACACCACAATTGCCGGCGAGTCTGCTGAAATCTTTGTAGAGAATTCTTTTGGTGAAACTGTTTTATTCCTGCCAAAAGACTGGAATGTGAACGTATCTGTCACTACTTCATTCGGAGATATTGCAGAAATCCATAAACTATCCATTCCTGCTGATGCGGTTCCAAAGGTAACTGTTCGGGGAAATATCAATTTTGGAGACTGTAAAATCTACTATATTTAAATTACGCAGCATCTATCGAGAACGAGATTGGAAAGATCCCACATTCCGATAACGCATGGGCAAGCCATAATGGCATTGTTTCCGGAATCTTTATCTCCATGAGTTTTTCTCCCTGCTCTAATAAAGGTATTCCGAAACTGCCTTCCCGAAGATCAAGCTGTTCTTTTCCAAAATAAGCCATTCTTTCATAAGAAAGGTAGACTGCCGGCTTTAATCCATATTTTTCGATTGCATATTCTAATTCACTCTGCATCTGCACTTCGTTTAACAGATACTTTTTCTCATATCACTTAAAAGTTTCCTGTGGGATCATTGTCCTCCTCCTTCTTACAGATTTCAGAGCCCCCTGCTCACTGTAATTTTTTCCCTTCACTATGGATTCTAGCAGGTCTATGTGACGGCTGCATGAAGAATTTACATATTTTTTACATAGGCATTCTTCTATATTAAGAAATAATTAACTATTTCCGAGGTAAATATTAAGCAATTAAACCGACAAACTTCATATTTTCACGATAAAATAAATACCAGTTTATAAGTAAAAAATGGAGGATTCAGATTATTATGAAGTTACATGTTACAAATAAGAAAAAAACCACCTTTCTGATCGCAGGTATTGTTCTGCTGCTTGTTATCATAATTGTAGTCGTTTCCCTGATGCGTAAAGGAAAAGCGGCTTCTACCGATACTGTCGCAGAAGAAGCCTATCAGACGACTCCGCTTGAAAAACAGGATGTCACTAAAGAGATCGGTCTAAGCGGTACACTTGACAGTGCCCACAGCGAAAGTGTTTCTTCTACCTTAGAAGGAGTAAAAGTAAAAGAAGTCTGCGTACAGGTCGGTGATACTGTAAATGAAGGCGATGTCCTGTTCCGCTTTGACAGCAGTGAGATCGAGCAGAAATTAGAAGCTGCCAAAAAGGCTTTAGCAAATGAACAGGCAGCCAACGCTGCTGAAATTGCAAGCAATGAAAGAAACTATGCTGATGCACAGACAACGCAGAATGTAGAATCCGGACGGAGTGACCAGTCAGTCAATCAGGCAGCTGACGCTTATAACGCTGCTGTTTCCTCAAAAGCCACTGCAGAAAGTGCTTACCAGTCTGCTGTTTCTGACCGGAAATCACAGGAAAAAGCTGTAAAGAAAGCAAAAGAAGCTGCTGCTAATGCAAAAAAAGATGAAAAGAGTGCAAAGAAAAGCCTAGAAGAAGCCCAAAAGAGCGGTGATGAGCAGGCAATCGCATCTGCACAGGCTGCTTATGATGCTGCTGCCAGCCAGAAGAAACAGGCAGACAAATCATTAGAAAGTGCACAGGCAACACTTGCTTCTTTAAAAGCTGCAGAGGCAGAACGCCAGTCACAGGTAACTTCCGCCGGTGATGTCGTAAACTCCGCTTCGAGCAGTCTGCAGCAGGCACAAAACGACAGAGATGACAGCAATCGGAGCAATGCAAAAAGTGTTGCAGACAGCAAAGATACACTTGATAATGCCAGACGTTCCAGTTCCGCCGACAGCCAGTCCGGCCAGGACGTAAAAAGCTATGAGGAGCAATTAGAACAATGTACCGTAAAAGCTGCCAGCAGCGGTGTTATCACAACTGTCAGTGCAAAAGTCGGTGATACCTATAATAACGGTGTCTTAGCAACGATACAGGATGAAAAAAATTATGTAGTAACGGCAATGGTCGATCAATATGATATCAGTGATATCACAAAAGATATGAAAGCACTGATCAAGACAGATACGACCGGTGAAGAAGAAATGAACGGAACAGTTACTTTTGTTTCTCCGGTTCCAGCTTCCATGGCTGCAAGTTCTGACAATTCTGACTCCTCATCAGGTTCTTCCGGCAATGGATATGAAATCCGTATTACTGTAGACAATCCAAGTGAACGTTTAAGAATCGGTATGACTGCCAAAGTCACGCTGATACAGGAAGAAGTAAAAAATGTATTTGCTGTACCGGATGACTGCATCAGTGAAGACGAAGATGGCAATTCTGCCATTCAGATATTAGAAAATGGAGAACCACGCAGCATTACTGTAACCACAGGTCTAAAAACAGATTACTACACAGAGATCTCCTCTGACGAACTGGCCGAAGGCATGAATGTCATCATTCCTGATGTAACCGAAATGGACGATATGTCAGGCATGGACGACAGTGTGAGCTATTCTGTTTACTAGGAGGAACCATGGAAAAAGTAATCATCAATCTTGAACATATTGTCAAACGTTTTTATGTTGGCAAACCAAATGAACTTGAGATCTTACATGGAATAGATCTAAAAGTATATGAAGGGGAATTTGTATCGATCGTCGGTGCATCCGGTTCCGGTAAAACAACACTGATGAACCTGATCGGCATTCTTGACCGTCCCACAGAGGGAGAATATTTCTTAGATGATGTCGATGTCTGCCATGCACCGGACAGGGAGCTTTCCCATATCCGTAACAAGAAGATCGGTTTTGTATTTCAGACATATAATCTGATCTCTAGGACTTCTGCCTTAAAAAATGTCGAATTACCTATGCTTTATGCCGGAATCGACCGAAAGACCAGACGGGCACGCGCAAAAGAACTTTTGCAATTAGTAGACATGGAAGAACGTATGCAGCATACACCGGATGAGCTTTCCGGTGGTCAGAAACAACGAGTTGCGATCGCAAGGGCACTTGTCAACCACCCTGCGATCCTGCTTGCTGACGAACCAACCGGAGCGCTTGATTCTGTTACAGGCCGTAAGATCATGGATTTGTTCCATAAACTCCACAAAGAACAGGGCATCACCATTGTTCTGATCACGCACTCAAATGAACTTGCCGAAGAAACACAGCGTATCATCACTTTAAAAGACGGAGAAATCATTGGAGAAAGGAAAGGAAGCATATCATGCTGTTAAAAGAAAATATATTACTTGCACTGGCAGGTCTGAAAGCAAATAAGATGCGTTCATTCCTTACGATGCTCGGTATTATTATCGGAATCGCATCCGTAATCGCAATTATGACGGTCGGTGATGCCGTAAACAATTCCGTCACCTCGTCTATGGGCGATATCGGTGCTAACAATATTGAACTGTATTTAGGTTATCGTGATGATCTCGATTTTAATCAGGATCTTCCGGCTATGGAAGGTAAAGACTGCATTTCCACTGATATGATCGAAGAAATGTTAAAAAAATATTCAGATGAGATCAAAGCCGTTTCCTTACAGGTTTCTGTCGGTGACGGAAAAGCCACAGAAGGAAAAGATTATGCCAATGTCAGTATCATTGGTGCAAATACCGGATTTTTACTGGATAAAAAATTAAACATAGTTGCAGGAAGAAATTTAGCAAAAAAAGATCAGGAAAATGGGAAAAAAGTTGCTGTTATCTCCGACCGTTATGTAGAAAATATGTTTAACGGTGATGCACAATCCGCACTCGGACAGCTGATCGATATTAAAGTAGATAACCGGTACTATACTTATACTGTAGTGGGTGTCTATGAATACAGTGAGTCACAGGACGGTTTTTCGAAAACCGGCGGAAAAGATATTACGACGAACTGTTATATCCCCTACAAAACAGGTGTCAAACAAAGCCATGCTGAGGAAACCCTTACCGACTTTACGATCATTGCCAAAGAAGGGGCAGATTCCCAAAGTCTGTCTAATGAAATTGCGAACTATTTTAACCAGAGATATTATAAAGACAGTGAATATTTTCAGGTAAGCACTTACAGTATGGATGCTATGCTTTCTGAGCTTACAAGCATGATCTCGACGATCAAATTAGCAGTTGCAGCCATTGCCGGAATTTCGCTTTTAGTTGGTGGTATCGGTGTTATGAACATTATGATTGTTTCCATCACAGAGCGTACCAGAGAGATCGGTACAAGAAAAGCCTTAGGTGCAACGAACGGATCTATCCGCCTGCAGTTTATCACCGAAGCTGTTGTGATCTGTATGATCGGTGGATTTATCGGAGTCCTTATCGGAATCGCACTTGGTATGGTTGCTGTACATTTCATGGGTTACAGCGGAACTGCTTCTATCGGCAGCATTACCTTCTGTGTTGCATTCTCTATGGCATTCGGTATCTTCTTTGGATATTATCCAGCCAGCCGTGCTGCAAAATTAAATCCGATCGAAGCATTGCGGTATGAGTAAATTTTTATACAATATATCCTAAGAAATGGCGGGAGCTGCCACACAGTTCCCGCCATTTAATGCACATTCGGAATCCGCCTATTTTGAAGGGAAATCTCTACTTCCTCATGTGTATCATTTTATATTATCATTCCGCAATAGAAAACTCACCCGTCAGAAGATCCTCATATGTTTCCGGTTTTTTTGCCATAAACAGGGAACCGTCTTTCCGGATGATAATCACACCTGCCATCGGTCTTCCATTGTAACGGCTCATCATGGAAGTACCATAAGCACCCGTTTCTAACATTGCAATATAATCTCCGACGGTAACCGATTCCGGCATCATACGAAAATCCGGCAAGTCTTTATGTCCGTCATAGTCCATCCACACGTCACCCGACTCGCATAACGGGCCTGCAATTTTAACAGGATACATATGTGGTTCTGTAATCTTATTTGCACATACCATCGGGAAATACCAATGATAATTTTTCACTTCTGACATAACATTCAATCCGGCATCTAACATGATCCAGTTTTCATTCATTGCTCTGCGGTATTTCTTATTTTCCACACGGCTGACCATCACAAATGCATCTCCGACGATCTTGCGTCCCGGTTCTAACAGTAATTCACAGTCTTTAAATATTCCATCATACGCATGAAGTTTTCCTGCAACCGCTTCTGCGATCTCGTCTGTTGTCAGCACACCACGAAGCATCTGATAGATCGATGGCTGCATATACTGGCTTGCCGTCGCATCTATAAAATACGGGATTGGCAGTCCTCCACCTATATCTATGATCTCCGGCAAAAACTGCATCTCTTTATAGATATTTGCGGCAAACTCCAAAAGTACCTGTAAAGACTCCAAAAAAGATGTAAGATGATATGTCTGTGTCCCGATATGGAAATGAAATCCCCGCACACACACCCACTTCTCATGTTCTTTTGCATAGTGAAGCATTGCCGGAACATCTTCTAGCATCGTTCCGAATTTACATTCATGTGTACCGGTTTCCACTCCTTTTGCAACTCCACTCGCCACATCCGGCACAATCCTAAGCAGGACATTTGCCTGCTTTTTACATGCCATGGCTGTTTCTACGATCCGCTCTAATTCAAATGGAGAATCGACGTTGATCGCCTTGATCTCATTTACGATCGCAGATTCTATCTCTTTTTCTGTTTTTGCCACACCATTGAATATGATATTTTTTCCTGCAAATCCGGCACGCATACCCTTATACAGTTCCCCACCGGAATTGACCTCTAAACTACCGCCTGCCATATGGACGATCTCTAATGTTGCAAGCGATGTTTCTGCTTTTGCTGCATAATGCACCGTCGTGTTGGCATGATATTTTTGGAATGCCTGCTGCACTTCTCTGACATTATCCTCGATCCGCTGTTCGGAACCGATGTATAGTGGTGTACCGTAATGACCGGCAATTTCTACGATGTCCCTGCCGTCCATGTGCAGGTGGTTGTTTTTTATGGATAGCTGCGGGATATTGTTTATGTTCATGTTCTATTGCTCCTTGGGTGGTGTATTTGAATATGCATTAAAAACTTGTGATAACGTCAAAAAACTCATTTATATTTGAACCTCTACGCCCTAATTTTTCCCAATTCCAGATCATATTGACTTTCATTGCATCAATATAATGATACTCCGTATCTCCCTCGCAAAAAACTTTAAAATGTTTTTCTATCTTGCGTATTTTTCTACTCAACAGCAGTTCCCCCTAAAATACCCTTCATATAAAATTCATATATTTTTGTAGTTTCATAACGGATCTCTGGAAAATCAGCCAGTGAATATAACTCTGATTCAAGATTTTCCGCATCTTTTGTTATAAAATAAATCTGTTCCTTCATATAGTTCTTTAAATTCAGATGTAAAACATTATGTGTTGTAAAAATAAACTGTCCATAATGTTTTTTCCCATTGATAAATGCAATGACTCTATCCGATAGTACCGGATTTAAGACTCTATCCATCTCATCTGCAAAAACAACCTTATTCTCATAAATAACTTTAAATATCTGAACTGCCCATGCAAAAAACTCTCTGACCCCACTAGAATCATGTCCTATCTCTCGTGAAAAAATACTTCCATCTTTCTTTTTTCTTATTACTATCGTTTTAGAAAATGGCTTTTCTTCATCCACTTTAATCTCTCTGATACTGTAATCAATCATTCGAAATATTTCTAAATATCTTGCATCATTTAATATTCTAAGATCTTCTTCTTCATTACGCATGGATTTATATAGATCATAATTGATCACATTTGTTTCTGGGCAAAGATCATGTTTTATCCATTCAGTAAATCGAATGGCGTGTTCACTTCCCAATATTGCTAATTTTGTAATAAACAATCCAATATTCTTTTGATTTTGTGTGGCATTCTTCAATGGTTCTTCTAAATCTGAATCAAATTCTTCAATTTGTAATTCATAAGTACCTGATGTACTTGGCTTGCATCTGGAACTTTCTTTACATTCAGCTTCATTACACTTATAATCTAATTCTGTTCGGCTGACTGATAATATCTGTTGATATTTTTGCTTATACCCTTTTTTATAACTTAGTACTTCCTTTACTATACCTGTAAAATCTATTTCCAAATGATATAAGTAAAAACAATCCCCATTTACCAGAACTTCAATTTCAAATTTTGAACACGTATTAAAACATCTTGGACAGTTTCCCTCAATATTATTAATATTTATCAGTCCTTTAAAGGTTCTAGCCTCATTATCTTTAAAAAGCGATTTAAAATAGTCCAGACTCCTAACAAAATTAGACTTTCCACCTGCATTTTCCCCTACAATCACAGCCGTTTTTAATATCTCACTTCCATTTTCTGCAGAAATATAATTATTAGGAAATCTATTTTTTACTTTTGTCTTTGGAGCTAACATCGAAAATTCGACTTCATCACGAAATGACAGAAAATTTTCAAATTTATAATTCAATACCATAGTATACCTCCAAACCAGTTTTTTGTTTTACCCAAGTCATATATTACAGTATTATGCTTTAATTTTCAATGCCTAAACATTTTATTGTTTTATATTGAGCTTATCCTATTTATGACCTATTTATGATAAATTATACATATCCTGACTGAATATGCATAAATCAACAAATTTGCATTTTTTCATGGTTTGGATCTATTTGATCTATCATTTAATATCACATACAAATCAGCATGTTCCTCAAGCCCTCTTCCAGATATCCGTCGGTTTTGCATTCTCTGTGACATATGCTTTTTTGTAATAATCTTCCCCTTCTGCAAAGTCTCTTTCCGAAAAATTCAATTTCAATTCTTCTGTGATCTTATGGCAGAGCCTTCTTCCTTTTTGAATCCTTTTATCTAAATCGACAGATGTCACAGTCGAAAGATTCAAATAAGTGATCACTGCATCTGCTAACAAAATGGCGATTCCTTTCTGTCCGGTATCATATGCCCAGTAGATCAGCCCGCTTCTCACACGCATAAACTTTCTTCCTAAAATCGTTTCTGCAACATCCACTCTCTGCTCCGGTGTCATCGGACTTTTGATCCTTGAAAGGGCATCTAACATGATATTCAACTTTTCATGATCATGAAATTCTTTTGCAATCTCATACATTCTGCGAAAGAGCCTGTAATCTCCGGTTCTTTTGATTTCCATGGAAAGCATCTGCAGCTTTTCATTTTTCCAGACTTCTTCCTGTGCCTTTTGCAGTCCTAACTGCCGGTACTCAATATATCCCGAATAATCATTTGTACACATCAAAAAATATGAACAATCCGAATTTAAATAGATTTCTTTGGCTTCATGCGTTGTCATATGTATCTCTCCCGATTTTACATGTAAAATAATTTAGGTGTCTGCTTCATTGCTGATGCAGACACCTCGTATGATTCTGTACTGAATTAACCAAAAATCCATCTAAATAACTCATCTAATATAGTTAAAGCGACTATACTGTACATGACACCCTCCTCTATTTATCACCTGTTTCAAAGCTACATAAATAGAGTAGATGTTCATATTTCTCTGCACTAGGATAACACCCTAAACGGTCACTTTTCCCCCTAAGCGGTCATATTTTTTATCGGTAATGTAAGTACCACACAGAAAAATCCTTCTTTTTGACACCACTGAAATCTTCCCTCATTCCTTTCTATGGTTTCTTTCACATTCACCATACCAATTCCATGATTTTTCTTATCACTCTTTTCTGATTTTGGCAGACCATTTCTGCCAATCACAATATCTGTATATATGGAATTTTTGATTTTATATTCCACATACTGTTTTCCCTTTGTGATTTCTACTTTTACTGCCGCCTCTTGTATCGGATTTTCTATAATTTCTTCTACTGCATTCTGAAAGACATTGGCAAATATTGTACATATATCAATGTCTTCCATGGCAAGTTCAACCGGATACTTTCCATGAATTTCTATATCTACACTCTCCGGCAGCATTCCTAAAAAATAATTCATGATCGTATCGACCATTTCATTTCCAGTTACATAATAGGTATTTTGGATTCGTTTAAACCCACCTAAAATATCTTCTACATATTTTCTGGCATTCTCCACTTGATCGTTCTTAAGAACTTCCTGCAAATATACCAGATGATTCACCATATCATGTCTATATTTTCTGGTTTCACTTTCTTTTTTCAAAAGCTGTTTATAATAGTTTACCTGCGATTCTTTCATTAACTGCTCTGTTTTAAGTAAACGTTCCATGCGTTCATGAGTATTTTTAATATATACAACAAAAACAATCAATAAGAATATTCCACAACAAATTACAATATCTAATATATTGCAGAACATTTTAAAATTTGTATCTTTAAGTAAGGTTTTTGTATAATTCAAAGCTGTTAAACAGGTCATCATTGAAAACACGATAATACCCAATACAAAATAAATCATCGAGTTTATATGTATCTTTTCATTTTTTACTATTTTCAACTTAATCTGATTTAGCAACAGCGTCCCAATCCCTGCACAACACTTAATTTTCAAGTAATTTATGTTAATGCGGTATGCACTCTGAAACACAACGAATTCTTTACAAATATATGCAAAAACTTCTTCTACACACATCAATAACAGGAGTGTCAAAATAATACGCACTCCTTTTTCCAGCACTCTGCCCTCAACAGTCAAAAACGTAACTGCGATCACTACCAAAGACACCAGCACATTCTTCCCCGATGCATCCACCGCCATCACCCCGATCAGCACCGGCAATACCAGCCCTACAAACATCCATACCTTCGTCTTTAACTGAACCTCAAATAAAATCCGCAATCCCAACTGATAACAAAACAGTTCCACTGCATAAATTCCACAAAGTATTAAAATCTGCATATTCCACCTCAACGATATTTCAAGTCAAATTCCATGTATGCCTGTTCGAACTCCTTCTTTCTTCTCCTTGAAACAGGCAGTTTCACATCTTTCATCTGGATCTGCCCATTTTTGTAAGAACGGATATGCGCCATATTCACAATATATTTTCTGTGCACACGAAAAAAGAGTCTGTTATCAAGCTGGCTTTCTAGCTCTCTTAAAGAAGTTTCACTTCTCAGCATCTTGTCCCTGACTCTGTATTCACACGCACTATCATAGGTGATAATATATTGAATTTCACTTTGATGAACTTCATAGATATTCCGATTAAGATACAATAAAATACTCCTGCTTCCTAATATCTTTTTCATGCAGGCATCTAATGCTTCTTCCACCTCTTTCTGATCAAATGGTTTGACAATAAAACGAAAAGCCTCAATGAAAAAGGCTTCTTTCATCCTCTCGACCATACAGGTTGCCATTATGATCCGACAGACACTATTTTTCTTCCGTATCTGTCTGCCTGTTTCGATCCCATCTAAATTTGGCATTTCAATATCTAAGAAAACAATATCCATTTTCTCTGCATCAGCGAGCATTTCGATTCCTGACGTATAAATATACAATTTATATTCTATTTTTCTCCTTTCACAGTACTCACGTACATAATTTTGTAACACAAGAGTCTGTTCTACTACATCATCACAAATGGCTATCTGTAACATACATTCTCCTTATTTATCATCTGTAAAGTATTTCAAAAAGCCAGACAATTACAGATTAATTATATCACCGCAGGGTTTTTCTATTATTTTCCATGTTCGATTTGCACATAATATACTCATTCTGCGTATAAAATAAGAGTTTTATTGTAATTTGCTATTATAATCCAAAAAAGACATCTGCACCCACAAACATAATGTCTGTGAATACCGATGTCCTTCCATACGGTTGATTCCTTATACCTGTTTAAAACGTTTTACTTCATTTCCCAATTTAACAGAGATATCCTGATTATGATCTGTTTCTGTCTGGATCTGTGACATAGCGTTGACAAGTGTTGCTGTATCATTGGCTACCTGCGTGACGGCATTTGCACTCTCATCTACCGTAACGGAAATGTTACGGATACCGCTGTCCATCTCTGTCATGGTATTTGCGATTGTAGATGCTTTCTTTGCAAAATCCATCAGAATCAGGTTCATTTCATCTGCATCATTCTGATACTGGTCTGCCACATCCACAAAACCATCATAATCTTTCATTACATGCTCTGAGATAAACTGTATCATCTTCTCTGCATTGCCTGCAAGTGCATCAACCGCACCTGTTACCATGTTGCTGATATTCTGGATATCATTTGCGGTATCTCTGCTGTTATCTGCAAGGTTACGGATCTCGTCTGCTACAACTGCAAATCCTTTTCCTGCTTCACCTGCCCTTGCCGCTTCGATCGATGCATTCAATGCTAACAGATTTGTCTGACTTGCAATATCTAAGATATTTCCGGTCAGCTCGTTGATCTTTTCTACATTTTTACTTTCTTCCACAGATGCATTTAATACTCTGCTGATCTCCTCAAATATAGCCGTAGTCTTTTCCTTGCTGTCTATCGTCTGTGTATGCAGTTCCTCAGCATGTCCTTTGATGGAAGCGATCGTTTCTGCACCATTGTCTGCCCGTGTACTGATGTCCTGAATACTGCCTAAAATCTCTGTTGTTCCTGCTGCGATATGTTCTACTGTAGCAGAAATCTCCTCCATACTTGCTGCTAATTCTTCCATTGCAGAAGAAATACTCAGTGCACTCTGGTTTGAATCGCTGACCTGCGAGGATACTTCCGATACTGACTGCAGTATGTTTGCTGACTCTTCCTGTACCTTTAACATCAATCCCTGTAACTGTGCGATAAATTCATTGACCCCATTTGCCATCTGACCAATCTCATCCTTAGATCGTACTGCAAGTCTTTGTGTCAGATCCCCTTCGTCATTTTCTATTTTATCCACCATTTCGCCTAAATGCCTGCTGGCATCTTGTGCAGGCTTCGTTATTGTCTGCCGGATAACGATCAGTATTACCACATAGATCATGATTGCAACAACGATCAAAATGATATTGAACAGCACCGTCCCTTCGATCCGGATACCTATCCTATCTAACAGATAGTCCGTACTCTCCTGCACTGCTGCCAGATCTGCCGCATCACCACCGCTCCCTGCGGTTTTTATCGTTTCCACATTCTGTACAATCCCTACTTTGTACTGATTTATCTTGTTTAATGCCCCCAAATCCAATACACAAATCAAGATCATAAACACACCTAATAACGTGATCCATGCCGTGATCTTCTTACCGATACTTTTTCTCATATCACTTCTCCTTTACACAAGTATGAACGTTCTCTTACTATTATCACACGTTTTTTTTGATTATGCAAGAAATAACCCGGGATTTTTGATAACTATTCTGCCATATTATAATGACGGCATTAAATGATGTCTTTTTCGGCCGTATTCCGCCTCCGAAAAAAACTGCACCCGGAATATGTTCCGGATGCAGTCCATATGTGAACACTTTTTAATGTTTGCTTAGAAATCCACTTCTGTATCATAGTAACAGCATTTCAACAGTTTCTCCATCTCCTCCTGACTCGGCTGACGAGGATTCGAACCTGTACAGGCATCTAAGATCGCATTAGCTGCAATCTCTGGCAGTCTTTCTAAGAATACATCTTCCGGTACAAATCCCTGTTCTGCCGGATAGCTGTCTGCACCATAATTCTTAATACAGTGCGGGATCTTAAGATCATCATTCATCTTTCTAAGATAATCGATCAATAATGTTACTTTTTCATCTAAGCTATTGCCGCCTAATCCCATGAAATCTGCAATATCGCCATAACGTTTCTTTGCTGTTTCATCTTTTGCATTAAATGCGATAACTTTCGGCAGATACATTGCATTTGCTGCGCCATGTATAATATGTGCGCCATGATCTGCAAACGCTGCACCGGTCTTATGTGCCATGGAATGTACAATTCCAAGCAGGGCATTTGAGAATGCCATACCAGCTAAACACTGTGCATTATGCATTGCATCTCTCTTAGCCATATCTCCGTTATATGAATCGACAAGATCATTCTGGATCATCTTGATCGCATGTAATGCTAACGGATCTGTAAAGTCACAATTAGCAGTAGATACATATGCTTCGATCGCATGTGTCATTGCATCCATTCCGGTATGCGCTACTAATTTCTGCGGCATGGTTTCTGCTAAGTCAGGATCAACGATCGCAACGTCCGGTGTGATCTCAAAGTCTGCAATCGGATATTTGATACCTTTCTCATAATCTGTAATGATAGAGAATGCAGTTACTTCTGTAGCTGTTCCCGATGTAGAAGAAATCGCACAGAAATGTGCTTTCTTTCTTAAGCTCGGTATACCAAATACCTTGCACATATCTTCAAAGGTAATATCCGGATATTCATATTTGATCCACATTGCCTTTGCTGCATCGATCGGTGAACCACCGCCCATTGCAATGATCCAGTCCGGTTCAAAGCGGAGCATTGCTTCTGCACCCTTCATCACTGTTTCTACAGATGGGTCCGGCTCGATCCCCTCAAACAATTCTACTTCCATACCTGCTTCTTTTAAATAGTCTACTGCACGGTCTAAAAATCCGAACCGTTTCATAGAACCACCGCCAACACATATCATGGCTTTCTTACCCTGAAATGATTTTAAAGCCTCAAGTGCACCTTTTCCGTGATAGAGATCACGCGGTAATGTAAATCTTGCCATTGGAAACTACCTCCTTTAATCTTCCTTGTATTGTTATATTGTCTGATTCTATACAATATGTATGTTTATATTGTATAACAAGAATAGGTTAAAGTAAATCTTTTCCGTTATTTTTCATAATTTTTTAACAATTTCAGAATAATTTCAGAATAATTTCAGAATATTTCTTATGAGCAGGCTTTCTCTAAGATTTCATTTAATGCATTTCCGCTGCTTGTATGGCATCTTACAATATCTGCATTGCACTTCTCTGCTTCGGCAACTGCACAGCGAACCATTTTATGTGAAACGGTGTTCGTAAATAAAATGATCAGATCCGGTGAACCGATCTGACTGCTTAAATTTGCAGACATCTGTGTAAACACTTTTGCCTTGCATTTGAACTCTTTACAGATTTTTTTATATTGGCAGACCATCCTGTCATGCCCTCCTACGATAACAACACTCATATCTGTCCTCCCATAATAATCTTTGTTTTTCTCTTGTTAACTCGCTTTTTCTCATATTTTCATTTCTTCATAGAGATATTTTCTAAGTCTATGTCATTCCCCTTGGCCATAAATCATGGATATTC
>NZ_JACOPH010000009.1 GCF_014287635.1 Roseburia zhanii | reverse complement strand
CTTGTCAGTTGCTGTTACCAACAACATCCCAAGACTCGCTATTATCTGGCTGGCTAGACCTTGGATAAATCGGATTCCCACCGACTTGGTTACACACCCTTAGCTGGGCGCACAACTGGAATTTGTCAAAGAGGATTATTCCAATATTCCACAGTATTTCTATTTACATCATAAAAAGTAATATTACCCGCATTTATAGGCAAGACAATCGCAAAAGGTTTATTGCGGTCAATATCAACCACTTGAATTGTGTTGCCATCATCTATTTCAAGTTGTTGCACCTGCTGTTGATTCATAGAAATAAATGCTCGTTCATTATATCCCTCTACAGTAAACTCCACAATTCCTCTTTGAATCCCCGAAAGAGTTCCACCTCCACGGAAAAAATATCCGAAGGAAAGTCCTGGACGATTGACATAGACGGAAAAAGAATGGTCACTCAAATCCTGAGGGTAAGAAATATATGCAGCCATCGTGCTGGAAACGCTTCCATCGACCGTCCAATCATCCTTAATCTTCTGCGACGAACGAATATCTGCCTCCAGCTTAGATGAAGTCACGCCGATCTCATTGTTCGTATAAAGAAAACAAACAAATAAAATACAAGCAAGAACAACCCCTATCACAATTTTAAGAAATATTTTTTTCCTTTATTATTTTTCATTTTTTTAAACTATTTAATACTAATGTCTTTTATAATAGCTTTTCATATATTATATAATCAATCTTTATAAGTCCTTTTATAAATTTCTTTTCTACCATTTTCGATAAATTCCTGTTTAATATTTTTAATTCCATAAACAATAGTTTCAATAGGATAATATTCTTCAACTATATCTTGATATTCTTTTGCTTTCTCAATATCTATATTTCCATACATTCTTAATATATCTTCTCCAAAATTTGTTCCTATTTCTTCTTCACTATCTTCAAGTAAGTATATAAAATCACAATATTCATCTATAATTCCAGAATCTCCAAAATCAATTATTCCAGTTAATCTATTATTGCCATCTAACAATAGATGATTACAACTAAAATCATTATGGCATAAACACTTTTTACCCTCAAAAACTGTTGTTGCATTTAGTCTTTCCATAAAACTTTCTATATAATCTTTTTCTATATCAGTTAAATCATTATAAATAGTTTCACGCAACAATATATACTCTTCTAATACATTTTGTTTATTATCAATAGTACATTCACTAATATCTGTATAATCTAAACCGTGCATTTGTCTTAAAAAACTGGCAATATCTCGTTTTAACAAATTTTGTTCTTCTTCTGACATAGTAGAATAAATTTCTGGTGTTAAAAAAGTTCCTTTAATTTCTTTATAACCTAGTATAGATAATTCATCACTAATATACGAATATTCAATATTAGGAATTTTTACATTAGTTTCTAAATTTGTATTTAAAAAATTATATATTGCTTTTTCTTTTGCATAACCTTTTTTCTTATTAGTACTAAATTTTGTTTTAAAAATGTATTCATTATTAACTAAATATGCCACACTATCATAACCACTACCGATTATTTCAATACTATCTACTTTGAAATTATCAAAGTAATGCTCAATTAAATATTTCATTGCCTTAACATTTGTGGCATTATCATCATATCTATATTCCATTAAATAACAATCTTCTTTTTTGCCCTCGTGTAATTCATGTTCTGGCAAATCTTCAATAATTCTAAAACCAGATTTTTGGTATGCCCTTATTGCTCTTGGATTATTTTTATGAGGGTCTAAAATAACTGCATTAGCATTTCTTTCTTTTTTCAAAAATTCAAAAATCAATTTAATATATCTTGTACCAATTCCTTTACTCCAATAATTTGGCTCTCCTATAAATTGATCCATACCATAGACTATCTCATCAGTTTTTGGATAATGATAATCAGTATATAACTCATCATACATTTTATATATTTGTCCATATCCAATAGGAACATTGTTATATTCAATAATTACTCTAAAAACTTCATCTTCCCAAGGCTCTGTATAATGTTTTTTTAATGATTCTAATGTATATTTTTTATCTCTACCACCATAAAATTCTAATACTCTTTCATCAGTTAACCATTTTAACATCAAAGGAAAATCATCATCTATTAAAGTTCTTATACATATTTCATTTTCAACTATATTCATTTATTTATCACCTTTTTCATAATCATATACATATACTATTTCATCTTTATAATCATTTTTACCACCTAATTTTTCATATACATGGCAAGCTCTAGGATTACCTTTATCAGTTATTAAAAACATTTCAGAACAACCAATCTCTTTAGAATATTCCTTAATAAAAGATAATAATTTTGAACCATAACCTTTGTCTTGATAGTTAGGTAACATTCCTATTGAGTGTAAATAAAACATTGTTTTTCCATCAGGTCTTAAAAGTGTATAGCAATATGCAAATCCTATAATTTTATTATTTTCTTTAGCTATAAACCCAAATGAACTGGTATCATTAAGAAATCCTTTTAAATTATCAATATCAAAAACCATATTATCATCAATTAAAACTTCTTCCATAAACTTTTTTTCACGCTATCAAAACTCCTTGTCAACTTTCGATTTGTCATAATCATTCTACCATACCGTTATGAATAAATCATCTCTTGCAAAATAATTTCTTCTGCCCGGTTGTGAATGTTATTGCAACGCTGCACCCATTCCATTTGATGGGTACGCTTCAATTCCTCGGTCACACCATCGGCAGCCTTCATCTGCTCCATGATGGTGTCTAACCGTTCCTGTGCCTGTTCGTTCAGGTCTGCAAGATATGTCCATAACTCCCCGGTCAGTGTCAATGTGTTCAATCTGGCTGGGTGGGCTTCTCTTAAATATTCCCGGTGCATCCGTCCGTACTTTCCGATAGGGCGGTGTTCCTCCGGCAGCTTCAAATCTGGGATATAGTAATCTCCGACAAGGATATAATCAATTCCGTTTTCCGTTATTCTTGGTTTCAATTCGCTCATGTTCCTTACCTCCTGTGGAAGCAGGCTCGTCTGGTACTAACTCAATCACATCGGTAATCTCACAATTCAGCGTTTCGCAGATACGGGCCAATGTATCCATGCTGATGTGCTTTCCCTCTTTGCTCATGTTGGCAATCATATTCGTTGTCATACCGGCGGCAAGCCTTAAATCTTCTTTTCTCATATCACGCTCTAACAGTGTATGCCAGAGTGGTTTATAGCTGATGTGCATATTGTTTTCCTGCCTTTTTATCCATACCACCGGGGCGGCTGCCCCGGCAGGAACTTTTCTCTTATTATAACACCAATCTTGTGTAATCACAATTTATTCTTGTATCCTGCCGCTGATACCGTCTGGATTGTGCTTTTCCTTTCTTTTTGTTCCCTTTAATTAGCCATAAACTGCTTGATGCCCTGTGATTTTGCACCCGGATTATCGTTACCATACCCTTCCAGAAGGTTGATAACGCCCCATACGCCGACACCTGCGCCGATAGCGGTTACTACTGTTTTAAGTCCTGTTACTGATGTTGTAAAAAAGCTCATGATTCGTCTCCTTTTTCAAAAAAATAAAAGGAAGCCTTGTGTATATATTTTTTTCTACATCAAAGCTCCCTGTGTACTGGTTCCATATTCAGTTGTTCCACTTCTGGACGTTGTGACCAGAAGTTACTCGGCAATTTCTCCGACATCGCATACCTCATCCACCACATCATTCCTCTTAAAGCGGAGTCTGTTGCGGTTCTTGACGTATTTTTCAATGTCAAATTCATTCTTTTTGTCATAATCGGATAACAGCGGGTACTGCTTATGCTTCGTTATATCAAACTTATCTGAGAAAAAAGGTCTCACGCCCCTAAGCTGCATGATACACTTGCTGCCATCCATGACTGCAATCTCGTCCTGGCTCATCAGTTCCTTTCCGGTCTTTTGGTAATTCAGACCGTAAGACTGGCTCGTCCCCCTTGTATCCGAGGTATTGTAAAGGTCAATCGTTTCTTTCCCAAGAATTTCTGCCAGATCTTTCAGAGTATCTTTCTCTTTTCCTCCCAAAAACAGGGTTGTGTCGCAGTTTCCTTCGATGGTCGATGCGTTGTCCTTATACAGAGCCTTTAGCTGTGACTTTGATTGTAAAATAATAGAAGCTGATATTTCCCTCGACCTTATGGTCGCTATCAGCTTCTCAAACTGTGGAATCTGTCCGATGTTCGCAAACTCGTCCAGTAAGCACCGGACGTGGATCGGCAGTCTCCCGTTATATACATCATCTGCCTTGTCACAGAGCAGATTGAATAACTGCGAATACATGATACTCACGATGAAATTGAATGTCGCATCGGTATCGGAGATAATGACAAACAATGCTGTCTTTTTCTCCCCCAGTGTATCTAGCTCCAGTTCATCATAAGAAGTCAGGTCACGCAGTTCCTTGATGTCAAATGGTGCCAACCTCGCACCACAGCTAATCAGAATAGATTTTGCTGTCTTTCCTGCGGCAAGTTTATACTTTTTATACTGTCTTACCGCAAAGTGGTTCGGGTTCTTCTGCTCCAGCTCCTCAAACAGCAGGTCAACCGCATTTTTGAAGTCCTCATCATCTTCCCTTGCTTCACTGGCATCCACCAGATCAATCAGCATGGAAAAATTCTGTTCTTCCTCCGGTGCTTCGTACCAGATATATGCGATCAGTGCCGTGTAATAGAGCTTTTCGGCTTTCACCCAGAAATCCTCAGAGGCTTGCTGTCCTTCCCCTTTGGTATTTACAATGATTGTGTTTACGAGTTTCAGAATATCCTTTTCGCTCCGGATGTAAGCAAAAGGGTTGTAATGCATTGATTTTGCAAAGTTAATGGTATTAAGCACCTTAATCCGGTAATCATTCTTAGACAGCATCCTGCCGCATTCGACCAGCACAGTACCCTTCGGATCAGTGACCACATAAGAGGAATGCATCTGCATCAGGTTCGGCTTCACAAAGAAACGGGTTTTACCGGAACCGGAGCCACCGATCACAAGAATGTTTTTATTCCTTGCATACTTCGGCTGCTTCGGTCTGCCGGACATCATAAGACGCTCCGTTGCCGTTAAAAGCACGTTGTTTTCAAATACCGGATCGACATAAGGCTCTATGTCTTTGGCAGTTCCCCACCTTGCCGAACCGTATTCTACTCCCTGCCGGAATTTCTTTGCATTTTTCGCTTTATAATATACTACCATACGAAATCCTATCCCGCATCCTACGCCAACGAGTAAATCCCTCGGCATAAAACTGGGAAACGGGTTTACAAACGCACCTCCCATCCCATTGATCGTGTCCAACACCTTCTGTAACGTGTTATCTCCTGCCTGCTGTCCATACAGCCATGAAACCTTATTCAAGACATATCCAAATATCACATAGGGAGCGCATTTGAGGGCAAGCTGTTTCCCATTTACCCCTCTGCACTTTTCTTTGACAGTTTTCGGGATTGACTGCAAATCCTTTACAATCCCGTCAATGACTTTGCTTATAGGCTCTGTCCCCTGTCCTTGTTTTTCTCTCTGCTCCGCTCCCGGTTCTTGTTCTGTGCGATCATCTTCTGAAGTCCTTTCAGTTTCTGCCGTAATGACGGACGCTGTTGCTTTTTCTCATTAACTTTTACAAATTCCTTGAACGCCTGTGCAATCACATCGGCATCCTTACCCTTAAAAAATACAAGGTATTTTTGCGGTTCCGTGGTCTTATCCCGCTTTACAGCGAAATCTACATTGTACTTTCTTGCAACACGCTCAAAAGCCTTAATGTTATCATCCGTGACCTCTATGGACTTCGCACCCGCTCCCTGACCGACCAGCTTTTTCACCGGTATTTTCCCGTGGGAAGGCTCTTTATGCTTCTGATGCTCCAGATACATCTTCATCGCCTTCTGGAGAACACTTGCGGTCAGTTTGGATGTCTTGATTGCAAGGGCAATCGTTTTTTGTGTTGTTTCCTCCTGCACAGTGTACCTCCTTCCTGATCTGTCCCTCTCCTGTCAGGGTGGAACCAACAGCCTGTGGAGCTGTATTTTCATTCCCATATCTACAATTTCTCTCCTTCCTCATGTTCCCTTTCCCACCAGTTCAGTTCTTCCTCATAAAAATCATCCAAAGCAGACCTGAGTTCTTCTTCCTGCTTTTTTGCCTTTATGCCATCCCTCACTGCCTTTACGACAACTGCCCCTACTGCAATCGCAATCAATAACTTCTTTCCATTTTTTCTACTCATTTTTGTTCCTTTCCACTTCTGGACGTTATGACCAGAAGTTGTTGCAATAAAAAAAGGCAGATACAAAATCTTTCGATCTCATACCTGCCTTAACGCTGTTATTTAATTTTATAATCATGTTACTATTTTTATCCGTTAAACAATATGTGCTGTCCAAATATGCACCCTTGTTTTTTGATTATTTCTATTCAAAATAATTTGTGCGTGTTTTAATTCCGCATATCCAGTAGGCACATCTTCTAAGTCTGTAACTCTATTATATGGATAACCATATCCTTGAAAATAATCCAAAATCTTTTGATATCCAGAATCAAAATTTTTTACAGTTGTATAAATAAGTAAAAAAGCATATGGGCATCCATTAGGATCATATTTCGTAAGAACTTTATTGATATGAGTATCTAAAGCATCCTTTTCTAATGAAGCAATCTTTACACCTTCTATCATAACAACGGGTAATCCATCAGCGCATATTTGTATATCAACTTCTCCAGCACCTTCACCAGCCTCAGATTCTCCCTGTCTTGTCTGATCTTTTACAATATAACTTTCATCTAAAAGATCTCGAATATAATCATTCATTGTATCTTCACTACTTTCTATATTGTAGTTATGATTTCGTTGAAGCTTTGACATTGACCGGAGCACCTTATCGCAAATCTCTTTTTCCGGAATTCTACTATCATCTTCTATTTGTGTTTCACTACAATTATCGCTATATTCTTCTAAGTGATCTCTTAATACATTCAGTTTTGATTCCAGTTTCTCAAACCTACCCTCATCACCCAAACCACTAAAATTAGTCAATAACTTCATTATTTCATCAATGTAATTATCTCCCTCTATCTTATTTAGTTCAAAGCATAATTGATCTTTCCATTTCAAAAATTCTGGTTGTTTATATATTGTTTGAAACTCAAAACTAGATTTTTTACGTTGTCCTGTAGCACGATCACATGGGGCAAACATCTGAAAATTTTGGGGTCTAAATAATGCTTTTATTTCAGGAATCTGGTCAATTAGTTTTTTCACACGATCTATGTTAATCATATCATTTTCACCTCGTAAATTTTATTTTCTCAAATTCTAAAAACATACTTGATTAGCAAAACCAATTATACCAAAAACTCTTTTGACATTCTACACTTAAACATGATTCACATAAATTACCATCTACACCATTATTTCAATATGAATATAGTATAAAGATTTGCAGAGACTTGTTTATGACTTAATATAACATCATCCAGCAACAGACAATGCGCCAATACCTCTACATCCTCCATGCCCATAAGCCGATTAACCACCTCATCCCCTTTGTCCGGTACTTTGGCTGAACATACAGCAAAATCCCGCCTAGCTTCCCTGCAATACTTATATAACCCCAAAATATACTTGTTTGACATAATAAATCCAAACGCTTCATTCTTCTGATATGTCATCTTGTGTGTATCCCATTCTTCCTCCGGCAAAGAAAAGTAACACCTTGCCGTCTCAACATAGCAATCCCCCTGATAAGTCGGCTGTAACTTTTTCTCCTGCCGCAGCATCTGATGATAGATTTTCTCCCTGTCAAAAACACTTCTTGCCCTTGTAAAATCCGGTGTTTTTCCTCTCATGAACGTATAGACATTATTGATTATGGTCTTGCTCGCCAATGCCTTATATTCCCCCACTCTATGGAGATACTGCAATACCTCTGTCAATTTCTCTTTTGATGCGATCTCCTGATAGCAACATGCATCCAGTTCGATCCTTTCAAATTGAAGCGGTGTACTGCCCTTCTTAATTTCCCGCTCCATAATCCGTTTCGTATCACGCATTGATTCCATTTTATTTCCTTTCCACTTCTGGACGTTGCGACTAGAAGTTATAAAGAGGGCAGATACAAAATCTACAATCTCATATCTGCCCTGCATTTCAGCAAATGAACTATCTCCTTGCATATTCCAGTATAATATTTATTATTTCTTTGATGATCGCAGCTATTTTTATGGCAAGGACAACCACACCTATGACTCCGCCTATAATGGCATCCAGTGCAAGCACACCTATGCTTCCGGCAGTCCCAAAGTTGCGTGGTATCAACAGCATAAGCATCTTCCGTATCCCAAATGGGAACCCACTCATAATCCAAAATTGAAACCAGTTTACCCCATTTCCATCTACACAAATCCAATAGCACATATTCATCCACACTGCAATTACAAGCAATGGCAGTATCACCTTAAACAATACCCTTTTCATGCCAGCCTCCCCCGTACATATCATGCTGCACTTCCTGTTGATAAAAATGATTTATCGTAGTGGGTGCATTATAAAGTGACGTAATCATATATGCCTTGATATTTGTGATTTTAGTGGTGGTATTCTGCATACAGCCAATCACATATTCCAAATGGCTGCTTTCCAGTTTCAAAAACCTTGATTTCACAAGCTCATACGGATATTCTTCTCCTGCTACCCTGATTGTTGGACGCTTCACGCAGACTACCTCACAGATTACCTGGAACAGTTCATCGTAAAGCTCTCTCTTTCCATAACCATCATACTGCATATGGTGATCGTAACTGATATTTTCTTTGATTAGCTCTATGTATGTCTGGACATCATCCATCACATCCATCGTATCCTTTTTCCCTGAATCAGATTGAATGATAGGATTGATATAACTCTCCTCAGTATAGTTTAAATCAGTCTGATTATAGTTAGTATAATTAGGGTTCGATTCTCCGACTTCTTGAGGTTCGATTTCCGGACTTCCAGAGGTCTGATTTTCCGACTTCCTGAAGTCCAATTTTCCGACTTCTTGAAGTTCGATTTCCGGACTTCTTGAAGTTCGATTTTCCGACTTCTTGAAGCCTGATTTTCCGACTTCTGTGATTTTATCAGTGTTTCCAGACTTTTTTTCATCTACATTTTCTGCCAGTGAAGCAAAGTTCTTCACATATATGATGTCCGGTTTGCCCAATCCTCTACGCACTTTCTCTACCAGACCAATTCCCTTAACAGAATCCAGCTCTGCAAGAACCTTAACCGCCTTTTCCTTTCCACACCCCAAATCTTCCATAATACTGTCTATGGTGTATATGATATATGCCCGATTGTCCTCATCAAACCACTCATTTTTTATAGATAAGGACATACGATCAAGCATCAGACCGTATAAAAGTTTTGCATCACTGGATAATTTCTTAAATCTTTCATCCTTGATCAGCAGGCGAGGAACACGATAGAATGAGAACTGTTCTGCTTCTATTCCATAATAATAATCCAGTTGTAATATTTCACTCATTCCCGGCTCCTCCTTTCTACTGCGTGCTCTTCCAATTCTCCAATAACTGATAAATAATATTCTCTATTTCTTCCCTGCTGTATGTCGCAGGAAAATAATTGTTAATGCGCTCTGTTTTTATGACAACCTTTCGCTCCACGGTTTTCTCTTTTTCCAACATCATGCGAACCATCGGAAAGGTAAGTTCCCCTTTTTTGTCACTTTCCTTGAGCATGGCACTCTGCTGAGTTGTGATAACAACATTTGTTTCCTGTATTGCAACCAAAACCCACTGCTGTGCATCCTCTGATAAAAACGATAAGTCAACTGCCTGCATGATACCGATTTTCTTTGCATCCACCATATCGAGCAGCGAATCCGACAGGCGTGAAATCCATATATATCTCTGAACCGTCTTTGCACTCTCTCCGGCAGTTTCCCCAACCTCATCCAAAGTATTCTTACCTGATTTCTTTCCCTGATGCTTCATGGCTTCGTATTTCATCTTATAGGCTTTTGCCTTTTCACTCGGTAAAATATCCTCTCTTTGGATATTAGAATCTACCATGATAATCGTAGCTTCATCATCAGAATAGTTTCGGACAATAACCGGCATTTCCAATTTTCCGGCTCTCTGTGAACCACGTTTTCTGCGATGTCCGGCAATCAGCTCATATCCTCCACCAGTTCTCGGTCTTGCAATTCCCGGTACAAGTACGCCATACTGACGGATACTTTCTGTGGTTTCCTCCATCTTTTCATCATCAACCACACGGAAGGGATGATTTTTGAAATCATGCAGTTCAGCTAACGGAGCATTGATAATCTGTTCAGCCCCTGCCGTCTGCATTTCACTACTGCCAAATAAATCATCAAAGCTGTTCAGCTTTACCTTTGCGGCACTCCCCTTCTTATTCATCTGCAAGCACCTCCTCCGTCAATGACTGGTAGGCACTTGCCACTTTTCCATTCGGATCGTGCTGATAAATGCTCACACCTTCCGCAGAAATCTCCGCAGCTCTTACCGACATTGGAATACTCTCTTTGAATATCTTCACACGGCTTCCATAGTTCTCAATCAGCAGGGTACTGATGTCCTTTGCATAATTGGTTCGGTTATCAACCATTGTTAGCAGAATACCCTCTATCTCCAGTTTCGGGTTGATCTGACGCTTTACCTTTCCAATCGTCTTAATAAGCTGTTCCAGACCTTTTACTGGCAGATATGCCGCCTGTACCGGAATCAAGATGCTGTCCGCACAGGCAAAGGCATTTATCGTAATCATGCCTAGGGATGGCATACAGTCAATCAGGATGTAATCGTAGCGGTCTTTCTGCTGTTCTATGTAGGTACGCAGCACCGTTTCCCTGCTCATAACATTTACAAGTGAGGTTTCCAAGCCGGAAAGTTCAATATTTCCCGGCATAAACTCCACCCCTTCCTCATGTCTTAAAATGCCGTACCCCGGTTTTATTTCCTCATCATTGATAATGTTTGCCATAATAGTTGCAAGTGTAATTTCCAGTCCGTCCGGCTCCTGAATGCCAAGACTTGCCGTAAGACTGCCCTGCGCGTCTGCATCTATCAGTAAAACTTTCTTTCCTTGTTTTGCTAGTCCAATTCCTAAATTGCTTGTTGTGGTGGTTTTGCCAACTCCACCCTTCTGATTTGCGATTGCAATAACTTTACACATGATAAATTCTCCTATTCTCTACTATTTTGCTTTTATTTGTTGCCCTTTACATTGCTTTTCTTCACTTCCGCATAAGCCCTGTAATATTTGTTTGTCCCCTTATTGGTATAGAGTTCCGAAAACTCCATAACCTCTATTTTCGGATGACGCTGTAAGATTTTCTGAAACCAAACAATATCATTCTTTGTTCCCATCACTCTGACTTTTAACACTAATCTGTTCCTCCAAATAAGGCATACAGTTCCTTGTTGTAGGTTGCGTATTCCGGATAACGGATCTGTATCGCCTGCCAAAAATATGGTGCATACGCACAGCAGAACAAATCCTCTACTGTATACTGCCTGCACTCGTTTAACTGTTTTTCTGTTTTCGTGTAATCATCTACACTCGGTGTGCCGTTGCAATACAGGTTAAATGCCATTCGCACCACTTTCATACTGCCACTGGTCTGCCAGCCTTCATGCAGACACTCTGTTTTTACACATCCCGTCTTAAAATCATAGATGCTATCAACATTTCTTCTGGTATCGTTGTTAATACCAAGGCAATAGCAAAGTGCTTTGTGGTACTCATCCTGATACCGCACCTCTTTTAATTTTTCATAGTAGAATTTTTCATGTGCTTCGCTGATAAAATTGATTGTCTGTTCCTTTTTGTTTTCTGCTCCTAACGCTGTGTTGTTCATAATGGACCTCCATTTCATTATTTCATGTGTTTGTTGCACCTAAAAACCATTCACAAATGCGCAAAAAAAGGACATTCCTAAGTAATTAGAAATGTCCTTTGGTTTCGATGTTACTGTCACGAGTAACAAATTGTTGCACTTACGGGTGAAAATGTAATATCAGGTATTATCACCTATTATTCCACAAAAAACTGTTGCACTTTTGTTGCACCTGTGCGGTTTTGTTGTACTCATTTTTCTATAACACGTTACAATATTTTATTGAAAATCCAACTATTCTTCTGAGAATAACTGCTGTTTGCGCTGTATCATTTCATCAATCCTTGCGATATACTGCGCTACATCCTTGACATTCTCGCATCTTTCGATCCGATGTGTGCCGTCCGGATTTGGTTCTGTCCAGACACGCTTCGTCGAAGCTCCGGCTCCGCACGCCACGATGGTCTGTTTCTCCTCCATTATCAGGATATTATAAACTCCCGCTTTTCCTTCTTTGGCATAACCAACATTCTCAAAATTTCCCGCCATATTCTTCTGACGGTACAGATAATATGGCTCTAAGCCCATGCGTTTTGCATAATCTGCCGCCAGTTCAACCGTTTCCCATGTATTTTCAAATGTCAGATCTTTATACTCATCCCGAAACATATTTAACCGTGCTGCACGCTTTAATGCTAATGAGTGGACGGTAAGGTTGTCCGGTGCTAATTCCATGACCTTTTGCAGCGTTTCTTCTACATCATGGATAGTTTCATTCGGAAGTCCTAAGATCAGATCCATATTGATATTGTCAAATCCTAATTCTCTTGCCATATGAAAACTTTGTACTGCCTGTTCTACCGTATGATGTCTGCCAATGATCTTTAAAGTTTCATCCTGCATCGTCTGTGGATTGATCGAAATTCTTGAAATTCCTTCTTTTTGCAGCACTTCTAATTTTTCTCTCGTAATACTGTCCGGTCTGCCGGCTTCTACCGTAAATTCTATGCAGTCCGAAAGATCAAAAGAGGATTTGATTTTTTGGATCAGTCTTTTTAACTGGTATGGCTCTAATGTTGTCGGTGTTCCGCCTCCGATATAAACTGCATTTAACTTCTTGTCTGAAAACTCCTCTGCCGTAAAATCGATTTCTTTTTCAAGTGCATCTAAATATGCATCCACCTTATCTTTCCATATCCCTAACGGATAAGAGGTAAAAGAGCAGTACAGACAGGTGCTCGGACAAAATGGAATCCCGATATACAGACTATAGCCGTTTTCATAATCAATCTTTTTTAGCAGCTCTAATTCCCGCTTTGCGATCTCAATGCTTAGATTAATCTTTTCCTCAGAAGCAAAATATGTCTGCTTCATATAATCCCTGATAAATGCATCACTTCGTCCTTCCTCTAAAAACGCCATTGGGATTTTTGTCGGACGGATACCTGTCAGATCTCCCCATGGAAGTGTCGTTCCCGTAAATTCACAAAGCATCTGGTAAAATGTCTGTTTTAGCTGGTTTTTGGTCTGTTTTCTATCTGTAAAATCAACTGCGATCTCTCTTTTTAGTACCGGATTTTTCGTTGTATCTTCAGATTCATAAAATGCTATCTGTATGGCTTTCTCTAAATATGTCGTAACCATATGAAATGATATTGGCTCTTTAGCTTCTTTTTGCTCTGCACTTACCTGTACATTTTCTGCAGGATAAAATGCTTTTACCAAAGAGTGAATATCGTATTCAAAGTCAGCCCTGTTTAATTGAACTGTTATCATGGTCTACCTCATAAAAACGGATTGTACTGTCTTTCCCAGCCAATCGTTGTTGTATCATTATGTCCCGGATATACTTTGATCTGCCCCGGTAACGGCATCAGTTTTTCCTCAACAGAGCGGAGTAATTCTGATGCACTTCCTGATGGGAAATCTGTCCTTCCGACGGACTCCCGGAACAGGGTATCTCCGGTAAAAACGGTCTGCTCTTTTTCGATATAATAACAGCAGCCGCCCTTGGTATGTCCGGGTGTTGAAAATACTTTTAATGAAAATCCTGCTAATTCTAATGTTTCTCCATCTTTGACATAAATATCTGCATGATAGACTTCCTGTTTTCCGATCATGCCAGACAGGTTCAACGTTGGATTTTCAAGCGTTGCCTGTTCATGTTCTTCTGCATATATCCTAATATCAAATGCGTCTGCAAGCATTTTTGCTGCTCCTGCATGGTCAAAATGTCCATGTGTCAAAAGAACTGCCTTTGGTATCAGATGTTTTTCTTTGATCTTATCGATCAGCATCGCTCCCTCATCTCCGGGATCGATCACTAACATTTCACTTGTATCTTCGTTGATCGCAAAGTAGCAGTTCGTCATCACCGGACCAACTACATACTGTTCTACCTTCATTCCTGCCATATTTCCTCTTTTCTGCTCTGCTGCATCAACCTGTTGTCCTCTCAATATCAATGACACTTTCTACCTGTCTGATCTTATCGATCAGGCTGGTCAGTTCTTCCCGTCCTTTGATACTAAATGACACTTCGATCGTTGCTATGCCCTGCTTGCTCGTCTTTGAATGAATACCATTGATGTCGATCTCCCGTTCCGTAAAGATCTTTGTGATATCCACTAAAAGTCCTGTCCGGTTATTTCCGAATATCTTGATCTCTGCTAAATACAGACCATTATTGCCTTCATCTGCGCCCTGCTGCCATTCTGCATCGATCAGACGCACTTTTTCCATCTCGGAAAGATTGATAATATTGATACAGTCTGTACGGTGGATCGACACACCACGCCCTCTTGTGACAAATCCGACGATCTCATCTCCGGGTACAGGGCTGCAGCATTTCGAAAAATGAACTGCAACATCATATAATCCCTTGACGATGATCCCGCTTTTTGATTTTGCAGGAAGGGCTTTCTCTTTATTATTTTCTGCAACAGAATCAAGTACATCCTGATCTGTCAGCTGTGTGACATGGTCTTTTTTGTATTCTTCATACATACGGTTGACGATCTGGCTCTCTTTTAATCCGCCATGTCCTACCGTTGCCAATGCCGAATTCCAGTCATGGAATCCGTATTTATTTAAAATCTTATGCTGATACTCCGGTTTATTGATATCGGAAAGGTTGATTCCTTTGGATTTACAGCACTGGGCGATCAGTTCCTTGCCTCTTAGGATATTTTCTTCCTTTAACTCGCTGCGGAACCACTGGTTGATCTTATTTTTTGCCTGTGTGCTCTTTACGATATTTAACCAGTCACGGCTTGGTCCTCTGGAATTTTGTGATGTGATGATCTCGATTCTGTCACCATTCTGGATCACATAATCGATCGGCACTAACTTACCGTTGACTTTCGCACCGATCATTTTATTTCCGACTGCGGAATGAATACTGTAAGCAAAATCGATCGGTGTGGAACCATTCGGCAGGTTCTTTACATCACCTGATGGTGTAAAACAGAATACTGCATCGGAAAACAGATCGAGATCGCTTTTCAACAGGCTCATAAATTCTTTATTATCAGACATATCCCTCTGCCATTCGAGGATCTGTCTAAGCCAGCTTAATTTTTCTTCTTCCTGATTGGCAACACTCATACCGGTATTGCCTTCTTTATATTTCCAGTGTGCCGCAATACCATATTCCGCTGTACGATGCATCTCAAATGTACGGATCTGGATCTCAAACGGCTGTCCGGTCGGCCCGATCAGTGTCGTATGTAACGACTGGTACATATTCGGTTTTGGCATAGCAATATAATCTTTGAAACGTCCGGGGATCGGCTTATACATCTCATGGATAACCCCGAGTGCTGCATAGCAGTCCTTGACGGAATCTACAATGATACGGATTGCAAACAGATCGTAGATCTGATCTAAGGTTTTATCCTGATTGACCATCTTCTTATAAATGCTAAAGAAATGCTTTGCACGTCCGTCGATCTCCGCCTTGATACCGGCTTTGTCGATGTGCTGTTTGACTTCCTCGACCAGATGATGTACATATTCATCCCGTACACTTTTCCTCAGAGCGATCTTTTCTACCAGATCATAATAGGCTTCCGGCTCTAAATATTTTAGGGAAAGATCGTCTAATTCGATCTTCACTTTTGAAATACCAAGCCTCTGGGCGATTGGCGCATAGATATCCATGGTTTCCCTCGCCTTTTCCTTCTGCTTCTCCGGCTTCATATATTTTAATGTACGCATATTGTGCAGACGATCCGCTAACTTGATCAGAATGACACGGATATCTTTTGCCATCGCAAGAAACATCTTACGGAGATTCTCTGCCTGTACTTCCACTTTATCTGCATCGTAGGATAACTGTCCTAACTTTGTCACACCATCGACTAATAATGCAACTTCACTGCCAAATTCCTTTGTGATCTCCTCATCTGTCATAACCGTATCTTCGACTACGTCATGCAATAGTCCGGCAACAATGGTTTCTTTATCCAGTTCCAACTCCGCTAAGATAATGGCAACACATAACGGATGTATGATATACGGTTCTCCTGATTTGCGGACCTGTCCTCTATGTGCTTCATCTGCGATGCGATATGCCTTCTCGATTAAAGAAAGGTCTGCTGAAGGATGATACTTGTGGACACTTTCTAACAATTCCTTATACAGCTTCTCCGGCTTCTCAAAATCCTGTGTAGCACGGATATTTTCTTCTGATTCCTGAAGTTCTTTTTCCATTTGTTCTAATTGTTTTGTTGATATATCTGCCATACCATCACCACCAACTCTAATCATCTTTTGAAATACGTTACTGTTCACTCCGTGACCAGTAACTTGTGATTTTTGCATGAAAGTTCGCCTTGCGAAGCAAAAATCACCACCTGAATCACTTTCTTACGCACCTAAACAGCAAAGTGTTTAGGTGCTGCCTGAACAGTAACTGAAATACGTTACTGTTCACTCCGTGACCAGTAACTTGTGATTTTTGCATGAAAGTTCGCCTTGCGAAGCAAAAATCACCACCTGAATCACTTTCTTACGCACCTAAACAGTAACTGAAATACTTCACCTAGTTTAGTATGTATTATAAAGAATTATGTGCCAAAATGCAACGGTTAATCCAATCTGTGTGCACTTCCATTCCCATTTATTTGCTTATCAATAAATAAGAATACACCTCCATCTCTTTTCCATCCCTCCAGACATATCCTTCTGATACAAACTGCAAATGTTTTAACAATGCTTTTGAAGCTTCGTTTTCCGGCTGGACAAAGCAGTATAATCTGTCATATCCGGTATCTGCTCCTTTTGCGTACTCAATAATGGCTTTACAGACTTCTGTGGCATATCCCATACGCTGTCTGTCTGCAGCTATGATATAGCCCATTTCTAAGATCCATTTTCCCTCAAATTCTAAATTATTGAGTCCTGCCCGACCAATCAGTTCATGCGTATCCCGGTCTTTTACTAACCACATTCCATAACCGTAATACCGGTACATATTCTTAATATAGGCTTTGGTATATGCAAGTTCTTCTTCCCACTCATACAAAGGTTCCACATATTTTGTGATTCCTTCCCCTTCATAGAGTTTATAAAGATCCGGCAGGTCTTCTTCCGTCATTTCCCTTAAATAACAACGTTTTGTATCGATCATGTGCCATGGTATCTGATGTTTTCTCTGATAGATCCGCTCTAAAAAATAATAATCGACCTCTGCGAATCCTTCTACTAAAATATCTGCCTGATACAACCCTTCGTTTATAAGATCAGGATTATCAAAACCGATCGATGCCACCGGCTGTCCACAGATCTCCTCTAATGTCTGATCAGTTGCTGCGATCAGCAGAGTATCTTCCGGCGCTATCTGATGTTTTGTAAAAAATTCAGATACACTTCCTGTTTCTATCGGAATACTGTTGATCCCATATCTTCTGATCCTGACTAGTAACTGACATATCTCGTCTGCCATTCTGCCGTTGACCTCTAATTCTGTTTGCTTATAGATCACATATTGAAATTTCATATTTTTCTTTTCTACCTGCTTAGTAAACTCTAATAACTGTACCCATTATACGCAGTTTCCTGCAAAAATGCAATTTGCAGCCCTTATATGCATGTGCTATAATATAGTAGATTTTATCATTTCCGAAAGGAGTTTTATCTTATGAAGAAAACCGGATATTTTTTCTTATGTTTTTTACCGATGATCATTTCGGTCAGCCTGCAGGTCATACTTTCCTTCCCTATGATGGGATTGAGCATGATGCAGACTTGTATATCGAATCTCATTGCAGGAAAAAAACCTGCTTTAAATGAACTGATCACCCAGTTATATGCACGCTGGAGCAGCGAAAACTTTACGATGACGCTTTCTATCGTATTTTCGATCTGCTGTATCCTGTTGTTTGGTTTCTGGTATACCTATCAGTTTGAAGGCAGGTTAAAACAGTCACCGAAGAATTTCTTAAATGTTCCGGTCGTCTTATCTCTGATACTCATTGTGCCGGGGCTGCAATTGTTTTCTTCTATATTGACCGGACTTTCAGCTTCTGTTTTCCCAAACTGGATGAAATTCTATGAAAAACTGATGGAAACTGCCGGATTTTCCCAGAATCCTTCCATTCTGCTTTTCCTCTATGCTGTCCTGTTAGGGCCGGTCGGGGAAGAACTGATCTTCCGCGGAGTAACGCTTTCTTCGGCAAAGCGTGTATTTCCTTTCTGGGCAGCAAACATTTTTCAGGCTCTCCTGTTTGGTATTTTCCACTTAAATGTGATCCAGAGCATATATGCATTTATGATCGGTCTTGTCTTAGGATATGTCTGTGAAAGGGGCGGTTCTATCTGCCTTTCCATGTTTTTGCATATGCTGTTCAATGCATGGGGAACCTTTGTATCCACGGACAATTTCATTTACAGCAATCCGCTCTATTTAAGCATCTTTTTTGTCCTTGCGATTTTCTTTGCACTGTTTGGACTTTATCTGTTCCATAAAAATGCTGTGTCCGCAAGGGTTAATGATCCTTCACCATCTTCCGATATATAGTGTGAATGCATTCAAGTATCTTAACAGACCACGGACGGTAGATTTAAGAAAATGGATTTTCTTAGATTTACCGTTTTTTGTTTTTTTATATTAGAATACAGGAGGAGTAAACGTGATTATACAATCAGGCTCAGTTACCATGTCATCACGCCGGAGTTATGACCGTACAACCGCTTCCTCATCTTCCATTTCGCTATGGGGAAACGGCTTTTCAAGTAATAACCAGATACAGATGATCGACCATTATCACGAAGGATCGGGTGAGTTTTATGATACGAAAGATCAGGCAGCCGATTCTAATGACCAGCTTTTGAACGAATTTAAGCAGGCACAGAGTATCTCGTCCCCATTTATGACCAGCCGGACGAAGCCGGATATCCAGAAGCTGAAAGAAGCCTCTTTAAATTATCTTTTGATGCTTCTGTTTGGGAAAAGCAGTGTTTCCTTAAAAGATTATTTAGCTGATACCGCACAGGAAACAGGACTGATCTCACAGGTATCTACCCAGCAGCCCGGAGGGATGACAACGGATTCTTACTACTATTCAGAAAAGGAAATGACTTCCTTTTCAACAACCGGAACAGTAAAAACAGCAGATGGCAGGGAAATGTCTTTCAACCTTTCCTTAACGATGAGCCGTGCATTTGAAGAAGCCTATACAAAAACGACTTCTTTTGGTGCTCCACAGCTCTGCGATCCACTTGTGATCAACTTAAATACTTCTTCTGCCAATGTCACAGACCAGACATTTTTCTTTGATCTCGATGCAGACGGTCACGCAGAAAAAATATCACAGTTAGCTTCTGGCAGTGGTTTTCTGGCATATGATACAAATGGAGATGGCATCATCAATGATGGAAATGAACTGTTTGGCACAAAAAGCGGTGACGGCTTTGCTGACCTTGCTTCCTATGATGAAGACGGCAATGGCTGGATCGATGAAAATGATCCTATTTTTGACAAACTTCGGATCTGGACAAAAGATGTATCCGGCAAAGATGTCCTTTGTGCATTAGGAAAAGCCGGCGTTGGTGCAATATACCTCGGAAATTCCGAAACAGAATTTTCCTTAAATTCCAAGAAAGATAACACGACAAATGCATTGATACGAAAAACAGGTATTTTCCTCTATGAAAAAGGAGGATGCGGAACGATCCAGCATGTAGACATGGCAAAGAAATAAAAAAGAAACAGCACCTAGTAACAAAATGCTAAGTGCTGTTTTTTTTATCTTTTACATCTTGATAAATCCAAACTGTGCTAAGGAATATACCACTAAAATAATGATCAGCAATACCGGTGATGCATATTTGATCATAAATTCATATAGTTTCTTTCTGCCGAATTTCTCACCATTTCTGGTTACTTCATCGGTAACGGTCTTTGTGCCAACTACCCAGCCGATCATAATACTGGTACCTAATGCAACAAGTGGCATCAGTACACTGTTGCTTAAATAATCAAAGAAAGATAAGAAATCCATTCCAAGGATCTTGATATTTGCCCATGCACCATTTCCCATAGAAGACGGCACTCCTAAAATGATGCTGACAATGATCGTGATCGCACAGGCTTTTCCTCTGGATAACTTAAAGCGGTCCATCAGGGAAGATACGATTGCCTCCATAACGGATACAGAACTTGTAACTGCTGTAAATAATACTAACATAAAGAATGCAAATCCCATGATCCTGCCGCCTGCCATCTGTGCAAAGATCTTTGGCAGGGAAACAAACATCAGTCCCGGTCCATTTGCTGTCAGTCCTGCTTCACCGGAAAACGCATACACGATCGGTATTACTAAAAATCCTGCTAATAAAGCTACAACGGTATCAAAGATCTCAATCTGGTTGACGCTCTTTGTCAGACTGACATCATCTTTGATATAGGAACCATAGGTAACCATGATTCCCATGGCAAGACTCAGTGAAAAGAACATCTGTCCCATTGCGGCACAAACCGTCTTAAATGAGAACTTATCAAATGCCGGTACTAAATAATAACGGATTCCTTCTAAAGTTCCCGGAATAAACATGATATAAACAGAAATTCCTATGATGATCACAAGCAGGATCGGCATTAGGATCTTGCTGGCTTTTTCAATTCCTTTTTCCACACCTGCGATAACAACTAAAGTAGTCAGAATTAAAAAGATCAAGAAATAGAATAACGGTGAAAATGTATCACCGATAAAGCCTCCAAAAAAGCTGTCTGTTGCGGCTTCTGTTGTCAATCCCTGTACATATACAAAAATATAACGCAGCACCCAGCCACCAATAACACAATAATACGGCAAAATGATTGTTGGCACTAATGCCGCTAAATAGCCTACGAAAGTAAATTTCTCTGAAATCTTCCTATATGCCACGATCGGGCTTTTCTTTGTCTTGCGTCCGATTGCGATCTCCGTTGTCATCAGTGCAAATCCAAATGTCAATGCCAGTATGATATACACTAAAATAAAGATCCCTCCACCATACTGTGCTGCTAAATACGGAAATCTCCACAGATTTCCAAGACCGATCGCAGAACTTGCTGCCGCTAATACGAACCCAAGTCCGCCGGAGAATGTACCTCTCTTCTTTTCCATTTTCTTATTCGCCTTTCTACTGAATTGTTGCCGTCCACAGACTTTTAGCTGTAGGCGGCAACATATTTATTCGTTACATGGCACAGATCATCCTGTGCATTTTACTTTTTTTATTCTTCTGCTGCAACTTCTTTTAAGATGATCTCTAACTGCTCTGTCAACAGTTTATCTTTTTTGATCAGATCTTCATGCTCTCTTGTCAGATTTTCTCTCTCGTGCATTAACTCCTGTAATCTTTCTAACATTTCTGCTTTCTTCATATGATTTTCTCCTCTCTTGTATGATTTTATTTTTTAGTCTTCTTTCTCTGGCTCTACGGTTAATTTCTCTAAATGCCAGATATCACGTACATATTCTTCGATTGTACGGTCAGATGAGAATTTACCGGAATGTGCTGTATTTAACATTGCCATCTTCGCCCAGCCTTTTTCATCTTTATAGGCTTCTGTGATCGCTTTCTGTGCCTCTGCATATGACCGGAAATCTGCTAGGATAAAATAAGTATCTGCATACTGTGTACACTGTGTATTTAACAATGAATTATACAGATCACGGAACAATTCACTATCCTGTGGGGAATAGAAACCGTTGATCAGCTGCATCAGCACTTTTCTGATATCCTGATCGTTATTAAAGATCTGCATTGGATCATAATCCCTGTTCTTCTCATGTGCAATAACTTCATCAGAACTCATACCAAAGATAAACATATTTTCTTTGCCGACTTCTTCTGCCATCTCGACATTTGCGCCGTCCATTGTACCGATCGTTACAGCACCATTTAACATGAATTTCATATTACCTGTACCGGATGCTTCTTTACTTGCTGTAGAGATCTGCTCGCTGACATCTGCTGCTGCAAATATCCACTCTGCATTTGATACACGGTAATCTTCGATAAATACGACTTTGATCTTATCCTGAATACTCTTATCGTTATTGATCACTTCTGCCACACTGTTGATCAACTTGATCGTCAATTTCGCATTCTTATATCCTGCTGCAGCCTTAGCACCAAAGATAAAGGTTCTTGGATAAAATTCCATATCCGGATGCTCTTTTAACTCATTATACAGATACATAATATGAAGAACATTCAACAACTGGCGTTTGTACTCATGCAGACGTTTTACCTGTACATCAAAGATAGAACGCGGATCAACGTCAATGCCGTTATGCTCCTTGATATATTTTGCAAGGCGGAGTTTATTCTGGTATTTGATATTCATAAACTCATGCTGTGCTTTTTCATCATCTACATATAAGGTTAATTTTTCAATCTTGCTAAGATCTGTGATCCATTCTTCACCTACATGGTCTGTTACCCATTTTGCAAGTAACTGGTTGCCATGTAATAAAAATCTACGCTGTGTGATACCATTTGTCTTATTGTTGAATTTATCAGGAAACAGTTCATAGAAATCTTTTAATTCCTGATTCTTAAGGATCTCTGTATGCAGTCTTGCCACACCATTTACGGAATGCCCTGCTGCGATTGCAAGGTGGGCCATCTTAACCTGACCATTGTAAATGATCGCCATACGTTCTATCTTGCCATTATCACCCGGATAATGTTCCTGGATCTGTAAAATAAATCTGCGGTTGATTTCCTCTACGATCTGGTAAATTCTAGGAAGCAGTCTTGAGAAGATCTCGATTGGCCATTTCTCTAATGCTTCTGCCATGATCGTATGGTTGGTATATGCACACACCTGTGTTGTAATATTCCATGCATCATCCCACTGTAATTCTTCTTCATCTAACAGATAACGCATCAGTTCTGCTACTGCTACTGTCGGGTGCGTATCGTTTAACTGGAATGCCACTTTCTTTGGCAGATCGTGAATGTCACTATGCATCTTTTTAAATCTGGCGATTGCACGCTGCACGCTTGCAGATACGAAAAAATACTGCTGTTTTAAACGTAATTCTTTTCCTGCGATATGATTGTCGTTCGGATATAATACATCTACAAGGTTTCTTGCAAGGTTTTCCTGTTCAACTGCCTTGCGATAATCTCCCTTATCAAAAGAATCTAATTCAAAACATTCTGCCGGTTCTGCATCCCAGATCATCAATGTATTGACCATATGGTTATTATAACCGATGATCGGCATATCGTATGGTACGGCTTTGACTGACTGATAGCCTTCCTGAACAAATTTCACTCTGCCATCCGGTGTATTGACAGCACGTACATAGCCGCCAAATTTGACTTCATAAGTATATTCCGGTCTTCTAAGTTCAAATGGATAGCCGTCTTTTAACCAGTTATCCGGCACTTCTACCTGAAAACCATCTTTGATCTTCTGTTTGAACATACCATAGCGGTAACGGATTCCACAGCCGTATGCAGGATATCCAAGAGTAGATAACGATTCCATAAAGCAGGCTGCAAGTCTTCCTAAACCACCATTTCCAAGTGCCGGATCCGGCTCCTGATCTTCAATGACATTTAGATCAAGTCCCATTTCCTCTAACGCTTCTGCAACTGCCTGATATGCAGTTAAGTTGATCAGGTTATTTCCTAGTGCACGTCCCATCAGAAATTCCATGGACATATAGTATACGACCTTAGAATCTTCACGTTTCATGCTGCTTTGTGTTTCCATCCACTGATCGATGATCACTTCTTTGACCGCATAGGAAACTGCCTGAAAGATCTCCTGTTCTGACGCTTCTTCTAAATCTTTACGATACAGCATACGGACATTGTCTTTTACTTCTTTTTTGAAAGCTTCTTTGTCGAAAATTTCTCTTTTCACGTTACTCCTCCTTCTGCAACAGCCTGCTTATCACTTTATAAGTGAAAGGGAGTAATGCCTCTATGGTACTACTCCCTATAATAAACTTATGCCTGTTTTTTTACTTCCATCACAACGTGCTCACCATTGATATTCCATTCCTTCTCATATCCACCAAGCTTCTCTGTGGTCAGTTCCTCTGCAAGAACTTCCGATAAGATCGTATCTTTGTTCTTCTCAAAGATCTTAGCTGCCTTCTCATCTGCCTGATAAGAAACAGCGATCTTATCCATCACTTCAAAGCCAGCTTCTTTTCTCATGGTCTGGATCTTGCTGATCAGTTCACGTACAAATCCTTCTTCTAATAATTCGTCTGTCAGGTTCGTATCTAAGACAACCGTAACCTCATTATCACCATCGGTTACATAGCCTTCCATCTGTGTCATTGTGATCAGTAAATCCTCTTCTAATAATACAACTTCATCACTGACACTGTCAAGTTTCAGTACACCTTTGCTCTTTAATTCCGCCATAGCTGCGTTACCGTCAAGATCTGCTAATGCCTGCTTGATCTGACCTAAATATTTACCGTATTTTGGTCCTACGGTACGAAGCTGTGGTTTAAAGCTGTAGCTTGTATATGCACTGACATCATCTGAGAATACTACTTTCTTGACATTTAATTCATCTGCAATGATATCTGTATAGAAATCCGGCAATTCATATGGTGCTTTGACATACATCGTACCGATCGGCTGACGGTTCTTGATATTTGCAGTATTACGGCAGGCACGTCCCATAACAACGATCTTTAAGACTGCCTCCATATTCTTTTCTAATTCTTTGTCGATCACAGCTTCATCTGCAACAGGGAAATCACATAAATGTACACTTTCCGGTGCGGTTTTATCGATCGTGCAGACAAGATTACGGTAAATATCTTCTGTCATAAATGGGATCATCGGTGCAGCACATTTTGCTACGGTAACTAATGCTGTATACAATGTCATATAAGCATTGATCTTATCCTGCTCCATGCCTTTTGCCCAGAAACGTTCACGGCTTCTTCTGACATACCAGTTACTCATCTCATCTACAAAACCATCTAATGCTCTTGCTGCCTCCGGGATACGGTAATTTCCAAGGTTTGTATCCACATCTTTGATCAGACTGTTTAACTTTGACAACAGCCATTTATCCATAACAGATAATTTATCATATTCTAATGTATATTTACTTGCATCGAAATTATCAATATTTGCATACAGTACGAAGAATGCATAGGTATTCCATAAAGTTCCCATGAACTTACGCTGTCCTTCCTGTACAGCTTTTCCATGGAAACGGTTCGGTAACCATGGTGCAGAGTTGATGTAGAAATACCAGCGGATCGCATCTGCTCCGTAAGTTTCTAATGCATCAAACGGATCAACTGCATTTCCTTTGGATTTTGACATCTTCTGTCCGTTTTCATCCTGTACATGTCCTAATACGATAACATTTTCATATGGTGCTTTATTAAATAACAGTGTAGATTCTGCCATCAGGGAATAGAACCATCCACGCGTCTGGTCTACTGCTTCAGAGATAAACTGTGCAGGGAACTGCTGTTTAAATAAATCCTGATTTTCAAATGGATAATGATGCTGTGCAAATGGCATTGCTCCTGAGTCAAACCAGCAGTCGATAACTTCCGGTACACGGTGCATTTCTCCACCACAGTCCGGACACTTCATGGTCACTTCATCAATATATGGTCTGTGCAATTCAACTTTTGCCGCATCAGGATTACCGCTCCGCTCTGCTAATTCTGCACGGCTTCCGATACATTCCTGATGTCCACATTCACATTCCCATACAGGGAGCGGAGTTCCCCAGTAACGGTTACGGGAAATACCCCAGTCCTGAATGTTCTCAAGCCAGTCACCAAAACGTCCTTTTCCGATGGATTCCGGAATCCAGTTGACAGTATTATTATTGCGGATCAGATCCTCTTTTACCTCTGTCATTTTGATAAACCATGATTCTCTTGCATAGTAGATGAGTGGTGTATCACATCTCCAGCAGTGTGGATATTCATGTTCAAACTTCGGTGCATCAAATAAAAGACCTTTTTCATCGAGATCTTTTAATACCATAGGATCAGCTTTCTTTACAAAAACACCTGCATAGGCAGTTTCTTCTGTTAATTCACCTTTTCCATTGACAAGCTGTACAAATGGCAGATCGTATTTTCTACCTACAGCGGCATCATCTTCACCGAAAGCAGGTGCGATATGAACGATACCTGTACCATCTGTCATCGTAACATAGTTATCACAAACGATATAAAATGCTTTCTTATGCTGTTTTGCAATGATCTCATCGGCAAAGTTAAATAACGGTTCGTACTCTTTATGCTCTAAATCTGTTCCCTTATAGCTTTCTAAAACTTCATAAGCCGCAGCACCTTCTTCTTCTGCCAACTTGCCTAACACACGGTCAAGAAGTGCCTTAGCCATATAATAAGTATATCCGTCTGCCGCTTTTACTTTGCAATAAGTTTCATCCGGATTTACACAAAGTGCCACGTTACTCGGAAGTGTCCATGGAGTTGTTGTCCATGCAAGGAAATATGCATCTTCTCCTACTACTTTAAAACGTACAACTGCGGAACGTTCTTTCACTGTCTTATATCCCTGTGCAACTTCCTGTGAAGATAAAGGTGTTCCACATCTTGGACAGTATGGTACGATCTTAAAACCTTTGTACAACAGTTTCTTATCCCAGATCTGTTTTAATGCCCACCATTCTGATTCGATGAAATTGTCATCATAAGTAACATATGGGTTGTCCATATCTGCCCAGAAGCCTACAGTTCCTGAGAAATCTTCCCACATTCCTTTGTATTTCCATACAGATTCCTTACATTTTTTGATGAAAGGTTCCATACCATATTCTTCAATCTGTTCTTTTCCATTTAAACCTAACAGCTTTTCTACTTCAAGTTCTACCGGCAGCCCGTGTGTATCCCAGCCTGCTTTTCTCGGAACATATTTTCCTTTCATGGTCTGGTATCTTGGGATCATATCTTTGATTACACGGGTTAATACATGACCGATATGTGGCTTACCATTTGCAGTTGGCGGTCCGTCATAAAATGTATAGGTTTCGCCTTCTTTGCGGTTTTCCATACTTTTCTTAAAAATATCATTGTCTCTCCAGAACTTTTCTGTCTGTTTTTCACGTTCTACAAAATTAAGATTCGTTTCAACTTTGTTATACATGGTATCCTCCTGTTTCATTTACTAATTGATGATTTTTACCAAATAAAAAAGCCCTTCATACCTGTAATAGGACGAAGGGCAAAATCGTTGTACCACCTGTTACAGCATACTTGGAGATCTTTGTTACTGTTCATAACAGATCTTCCGTATATACGATTCCCGTAACGTGGGAATATGCGTCAGTATCTACTCTCCTGTCTGTTCTAAAGGATTTCGGACTGCGACTTAGAAGTGATGTTCAGATGACACTTACTCATACCGGCTTACACCATCTCCGGCTCGCTGTCATTTTGTTACTGTTCACTTCGTGATCAGTAACCCGTGATTTTTGCATGAAAATTCGCTTTGCGAAGCAAAAATCACCACCCGAATCACTTTCATACGCACCTAAACAGCAGAACGTTTAGGTGCTGTCTGAACAGTAACGTCATTTTCATTTGTCATCTTACTGTCTTCGGCATTGTCTTTGTATAATTTTCTAATATCTAAATAAGTATAAGACGGATATTGTGGATTTGTCAAGGGGATAATCACCCCCACTAATTAAATCCTACAACTTTCTGGGAAATCTTATAAGCTGCAATGGAGATCTTTCTGCCACTCTTTCCCGGAAGGTTCATCGTATTGCCCATGATGCCGGAACGCAGATGATGGAATAACCGAATATCCTGCTGCTTGATATATCTCCAAAGTTCCCGTTTCTTTTCTAAATTTTCTTCCGTACCGGAACGTATCAGCATCACTGTAGAAATAACGGTAATGATCTCTAAATAATTAAACATATATTTCCGCAGTTTGCGGTTTTGTACCTTCCAGAGATCATATGCATCTACCATGATCTTATTCACTTTGATCTGCTGGTCGATACGTGAGATCATCACTTTTTCATTGACTGACTGGTCATCCCTGCCGATAAAATAGCGATAAAAATCCACATCCATATAATACATATTTTTTACATATGGAAGTGGCTGATATACAAAGATATTATCCACATAAAAGGTATGTCTTGGCAGTTCTAATCCACAATCCCGTAAAAGCTGTGTACGGTAAATCACTGAATGCATCAATATATACTGTCCTTTTCTGAAATGCCTGGTATCATCCCAGTGGAATATCTCATTCTGTGGAAGGACAGATGTATAACGCATGACTTTTTTATGCTTTGCACCTTCTTTTTCGTATACAAAATTACTGATCATCATATCTATTGTCTGGCTGCCTCCGGCTAACTCTTTTAATTTTGCAAGTATCGCCTGATAGCTCTCTAAATCCACCCAGTCATCGCTGTCTACTACTTTAAAAAACAATCCGGTTGCATTTTTAATGCCTGCATTGACGGCTGCTCCATGTCCACCGTTTTCCTGATGGATCGCACGGATGATCGTCGGATATTTTTTCTCATAGGCATCGGCAATGTCCGGTGTCATATCCTTTGAGCCGTCATCGACGATCAGTATCTCTACATCTTCTCCTCCGGGAAGAAGGGACTTGATGCAGTTTTCCATATAATCTTCTGAATTATAGCATGGGATTGCTATTGACAATAATTTCATCTGTTATCTCCTTATCGTATCTGCTAACTGTAATGCTTTCTTTACGATCGCATCGATATTGTAATATTTGTACTCTGCTAATCTGCCTAACAGATATACGTTATCTAATGGTTGTACTCTTTTGGCGTATTTCTGGTATAATGCGTTATTTTCATCATTGATGACCGCATAATACGGGATCTCGCCCTCTGCGCCCGTATAGGCAAATGAATATTCCTTGACAATGGTTGTCCCATCTGTCTTCTCCTGTCTTGTCAGATATTTAAACTCTGTGATCCGTGTAAAATCTTCACTTACCGTATAATTGACTACACTTCTTCCCTGATAACTTTCTTTATCATAATGTTCAAACTTAAAATTGAGTGAACGATACGGAAGATGTCCGTATTCATAGGAAAACAGTTCATCGATTGCACCGGTATAGATGACCTCCCCGGTAAATTCTTCTCCTTCGAATAACACTTTATCCTCTGAAAATGTCAGATGATCCTTACAGTCTGTTCCCATTTTAACTGTAATATCCGGGTGGTCTAACATCTTCTCAAACATTGCCGTATAACCATCTTTTGGCATTCCCTGATACTTGTCCTGAAAATACCGGTTATCGTGGGAAATGAGTACCGGCACTCTTGCAGTCACTTCAGGACTGATCTCCTCCGGTGTCTGTCCCCACTGTTTCATCGTATAATGCAGAAAAATATTCTCATAGACATAATCAGCTATCGCTTTGATCTCCGGATTCGGATTCTCCCTTAACTGCATGATCGGGACACGGCTGCCTTCTCCATATTCACGGATCAGTATCTCCTCTAATTCATCTGCTTTTTCTTTCCCATAAACTTTGTGCAGTGTATTTAAGTTAAACGGAACCGGTATCAGTTCTCCATGTACATTCGCAACGACTTCATGTCCGAACAGATGCCAGTCTGTAAATCTCGATAAAAATGTATACACTTCTTCCTCATTCGTGTGAAAAATATGCGGACCATACTCATGGATCATAATGCCATGCCTATCTAACTTATCATAACAGTTCCCTCCTATATGGGAACGTTTTTCGATCACAAGAACTTTCCGTTTCCCCTCCTCTGCAAGCTTGCGTGCCACAGTACTTCCTGCTGCACCTGCACCTATTACAATGCTGTCATACATAAATCTAATCCTCCAAAATACCCTGTTATCTTTTTATTATACACGTTTTTTTATATGTGCGCAACGGTGCGCTTTGTTCATAAAATGTTTACAAATTTATCATAGTATCCTCATATTATGTAAATATCAATGTCACAAATCCTGCGTATACTTAATATCAAGTTAAGGATAACAACACAAATAAAAACGATAGTCCAAATGATATTTAATCATTTTTTCCCAATATTTTTCATACCTTGCACCAGGCAAGGTTCCTCCCAGTAATTAGTGAGTTGCTTCACTTTTAATAAATCTTTTTCATATGAAAAGCCGGTGATATTTCACCGGCTCCCTCTTTTTTATGTCTTATTTATTCCATCTTTTTCAAACGCTCTTTTAAAAGCTGGATATTTAGATATTCCGTATATGCTGCAAATGCAGACGGCATCGGATAATTTTCTTTAAAATCCTCTGTTTCGGCAAAGATCAGTTCCTCTTTCTTTTCGGCCGGTTCTTCTATCCTGACCAGATACCCTTTCATGCGCCATTCCACATGTGAAAAAATATGCTTCGCTTCTGTCAATTTTTCCACACGAAGCGGTGTAAGATCCATCTTTTTGACATAGGATATGATTTCTTTTTCAGTCAGATAGCCTAATTCATTCGGAAATTCATACATACCGGCTAACAGCCCTTTACTTCCCCTTTTACGGAGCAATACCTTCTCACCGTCCCGTATCAGGAAAACTGTCCGTTCTTCTATCCTGCGTTTTGCAGCTTTACTTTTCTTCGGAAGTTCTGTGATCTTTCCCTCCCGTTTTGCAAGACATAACTGCTCCCATGGACATTCGCTGCACTTTGCCTCTCCATTTGGCACACAGACTGTCGCACCTAATTCCATCAATGCCTGATTAAATGCACCTGCCCTGCCATCCGGAATGATCTTTTGCAACTGTTCTTCCATATTGGTGCGGACAGACTGCTTCATAATATCCCGCTCATCTGCTGCCGCCCTTGAAATCACACGCAGTACATTGCCATCAACTGCCGGAACTGCCTTGCCATAAGCTATGGATGCGACAGCGCCTGCGGTATAATGACCGATTCCTTTTAACTTCAATAACGCATCATAGGACGATGGCATCGTACCGCCATATTCTTCCATGATCTGCCTTGCTGCGACCTGCATATTTCTCACACGGTTATAATATCCAAGTCCTTCCCAGAGTTTTAAAAGCTGTTCCTCACCACATTCTGCCAATGCCTGTATATCCGGCAGGATTTCTACAAACCGTTCAAAATACGGTTTGACTGCTTCTACCCTTGTCTGCTGCAGCATGATCTCTGACACCCATACACGATACGGTGTGGCATCTTCCCGCCATGGAAGAACTCTCGCATGTTCTGAAAACCAGTCTAAAAGCGGTTCTATCAATGCCTCTAAATCATATTCTTCTATTCTCATAAAAGTACACTACTTCCTATTGCATAAATCCTTTTATTTTAAGACACTTTTGACAAAAACAGCAATCTTCTCTAAGCACGCTTTTATGATCTCCTGTGAATAGGCATAGGAACAGCGGATATATCCATCTCCACAGTCACCAAATGCATCTCCCGGTATCACAGCTACTTTCTGTTCTTCTAACAGCCGTTTGCAAAATTCCTGACTGTTCATGCCTGTCTTTTGAATGGAAGGAAAGACATAAAATGCACCTTCCGGTACGACAACATCAAGTCCCATATCGATAAATCCCTGCACCATGATCTTACGTCTTGTATCATACTCCTTACGCATCAGGTCGATCTCCTCATCCCTGACCGGTGCAGTCAATGCTTCTAACGCCGCATACTGGCTGGTCGTTCCTGCAGACATCGTCGTAAACTGGTGGATCTTATTCATATGAAAGATCACATCTTTTGGTCCTGCCGCAATCCCAAGCCTCCAGCCTGTCATTGCAAATGCTTTGGAAAATCCGTTTAATACCAGTGTCCGCTCATACATATCCGGTAAAGATGCGATCGATACGTGTTTCTTTCCATAAGTCAGTTCTGCATAAATCTCATCACTGATCACAAAAATATCGTGCTCTTTGACGATCTTAGCGACTGCCTCTAGATCTTTTTTCTCCATGATCGCACCGGTCGGATTGTTCGGAAAAGATATGAGCAGCACTTTCGTCTTATCTGTTATTTTAGCTAAAAGTTCCTCTGCTGTCAGCCGGAAATGATTGGCAGCCGTTGTTTCAAGCCGTACAACCACTCCGCCACACAAATCCACGCATGGTTCATAGGACACATAGCATGGCTCTACAACTAATACTTCATCTCCGGGATTTACCAGTGTACGAAGTGCAAGATCAATTCCTTCACTTGCTCCCATCGTGATCAATATCTCATCTGCTCTGTCATAATGCAGATTAAATTTTTCGAGATATTCTGCTGCCGCTTCTCTTAATTCTACTGTTCCACGGTTATCCGTATATTTGGTTTCTCCTTTTTCAATCGATGCGATCGCAGCATTTCTTACATGCTCCGGTGTGATAAAATCCGGTTCTCCGACTCCAAGGGATAATGCTCCATCTAATGTATTTGCAACATCAAAAAAATCCTTGATGCCGGAATCCGGCATTTCTTTTACGATCTTAGATATATAAGACTTACTCATCATGTTCTCCTATTGTAAACTGCTATTTTTCTATATTAACTTTTGCTGATACCGGCGCTGATTCTACAAGCACACCGCCGCTGTTCTTATGGACTGCCACAATCTGATAATAGCAGGTCGTACCTATGGTCTGTTTCGTATGGACATAAGATGTCTTTTTCGCAGATACTTCTGTCAGTTTCCGGTATTCCTCATCCGGTGATGTTTTATAATAGATCACATAGGACTGGATATTTTTTACGGCTTTCCAGCTTAACGTCACACTTCCTGCTGTTTTATTGACTGCTTTTAGACCTGTCACTTTTTTTTGTGCAATCATATACTCTGCCGGAAGGCTGTTTGCTCCGGTAAGTTTTAAAGTTTTATTGACTGCCTGCACATAATATTTGTAAGAAGCTCCGATACTTAAGCCCTTATCTGTAATCGATGCTGCCGTTGTTTCACCTACTAATAACATGGTACGTCCATTAGAACGGTAGACATAATAGCTTTCTGCTCCGGCAACACGTTTCCAGCTTATCTTCACTTTACTGCCGGACTTTACTGCTTTTACCTTCTCTGCCATTCCAAGCTGTGGTGTGATGTCGATCGTTTCACCTTTTTTCACGCTGTCACCGGAATAAGCACTGATACGGTATTTTACTGTAACTGCTGTCGGCAGGATCTGGTTGGTAACCGTATAAGAAGTATTACTGCTTTTCTTTACTTTTGCGATGCGGTCATATTTCTTTGTCTTTGTATTGTATACATCTACATAATAACCGCTTGCTCCGTATACACGTTTCCAGCTTAAAGTATCTTTTTCTACTAAAACATTGGCTGTCGTATCCATCTGATAAGCTGTTTTTTTGATCCGAAGCCCCTGCGGTGCTGAAAATCCCATTTTGTAAGTTACTTCTGCACTTGAAAAATAGGTCTTGTCCTGGTCTGTCGTGCGGTATGCTTTGATCATAAAAGAATAGGTTCCACCCTTTTTTAATTTGCGTGCAGCTGACAGACTTTCGGTCGTTTTCCATAGTACGTAAGAATCACCCTGTGTATTTGATTTAAAATAAATCTCATAGCCTTCTGCATTCGCTGCGGCTGTCCATGTCAATCTGACTGTGTCCGAAGATACTGCTTCTGCCACTGCATCGATCGCTCCGATCGTATTCTTCACTTTGATGGCTGTAGAAGATTTTCCGACTGTCTTTTTGTCTGATGCCACATCATAATAAAAAGCTTTTACTTTGTAATAATAGGTCTGCCCAAATTCAATCTCTGTATCTGTATATTCATCTCCGGTCACAGATGTGATCTTCTTGTAACCGCCTTTTTTTCCTTTACGGTAAATATCATAACCGGAAATATATTCCCGTTTTGCACTCATAGTCAGATGGATTGCTCCATCTTCCTCTAACTTCGCTTTTACCGTTGGTTTGGATATGGAAACATTTGCTTCTCCCTCGTCTGATAATGCAGTATATAATTCCTGTGAAATATAATCATCGCAGACGATCTTTCTACGGATCTTATAATGATAAGTACTGATACCTACTTTTTCATCTGTATAGGTATAGACACCGTCTTTGTCCGGTTTTACTGTTGCAAGCCATGTATATGCACTCTTTTTATTCTTCTCTGCACGATAGATCTCATAGACTGCCTGTCCCTGTGCCTCCCATTTGACAGTAACTGCCGGCTTGGAAAAACCGGTATAACTGCCAGATGCATCTTTTAAGGCAACACCTGTCACATGAACATCCGGTTCATCCGGTACTTCAAAATATCCGCTGGAAATATCGCAGTCTGTGATTTCTCCCTCTTGATTCCTGAAATTATAAGGAACGACAGATACGGTATAGGTTGCTCCCGGCTGTAAACTACAGTTGTATACATAACTTTTTTGTGTATACTTTTGTACTAATATTTCATCATTCAGATAAATGTCTACATACTGGGTAAATGTATCATCCCAGTTCATCGTAATCTGTTTTAATGTTTCATTATAATTGATATCGGACCTGTCTAACCTTGCAACATAATCATCTACTTCTAACAGATAACTTTTCTCTGTTCCTGCTTCATCATTCTTATTATAAGGAACGACTCTGTATGTATGTTTGCTCAATGCTTCTAAGTTCATTTCTGTCAGGTAACGCATATCCCTGACTTTCGAAGCGATCAGTACATTATCCTGATACACATCGGCAGATGCGATATTACTTCCTTCCCAGTCAATGACGAGAACATGTTTTTCAAGGTTATAATCTACATCAACATCTTCAACAGATGCCTTTTTATAAGGTGCAGTAACGTCCACATCTAAGGATTTTCCCGCAAGATCTTTTGTATCGTATGGTTCTACCGTAAATGTATATGCCTTTCCTTCTTCTACTTCATCAAAATCATATACGGTTCCTGTATACTTCGCTTCGACCACTTTTCCATTTGCATAGATACGGACATAGGCACAGTCTTTCTTGTCATAGGTTAATGTGATGATGCCTTTGCTTTCCTGATATTCTACTTTCAAATTCGATACGGACGCTGCACTTTCTTCTGTAGTGCCTGTTCCTCCGGTGCTTCCCGAGTTTTCGGTATCGCCTGTTCCTCCGGTGCTTCCTGAGTTTTCGGTATCGCCTGTTCCTCCGGTGCTTCCTGAGTTTTCGGTATCGCCTGTTCCTCCGGTGCTTCCTGAGTTTTCTGTACCGCCTGTTCCTCCGGTGCTTCCTGAGTTTTCTGTACCGCCTGTTCCTCCGGTGCTTCCTGAGTTTTCGGTACCGCCTGTTCCTCCTGCATTTCCTGAATCTTCGGTACCTTCGGTTATTTCGGTGTCTTCTGTCACTTCTGTACTAAGTTTCTCACCTTTCATAAGGTCTTCGGTTACGATGTCATTACCTTTTGCCCTGCTTTCTGCTGCTAATGGAATTTCTCCCGGCAGTGTCGTTACAACCATTGCAAACACTAAGGCTGCTGCTATCCTTTTTGTGTATCTCATCTGCAATTCCTCCCTTTAAGCTCTACCCCTTATTATACTCCGTTTATTCGGTGATTTCTACCATTCGGGATTATTTTTTTGTTTTCACTGTAACCTACGGTTACTGTTCAGACGCAAGCTTGACACTGCGCTGTCAGGTGTGAACCGTAACTACCCCACAAAAAATGCAGTAGAACACCTTAACTTCGTTCTACTGCATTCCACATTCTAAAATTTCTTAAACTTCACTTTTTTATCCACTCCACGCTTGATCAGCATTTTCTTATAAGCCTTGAATTTATTCTTTGGCACTTTCACTGTCATCTTCTTTGGTGTCTTAGAAAATGCCTTGCTTCCGATCTTCTTAGTCGTCAGTTTCTTTGATTTAATGATCAGCGTCTTGATATTTTTGCAGCCGTAGAATGCCTTAGCACCAATAGCTGTTACGTTTTTACCAATTGTCACCGTCTTTAGCTTCTTATTGTTTGCAAATGCATTCTTCTCAACCGCAGTTACCTGATAAGTTACTCCGCTGACCACCACCGTATCCGGAATGACGATCGTCGATGCTTTTTTATTCGTTGTGGCAGCATAGGTTACAGTTCCGTTTTTCAAAGAGGATCTGGTGATCTTATAGGTTGCTTTTCCATCATCGGAAGTCACTTTCGTACCAACTGCCGGTAATGTTTTCTCTTTCGAAGTTTCATCTTTTGTCGGTGCTTCGTCTTTCGCCTGTGTTTCGTCTTTCGCCGGTGTTTCGTCTTTTGCCTGTGTTTCGTCTTTTGCCGGTGTGCCTTCTTTCACCGGTATTTCTTCCGTCCTGACAGCCTTACATACGGAGCAGGTATAAGTCTTTTCACCCTTTTCTGATGTGGTCGGCTCTTTGGTTACAACACCATTATCCCAAATATGGGTGCATACCTGACGGGTAATGGAAATCTCAACACTCTCAGTTACATAGTTTCCTTTATCTGCACCATTGTAAATAGCAGTTGCTGTTACTGCCTTATCTACTTCTAATGCCTTTGTCTTATCTTCTGTTTTCCATATCCAGTCCTCCGGCAATGTTACCTTTTCTACCGTATCATTGGTATAAATGGTATTGATAGCACTTTCCGGCTTATTTGCTGGTGCAGCAGCTTTATTGACTGTAATGGTAAGGGTATGTTCACTTTCCTGATACACGCCATTCATGGCTGTGCTTACTCTGATAGCAAAGGTTCCTAATGTATGCATGGTAAGTGTCGTATCATTCAATGTGCCTGTTCCTGTGGAAGTGCCCAGCAATTCATAAGTGGGTGCTCCCGCATTGGCATCTATGGTAAAATACTTAGAAACGTCCAATGTATGACTTCCATCATAAGTGATTTCTACATCGGGACCACTAATCGATACCGGAGTATAATCCTTATTCTGAATAGTTACCGTTCCATCTATTACTACATTATTTTTATCATAATCTGCATATGCAGATTCTTTTAAAACCCATTGAAAAGTATTTGCTGCCCCTGGTGTTGAATCATAAGGATCTGCATTCGCAAGCAGCCACTCTACTTCCATATCCACTATTTCCGGCTTGGTTATGCCCTCTAGTGTAACCTTTGCCGGTACGGAAAGTTCTCTGGCTGACAGCACATTCTCTGCTGTATAATAATTGGCAAATTCTACCGGAACAGCCGGTGCCGTCACCTCAATCAGTTTTCGCTTTACTGACGTGTAATCTCCTAGAATAACGGTGATCGTTCCATCTACATTCGCTGTAATATCAGAAGAATCCACTGTCTTTCCATTCAAGATCACATCTGCCGCAACGCCAGATGCATCTATCAGGGCATATCCATCTGCCGCTGTCAAGGTCACACTTGCTGTATAAGTAGTATTCAGTTCTGCATTGCCGCTCACTGTTTTGCCGTCTTTTGACCATGTGATCATTGCTTTGGATAACAGATTTGTACCGGATATGCTCACTTCTGTAGCAGCAAATGGAAGTTCTGCTATTGGAGCTTCTATACTTGGCACTTCCACTTCTGTCCTGTCAACCGGTGTCTTAACTTCTACTTCAAAAGGCTCACTGGCATAGTCTGTGCTATTATCCATATTCATATGCTCTGCCAAAAGATACACATGATAATCTTCACCCATTGTTCCGGTAAGACCACTTGGAATTGAAAATGTTCCGGTTCCAGTGGCAGCTTGTGCTACAGTACTTGCTTCTCCCCTATCATTTCTAATATTTTCCAATGCTCCATAGTAAAGAATCTGTGCTTCCTGTGCATCTGCTTCTTTTGCCGCATCATAGGCTTTATCCGTAATCATGACTGAAATCTGGTTGACTTTCTCCTTATCGGCTGTCGCACCGTCGGTATAGGTATATGGTACGGTGATCGTTCCGTCACCTGCTTTTGTTACACTTCTTCCCTCTGTCAATGTGACTGCTTTACCCTCATCTTTTAATGTCAGTTTCCACACCACATCTTGAGTTGTACCAATCGCTGTGCTCTCACTATTTAGAGCAGAAGATTTTCCGGCAAAACCTGTTTCACTTATACTCGCAGACGAAAAGAGGACTGATGACAGCTTCACATTTAAAGCAGGACTCACGCTGGGGACATTACCGTCCACACCGAGCTCATAGATATCGCCGTCAAAATAAATGAAGCCGACAATAAAATCTTCCATAATGCTGGCAGAACGAAGCCACCAACAATTATCAGAACCGCCTGTCTTCTTCCGATTTTCTGCTGGTTCTTTTGCCATACTGTATCCATATGCTCCGTTGCTGACATCTTCTGCGTCAAGCAGGAAGATCTGTTCTCCGTCTAATGCAATGTAATTCACAAATGCTCCCTGTGTCCCACCAGACACATTTACTCCGGTCTTACTGTCCGTTGTTAAGGCATGACCTGCCTTTGTGCTTTGTGCGATGGCACTCTTTTCCACACTTGTAAATACATCTTCGTTATCTAAGAAATCCGTTCCATTAAGGCTTGTTTTCACATCACTGATCGACCAGTCATTGGCTTTTTTACCTGTTACATTTGCCTCTAAATCTTCGTCAAACTTCCAATCACACAGTATACTGTCACAATCAAGAAGCATTGTCTGTGTCTTTCCATCTGCACTATAATCTGTAGTAGAGGCATCTAACACACGATACTTCACCGGCTTGTCATCATAACTTCCATAATATACAAAACAGCCCTTCCATGCATCTTTGCTATTATTTGGTCTTGCCGGATCGATCATATTTCCTGTGCCAAAATCCATTGTTTTTACAGTTGGTGCTTCCCATGGGTAAATCTCTACCGGTTCACTGGCATACTCTGTTTCCTTTTCCTCATTTATATCCTCTGCCTGCACCTTTCCTGCTGGAACCGTAAGCCCCGATAAGGCAAGGGACAGACACAAAATACTGCTAAACAATCGTTTTCTGTTTCGCTGTCTGTTCATATGATTTTCCTCTCTTTCCCTGCAAACCATCTGACCTTCTTCGGTCTATATCTGCTGTTCTTCCCTTCCTGTTCTCAAAATTCAGAAAACGCAGTAGAACACCTTAACATTGTTCTACTGCATTCCACATTCTAAAATTTCTTAAACTTCACTTTTTTATTCACTCCACGCTTGATCAGCATTTTCTTATAAGCCTTGAATTTATTCTTTGGCACTTTCACTGTCATCTTCTTTGGTGTCTTAGAAAATGCCTTACTGCCGATCTTCTTAGTCGTCAGTTTCTTTGACTTAATGATAATCGTCTTGATATTCTTGCAGCCGTAGAATGCCTTAGCGCCGATGGCTGTTACGTTTTTACCAATCGTCACCGTCTTTAGCTTCTTATTGTTTACAAATGCATTCTTCTCAACCGCAGTTACCTTATAAGTTACTCCGCTAATCACCACAGTATCTGGAATGGTGATCGTCGATGCTTTTTTATTCGTTGTTGCAGCATAGGTCACAGTTTTGTTTTTCAAAGAGGATCTGGTGATCTTATAGGTTGCTTTTCCATCGTCGGAAGTCACTTTCGTACCAACTGCCGGCAATGTTTTCTCATCTGTAACATCTGTTGCAGACTTATCTGCATGATACAGTTCGGCTTCACCGGTCAGGATATTGTAGTTACTATCCGCAGGTGTAAAGCGCCACTTGTAGATCCTGTTAGCTTCCACCTTAGTGTCATTAGACAACACATTGCCTGCCTCATCTATCCACTCTAATGTACCAGCCGCCGGACTTAAAGTACTGCCTGTCAGTGTCAGGTTTGCATCTGCCAGCGTCTTGCCATCGGCAGTGATTTTTGTGTAATTAGGCTCACCAGTAGAAGCCGCCTTGTTGACTTTGATTTTCGTAGTTCCGGTGGTTACTGCGTAGTTTTTAGTATCTGCCGGTGTGAATTTCCATGAAGCCGTATATGTACCATCTCCGACCTCAGGCCTAATCGTACCGTCTGTCCATGCAAATGTACCGGAAACTACCTTGTCACCGTCCTTCATCGTACCGGAAATGGCAATCGTACCCAGTAAGCCGCCGTAAGTAATTTCGGCTGGGTCAAGCGTCAGTGTACCATCTAACTTTGGAACAATCTTATTTGTTGCACTGACATTGATCATCAGGGTCATATCATCAACATTTGTGGAGCATGCCTTTACGGCAACCGTACCGATAGAGCCCTCTTTCTCCGTATTCACGTTCTGAATCGGCAGAATCAGTTTGCCATCTTCAATCTTAGCTTCACCCTTTGTTGCATCATAATAGCTGCCAAGGTCAACCTTGTCGATCGTATAGGTTACATCACCGTATTCCATCGGACTATCCAATGCCGGCAGCAGTGCAGACAGATCAACCATACAGCTTTCTTCATGATCGTTCGTAACTGTAAGTGCTGCTTCCTCTACTGCAGGTGCATCTGCTTTTACGATACCGAATTGTGCATTGGAGTTAGTGGTTGTAAAGGTTCTTTCTGTTGTGCCATCATCGAATACATAATTTTTATTCTTCAGTTTTACCGTAACAACGAAATCCTTAATCTCCCCGCCTGCCTCCACAGACGTATAGCGTGCTTCGGTTACCTCATAATCCTCTCCCTCTTTTAAATTGATGAGGCTGCTATAACCCGACTGGCTCGTAAATTGATTGCTTACAGAACCTTCTGGCAAAGCGTCTGTGCCGTCATATTCTTTAAACCCTGACTCAAACTGTATGGAACCTAACTGATGCGGTTCGACCTTCCAATCAATCGTCTTTTCGCCGCTATAACGCCCGGTTACACCCAAGATTCTCATTGTATAATTGCCAATCTCCGTTGCACAATCGCCCCCTGCACTACCATAATCTATGTTCCGTTCCAGTTCAGTGCCGTCAAGGGTTACGGTATAAGGCAGCTTCAGCCATCCCACACTGTGATCATCAGGGTCAGGCCAGAATACGAATGTATTGTCACCTTTAAATGAAGGGACAGCATTGAACGTAATCTCTGCATTCTCCAGACTAGGCGGCAGCGTATTCATATGGTAGATATCGTCCCATGCTGTCTTCCACTGCTCACCGCTATCTGTCTTTCCGGTTACCACACAGATGAGATCATAGGTTTCATCCTGCACCACATCTTTCCAGCCCTCCTGGGCGTATGCCGAACCATCGGTGTTGACATCATAGGCAGCCTTGCCGTCTGTCACCGGTACATAATCACTGCCTGCAAGTATCGCTGTGGTACCATCATCCTTCACAAGATACCATGTAAACATCACTTCTTTGACATTGTCGTCACCAATCTCCATAATTGCTGCGACAGGCACCTGATACTTACCGACTGCAATATCACCGCCTAAATTGCTTCCATCGCCTCCAACTTCAATATCCGCTTTTCCAATCTGATAGGTGTCACCGACAACAAGCTTTTCTAACGGCTCTATGGGAGTACCATCCTTCTGCAGATAATATCCTTTTTCTAACAGCTTATACACAGAAGCATGGATTTCTCCGACTGTGAACTGACCGCCATGGAGATAAATCTCAGCTTTAGAATCCTTGAGTACGTGGAGTGCTTCCAATGCTCCACCATCGAGCGTCAGCGTACCATTGTCCGCAAGCAGTATGCCGAATAATCCGGTTTTCTCTGCGGTATCCCTGATCGTCAGGTCTGCACCTCTTAGACGCATGCATCCCCCTTTTTCAAAATTATGCCCATTCAGGTTAATGACAAGCGGAGATTTTGCCTTACTAAAATCAATACCATCACGATTATAATAATCTGTATACAGCCTCAACTGACCGCCTTTCTCCAGCCAATCCGTAACCGCACTGTCAATATCGGTGTATGTCGTGTCATCAAGCATCGCCCGCATACCTGTCATATTGCAGTATACACAGGTGTCATTTTCTATCTTTTCATGGACACATTTTACGACCTTGACATTGTTAAGAGAAGATTTTCCTAAGAGTTCCTGCGTGTACTCCACATATGTTCCATCTGCATTCTGGAATGCATAACCTTCTGCCAGCAGACTGCCAGCCTGAATCGATGTTCCAAAATCAGGAAGATAAATCTCTCCATAGCTGCCGCCGCTCAATTTTTTATTTGTTAATGTACCTAATTGATTATTTGTGAACCATAATGATTGAACCGTTCCCGCATCCGGTCCAATGGTGAGCCCTGCTTCCCTTTCTTCTGCGGGATAATTCGAGTCGTCTGAAACAGATACCTGCGTAATCGTGCCACTTTTCCACTCGCTCAAATCCAGACTGGCTTTTACAGAAACGTCTATGCCTTTAAGACTGCCGGCACCGATGACTTTTAATGTGCATGATGTTGGACTTCTGCTATCTCCAACGATAACCACAGGGACATTGCCCGTGATGCTGTATCCATTCAAATCCAGCGTAACAGTTTTTCCATTACCGGAAATAACCGGTCCGCTCCAACCCTGCAGCGCCACATCATCCAACAAAACAACTTTTGAGCCGTCCTCTGCTGCTTTTATTGCCGCCTTATAGTCTGTGTAAAACTTCCATGTGCCATCAGGATTGTTAGTCCTTACGAGCATCTGCTCCTTACAATCATTGCAGTAGTATTTTCTGTCAACACTGCTCTGATCCGCAATATAATGTGGGCATGGTCTGCCGCAGACAGGGCATGCACCACCCGGATAGCCGTCAGGGTGTATGCATATCAGACCGCAGGCACATTCCCAGATGGCACCAGTAGATGGCTCATATGTATGCTGCGGGTGCTCCACAATGGTAACATCTCCAAATGCCCACTCCGTATATCTGTCGACATTTACAAACTTGCTCGTATCATCATTCTGAACAAAGGTATAGCCCTCTGCCAGCAAACCATAGAATTTCTTGCTCTTGTAGACAGTACTATTCCCAACCGATAACCGATAACCGTAAGCTGCCCGGAACGTGCCTTTATTCAGTCCATGAGTCAGTTTTGCAGTCTTAGCAAGTGTCAAGGAGCCATTCAAATCCAAATTGCCATTAAACTCCAGTTCACCGCCCTCGGCGTAAACCGCAGGTTGACTTGTATGATTATTGGTGTCTATGCTGCCCTGAGCCGCTAAATCATCTTCAAAAATCAGTTTGCCTCCGGAAACCTTAACAGCCGAACCGGCAAGTTCGTGAAGTCCTGTGTTGTTAATTGTTGCATCTCCTGTGATTTTCAGCGTTCCACCCTCGACCAGTAAAGTTGTACCTCTATCAGATGTCAGAGTATGCCCATTCATCTGCAATTCAACTATTGCGTCCGGGTGGTTAAATTCAACCGGTTCTTGAATTACAGTGTTATCTTCCATCTCAGTTGCAAAGGCACTCTGGATCAGCTTTACAGACTTAGTCCCTGTACGTGCAGCCTCCTCTAAGGCATCTGTTACAGAGTCATAGAGATTGTCATTCTCGTCTACGGCTACAGGTGCAAATCCACATTTAGTACATTCGCCTGTTTTGTTATCATAACTGTGTTCTTCTAATTGTGCGTCACTGCCTACATAACCACACATCTGGCACATGTAAGTATGGTATTTGTTATCATCTGTTGGCAGCGTCATCATCGTATGTGCGGTCTGACTGCTTTTATCCTCATTGCCACAGATACATTTTGCATAATGCCCATCGGCATCGCCCTGAGCATAGCCACCTAAGCCATCAAAGTTGCAATCCTCCGACTCTCCAACATATCCGCACTCTGCACATTTGAGTTGATGCTGGTTCTTGCCCTCAACCTGAATATACGTTGCGTCATCATGTTCGCACTCCTCAGTGGAGCTTTCTGCCTCATCAGCAGATGCCTGTGACTGATCTGTTTCCGCAGTTGCCGATACATAAGATCCGGCTTCACCGTCTGCCGCCGCTAATGCCGTTGTGGGCAGTGATGTCATACAGAGCATCAAGGTCATAAACAGGCTCAATACTCGTTTCTTCATATAATATCCTCCTCCAAACTATGTACTTGTAATTTCTTGTTCTGCCTCATAAATACATCGGCATCCCATTGTCATACTCATACTGTAACATAACCATCGAGGATGTGTAAAGCAAACCAAAGTACTGGATTAGAACTGTTTTTTACCAAACTTTAATTTCTGCTGCCCAGTTTCACGGTCAAATTCAGTCAGAATATCCATCATAGAGTCTTTATCAATCCGATTCTGACATTCTGCAATAAGTACTTCCGGTATTCCATAAAATGCTTCTGCTATACTTCCTGTAATTGCTCCAAGTGTATCCGTATCACCACCAAGCGATACTGCATTCCTAACAGCGTCTTCAAAGTCTTCTGCTTCTAAAAATGCAATCATTGCCTCTGGAACCGTTCTCTGACAAGTTTCATACATATGATATTCCGGTCGGATTTCATCTAAACTTCTATTCAGATCATAATGGAACTCTTTCTCAATATATTCTTTAATTTCTGCTTTTGAGAAACTTTTTCTTGACATAAAAATTGCACTTGCTGCTGCCTCTGCTCCCTTTATTCCTTCTGGGTGATCATGTGTTACACTTGCAGTTATTTTTGCAACCTCTCTGGTTCTTTCGATCGATTCATAAAGCCACCCTGCTGCTGACACTCTCATGGCAGAACCATTTCCAAAACTTCCATATGGTTTGGGATTCTTTTCTTTAAGCCAGTGTCTAAACATTCCACCATATCCTGCATGTGGATACCGCTTTCCCCAGTCCTGCATATTAGAAATAACTGCCCTTTTAATATCATTTATTCCTGCATCAGTTCCAACAGTTAATAATGCCTCTCCTACCGCTATTGTCATAACGGTATCATCCGTAAAATGACAGCCTTTACTAAATAGTTTGAAATTTTTTGTTTTATTTCCTCTGTCAAACTCAAAAGGACTGCATACTCTAAAAGCAATTTTACATGGTCGCCAATCTGGCGACACTTTTTAGACAAAAAAACAGCGGTACACGATATACCGCTGTCGCATAAACTGATCAATATTTGTTTGTAAGCAGTTTCATAATTGCAATAAGCTGTATGAATTGATTTCAAAATTAGCTTTAGCTTCTGAAGAAGCTTGTAAATGTGAAGATATTAATTTTGAGTTTGCATTTCATGGTGCAATCAAAAAAGATATGAACGACACAATTAAGTTGCAGAAGTTATAAAGCTTTTGCGTACTATCAGTGACTTTGATCGTTTTGCTTCTATTCGTACTACTTGTAAAGTATTACAAGAATTAGGCATTATCGAAAATGATGTTGATGTTTTTGACAACACCGCTTTCCGTTCAGAATTAAAGAAAACTTTTAAAAGATAGACTGTCTTAATCGGCAGTCTTTTCTCTTGTTATGCCTATATAATCAAGTGTTGTCTTGATATCCGCATGTGAAAAATCTTTTAGCAGCTTAGGTGTAGTTTTTCTCTTACTTTTTAAACCTAAATATTCTTTTGTACTTTCTGTTGTGTGTTTCATCATGATTGTTGCCTCCTTAATTTTGGGTATAAAAATAGCACCTAACAGATTTTGATTTCCGTTAGATGCTATATAAATCGGATTATTTATGTTTTCGCTTCGCCCACATAAAGCAGTAATGTAGGCTATTTCCGTAATGTTTGCATTGGCACAAATTCAATTTTTAATTGCATTCCCAATCCAGAAGCAAGTTTCTTTAATAATTTTAAACTTGGGTTTCTAGTTCCATTTTCCAACTTGCTTATATCTGCTTGATCAATTCCTGTACGTGCAGCAAGTTCCTTTTGCGTTAAATTCTGCTCAATCCGTGCATCAATCATAGCACGGATGACATCCATTTCTGGCTGAATGTCATCCCATTCTTTTTTAAAATCAGGATCTTTTAACTGTTCCTGTAAATAATCATCGAATTTCATATTATTCACCATTCCTTTCTATAAAGTCTTTTCTGTACTTTTTCGCTTTTTCAATTTCGCTTGGTGGTGTCTTTTGTGCTTTCTTAACAAATCCATGCGTTAATATTATTCTCCCTTGATAATAGAAGAAATATAACACTCTTGAAATATCTGTTCCCACTTTTGCACGTAGTTCAAAAATTCCATCTCCTAGAGGTTTACTGTAAGGTTCTCTTAGTTGATTACCTTTTTCTTCCAGAAGTTTGATTTCCATTGAGAATTTTGCACGCATTTTGTCGTCAAGACTGTCCAAAAATTCTTTTACAGGAATTTCATCTCCATTTTCGTAAAATTCTGCTTTAAATTCACTCATAAATTTCCTCCGATGTACTTTCTATATGAGTATAATATGGCAATTTTTCCATATTGTCAAGCGCATTTTAATTTCCGTGAGCAGTATACAAGCTGTCCGTTTGTTCTCCATTCTTTGTGTTGGTTGTAACAAAATAGCACCCGGAAATTGGGTGCTTGGTGTGTGGTTATATTTGACGCATTGTTATTTCTTATTTGCTTTTACTTCTTCTAATTGCTTTTGCAATGCATCAATTTGTGATTGTATTTCTTTTTCTTTTTGTTCAGATTCATCTATCCATTCCATAATATCTCCTGGCTGTACTTTAAGAAATGCACAGACTTTATCTATAGTATCAGAGCTAATATTTTTATTTTGCGAAAATCTAGTAGGCATATTAGTAGAAATACCAGATTCGCACAAATCTTTCCATTGCATATTTCTTTCTTTTAAAACATTTGCTAATTTATAATAAACTATCATCATTTCACCTCCATTTTATGCACCTCCATTCTATCACAATATTTTGTGATTAGCAATAACATTTTGTTTTCCATATGTCAATGCATATGGTTTTGCCTTGAACCATTTACGCATATTGTCAGTAAGTCCCCATGAAGTTTGTGCAAAGTCATTTTGATTATTCATGACTTCTTTCATTGCTTCCTTTTTCGCTTTTGCGTGTTTAATTGCCATGCTCCTATCTTTTCCCATGATTTTATCCTCCTTAAATTTTGCATTCCGTTTCGCTTCTGCTCATCGGTTATGGACTCACACCGTAAGACGGAGGCAGATTGTTAGTCTGCCTTTACTAAATTATTACATTGGAAAACATGAGATTGTATCCCATGCATCCCATACTGTGGGCATATCTTCATCAGATAATTTTTTAAACTGCTTTACAAAAGCAGGAAAACAAATTAACGGAAGATTGTGGATGATCGGTCTATCTTCTGTAAAAACACTCCCATCTGCATTTTCCATATCAAGAGGGAGCCAAGTTTCTCCGTTTGCTGTAAATAATGCGACTTCAATTACATTATCGCACATATTAAATTCACCGCCACATACAATATCAAGTGTACAATTATCGCACTTGATTGTAAAATTGCCTCTTTCGCTTTTCATTGAGGCTTCTTTTAAAATAGCGATAGCCTCATTCATAGTACAATTATTTAAATTTTTCTTTTCCATGATTATACCTCCTGGAAGTCTTTTATTTGTGTAAAATGCACACTATAAAAAGGGCAAAGTATTTGCCTTGCCCTCTCTAACCATGCATTTTATGTTTGCATATTATTTATTGTTTTTCTTAGACTTCTTTGTATATTTGTCAGTCAATACACTTGGAATATCAGCAGGCTTAATAGTTCCTGCTTCTACCATCCATTCAAAGCCTACGCCATAAAGATTTTTAAGTGCATTAGTTACATCATACTTGAGAGCTTTTGTACCGTTAGATTTTACAACGGTTTTTGTATCAATCTTCTTACCGATTGACTCAAGAACTGCTGGCTCCATCTGAACAACTGCAATACATTCCATGCCAATGTACTGTGATATTATGTCCATAAACATCGTTCTCTTCACTATTTGTCTCAAACATTTCATTTACTGCCATATCATACATAAACTATATTTGCAAGTTCATCAACAATCCTCTCTACATCAAAATCGAAGATGGATTTTAATCCGGCATTACCATCAAAATTAAAATATGCCGTACTTTCAAATGCTTTTTTTCTTTCCATTTCAGTAATTTGCTTAACGTTTTCCGTTCCATACATATTACGTCTTTCTATACTGCTTTTCTTATAGTTTAGCACAATTCACCTGATACATCCATGATCATCACACTTTTTCAACCGAATAAACGTAAATTAGCTGCTTTTTTCAACCGAATAGTTGTGATGTAACTGCATTTTTCAACCAAATACAGATAGAACAATTCCAACAACACCATCTACCAAGCTGTACCTAAGTACCACCCAACCGCTTAGCTACCGGGAATCTCAAGTTTTTATTGTTAAATTATTGTCAAAGTGTCCCATTAGGTGTATAATTGCTGTGTTATGTATCAATAACGGATGGAGTCATAGTATATCCATCTACTATTTAAAATCAGGAGGTTTTTTCCATGAATAATTTAGTATTAGAAGTTGCTGACGAGATCGCAGTATTAAAGATCAGCAGACCAGCCGCATTAAATGCATTAAATTCCGAAACATTAGACGAATTAAACGAAGTTTTAACAGAGATCGAAGGCAGAGATGACATCAAAGTCCTGATCTTAACAGGTGGTGCTGATAAGAAAGGTAATGAATTCAAATCTTTCGTTGCCGGTGCCGATATCGCTGAAATGGTGAACTTCACAGCTGCAGAAGCAAGAGCTTTTGGTATGAAAGCTTCTGTTCCATTCTTCAAACTGATGAACATGCGTCAGGTAACGATCGCTGCAGTCAACGGTTTTGCACTTGGCGGTGGATGTGAGATCTCCATGGCTTGTGATATCCGTATTGCTTCTGACAATGCAATTTTCGGACAGCCTGAATGTGGACTTGGTATCATTCCGGGATTCGGTGGAACACAGAGACTTGCCCGTTTAGTTGGCATGGGACGTGCAAAAGAAATGATCTTCACATGTGATAATATCGACGCTGCTGAAGCTTACCGCATCGGCCTTGTAAATAAAGTTGTTGCGAAGGAAGAATTGATGGAAACAGCTACTAAGATGGCTAAGAAGATCATCTCTAAAGGAAGCTATGCTGTAGCTATCGCAAAAGCTGCTATCAACAACGGTTATGATATGGATATCAAAAATGCTGTAGAAATGGAAGCTAACTTATTCGGCGTTACATGTTCTACACATGATAAAAAAGAAGGAATGACAGCTTTCCTTGAGAAGAGAGCTGCTGATCTGACAGATTTCTAATCCGTAAACACAAGCTTACATACATCATTAAAGGAGAGAACGCTGCTATGAACAAAAAAATCGGTTTTATTGGCGGAGGCAACATGGGAAGTGCTATGATCAGCGGACTTTTAAGTTCTAACTTAAGTACTGCTGAATCTATTATCGCAAGTGCCCATACACAGGCTACTTTAGACCGGCTTGCCGCTTCGTACGGCATACAGACAACTTTAGATAATACAACGGTTGCAAAAACGGCGGATATTATCTTTTTAGCTGTAAAACCTTATCTGTATGAAGATGTCATTGAAGAAATCCGTGATATCATTGATGATGATAAATTGATCGTTGCCATTGCTGCCGGTGTCAGCCATTCAAAATTAGATGACTATTTTGGTAAACCTGTAAAAATCGTACGGGCGATGCCAAACACTCCGGCTATGGTATTAGAGGCAATGTCTGCATTAAGCCCGAATGAACACGTATCCACAGAAGAATTACAGTCTGTAGTTGCGATCTTTGAGAGTTTTGGCAAAGCAGAAGTTGTACCGGAATCTTTGATGGACGCTGTTGTCGGTGTCAGCGGTTCTTCTCCTGCCTATGTATATATGTTTATCGAAGCAATGGCAGATGCCGCTGTCGCAGATGGAATGCCTCGTACACAGGCATACAAATTCGCTGCACAGTCCGTCTATGGTGCTGCAAAGATGGTATTAGAAACAAATACCCATCCAGGCGTATTAAAAGATGCTGTATGCTCACCGGGTGGAACAACGATCGCTGCTGTTGCAAAATTAGAAGAAAAAGGACTGCGCGATGCTGTGATCTCTGCACAGAGATGCTGTGTTGCAAAATCCAAAGATATGGGAAAATAAATTTTCCATGCATATATAAAGGGTAACAGATACTATGTCTGTTACCCTTTTTTATATGACTGCTGCAACTGCTTAAATCACATTTTTACATAACTTACAAGTGTTTAAATACCGTGTTGTACCATCATCTGCTATATTCTAATGCTCCATCTTCCAGAAATAAGCACTATACGCCGGAAGATCACTGCCACCGCCAAAATCGTGTTTCTCTCCTGTGATCAGATCCACAGCCATTCCACAGCCTGCATCAAAATCTGCATGATAGTTTTCCCCATCTGCATTGATTGCTACATAGACACGCTCGTGCTCACTTTTTCTCTCAAAAATGCACTGCTTATTTGTCAATAATACGGAACGGAAATCTCCGTAATTTAATGCTTCGGAATGTTTCTTTGCTTCGGCAAGTTTGCCGATCCATTCTGTCAGTTCATTTTCAACCGGAGCATCAAAACATGCCCGGAGTGCAGGATCGCCTTCTTCTTTTCTTGCCTTTGCTCCCCACTCACTTCCATAATATATGCATGGAATCCCCGGCATACCAAAGGACAGTGCATAGATCAACGGCAGATGTTTTTCATTGGAAAGGATCGATGCTACTCTTGTCACATCATGGTTATCGACAAAGCTGAGCATATGTTTTCCGCGGTATAATGTCCAGTTTTCCGGTCCAAACTGTCTTAACAGGGAATGGTTGATCTCAAACATATTCATCGAATTAAAACTGGAGTACAATCCCTTATAACATTCATAATTTGTCACCGAATCGAGCATTTCAGGATTCATCCACTGGTTATAATCGCCATGAAGTGTTTCTCCCAGCAGATAGAAATCTTCTTTCAATCCCTTTGTATACTGGTGTAATGAACGTAAGAAATCCGGTGTCAGACAGTATGCAACATCTAATCGCAATCCATCAATATCAAATTCTTCCACCCAGCCTTTGATTGCAGCAAAAATGTGATCTACAACTGCCGGATTGTACAGATTTAATTTGACCAGATCATAATTACCTTCCCAGCCTTCATACCAGAGTCCGTCATTATAATTCGAATTACCGCCAAAATCAATATGGAACCAGTCTTTATATTCAGAATTTTCTCTCTTTTCCACCACATCACGGAAAGCGAAAAATCCCCGTCCGACATGGTTAAATACACCGTCTAATACAACTTTGATGCCTGCTTCATGTAATGCATCACAAACTTGTTTAAAGTCCTCATTCGTACCAAGACGACAATCGATCTTTGTATAATCTCTTGTATTATACCCATGTGTGTCGGATTCAAATACAGGTGAAAAATAAATGGCATTGATCCCTAACTTCTTCATATGTGGAATCCACTCTTTCACCTTTAAGATCCTATGTGTTAAAATGCCGTCATTTTCAAAAGGTGCTCCACAAAATCCCAACGGATAGATCTGATAAAATACACTTTCATATGCCCACATATCTGTCATCTCCTTTTTTATTTAAACTGATTTGCATCTGCATCATAGATGTAATCAATTTCTGCTAACTTCTTTGAAATCTCATCTGCTGATACCTGTAAGGATAAACAGAGATCCTCAAAGGAATCATAATGATCTCTTAACTGCATATTGATATAACTTAATAGCATGACTGCATCATTCGGTAACTGATTATACATTTTTCAACTTTCTTTCTACACCATATTTTGATTCCAGGTCTTTTAATGTTTCCATGTAAGCACTCTGTTTTTTCTGCTGTAACAGTTTTTCTTCTAACTGGTTTTTTACAGATTCAAAGTCCATGACCTGTGCTTCTTTTTTATCTTCTACTAAGATCAGATGATAGCCAAACTGTGTCTTGACCGGAGCAGATACTTCGCCGATCGCTGCTTCAAATGCGGCTTTTTCAAATTCCGGCACCATCTGTCCTTTTCCAAAATATCCTAAATCCCCGCCTTTTTCTTTTGATGGGCAGGTGGAATATTCTTTGGCTGCATCCTCAAAAGATTTTCCTGCTTTGATCTCATCTGCGATCTTATTGGCATCTTCTTCTTTTTCGACTAAGATATGCTTTGCTTTCACCTGTGCATCTGCTGTAAACTGTGCCGGATTGTTATCATAAAATGCTTTTGCTTCACCATCTTCAAGTGTCACCTTATCGATCACACTGGTAGCTGCCATATGGCTTGCTAATTCGTTTTCCATTTTTGCAAGTGTTTCTTTGTACTCTTTGCTCTCTTTGATCTTTTCTTCTTCTGCCATTTTTGCAAAGAGATAAAATCCAATGAGCTGCTCTAAGACTTCGTCCTTTGCCTGCGGGCTGGATAAATAGATCTGCTGCTCCGGCGGATAGTTTGCAATCAGGTCTTTTAATTCCTGTTCTGTAATTTCATGTCCTGCTGATACTGCTAAAATTTTTTCACTCATTCGTAATGCTCCTTTTTATTTTTTCAGGGCTACCCCTGATATTTACGTGTATACAGATAGGTGGCAAAATACAGGATCGATGCAAATATCACGATCATCGGTCCTGTTGCCACGTTTGTATAATAAGATACAAACAGTCCTAAAATCCCTGAAAACAGGGAAAATAATATCGAAAAGAAATGATATTCCCTCATATTGGCTGAAAGATTTCTGCTTGCTGCTGCAGGCAGGATCAGTAATGCATTGATGATCAGGATTCCTACCCATTTGATCGATAACATAACGATCACTGCGATCAGTACAGCAAAAAGATTCTCCACAAGCCGCACCGGTATCTGTCTGCTTTTTGCTAATGTCCTGTGGATACTTGCTGCATGTAAATAATTAAAACAACAGAAAAAGAATACATATGCCACAACAAAGATCACAAATAAGGATACGATCTCCCATTTTGAGATACTTAAGATATCTCCGACTAACAGGCTTGAATATTTGCTGAAATTCCCGCCTTTTGATAAAATCGCAAGTCCTATAGCTACACTGCAGGACGAAAAAACAGAAATGATCGTATCGGTCGATGTTCCGCTTTTACTGCTGATATAATTTAACAGAAGGGCAAATGCGATGCCAAACACCACCATTGTAATATTGGTATCTGCCACTCCTAAAATGACACCGAATGCAATTCCTGTCAATGCCGAATGTCCTAATGCATCTGAAAAAAATGCCATCTTACGGCTGACGATCATCGTTCCTAACATACCAAACAGCGGTGTGATGATCAATATGGCAACAAATGCATTTCTCATAAATCCATATTCTAATCCCATAAGCTGCCTCCCTCTAATTTCGATGCGATCTGGCTGCTACGGTCTTTTTTCTCCCGCCGTACATAGTCTGGAAGTTCCTCTGCACCAAAGATCTGTTTAAATTCTTCACTCTGGAATACTTCTTTTGGCGTTCCTTCCCTTAAAATGCTCTTATCTAATAAGATCACCTTATCCGCATACTTTGCCACATAATCAAGATCATGTGAGATCAGTATGATTGACAGGTCAAAATTTTCTTTCAGATACTGCATATTACGGTAAAACAGCTCCATACCGTTCTGGTCTACACCGGATACCGGTTCATCTAAGAGCAACAGATTCGGTTCATCCATGACAGCCATGGCTAGAAGTACTCTCTGTAACTGACCACCGGAGAGATTGCAGACCTGTTTATCTATCAAGTCTTCGGCTTCAAATACTTCTAATGCCTGTTTGATCTTTTCTTCGATCTTTTTGCTTTTTTTCAGAAAAACAGGGAAACGGAACTGGTAGCTTGCGATCAGATCATAGACACTGACCGGTGTATTTTTCTCGATATTGATACTCTGCGGCACATAACCGATCTTTAATTTCTGTATCCTGCCATTTTCCCTGTCCTTAAATTCAATGTCACCTTCATGTGGAATATCATTTAAGATTGCCTTGATCAGCGTCGATTTTCCTGCACCATTTTTCCCGATGATCGCATTTAAACTTCCACAGTGGATATGAAGGTTGATATCCTCTAAGATGACCTGTTCACCAAAACGCACGCCTAAATGATTCACTTTGATACAATGAAGTCCACATGGCTGAATGATTTTTTTCATACTAATCCACTCCAAACGCTGCTTTTAAAATATTGATATTTTCCTGCATTCCCTTGATATAACTTTCTTTATCGTAATCTCCACGCACTAAGGTATCCAGATAATAGACGTTTACATCTGCTTCTTTTTGGATTGTTTCTGCAAGTTTGCTTCCATAGAGTTTTTCTGCTAAAATGATCTTCACATCATTTTCATTGATCTCTTTTAAAACATCTGCAACTTCTCCTGCACTGATCTGACGTTCTTCATCTAAATCCATCGTATAACAGATGTCAAGTCCATAATCTTCTGCGACATATTCATAGGCTTCATGGAAAGTAATGATCTTTGTACCAGAAGCCGCTTTTTCGATCTTCTCCTGCTGTGCCTGCAAAGCGGCAAGCTTGTCATCATAGGCTTTTGCATTTTCCTGAAAGACTTCCTGATATTCCGGAAATGCTTCACACAGGGCATCCTTGATCTTCTCCACCTGACTGCGGTAATGGCTGACACTCATCCATTCATGTGCATTGTCATGTGTATGTCCATGTTCGTGGCTGCCTTCCTCACTGCCATGATCGTCTGCATCTTCCTCATGGCTGTGCGTATGTTCGGTTTCTTCTGCATGATCTGGTGTATCTTCGTGACCATGTATCGTTTCCTGGCCATCTGTATCAACTTCATCTGCTTCATCAGCGATTGTTTCGACGATATTCAGCTTAGGATACTGCTTGGTCACATCATCTAAGAAAGATTCCATTCCGCCGCCATTGATCACAAACATATCTGCTGTTGACAACAGTTTCATATCTTCCGGTGTCAGCTGGAAATCATGCAGACAGCCTGTCTGCGGCTCACTTAAATTTTTCACCTCGATGGCAGTACAGTCCCCTGCCACATTTTCTGTTGCAATATACATCGGATAAAACGAAGTCACTACGATCACTTTCTCCGTGTCTTCTTCTGTGGTCTGCCATCTTCTGTAAATACCTGTTAACAAACATGCACATGCCGCCACTGTAATCAGCAATAGTGCGGTAAAACGGTATTTATGTTTCATTCAGATACCTCATCACTTTCCTGCTCTAAAACTAATGAATCAATATAGTCCCAGATCTCGTCCCTTCCCTGCTTGGTTTCTGCGGAAAATGGGAAGATCTTTGTTCCCGGACGGACATCTAAGCCTGTACGGATCGCCTTGATATTTTTCTGCACCTGACTGCGTTTGATCTTATCTAATTTTGTTGCAATGATGATCGGTTCAAATCCCTGATAGACCATCCAGTCATACATCGTCTTATCATTTGCTGACGGATCATGCCGGATATCGATCAATAGAAATACTGCCCGTAACTGTTTTGAAGTATGCAGGTAATTTTCGATCATCACGCCCCATTTCTTCTTTTCTGACTCGGATACTTTTGCATAGCCATACCCCGGAAGGTCTACTAAATACATTGCCTGATTGATATTATAAAAATTGATCGTCTGTGTCTTTCCCGGCTGGGCTGAAGTCCTTGCTAATGATTTCCGGTTCATCAGTCCGTTGATCAAAGATGACTTTCCCACATTCGATTTTCCGGCAAATGCGACCTCCGGAAGTGTATTATCCGGCAGTGTACTTGTAATGCCGCAGACGGTTTCAAGTTCTATATTTTTAATTACCATAAATCTGTACTCCTTTATACAAATGCTGTGTCTAACACATCCTCCATTGTTTCCACGTATACGATCTTTAAGCCATTTTTGATCTCGCCTGGTATCTCGTCCATATCTTTTTCATTCTTCTTCGGTACACAGATGGTCTTAATGCCTGCATTTTTCGCAGCTAACGTCTTTTCCTTTAAGCCACCGATCGGAAGGACTCTGCCACGCAGGGTGATCTCTCCGGTCATTGCCACATCAGCCCGCACTTTCTTCTTTGTGATTGCTGATAACATTGCAGTTGCCATCGTAATTCCCGCAGATGGTCCGTCTTTTGGAACGGCACCCTCCGGGATATGGATATGGATATCATTTTCCTTGAAAAATTCTTTTGGAATGTCAAACTTCTCACTGACAGAACGGATATAGCTGATACCCGCCTGTGCGGATTCCTTCATCACATCTCCTAACTGTCCGGTCAGTTTAAATTCACCTTTTCCAGGCATGACATTGACTTCGATCTCTAAGGTATCTCCACCGACGCTTGTCCATGCAAGTCCTCGGACAATTCCGATTTCATCGGTTTTGCCTGCCATGTCAAATGTATATTTTTCTTTTCCTAAGAACTGCTCCAAATTTTTCTTCGTAACGGTTACTTTTTTCTTGTTGCCTTCATAGATCTCGCGGGCAGCTTTTCTGCAGATCTCACCTAACTTACGCTCTAGGCTTCGCACGCCGGCTTCTCTTGTATATCCGCGTATCACCATGGAAAGAGCTTCTTCACTGATGCTTAACTGGTCTTTTTTCAGACCGTTTTTCTTGATCTGCTTACGGACTAAATGCTCTTTTGCAATATGCATCTTCTCATTCTCCGTATAACTGCTGACTTCGATCAGTTCCATACGGTCTAATAACGGCCTTGGAATATCCTGTGCGGAATTGGCTGTTGCAATAAAGAGTACTTCCGAAAGATCGATCGGTATTTCTACATAATGATCCCTGAATCTGCTATTCTGTTCTGCATCGAGCACTTCAAGCAGTGCGGAAGACGTATCTCCTTTATAGTCGCTGCTGACCTTATCGATCTCATCTAATAACATCAGCGGATTTTTCACTCCCGCCGTCCTGAGTCCTGTTGCGATCCTTCCCGGCATGGCACCAACATAGGTTCTTCTGTGTCCGCGGATCTCCGCTTCATCTCTGACACCGCCTAAGCAGATACGCACATATTCTTTATCTAATGCTCTTGCAACGGATCTTGCAATACTTGTCTTTCCGGTTCCCGGAGGACCGACTAAACAGATGATCGGGCTTTCTCCTTTGCTGGTTAAATTCCTTACTGCAAGAAATTCGAGCATACGCTCTTTTACTTTTTCAAGTCCGTAATGATCGTCATCTAAGACTTTTGCCGCATTTTTCAAATCTTTATTATCTTTTGATGCCTTATCCCATGGAAGTTCTAATAAGGTTTCAATGTAGCCTCTTGCAACAGCACTTTCGGAAGAATTGGTGCCGATATTTTTAAAGCGGTCGATCTCTTTTTTAATCTTTTCTTTTACATCTTTTTTGGCTTTTATCTTCTTCAATGCCTGTAAAAACTGGTCTGCGTCCGATTCTGTATTATCTTCTCCTAATTCTTCACGGATCACTTTCATCTGCTCACGCAGCAGATATTCTTTCTGATTCTTATCTACCCGCTGTTTTACTTTTTCCTGAAAATCTTTTTTGATCGATATGATATTGATCTCGCTGAGCAGTAATTCCATCAGCACTTCATAGCGTTCTTCGATGGTTACTGCTTCTAAATATTTCTGTTTTTCTTCATAATATACCGGCAGGTTATTGACGATCAGATCCATTAACTTATCTGCATCTTTTGTTTCAGATACCTGATGTAAAAATTCTTTTCCGGCTTTTGGATTTAAAGCTGCATAACGTCTGTATGTTTCCTGAACGGCACGCAGCATTCCCTCTTTTACCTCTGTGGAATATTCTTCATCTTCTGCTTCAAGAAGGCTTACTTCTGCTAATAAAAATGGCTTTGACTCTACAAATCCTAACAGTTCCGCACGTTTTTCACCTTCTACTAAAATACGCACGATCCCATGCTGCATCTTAATGACCTGCTTGATCTTTGCAAGGATTCCGATATGATACAGATCGTCAATCTGCGGATCGTCGTCCTCGACATCTCTCTGGGTAACCAGGAAAATATTCTGCTCACCCATCATTGCTTCTTCTACTGCTTTTATGGATCTCTCCCTGCTGACATCAAAATGTGCCACCATGCCCGGCAAGATTGTCATTCCCCGTAATGCGACTGCCGGTATTGTAATACTGATATCTCTCAATCTTTTGTCCCTTCTTTCATGTTGAGAAAAGCTGTCAACAGCAACCGGTTCTCCGATTCCTGTGACAGCCCCACATTTGACTGCACAATCGCAGTTTATGCACTCTTTGATTCTAATAGTTCTTCTTTATTCTCGTCGATGGAATCAATAAATCCTTTTTCTTCCACCAGCTCTTTATTGATCGTACACTCGGTAATAGATTCGTCCGATGGGATCTTATACATCAGATCCATCATCACATTTTCCATGATCGCACGCAATCCTCTCGCACCGGTCTGTCGCTCTACAGACTTCGCTGCAACTGCTTCTAATGCATCCTGATCAAAGTCTAATGTCACTCCATCTAATTCAAACAGCTTTTTGTACTGTTTTACCAGTGAATTCTTCGGTTCTGTCAAGATACGGATCAATGCTTCTTTATCCAATGAATCTAATGACACTGTGACCGGCACACGTCCGATAAATTCCGGTATCAGACCAAACTTGATGAAATCCTGCGGCATGGCATGTTTAAATGCTTCTCCGACATTGACTTCTTTTTTATCACGGACGGTTGCATTAAATCCGATTGACTTAGAATCCATACGGGTTTCGATGATCTTCTCAAGACCATCAAATGCTCCACCGCAGATAAAGAGGATATTGGTTGTATCGATCTGGATCAGTTCCTGCTGTGGATGTTTTCTGCCGCCCTGTGGAGGAACAGATGCTACCGTTCCTTCTAAGATCTTAAGAAGTGCCTGCTGTACACCTTCTCCGGATACATCCCTTGTAATTGAAACATTTTCAGACTTCTTCGTGATCTTATCGATCTCATCTATATAAATGATTCCATGTTCTGCACGTTTGATATCGTAATCTGCCGCCTGAATGATCTTTAAGAGAATATTCTCTACGTCCTCTCCGACATAACCTGCTTCTGTAAGTGTTGTCGCATCTGCGATTGCAAATGGTACATTTAAAATACGTGCTAAGGTCTGTGCCAGATAAGTCTTACCGGAACCGGTAGGACCTAACATTAAGATATTACTCTTTTGCAATTCCACATCTAAATCTGCACCTGCTAAAATTCTCTTATAGTGGTTATATACGGCTACTGACAATACTTTCTTTGCATTGTCCTGACCAACTACATATTCATCTAAGAAAGACTTTAACTCTTCCGGCTTTAACAGATTGATTTCCTGCCAGTCTGACACTTTTTCGCGGTCTTCTCTTTCTTCGCCTTCTTCTTCTAATTCTTCCTCAATGATCTCTGCACAGATATCGACACATTCATCACAGATAAATGCTCCACCCGGACCTGCGATCAGCTTTCTGACCTGCGCCTGTGATTTTCCACAGAATGAGCAGTGAACTTTGCTGTCGCCGCCAATTATATTTCTTCCTGCCATAACTTCACTCCATATGAAAACATATAAATATTATTTTTCCCGCTTTGTAATTACATAATCGATCAGACCATACTCTTTTGCTTCTTCTGCTGAAAGATAATGATCTCTTTCTGTATCAGCAGCGATCGTTTCGTATGGCTTTCCTGTATTCTCTGCAAGGATTTCATTTAAGCGTTTCTTTGTCTTTAAGATATTTTCTGCTGCAATCTCAATCTCCGTTGCCTGACCTTTTGCACCACCGGATGGCTGATGGATCATGATCTCTGCATTTGGAAGTGCCATTCTCTTGCCCTTTGTACCGCCTGCTAATAAAAATGCTCCCATGCTTGCTGCAAGTCCGATACAGATCGTAGATACATCACACTTGATATACTGCATGGTATCATAGATTGCAAGTCCTGCTGTTACCATACCGCCCGGAGAATTGATGTATAACTGAATATCTTTTCCCGGATCCTCAGATTCAAGGAATAAAAGCTGTGCAACAACTAAACTTGCTGTTGTTTCATTCACTTCTTCTCCTAAGAAAATAATCCTATCCTTTAACAATCTTGAATAGATATCGTAATTACGCTCGCCTCTGCTGGTCTGTTCAATGACGTAAGGTACTAAACTCATCTCTGCTGCCTCCTGACTCTTTATAATGTTAAACAGACCGGCTCTTATGAGCCGGCCTGTGGCTATGGCTTATTCAGCTTCTGCCTCATCTTTTTCTTTCTTGCTCTTTGCTTTTGCACGTTCTTTGATATTATCCATGATAAGATCAACGGCTTTCTGGATCGCAAGATCTTTCTTCATGGACTCTTTCTCTGCATCACCCATGTATTCTTTGATCTTATCTGCTTCCATGCCATACATAGATGCCATCTTATCAATCTCTGCATCTACATCTGCATCGGATACTTCGATATTCTCATCTTTTGCGATCTGCTCTAATACAAGGCTGCTCTCGATACGGCTGACAGCTTCCGGTCTTACCTGATCCTTCATCTTATCCATTGTCATGCCGGAGAACTGCATATACTGTTCAAAGCTTAATCCCTGCTGTGCGATTCTCTGTGCAAATTCTTCGATCATACTTTCTACCTGTGTATCGATCATTGCATCCGGAATCTCCATGGAAGATTTCTCTACGATCTTTCTGATCGCTTCATCTTCTTTTGTTCTTCTTGCTTCTGCTTCTTTTCTTTCAGCAATATTCTTCTTTAAGTTCTCTTTGTACTCTGCTAATGTATCAAATTCAGATACGTCCTGTGCGAACTCGTCATCTAATTCTGGCAGTTCTTTTGCTTTGATCTCATGGATCTTAACTTTGAACATTGCCGGTTTTCCTGCTAAATCTGCTGCATGGTATTCTTCCGGGAAAGTAACATTCACTTCTACTTCATCACCTGTATTCTTACCGATCAGCTGATCTTCAAATGTATCAATGAAAGAGTGGGAACCGATCTCTAAGGAATGATTCTCGCCTTTGCCGCCTTCAAATGGAACGCCATCGACAAATCCCTCAAAATCGATCACTGCTGTATCACCGTTTTCAATCGCACGGTCTTCTACAGTGATTGTTCTTGCATTGTTATCTCTTTCTTTTTCTACTGCTTCATCTACTTCTTCGTCTGTTACCGTTGTGTCGATCTTTGTTACAGTAACTCCCATGTATTTACCAAGTTTTACTTCCGGTCTTACAGCTACTTCTGCTGTGAAGATGAAAGGTTTTCCTTTTTCGATCTGTGTTACATCGATAGATGGACGGGATACGATATCTGCTCCGCTCTCATCTACTGCTGCACCATAATTCTCCTGGATCAGCATATTTGCTGCGTCTTCAAAGAATATTTCCGGTCCATACATTTTCTCGATCATATTTCTTGGCACTTTTCCTTTACGGAATCCCGGAAGGCTGATCTTATTCTTCTGTTTTAAATATGCCTTCTGTAATGCCTCTTCTAACTTATCCTCTGACACTTCGATGGTAAGTTTTGCCATGTTCTTCTCTAAATTCTCTACCTGTACACTCATTATAACTGTTTTCCTCCTTATATATAAATAGATGTACGGTAACTATTCAGTACTTTCATAGTTACAATATACGTTCTCTTTCTTCTGCGGCAACATGCCCGATTGTAAGTGTTCTGAAAAATAGGCATACTTCCACCGCCTGCAGTCATTGAAGTATTATAGCATATGCATTTTTAAAATACAAGTAGATTTTACGATTCGAAAATGGTATGATATGTATGTTTATGGGATAGAACGTTACTGTTCAGACGCAAGCTTGACACCGCGCTGTCAATCTATGCGCCATAATGTTAATTATTGTGTGATTACAGCCCTGCCTCGCAGAGGCATTTTAAATGGGCTGTAATCGTTGCTGATCACACTGTCAGGTGTGAACAGCAACGAAAGAACAAAGCAGAGGAGGACTGGTATGAACAATTATATCATTACGACAGATACAACCACTGACTTACCTGAAGATTACATCAAAAAACATGATCTTGGTATCATGTCGCTTACTTACACGTTAGAAGGTACGACTTATTCTAAGGATAACCCGTTAGATGTCAGGCTGTTTTATGAAAAAATGCGGAACGGCTCTATGCCGACAACGTCACAGGTGAATCCTGAAAATGCTAAAAATATATTTCTTCCTTATTTAAAGGATGGCTATGATATTCTTCATATCGCATTCTCTTCCGGCTTAAGCGGCAGTTATAACAGTACCCGCATCGCAGCAGAAGAATTAAGCGAAGAATTTCCGGATCGCAAGATCACAATCATTGATTCCTTAGCAGCATCACTCGGAGAAGGTCTGCTGGTCCACAAAGCAGTCATGCTCAAAGAACAGGGTGCCGATCTTGATACAGTTGCCGACTGGGTAGAACAGAATAAACTGCACATCGTACACAATTTTACCGTAGATGATCTTTTTCATCTGCACAGAGGCGGACGTGTTTCAAAGGCAACTGCTATTTTAGGCACGATGATCAATGTAAAACCGATCCTGCATGTAGATGATGAAGGTCACCTGATCGCACTTTCTAAAGTACGTGGCAGAAAAAAATCTTTACAGGCACTTGTGGACAGCATGGAAAAACAGATGGGTGCTTACCGCAGCCAGAATGACATTGTCTTTATCAGTCATGGTGATTCCCTTGCTGATGCCCAGTATGTCGCTGATCTGGTGAAGCAGAGATTTGGCATTGAAAGTTTCCTGATCAACTATGTTGGTCCGACGATCGGTGCACACTCCGGTCCGGGAACGATCGCACTGTTTTATATGGGTGATTACAGATAATATATTGAAACTTTTATCAAATACAAAACAGAGAGCTTTAAGGCATACTCAAACACCTTATACGCTCTCTGTTTTTTTATCTCTTTAGCTCTGACATGATCTCACTTTTCCTGCTTCCGATCATCAGTTCCATATTATAGGTAAAATACCGTTTACATTCATGCTCTGCTAAAAATCCCACAGCCGCTTTATTGACGGATAATTCAGTCACAAACACGACCATTTCTTCGCTCTTTCCAAACGCATCTTCCATAAAGTCAAATGCATATTCTAATGCTTTTTTTGCCTCTTCCTCTATCTGTTCAAGTTCCATACGGCAGCATTCAAACGGAATCCTTGCTTCTTCAAAAGCATCTTCTTTTGTGGCTGTCTGACTGCTCACTTCTCCTTCTTTTAACAGGCTAAACAGCTTATGCATCTTTTTGACCTCAGCTTTATCAAACAGACCTGCCTGCTCTTTTTCTTTTGCTTCCTGCCGCATCTGATCCTCTCTTTTCTGATACTCTGCCGCTGGATCGTCACAGGTTTCTAATGCCTTGCGGTAAGATTGTAAAAATGCAAAATATTCATCTGTAAGCTGTTTTTCCTCATCTGCTGCTTTCAGATATCCCATGAGTCCGTCTAACAGCAGGTTCACGACACTTAACCGCTCATCAAATCCTGCCTGCTCGATCCTTGCAAAAACTGCCGGTTTTACCTGACCGGAAAGGATCTTATCAATGCCATAATCGTCCTGATATTTGCGGTAGAGATCGATATATGCAGTCACATCTTCTGCGACTTCCTTATGGTGCAGATATTCATAAACAATCTCCTCTGTCACCGGAAGATCCTCTTCCTCATAGGCATACAGAAGATAGGAAAAATCTTCCCAGCCTCTTGCTGTCACATACTGCATACCGTCCACATCTGCTTCGATCCGGTAAAAATTCTTCGGCCGCAGTTCTAAATAACTAAGAAGTGCACCATGCAGATTCTGCTCTTTTGCATACTCCATCCAGACTTTTTTATCTGCTTCTACTGTGATCGTCCGAACGCGGTCTAACGTTACCATATCAAATTCCTTTACGGATCTGTTATATTCCGGCGGATTTCCTGCTGCTACGATCAGCCAGCCTGCTGGTATCTGCTGGTTGCCAAACTGCTTACACTGTAAAAACTGCAGCATCGTCGGTGCTAATGTTTCCGATACGCAGTTGATCTCATCAATAAATAAAATTCCTTCCTTGCGTCCGGTTTCTTCTATCTTCTGATAAACACTCGCAACAATCTCACTCATCGTATATTCGGTGACTGCATAGGTCTTTCCCTGAAATTCCCTTTCTTTAATAAATGGCAGTCCGATGGCACTCTGTCTGGTATGATGCGTGATCGTATAAGACACGAGCCCGATCCCACACTCTCTTGCGGTCTGCTCCATGATCTGCGTTTTTCCAACCCCCGGCGGACCGATCAAAAGGAGCGGACGCTGTCTGCGTACAGGAATCTTGTATGCTCCGGTCTCATCTTTTTTCAGATATGCCCCGATCGTATGCCTGATTTCTTCTTTTGCCTGTCTGATATTCATAATTCAAATTCCTCCGGTTCTAATCTAAGACGCATCGCCCAAGGCGGTATGGCAGTTTCGTCATAATCTTCTAAAAATAAAAAAGCGGTTTTAAAGTCCGGCTTTTTCTCTGGGTAAATTCCTTTTCCATCCGTAAAATATAAAAGTCCGCCTAAATTTTTAAATTCCCCATGTCTGCGCAATTCTTCTATATAAGAAAATGCAGGACGAAAATCCGTTCCCCCGCCTCCCACAAAAGGAAATTCCTGCAACAGATGTGTAAGATCTTTCCGGCTCTCAATCTTCGTATCCATCTGTACTTTATCATCACATTGTAAGATACGGATATGGCACTTTTCAAAGAAATTATGTTTCTGCTTTAATATGGAAAATGTTTCTTCTAAAAATCCAGTGACCAACGCTCCGCTTGTAGAATCACTCGTATCGATCACAATGACAAACTCCTTGATCTTATGGACTTCCCTGCTTTCTAATGGCTCGATCAGCGGCAGATTTCCATAGAGTTTCAGACCATAGGTATAAAATCCGAGATCAAATTCATCTAAATCTAAATGTACTTCTTCCTGCAAAATAGCAAATTTCTGTAAAAAATCACGATAACTTCTGCGGCTTTTTCCGGCACGTATCTGTGCATTTAAGACTTCTTCCCCCTCTTTTGGATCATCACCCCTGCGGTTTTTCTCTAAGGTCACACTTCTTGCCGTTTTATCCCAGTTCTGTTTTGCCTCTGTTACAAGCGGCGACTGCATTTCTTCCTCTTTTGGCCAGAATCTGTGGTCATCTGTATAAAATTCCTGTTCTAAAACAGTAATCTGTTCTGCCTTTTGCTTTTTTAACAACCGGCAGATCATGGCTGCCGATACTGCCCCTTCTTCTCTTAAAAGTTCATATGTCTGCTGTCTGATGTAGCTTAAGATACGTTTTGTACATTCTGCATGAAGCGAATCGATTGTATATTCTACCGCAATATCACAGGCAAGATCCCACAGCCGTTGATCTTGGCTGCCCCTGATCCATAAATGTTTAAAGATACAGTGAAATACCACATGCAGATATGTCCTGTCCAAAAAAGGCGTATTTTTTTCAAACAGCCGGAAAACGGGTTCTGTCGAATAATATAAATATCTGCCATCGGTTGCAAAGGTAAGCAGTCCCTCTATTTTTTTATAGGAAAAAGCGGATAATGCCATTTCCATATAGCGAAATTCTAAATATAGTTCACGTCTGACAAAATTTAAGATCTTTGCAGACATTTCCTCTTCCCATTCTGTCTGTGTCTGGATATGTGACATTTCTTCACCTCTTTTATCGAATGATATGATACACGAAATGCTCCGTTGCTACGCAACTCCCGCAATTCTACACCCATTCGGGATCCGCTGATTTTCAACGGAAATCACTCCTTCCTCATGTGTGGACGGGTCAACAAGTCAGAACTCGTACCGGTTCTTTCGCTGTGTCCGCTTAGATGCCTGCCAGCCTAAGAATACTGCCGCACCTTCTGCCCAGCCTGCTTCTGCTGCTCTTTTCATACATTCTGCAAGATTTCTGTCATCGATCAGCTTTTTCTGATATAGTTCCTGCAGGATGGACAATTCCTTTTTATCTGTTAACGAAATCACAATTTTACTGCTGTGTTCCCTGACATAACTGCTGTACTGCTGTCTGTGTTCTTCTTTAAGATCATATGGATAACACAGGCGGTCTAATGCCATCTGGGAGAGCGTCTGCTCTGATTCTTCCACACATGCCTGTGCAAAGACTGCATCATACCCTGCAAGATCAACCTTGCCGTCTTTCATACACTGTCTAGCCCGGAATCCTTCTCCAGTGATGCTCCTGCCAAAAATATGTGCCGGTGCGATCTCGTCATAGGATTCATAATATTCCGGGTATAAAAGTTTTGCCGTAACCTGTCCATCTTCTGTAAATACTACTTCAAGATCCGATGTGATCTGCTTTAATATCTTATCTGCCCCGCCTGCCGTCTGAGGCGAATAAAAAAGCATCATCTGATGGAATGCAGTCGTATTCATAAATGCATCACTGCCTAACTGATCGATCTTCCCATGCAGATACAGCTTTTTTAAATTCCTGCAATTATAAAATGCGCAGTTTCCGATGGTATGCACCGAAGCCGGTATTTCTACTTCTTCGATTGCATTTCCTGCTAATTCCCTTAAGTTTTTGACAGAATATCCATCTTCTGTGACTACTTCTTCGAAAATATCTGCCTGTTGATCGGAAGTTTCTGCTTTGAAATGCGTGACCGGTGCAAAACAATATGCGGCTATTTCTGTCAGCGGAACGCCACCTATTTCTTCCGGCAGTCTGATACATGGAAATTCGCCGTAAACTCTTAACAGACATGCACTTCCATCTGTCCGTTTTTTCCATATGATACGATAATTGTTCATCTGCTCCATCAATCTGCCCTTTCTGTTTTCGTTTGTACCGTTCCTGCCCATCTTCTGCATATAATCCTCAGATATCACCATATCCAGCCTTTATTTCTCCGTTTATTATAACAAGGAATTTTCTTAAAATTCATTGTATATTTTTTACAAAAAAAGCGTTCCATAAAAAAACAAATGAGGGTAATCTTATGAAACTGAAAACATAACTTTCTTTAGTCTATGCGTCTGTTGTTCTGGTGATCGTTGTGATCGTCGGCAGTGTTTCTTATAACAACAGTGCTAAGATAGGAACCACTGATGCAAAGAATACGATGCAGACATCGGCAGATCTTGTATCAGAAGAAATTGCAGCTTCTGTAGAAGCTGCAATGAGGATTTCATCTGCTTCGTTGATTTCTGCTTAATCGATCGAGAGCACTTTATAATCCTGTTCCTCAACTGCATTTTTCAATACATCATCTGCGACTTCACTGTTTAAAGTTACGACAGCAGTTCCGTTTTCATGGCTTACTTCTGCTTCTGCAACAGCATCTAATGCTTCTAATGTTTTTTTAACTCTTGCCTCACAGTGTCCACACATCATACCTTCGATCTTCATTGTTTTTTTCATTGTTTTGTTCTCCTTCTTCTCTTTTACTTTTATTTTTTTATCCTTACCTGCATCATAGACAGACAGCAGATTCAGACGAAGTGCGTTAGTTACTACACAGAAACTTGATAAACTCATTGCCGCTGCTCCAAACATCGGATTTAATTTCAGTTCGAATAATGGAATCCATACTCCTGCGGCTAATGGGATTCCTATGATATTATAGATAAATGCCCAGAAAAGATTCTGGTGTATATTGCGGAGTGCTGCACGGCTTAGACGTATCGCAGCCGGTATATCGGTCGTTTTACTTTTCATCAGTACCACATCTGCAGCATCGATCGCCACATCGGTTCCTGCACCGATCGCAATTCCCATATCTGCCCTTGTCAATGCCGGTGCATCGTTGATCCCATCACCGACCATTGCCACTTTGCCTTGTTCTTTCAAGAAGCGGATCACACGCTCTTTGCCTTCCGGCAGTACACCTGCGATCACTTCATCGACACCAGCCATTTTTCCGATCGCATCTGCTGTCCGTTCATTATCTCCGGTAAGCATGACAACACGTATTCCCATATTCTTAAGTTCCGCAATTGCCTGTCTGCTTTCTTCTTTTAATACATCGGCAACTGCAATGATTCCTAAAAACTGTCCTTCTTTTGCGAAGAATAGTGGTGTCTTACCTTCATCGGCAAGCTGTTTTGACTGCATGAGAGAATCTGATGGGATCTCTAGTTTTGTTCCGATAAAATTCGCATTACCGCCAAATAACAATGTGCCATTTAATTTTCCTGTCAGTCCGTTTCCTGCAACTGCGGCAAACTCTTCAATATCTTCTGTCTTCCGGTTCTTTTCCTTCGCATAACGGATCACTGCCCCTGCTAATGGATGCTCACTTTTCTGTTCTAAGGATGCGGCATAATATAATAATTCTTCTTCCTTTATGCCTTCTGCCGGCAGTATATCGGTTACTGTCGGTTCGCCCGTTGTAATCGTTCCTGTCTTATCAAGTGCAACAATCTGGACTTTTCCGGTTTCTTCTAACGATACTGCGGTCTTAAATAAGATACCATGCTTTGCCCCGACTCCGTTTCCAACCATAATCGCTACCGGTGTTGCTAATCCTAATGCACAAGGACAGCTGATCACAAGAACGGAAATCCCTCTTGCAAGTGCAAAACCGACACTCTCTCCGGCAAGCAGCCAGACGATGATTGTAACTAAGGCAATCCCTATGACGGCCGGCACAAAAACTCCCGATACTTTATCTGCCACTTTTGCGATCGGTGCCTTGGTTGCTGCTGCATCACTAACTAACTGGATGATCTTTGACAATGCGGTATCTTCACCGACACGGACTGCTTCACATTTTAAAAATCCTGACTGGTTTAACGTTGCCTGTGATACATGATCCCCTGAAGCTTTATCCACCGGAATACTCTCACCGGTCAATGCAGATTCGTTTACAGCACTGATACCTTCTAATACAATACCGTCCACGGGTATATTTTCTCCGGGACGTACGACGAAGATATCGCCTTTTTTCACCTGATCGATTGGGACTTCAACTTCTTCTTTGTTTCGGACAACGGCTGCCTTTGTCGGTGAAAGGCGGATCAGGTTCTTTAATGCATCTGTTGTTTTTCCTTTGGATCTGGCCTCTAACATTTTTCCTACTGTGATCAGTGTCAGGATCATTGCGGCTGATTCAAAATAAAATTCATGCATATACTGCATGACAAGATCCATATCACCTTTTACCTGTGCATCGGTCATTGCAAATAACGCATATGTGCTGTAGACAAAAGATGCCATCGAACCAAGTGCAACTAAGGTATCCATATTTGGTGACAAATGAAACAGACTCTTAAATCCATTGATAAAAAATTTCTGGTTGATCACCATGATTGCTACAGTGAGCAGTAACTGTAAGAGTCCCATTGCCACATGATTGCCTTCAAAAAATGACGGCAGCGGCCAGTTCCACATCATATGTCCCATGGAAACATACATCAGTACTGCAAGAAAACCAATGGATGCGATCAGACGCTTCTTTAATACCGGAGTATCTTTGTCTTTTAATAATTCTTCATTTGCTCTAGTCTGTGCATCTTCATTACTGTGACTGCCTTTTAATGCTGCACCGTATCCGGCATCTTCTACCGCCTGGATAATATCTTCTGCTGATGCACTTCCTTCTACTCCCATGGAATTTGTCAAAAGGCTGACGGCACAGTCTGTAACACCCGGTACTTTCCGGACTGCCTTTTCCACGCGGGCACTGCAGGCAGCACAGCTCATTCCGGTCACTGTATATTGTTCCATCTTTATCACTCCTATCATTTCATCAATTTCTGCAGGGTGGCAAGTAATTCATCTACTGTTTCTTCCCTTCCTTCCCTGATATCTTCTGTTACGCAGGTCTTGATATGGTTTGCAAGGAGCACCCGGTTAAAGCTGTTTAATGCAGCCGTTACTGCCGCCACCTGAATTAAAATATCAGGACAATATGCATTCTTCTCAACCATTCCCTTGATGCCCCGCACCTGTCCTTCAATGCGGCTTAAGCGATTGATCATATCTTTGTATTCTTTTTCTGAACGCTCTTTGGTTCTATGATGACAACATTCCCGTTCTTCTCCCATTGTTATACCTCTTTTCTGCGTTTTGTGTTATTATATACCCCTTAGGGGTATTTTGCAAGTATAAAATTGAATGCAAAAATCCGGCAGTTTTGAAATTGCTATCCAAAACCACCGGATTTGTTACTTATTTATCCAGACATCTTTTATTACTTATTCACGATCTGCTCTAAGAAATACTGATGTATTCGCACATCATCTGTGACCTCCGGGTGAAAAGCTGTTACAAGCTGGTTTCCCTGCCTTGCCGCAACGATCTTTCCATCGACTTTTGCTAATACCTCTACATTTTCACCTGCTTTTGCAATATAAGGTGCACGGATAAAATTCATCGGTATCTTACCGATCCCTTTGAATTCTTCTTCTGCCACAAAACTGCCTAACTGTCTGCCATAAGCATTTCTCTTTGCACAGATATCCATGGTACCAAGCTGTACCGCTCCATCTTCCACTTCTTTTGCTAAAAGGATCAGTCCTGCACAGGTTCCATATACCGGAAGTCCTGCATTTATTTTTTCTTTGATCTCTGAAAACATATCGAGTTCATGTAACAGTTTTCCCATCACAGTGCTTTCTCCACCCGGAAGGATGAAAGCGTCAAAGTCACGCTCTAAATCCTTTTTCTGCCGGATCTCAAAATAATCTGCACCTAACCGTTCTAACATCTGTTCATGTTCTGCAAATGCTCCCTGTAATGCTAAGATTCCAATCGTCATTTTATTTTCCCCGCTCAGCCATTAAGATTTCAATTTCCTGTTCGTTGATACCAACCATAGCTTCTCCTAAATCTTCAGAAAGCTCTGCGATCAGTTTTGCATCTGTATAGTTTGTAACTGCCTTAACGATTGCTGCTGCACGTTTCTTATGATCACCGGATTTAAAGATACCGGAACCTACGAATACGCCTTCTGCACCTAACTGCATCATCAGTGCTGCATCTGCCGGAGTTGCGACACCGCCAGCTGCAAAATTGACAACCGGAAGTTTTCCGTTTTCATGTACATATTCCACAAGGTCTACAGGAACCTGTAACTGTTTTGCAGCTTCAAACAATTCATCCTTCCGCATATTCTGCACACGGCGGATCTCTGCATTCATTGCACGCATATGGCGGACTGCCTGAACAACATCTCCGGTTCCCGGCTCACCTTTTGTACGGATCATAGATGCTCCTTCTGCGATACGGCGGAGTGCTTCTCCTAAATCCCTTGCTCCACATACAAATGGTACTTTAAATTCATTTTTATTGATATGGTAAATATCATCTGCCGGTGATAATACTTCACTCTCATCGATATAATCAATCTCAATCGCTTCTAAGATCTGTGCCTCTACGAAATGACCGATACGGCATTTTGCCATGACCGGAATGGAAACTGCCTGCTGGATGCCTTTGATCATCTTTGGATCACTCATACGTGATACCCCGCCTGCTGCCCTGATATCTGCCGGAATACGCTCTAATGCCATAACTGCACAGGCACCTGCTTCTTCTGCGATCTTTGCCTGTTCCGGTGTCGTAACGTCCATGATGACACCACCTTTTAACATCTGTGCTAACTGTTTGTTTAATTCATATCTGTTCTGTTCCATTGATTTTCTCCTTTGTATCTGCTTTATTACTTTGACTTGTTGAAATTCATTATACAAAAAACTGGCTATTTCAAAATAGCCAGTTTTGTACTTTTATACCACGCCACTTTTCATTGTTATCATAAATATCTCCCTTTCATTACTGCTTCCGACAAGTAATGTGATCTCATTTTCTTCCTCCCGGATTGCCTGGTTGATTTCATACTGATCTGTTAAAAACAGCACTTTCGGCGGTGTGGCATATTCTAAGTCCTGTATCTTACTTATGATCCGCTCTTTATCATTCCACACATTCAGCTGTTCTATGGAGTCTTCGATCATTCCTGGAATCTCATAGCATTCAATGCCGATACTCTCTGCTGCATTTGCGGCAATCGTTCCGATCCTGCTGACTAACAGATACCTGCAGTCGGAAAGTTTCTGTAAATTTTCCATGAGTTTCTTATCCTTGTGGCTGCCATTAGTACACACCGGAGTCATCGTCCGAATCTCCACAAACTGCTGTTTATCATCTTTTACCTGATAGATGTAAAACTGTTTTGCTTTTCCAAAATGATTGTTTACCACAATCATCCGCTTCTTTTACAGTTTTTGCGATCGTTTCAATATGATCTCCATTGATTTTTGGCACTAATACGGTATTTACTTTTGTATACCTGAACATTTCTGCGACTGCCGATAGACCAGTAATGCAAGGTACCCTCCGATACTGCTAATGCCTTTAATGGCATTCCTGTAAATTCTGTTTTTCTTCTTCGTACATTTCCCTCACAGAAGGAGCATTCTTTGTCAATTTCTTAATACTTAAATCTTCCGCTTTATTATTTGCTAAACGCAGATTATTTTCAGAGGAAAGCAATGCCTCTTTCGTCTTTTGCAGATGAGAGATTGTCTTATCGATTTCTTCGATCGCCTTATTAAACTTTTCACTTGCCAGCCGGTAATTTCTGGTAAATCCCTCTTTAAAACTATTCATATTTTCTTCAAAATGTACAATATCGATCTGCTGATTTTTCACAACTGCAAGTTCTCTCTGGTATTGCAGGGAATTTAATGCCGCATTCCGAAGCAGCGTGATCATAGGGATAAAAAACTGTGGGCGGATCACATACATCTTTTCATATTTATAAGAAACGTCCACAATACCGTTGTTGTATAACTCATTATCAATCTCTAACAGAGAAACCAATACGGCATATTCACATCCTTTTTCCCTTCTGTCCTTATCGAGTTCTTTTAAGAAATCTTCGTTTTTGTGCTTGGTAGCCGTTTCGTCCATTTCATTTTTCATTTCAAACATAATCGAAATAAATTCCACCCCATCAGAGGATTCACGAAAAATAAAATCTCCCTTACTGCCTGTCCTTGCATCATTATCCTTTTCAAAATAGGCATTCTGAAATGCGGTCATGCGAAGTGAATTGAACTGGTTTAAGCAATGCTGCTCTAAACTTTCCCCGACCATTTTCGTGGACTGTCTTGCCTTAAAATCCTTATAATATTCAATCAGTTCATCTTTCTGTTTTAATTTATCTTCATACTTTTCTTTTAAAGATTTCTGATTTAATTCTAACTCCATCTCTTTCGTGGATAACTGATTTTTAAGTTCTGTGATCTTTTCTGATTTTTCATTCAGCTCATGGTCTTTTTTCTGCAGGGCTTCTGATACTGCTAATTTCTTTTCAGTTTCACCGTTTTCTAATCTGGCTTTTAACTGCTTGATCTCGTCCTCTTTTGCTAATAGTTCCTGATCGAATTTCTTCTGCTGTTTGATACGCTCTAATTCAAGATCACTCTGCTGTTTTTCTACAAGACTCTTTTCTCTGCGGCCAAGTTCCCTCTCAAATTCTTTATCTCTGACCTGATTTAAAATCTGTGCATAGCCTGTCTGATCTACTGCAAAAACTTCACCACATTTTGGACATTTTATTTCCTGCATGATATACCCCCTCGTATTCTGCTGTTTTCTATTAGGATATCTTATGTTTTTTGTTCTGTAAAGGTCTGATAGGATATGAACCGGCAATGTTTTTCTAAAATTTACTTACAAAAAAATTAAAAAGCTGTTAAAATATTTCATATAAACCGAGTATAATTTATATGAAAAGGACTGTTTCATTCAAATGCTACCGAGTGAAATAGTCCTTTTTTCTATCAGATTTACTTTGATTTCATAAAATGATCAATTCGAAGGGAAAGTGAAGCTATGTATAACAAAGGTGACTATGTTGTAAAAATACCTGAAGGTATCTGCCAGATTGAAAATGTGGGACATGCTGATGGACAGATCCGTCATATTATCACGAAGGACGATGCCATGAAATTTATAAAATCTATTCCAGATATCAGTGAAAAGGATATTTCAGATGAAAAACTACGGGAACAGGAATATAAGGCAGCGATATTAAGCGGAGATCATGTAAAGATCGTAAGTATTATAAAAGCAATATATGCCCGTAAACAAGAACGCATAAAGCAGGGTAAAAAAATTACTGCGACAGATGACAGATATTTCAAACAGGCAGAAGAAGTGCTTTTTTCTGTTCTGACAGTTTGTACATGTCATACCATCAAAAAATATTTGTCAACAAACTTTTTAGATAAGAATACTCTATTTTCAACCAGATTGATGTATAATAATCATACATACAAATGAAAAACAGGAGATAACCCAAATGAAAACCAGAACAATCATCACAGGCATCGCAGCTTTCCTGCTTACGTTGTCTGTCACACTTACCAGCCTTCCAACAGCAGTCCATGCTGCTGCCATTTTAGATGTTCCTATCACACCGACAGCAACAGACTGTTCCCTGTTAGGTGTCTATGGAAGTTATTTCAGTCAGGCACAGATGGCATTAGATGAAGTCAATGCGATCCGGAAAGATGCCTGCGAAAGTGGAAATGTACCTGATCCAAGAGATGAAAGCCGTATGCTGACACCAGAAGATTATACCCCCTTAAAATGGTCAAGAGATTTAGAAAGCGTTGCTAAAATCCGTGCGGTAGAAGCCGGCATTGCCTATGCCTTTATGGATTCCGGCCATGACAGACTCAATAATGAAAATACAATGTCCATTCAATATAACGGAATTGCTTCTAGTTCGGAAAATTTATCCTACTATTATCAGGCAGATATGATCGAAGGTATTCTTTTATGGGCTAGTGAAAAACCAGACTGGGTTGCACAAAACTTAGAAAAAACAACCGGACATTATACCAGCCTGATCAATCCAAATTTCAAATACATCGGACTAGGAGGTTTTGAAACAACCGCAGCAAAATATCCTGATACATTAGCAGGAGAATTATCTGCGAAAGATGGACTAGATGAAACCATGCAGGATGCTCCTTCTGATGTCATGCAGAAAATAGAAGTTTCCAATTCCTATATTGATGGCTATGTTTTAGAAGGAAACACTTCTATTGATACCGATACATCTACAACACTTGTTCCAAAGGTCAAACTTGTCCGTAATCGAGCTATACGCTATCTCTGGGCATTAGATACGTTTACATTTACCTCATCTGATCCACGAGTCGCTACCGTATCAGACAGTGGTGTTGTAACCGGATTAAGAGGCGGTACTACTACGATCACTACTTCTGTAGATGGAGTAGAAAAAATTTCTGCGACCGTCACTGTTTCCTGTAAACATACAAGAACTTTATCATCACACACTCCGCCTACCTGTAGTTCCGCCGGTTCAGACGTTCTCTATTGCAGTATTTGTGATGATACCATAACACAATCCATTCCAACAACTGCACATGATTATGTCTATGGCAATGCCAATGCAGATGGGAAACAGACCGGAAAATGCTCTGTATGTGGTGATACAATCTGCATTGCACCACCAACAAATTATTCTATCACATGGAAAAATAACAAATTGACCTCAAACGGATTCGTGAAAACTTTTCCCGCTGACAATCCGGTAGGTTCCATCATCTACTGCTGGCCTAATGTTACAAATGGTGATAGTGATTATCAGGAAATGGTCATCGAAACTTCCGATGCATCTATCCTGTCCGTCCCTGATTCTTTTGAAAATATTCCTTATAATGAACTGCAGGTTCTTCGTCCGGGCACTGTGACACTCACGATCTATCCAAAATATAATGTCCGTTTAAAAACGACATTTACAGTAAAAGTCGGAGAATACGAACATACCATCGTTGCAAGTGCAACACAAAATGGATTAAACTATGCAATCCGTCAGGATGCAAACGGAAGATGTACCGCTTATGTCAGTGCAAGTCCCACAAGTACCCTCTCAGGAAAAATAAAAGTACCACATACGATCACCATTAACGATACCGCTTATGATGTCACAGCCCTAGACAAAAATGCCTTTGCCGGCCAGTCACAGATTACTGCTTTTCAGTTTCCTAAAACACTTGAAAAAATAGAAAGTGGTGCATTCACAGATTGTACTGGGCTTACAAATATTACATTCTTGTCTACGACAGCACCCGTTGTATTAGATGATATATGGTCAGGTGTGAATGGTTCTAATCTGACCCTATCCATTCTTTCCTATGCTTCAAATTATTCTCCGATTGCAGACAGTATTGGGGCAGCTGTCACAAGAGATGCTGCCTGTGATCATATTTTAACCTACCACAAGGCAGTTGCACCTACCTGTCAGAATATAGGTAATATCGCTTATTACCTATGTGATGAATGTTACAAATTGTTTGAAGATGAAGCCTGTACGAAGCCGATCTCATGGTCTGATACAACACTTCTTCCACTTGGTCATGACTGGGATACTGAATTTACGATAGATATCGCACCAACTGCAACAAGCGATGGTGAAAAATCGATCCACTGCAAAAGATGTGGCGACAAAAGAGATTTTGTAACCATTCCTGCGAAATCAGGAAGTTCTTCCGGTAATACAGACGGCAATGATGGCTATTATGGCGATGAGAATGATGATTATGACCTTGATATTTCCAGCGCAGAAATCGGAGATACATTTACCCTGCATGGCTTACATTATAAAATAACCTCAAAATTAAAAGGCACAGAAAACTATGCTGTTTCCTGTACCGGTGCGGATTCTAAAAAAATAACCTCTGTAACCATTCCTGCTATCATACATACAAATGAGTACAGCTATAAGGTTACAAAGATTGAGAAAAAAGCATTTTACAAATATACAAAACTAAAAACCGTTTCCCTTGGAACAAACCTGACCGCCATCGGTGCAAATGCATTTTACGGATGTACCTCTTTAAAAAAGATCGTTCTTCCTAAAAATATCAAAAGCATCGGCACCCGGGCATTTTATAAATGTTCCACCCTTAAAACCATAAAAATAAAGAGCAATCTTCTTAAGAAAAACAGCGTTGGCAAACAGGCTTTTACAAATATATCCAAAAAAGTTTCCGTAACTGTGCCTGCAAAGAAAAAAGCTGCCTATCGGAAATGGTTTAAGAGCAAAGGGCTAAAGATCAAATAGGCAGATACGGTTCTGCCACACAAAGACTTCTATAGTACTGTTTTATCTGTTCCTCTTGTATCTGAATATGAAGTTCTTCTAAATGTTCTTTAAAATGGAGATAATCATTTTGGTTCTTGAACAGATAATTCAGTACTATTTTGTTTTGATCTATACTGATCACTACGCTGTTATTGCTTTTTTCTAAAGGACATAAAAGCACTTTACTCAACAGATTTATCAGATTCTTGTATCCTTCTTCCCTGATGAATTTTGTATTCGTAAATAATGTAATTTTAAAATCCGATCTACCTAAAATATCATATAGTTCATAACGCTTATCCTTATCTTTCTTATATTTTAATATGACAAAAATCAAAAAACAGATCTGATATATCACCCATTCAATAAAATCTTCCAGCCCAATTCCAAATGTGCGTAATAAAAACGCTAAAATGACCGCTTCACTAAGCACCAAATACCTTTTCAGCCACTTCCAGCCACAGTAAGAAATTTTTATGTACATTATATAAAAGACTGCAACCAAAAGCATTGTTTTTATATAGTCAAGCATCTTGATTTACCTCTGATCTTATCACTCTATATCATTGTAGCAACATAATAAAGACCCGCAGCGATCATCAAAATGACTATCACCGATACTGCCATTACGATTGCCCTTCTCTTTGTAAATTTAGGCTGTTTTAATATAACAGCTATCAATTCCAAAAATAGTCCAAAATATATCATGTATACTGTCAATTTAGCATTGGCATATTTTGTAAAATTAATCATATACAAACAAACTGCAACTATAGTAAGTCCTATACCAAAATAAATATTGCTGATTTTTTCTCTCAATATCCTAATCTCCCTTTCTCTTTTACTGTACATTCCGGTAATTCTCCGTCAAATGCTCTAATTTATACCCCGGTACGATCGCATTCCAGCTTTCTGCACCGATCGTCTTTAAATATGGATCTGTATATTTTGCCTCTCTCGTACTATCCATATATTTATAGACATTATAGGCTTTCTTGCCTTTGATCCCTAAGGTAAGTCCCTGTGCCACTTCTGCTTTATCACTGTCATCATATGACCGGAAAATACAGGAATCGATCATCGGATTACATGCAGCGATCTTGTATGCATAGGCAAAAGCTGCTGCCTGTACATCTTTTCCTGCCTTAGATGTGTATCCCTGTTCCGCTAAGATGATCCTTGTTTTTTTGCCGTAATTCTTCTGCACAAAATCTGTCAGCACCTGAATATTTTTCATATTGATATAAGCTGTGTCGACAGAATCCTGTATACCGCTGTTTTTCCAGAATGCAGCTTTCTTAAGCGGCTGGCAGTATGGGTGAAACGCAAGATTCCAGTTGACATTTTTCTGCTGTGCCTTGATATCTTTGGCAAACTCCTGCATAAAACTCTTTGCACTGTAACCGGCATCCGCACATGACCAGCAGTGATCTAAACAGATAAATACCTTTGTATTTGACCAGCAGCATCTTGCAATATTATAAAGAGAACGGTACGCTGTCGCGTAAGAATTGATAAATTTCTCTTTTGCCATATTTCCTTTGTAATTCCATACATCACAGGAATTGACTTCATTTCCAAGCACCCAGTTATCCACATGACAGTCATCTTTTTCCAGCCAGCTCATAATATAGGAAAAAACTGCCTCCATGCCTTCCCTGCCATTTTTATCTGCTGTATTCCATGCATAAAGTGTATGTCCTTTTGTTCTGGCTTCTTCAGCGATCAGATAATGATACGAACCTAATTTCCAGTCAAGATTGATCTGCATGGTCACATTGATCCCTTTGTCATTACATGCCTTTACATTTTTTTCAAAACCGCTGAGGTCACAGAATGTATACTTCTTTCCATGATAATAATAACTTCTTTTTCCAGAACCATTGACAACAGATGATATGTACAGATTCATAAATGCATTCTTTGATCTTGTAGCCGTAAGCTGGCTGATATTATCGGACTGCAAGCCTTTCTTCGTACTTCCCGCCTGATAAGCCATCGTATTTTCTGCAAGTTTTTCCGGATTGGATACCGGTAATTTCTCACTGATCGTCTGATAAGATACACCTTTTTTAACTGCGACCGCATAATAGCCTGCTGCCGCACCGGTACGGTCTTCCGTTACACTTCCGATGTCGATCTGAAAATGAACGGATTTATCTTTATATACTTTTCCAACCTGTTCTTCGACTGCCCCATCGATTGGATTTACACGTACTAAATAATAATATTCATCAGAACTTTTCAACCGCTTTCTAACCGTACCTGTTACACTAATCAGATTGTCGCCTGCTGCCTTACAGGATTTTAACTTTGCAGAATCTGACTTCGCCTGATATTCTTTTCCTTTTTTGATCCATTTTGCATATAGGGTAAAATCCTCTGTCGTACCCTGACTGATCGTTACGATACTCTGTTTAAATTTCTTATCTAAATACCAGCCTGCAAAATAATATCCTTTCCGCTTCGGTTTTTTTAAAGTAAAGGATTTGTTGAAACTGATCTCCGAAGGATTTGAAGCTGCATTTTTACCGCCATTCATTACATAGGTGATATGATATCCTGCTGCTTTCCACTGTGCATACAGATATACGGTATCTTTATTCTTCTCTTTCGTTGCTAATGTACGCACATCTGCTCCATCTGCAAAAGCAGTTCCTTTTCCTCCCGGTCTGGTATTCCAGCCTACAAATGTAAATCCCGGTCTTTGGAATTGATTGAGCGGCAGCAGGTTTTCCCTGTCACTATAGATATGGAAGGATTTCATCTCACCTGATACATCACTTCCATTTTCCCTGAAAAAAATATCTGTTTCATATACTTTTGTTCCTGCTGCAAAGGTATCTTCTGTTATAAAAAATATGCCTGCCAATATACATAGGACTACTGCAAGGACTGAAATTTTCTTCTTCATAATCTTCTCTTCCCCTTTTTTAGTTTCACGTATCTTGATCCTTCTTTTAGTATATCAGACCAAACATAGATTGCAAGAATATGTATGCATACTTAAGGAAATTTTAAAAAGCCGGAATACGAAACCTGTGATCTCGTATTCCGGCTTTTACTTTTGCCTGATCTTCTTAAATGTTATTTAGAAGAAGACATTTTTTCTTCCTGACTGCGGATCATTTTACGAACCATCTCTCCACCGATGGAACCAGCCTGTCTTGAAGTAAGATCTCCGTTGTAACCTTCTTTTAAAGGAACTCCTAATTCAGAAGCTACCTCCTGTTTAAAACGGTTTAATGCTTCCTTTGCTTCTGGTACCTCAACTTTATTTGTTCTGTTTGAACTTGTCATAGTTGTACACCTCCATAGTTTTCTGCCCGGTCATACCGGTTTTTTCTTTCGGATAAACTTTATTTGTTTATCCTGAGAATAGTATGAAACATTTTTCTGATTTTATGATTGGAAAGTTTCACCATGATTTTTTATTGACAGATTTTAAAAAAGGAAATATTCTTAAAGAAATGAAAAATGATCAGGAGGTTGTTTTATGAATAAAACAGGTATTTTTTTATCAGACGGCTGTGAAGAGATCGAAGCACTGACCGTTGTAGATACATTACGCCGTACAGGTCTTGAGATCACGATGATCTCGATCAATAATAGCACATCTGTCATAGGTTCCCATGGAATCCCATTTATTGCTGATACGACTTTTGAAAATGTAAATTTTGATGAATATGACGCTATCGTTCTTCCGGGTGGAATGCCGGGCACGATCCACTTAGGCGAGCACGAAGGTGTTACCTCTATTGTAAAAGACTTTTTTGCAAAAGGAAAATTAGTCTGTGCGATCTGTGCTGCTCCTTCTGTTCTTGGTGCTGCCGGAATCTTACAGGGCAGACATGCGACCTGCCATCCGGGTTTTGAAGAAAAATTAACAGGTGCCATCACTTCTACCGATCCAGTTGTTACTGATGGCAATGTGATCACCAGCCGCGGTATGGGTACTTCGATCGACTTTGCACTTGCCATTGTCAAATATTTAAAAGATGATGCCGCAGTCGAAGAACTTTGCCAGAAATTAGTCTATAAAAAATAGGAGCCACCATGGAAATTGAACGAAAATATCTGATCCGTGCTTTGCCGGATGATTATGCATCTTTTCCACATAAAGAAATCGAACAGGGATATTTATCCACAGATCCTGTTGTCCGTATCCGCAAAGCTGATGATGATTATATTTTAACTTACAAAGGTTCCGGTCTTATGGTACGTGAGGAATACAATCTTCCTTTAAATCAGGACGCTTATCTGCATCTTCGTAAAAAAGCAGACGGCATCCTGATCCACAAGATCCGCTATAAAATTCCTTATCAACAAAAATATACGATTGAATTAGATATATTTTTAGATTCGCTTGCTCCACTCATGTTAGCAGAAGTGGAATTTGACAGCGAAGACGAAGCAAATAATTTTACTCCGCCGGAATGGTTTTCAGAAGATGTGACATTTTCCACGAAATACCATAACAGCACATTAAGCAAAGGAACACCCTGATTACCGGAATCGGGTGTTCTCAAATCTCTGCATGGTACGCACACTGCTTAAAAGCTGCTGATAACGGATATTTAAGTTTCCTTCCGGTATCACGATATCAAGTGCGACTGCAAAATCATCTACCAGACGGTCAGTCATGGAATCCCGCATCGATTTTAATATTTCGTATTTTTCCTCTAAAGTATCTGCATCTAAAAATACAAGCAGTGCAGGGTCTGCCTGTTCCTCTGTTTCTTTCATTCCCTCTGCATCACTTACAGCCGGCTCATCATTGCTTAGATCCACAATATCTACCTGATGCGGATTGACTTCTAAACTTTTTGCCATTGTATCTTCCGGTGCATTTTCTTTGACCTCGTCTGCTAATTCAAACCGGTACTTCTGTGTTACATCCGGATATTTCTCATGGTCAACTTCACTTAAGAACATCTCAAGCGGTCTGACATAACAGCCAAAATCTCCATATAATGCCTGATATACGACCATTTTCTCTCTGGTTTCCGAATGACTGGCAACACAAATGATCTGGTATGCCTTCTTTTTAAAATGAATGTAAATCTCTCCCGGTCTTGGTATCTGTCTATCCATTCTGTTTCCTTCTTTCTGTTCATTATGTATGTAATACTGTTTTTAGCCCTGAATACGATTCAGCATATCCATTGCCTCTGCTAAAAAGTCACGGTCAAATTCCATATTTCCATTATATCCGGTAACCATCAGATCATATACCTGATCCATCAGTGTATCTTCTTCTAAATCTTTAGCAATAGCATTTTCCTGCATTGTTTTCGCACCTGCTGCCTGATGAAGTGCGGTATCTAGTTCTTTCAATTCATCGACTGCATCTTCTTCTACATTTCCCTTGGCACGTTCTAAGATCGTATTCTCTGTTTTCACCGGTTTCTGATAGGTCTGTGGACGATAGCTGGTATATTTTTCCTCTAACCGTTTCTTTAATTCTTTTTGTTTGTCAGCTTTTGTCGTCTGTGGCTTTGCCTGTCTGATCTGCTGCTGTTTGTAACGTGCCTGTTGCTGCTGCTTTTCAAATGCTTTTCTGCTGCTTTCCATCTGCTTTTTCTGCTGATTCCTGCTATTGACAGCCTGCTGCTGTGCCGGTGTCGGCTTTTTCTTTTCTTTTGATCTGCCGGCTTTTATAATGATACCGACTACAATAATGATGATCGTTAATATATCCATATGATTTTCCCCTGTTTTTCTTTTCCTGCAAGCAGGAACGAGTTCTGACTTCTTGCCCCTTGTATCACATTATAATCAATCCCTCTATCAGATACAACTAAATTTCACAAAATTGTAGACAAAAGAAACTAAGGAACTTATAATAACAGTATTCTTAGTCCAAATAAAGGATGGTATACACAATTATGTTTTCAAAATTAACAAAACGGCTTTCCGGTATGCAGCTGATCGCTGTTGGTTTTTTTATCATTATCCTGATCGGCGCTTTGCTTTTGATGCTGCCGGTTTCTTCACGTTCCGGTGAATATACGCCTTTTATGACGGCATTATTTACCGCCACAAGTGCTTCATGTGTCACCGGTCTGGTCGTCGTTGATACATTCAGCCACTGGTCACTCTTTGGACAGCTTGTCATTCTTACGATGATCCAGATCGGTGGTCTTGGTTTTATTACGATCGGTGTTACGGTTTCCATGATTCTTCGTAAAAAAATCGGTCTGGCACAGCGTGGTCTGATCCGTGAAAGTTTAAATATCATTGAACTGAGCGGTATGGTCCGTCTGACAAAACGTATCGTGATCGGCACACTTTTTTTTGAACTGACTGGTGCATTGATCCTCGCACTATGCTTTATTCCGAAAATGGGACTCTTACAGGGTATTTACTATGGTATTTTCCACTCCATTTCTGCATTTTGCAATGCTGGATTTGATCTGATGGGCCGTTATGAAGCGTTTTCTTCCCTGACAGGCTGGTACGATCACCCCATTGTCCTGATCACGATCATGCTTTTGATCATAATCGGCGGCATTGGTTTTGTCGTATGGAATGACTTGTATGAGCACAGACTGCATTTCCGTAAATACTCCCTGCATACAAAAATTGTCCTGACCGCAGATCTGTTTTTATTATTTGCCGGTGCACTGTTATTTTATCTGATCGAACATGATGATCTTTTTGCCGGCATGACCATGACAGGAAAGATCTTAAGTTCATTCTTCTGTGCAGTTACGCCGCGAACTGCCGGATTCAATACGGTAAATGTCAGTGGTCTTACCGATGCGAGCAAACTGCTGACTGTGATCCTTATGTTTATCGGTGGTGCCCCCGGTTCCACTGCCGGCGGTATCAAAGTAACCACGATCGTTGTCCTGCTTGTTTATTTAAAAGCGAACCTGACCCGTACTGTCGGTTATAATATCTTTGGCAGACGTTTAGAAGATGATGCACTTCGTAAATCAGCTGCTGTATTCTGCACCAACCTCTTTTTAGCGACAACAGCTGCATTGATCTTATGCGCCCTGCAGAATTTCAATGGCTTGGACACTCTTTTAGAAGTTATTTCAGCGATCAGTACTGTCGGCATGACAGCCGGGCTGACCACACAGTTAAACATGATCAGCCGTATGGTTGTGATCCTGCTTATGTATTTAGGCCGTGTCGGCAGTTTATCCTTTGCCATGTCTTTTACAGATAAAAAGAAAATCGCACACGTTATGCAGCCTGCAGAAAAAATAAATATTGGTTAAATTATCAGGAGGATTTTATTATGAAATCAATTTTAATTATCGGACTCGGACGCTTTGGTACACATCTATGCATGAACCTCTCAAAATTAAACAATGAGATCATGATCGTCGATGAATGTGAGGAAAGATTAGAAGATCTGCTTCCATATGTTACAAGTGCAAAGATCGGTGACTGCACAAATATCAAAGTTTTAGAAAGCCTCGGTGTTTCTAACTTTGATCTCTGCATCGTCTGTATCGGAAACAATTTCCAGAACAGTCTTGAAGTCACAAGCCTTTTAAAAGATCTCGGTGCAAAACATATCGTCAGCAAAGCAAACCGGGATATCCACGCAAAATTCCTACTCCGCAACGGTGCCGATGAAGTTATTTTCCCTGATCGGGATATCGCTGAAAAACTGGCGGTCAGCTTAAGTGCCGATGAAGTCTTTGACTATATCAACCTTGCAGACGGTTATTCCATTTATGAGATTGCCCCACTTGCAGAATGGATCGGAAAAAGTGCCCGTAGCTTGAATTTCCGTACAAAATACAACTTAAGCATCATCGGTATCAAACATGGAACAAGCACACAGATCCTTCCTGATGCAGATTATGTTTTTGGAAAAGAGGATCATTTAATGGTGCTCGGACACCAGCGGGATATGGATAAGATCATCCATCACAAATAAAAATATGAAGAAATATGAAAAACGGCAAAAAATTTAAAAATTTCTCTTGACATTTTTCCAAAAAGCAAGTATTATTATCAAGTCGCTTGCGGGTATGGCGGAATTGGCAGACGCGCCAGATTTAGGTTCTGGTGGGAGACCGTGCAGGTTCAAGTCCTGTTACCCGCATCAGAATACGGGCTTATAGCTCAGCTGGTTAGAGCGCACGCCTGATAAGCGTGAGGTCGGTGGTTCGAGTCCACTTAAGCCCATTGAAAAAGCAGCTTATGATCTAAGCTGCTTTTTTTGTTTCCTGAATATCAGTAAATAATCACTTTTACATCGTTAAAATTCAATGCCATTCGGCCAGTTTCCCTTATCTGCTTCATATACCTCATTCAGATAGTTTGTGATTGCTTCTAGGGAATCCTCCTGAAACGGAAAACGTTTCTCTGTCTTTTTTTCATCTTCTGTTGTTGCAAAATTAAACGGTCCACTCCATGTATATACCGAAAAAAATGTTTCTTCCCCTTCTTCTGCTTTTTGTATCAGATAACGCATTCCATGATAACTGCCTGTAAATTTTTCTTTTTTATAAAAATTAAATGCCAGTAGATCTTTTCGCTTAATCATTTTCTAACCTCCTTCAGTGACTGCTTTGCAGTTTAATAGAAAGATTATAACACAAAAAAATTATTTTTTCCTCTTTACCTTCTAAAATGAATGTGTTATGATACCATTTATAAAGACGAAGAAAAGGAATAGTATCTGTTCTATCAGATTTCAGAGAGTCATCGGCTGCTGTGAGATGACAGATGAGGAATGGAGAACTCGCCTTGGAGTTGCTGCTTGAAATCTTTTATCCTATTGAGAGTAGAGTCAGACGGAAGCCCGCCGTTATGTGGGGAAGGTATAAGGACGCTGTCCCGTACCCGTAGAGTGCATGATGATTATTCATGAATTAGAGTGGTACCGCGTAAGTATTGTCTTACGTCTCTAAAGTTCGCATAGAGGCGCAGGGCTTTTTTTATTGTAAATCAGTAACTATTCAGAACCCCTTAGAATCATAAAAATTGATACGTCATGCTTGCATGTAAGTAGCAGTTTTTATGATTCGTAAGGTGGCTCGAATAGAGCCGCCGCCCCATATATGAGCAAAATAGCTGCAAAGCAGCGGTAAAGCACGATTTATCGTGCGGTTTTGCGAATATATGAGTGGGGTTTTGAATAGTTACATAAAATAATAAAAAGCCTGCCTAAATCAATTTTTCGAAAGTGAGGATATAAAAATTATGCAGGGATTTGAGAAGTACAAAAAAATGTATTTTATGCCACCGGTTGACTGTTATGACTGGGTGAAAAAGGATGCCATCGAAAAAGCTCCGATCTGGTGCAGTGTCGATCTGCGTGACGGTAATCAGGCTTTGATCGAGCCGATGAACTTAGAGGAAAAAGTAAAATTCTACCAGATGCTTGTAGATATCGGATTTAAACATATAGAAGTCGGTTTTCCGGCAGCTTCAGAAACAGAGTATCAGTTCCTTCGTACGATCATCGAACGGAATATGATCCCTGAAGACGTTACCGTACAGGTACTGACACAGGCAAGAGAACATATCATCAAACGTACTTTTGAAGCGATTGACGGTGCTCCGAATGTCATCGTACATGTATATAACTCCACTTCTGTTGCACAGCGTGAACAGGTATTTAAAAAATCCAAAGAGGAGATCAAACAGATCGCTGTCGATGGTGCAAAATTAGTTTATGATCTTGCTAAAAATGAAAAAGGAAATATTTCTTTTGAATATTCACCGGAAAGTTTTACCGGAACAGAAATGGACTATGCGCTTGAAGTTTGTAACGCTGTATTAGATGTATGGCAGCCGACAAAAGACCGCAAAGCCATCATCAATCTTCCATCTACCGTAGAACATTCCATGCCACATGTGTTTGCGTGTCAGGTAGAATATTTTAACAAGAACTTAAAATATCGTGACAATGTACTGCTTTCCTTACATCCACACAATGACAGAGGCTGTGGTATCAGTGATGCAGAACTTGGTTTATTAGCAGGTGCTGACCGTATCGAAGGTACATTATTCGGAAATGGTGAGCGTACCGGTAATGTCGATATCGTCACACTTGGTATGAATATGTACTCTCTTGGTGTTGATCCGCAGTTAGATTTCCACAATATGAAAGAGATCAGAAGCACTTATGAAGAACTGACAAATATGGAAGTTCCGATGCGTCAGCCATATGCCGGTGATCTTGTATTTACCGCATTCTCCGGTTCCCATCAGGATGCGATCTCAAAAGGTATGGCGTGCCACAGTACCGGCAATGATCCTTACTGGACAGTTCCTTACCTTCCGATCGATCCAAAGGATTTAGGACGCACCTATGACTCTGATGTTATCCGTATCAACAGCCAGTCCGGTAAGGGCGGTGTCAGCTATGTATTAAAACATGCATATGGCATTTCTCTGCCTGATAAGATGAAAGAAGAATTCGGTTATCGTGTCAAAGATGTTTCCGATAAGGAACACAGTGAATTAGAGGCTGAACGTATCTACGATATCTTTAAATCAACTTATCGTGATGTTGACTGCGTATTTTGTATTCCTGAATGCCATTTCAAACAGAACGATGGCATTGAAGCAAGCGTTTCAATTTCTTACAAGAATGAAACAAAAGCTGTTACTGCAAAAGGCAACGGTCGTTTAGATGCTGTCAGCAATGCATTAAAACAGAACTTTAATATTACATATGAATTATCCGAATATGCAGAACATGCACTTTCCCGCGGTTCTTCTTCAAAGGCTATGGCATATGTCGGAATCACCGTCAATGACAAACTGATCTGGGGTGTCGGCATGGACGAAGATATCATCAAAGCTTCTATCAACGCCTTAACCGCAGCGATCAATCGTGCAGATCTGATTCAGGCATAGATCACAGATTTAAAGTACTGCAAATATAACAATGGGCAGTCCTTATACAATATAAGGACTGCCCACTATTTTTGATAAGAATTCCATACCATTTGCAAAGACACCTATGGTACTTTTCCGCTGGGATACAGCTGCCTGGCTTATATTCTCTTACTTTATCTTCCCATATAATTCCATCGGCACATACGCCTTGATAAATATCCCTTCCGGCTGGTATTCTTCCTCTAACAATTCTCCCATCTTTCTAACCGCCTGCAGGATTCCTGCATCCTGATAAGGTATCACACGTTCCACTAAAATCTTATCCGCCCGTAAAAAATCTGCAAGTGCCTCTTTGACTGCGTCAAGTCCGATACCATATTTCGCAGAAATATTGATCGTCTTATCTGCCAAAAAATCATGGAGCGGTTCATCATCCGTCCTTGCATCCTGCTTATTAAACAGCGTCAGTATCTTCTTATCTTCCACGCCAAGACTCCGAAGTGTTTCATAGACAATATGCATCTGCTTATCTGCCTGCGGATTCGACGCATCGACCACATGGATAATGTAATCTGCATACTTTGCTTCTTCTAAGGTACTTTTGAATGCTTCGATCAGATGATGCGGCAGTTTCCGGATAAATCCAACCGTATCGGTCAGTAAGATCTGCTGCTTGCCCGGAAGTTCTAACTGTCTTGTTGTCGGGTCAAGTGTTGCAAATAACATATCTTCTTCTAACACATCTGCATCTGTTAATGTATTTAACAATGTAGATTTTCCGGCATTGGTATAACCGACGATTGCCGCTACCGGAATCTTACTCTTTGTCCGCTGTCCACGATTGATCTCACGATGCTTCCGCACTTCTTCTAATTCCCGCTTCAACTGCGAAATACGGCTGCCGATCAATCGACGGTCAACTTCAAGTTTTTTCTCTCCCGGTCCTCTCGTACCGATTCCACCACCTAAACGTGACATCGAACGTCCCATACCGGTAAGTCTGGTTGCCCGATATCTTAGCTGTGCTAATTCTACCTGTATCTTTCCTTCATTCGTCGATGCACGCATGGCAAAAATATCCAAAATGATCAATGTACGATCCATGACTTTTACATCTAATAAATCAGTCAGATTCCGAAGCTGTGCCGGAGATAATTCATCATCACAAACGATACCGGTTGCCTGTGTTTCTATCAAAAGTTCCCTTATTTCTTCCACTTTTCCCTTGCCAACATAAGTGCCCGGATGCATCGTTTCCCGTTTTTGTATGACCATGCCTGCAACAGATGCTCCTGTGGTAGCTACCAGTTCTTTTAGTTCTTCCATGGAGTCTTCGGTATCATCTCCATCCTGTTCGCTGACACCTACTAAGATCAGACGCTCCTTTGCTTCTTCTAACTGAATCATTCTGTGTTATTCTCCTCATTCCTGTCCTTATTCAAAAACAGATATTCCCTCGCTGCTGCTTCATCTTCCGGATAATCTGCAAGATATGCCTGCATCAGTTCCTTTGCCTTATCAAAATCTAAATTATATTCATATGCAGCGATCAGATTACTTCTTAATTCCTGCTCATTTGTCACTTCATCTGCTTCTAAACCTGCACTAAATTCCGAAATAGCGGTTTCATAATCTCCGCTTTCCATTGCATTTAATCCCTGCTTATTATACGCAACACTGCTCTTAGGATATTCTTTGATGTAAGCATCTATACATTTTTCCTGCTCTGTGCTATTTCCAAGTGCTTCGTATGCTTGTGCTAAATAGAGATTTGCCTCCACATCGCCTTTTTCAACAGCTTTTACAAGTTGTTCCACTGCATTATCATACTGTTCCTTGATCAGGTAAAATCTTCCCTTAACTGTATAATTTTTGGCATCACGTCCAGCCTTTTTTCCCAACGCTTCTTCTAAATAGGCATTTGCATCTTCCGTACAGCCTGCACCGGCAAGACTGTTATAGATTGATAAATAAATCTCATCATTCGCAGCATATTTGACTGCTTTCTTAAAATCTTCCTTTGCCTGATCGCTTTCATTTTTCTTAAGATAGACACAGCCCCTTAAAAAATAAGCATCTGCATTTTTCTTATCATATTCAAGAAGGGCATCATAGGTTTCGACTGCCTTCGTATAATCGCCTGCTGCAAACTGTGCCGCCGCCTTATAATAACAGATATCCACTTCATTTGCCCCGATTCCCTTTGCCTGCTCTAATGCACTGTTAAAGGCTTCAATAGACTTTGCATAATCGCCTTCCTCCATTGCATTTAACCCAATCTTACGATATGCGGTTTCTTTCTCTAAACGCTGCTCCTTTGAGGTACATCCTGTAAAAAAACTTCCTGCAAGCAGAAGCATCACTCCGCCTGCAAACAGTATATTTCTTTTTTTCATCATTTTAAAAACTCCTTGCAAAGAATCCGTACAGCATCTTCGATACAGCCGTCGCAGCTTCGTAATACTTCGCCTGTGTCCATACCCTTTAGATCCCTGCAGATTGTAGAACCGTTCTTTTGACGGAATGTATTATTTAATTCTCTGACCTTTGCATAGGTGTTCTGCTTCGAATCCGGCGTATCTAAATGTGCTGTGGATAAGAGTTTTCCGGCTACTGCTGCCATGCCGGTCACTGCTCCGCAGGTTCCATAGGAATCACTCACACCAAAGCCAAAGCCTTCCATCATCTGAAATACAATGCTTTCATCTAAGCCCATCAATCCACAAAATGTACAGGCTACTGCCTGACTACAGTTATATCCTTTTTTATGATATGCCAATGCTTTTTCTACGCAGTTCTTTTCTGTTAAATCCATGTCTTACTCCTCATTTCCAACAACTTTTTATATGCTTATTCTGCTTTTATCAATGCCTGAAGTTCATTCATACGTGCTTTGATCCGGTTTAAGATCTGTGCATTCTTTTCTTCCGCATTCATTGTTTCTCCTGCATGTGCCGTTACTTCCTCTGAAATTGCAGAGATTGTCTGGATAGAATCTACGATCTCCTGATTTGCATTTTTCAGTTCTAAGATACGGCTCGCAAGATGGTCGATATTGTCACGGATGGAAAACGTATTATCCTGTATCCTGTCAAAACTTTCTGCGGTACTCTTTGTCGACTCCCTTTCTTCATGGATGCCGTCGATCATCTGGTATACAACATTTACTACTTCTGTGATCGCATCGGAAACATTTTTTATCAGTTCCGTGATATGTACCGTCGCATCCTGTGTCTGTACTGCCATTCCTGAAATTTCAGAAGCAACCACAGCAAATCCTCTTCCGGCTTCTCCTGCTCTTGCCGCCTCGATGCTTGCGTTCAAAGACAACAGGCTTGTCTGTGAAGTGATACCGCTGATTACTTCTACGATTGAGTGCATCTGTTCCATATAGCCTTCAAGATTCTTTAATTTTTCTGCAACTTCTTCTCCATTTGCAACTGATGCATCTGCACGTTCTACTAATAAAAGGATATTCTTCGTTCCGTTTTCTAAGACTTCTAATGTCTTTTTCATACTCTGTGTAATGCCTTCGGCTGCCTCATCTGCCTGCTCAACTTTTGTCTGTATTGCCTCCGTCTGTTCCATCTGCCGCTGTACGGCATCTGCGGTATCGCCTGCACCTTTGGAAACTTCTTGCATTACCTCTCTTGTTGATTCTGATACTGTTGTCAGTTCTTCTAACCCCAGATCAAAATCTTTGATTCCGTTTTCTAACTCCTTTGACATATGGGAAATATCTGAAAGTACACTTTCTGTCTTCTGGTATGCGTCTTTTGCTTCATCGATCTTTTGCGTACTGTTTGCACTAGATGTCTTAGCAGAAAAATAAGAATAAAATCCAACCATCAGCATAATGACTACCTGTATGATTGCATTATCCTGACCGGAATATCCAAACTTTCCGGTCTTTGCTCCTAAAATTGCTAACAACAGACTTTCGATCACAGTTCCTGTGTTGATCATAATGATATACCGCGTATCATTATAGATCATTACCACCAGGATCATCGGTATGACAAATAGAAAAGTCATTCCATTTGATGAAGTAAATATGATAATGGAATAGAAAATAGCAAATCCGATCGCTAAAAAATGTTTGATCATATCTGTATTATGGTCTTTTTTCCAAAATATAACTTCTGCTGCTACCGGTGCAAAACCGATCAGACATAAGATTCCTACATATATGATGCTTAATTCGCCTGCTACAGCCTGCAAAATGAGAAACGTGATCATGATCCCCACATTGATGCCATGCGTCATCATGGCTATTTTATTATTCCTCTCCATCTCTGTCATTCTTTTTCTTCTCCTTTAACTGTTTTTTATCCCGATACATTTCTTTATCTGCACGTTTTAGGATATCTTCGTAAGAAGCATCTCCCTCCTGATAAGACGAATATCCGCTTGCGATCTGTAAAAACAGAGCCGCATTTTCTTTTTCATTATATTCTGCGATCTTTTTATGCATTTCTTTCTTCTTCTCAAGCAGGACTTCTTTCGAACGTGTACTGACCAATGCAATAAATTCATCTCCGCCTACCCGGTATACGTTCTGATAAACAGAATCTAAGATATCCGCCGCACCCTTGATATAACGATCCCCCATCGTATGCCCGAATGTATCATTACAGGTTTTTAAATTATTCAGATCAAGTGATACGATACTTAAAGAAGATAATTCCATTTCTTTTAAATCATGTTCCAAGGCATAACGATTCTTTTGTTTTGTCAGATTATCCAAATATGCAATCTTTTTTAACAGGGCTGATTCTTTTGCAAGTACTAACTCGTTGAGCATATCCCTGATACCTAAATATCCTGAAATGAACACATAAATGATCAGTCCGATCTTTGTAAACATCGTATACCGTTCTACATGCGTGGAACGCAGGACATAATCAATGACATTTAAAACTCCAAATATGAGCAGGACAAGTACCGTATTTCCGATAGTATGATATTTCTTCTGCTGTATGATAATATGTATGATCAATATCACCGTATCAATCCCGATCAAAATCGAAAACAGCCACACCGTTTCTGTAAAATCCTTAATCCCCAGAAAATGTAATGTCACACAGATAACTACCGCTGCCGCCGCCATGGCAAATTCAAACTTACACTGAATCTTATCATCAATGGATTCGATATATAAAATCACGATCATTAACAGCAGAAACAGTGAAAAGTAATTCAGATAATACTGCATGACTGCATTCCGGAAAATTAACTGTTCCGCAAATAATGATCCATTTGACCATAAGACGAATACAATACTCATCAGTCCAAAATAGAGATTTTTCTCTCCATGCAGATCCATCCGCCTCTGTACAACATACAGACTGCACATGATCACACCAAAAATGAGTATGAACAGATTTGTTATCAAATTGGGCATTTCTTTATTCAGAAAAGATACTACCAGATCCCATGTATTCCCTGCCATGAACTGATATGTATCAGAATACTTATGCGGATATACCGTCTTGATACGGATTGTAAGTTTTTCTCCTAACGTATCTTCTGGTATTTCAATAAAATGATAATACGATCCCGGTGAATTACCGACCAGCGGTTTTTCTCCAAAGTGATACAGGAACCGGCTGTCAGTTTTCGCATCTACATAAGAATCAAATGTATGAAATACAACCGTCTTTCCTGCCATTTCTTCTGTGACCGTATGTGATGCGGTCACTGTCTGATCTTCTTTTAAGGTCTGGTATGAAAAATCATCTACCACCCGATACTGATATTTGATCGAATGGTGCTGTTCATAAATACCAGACACAATTAAAACTGCCAGAAAGGCAGCACACATACACCAGAAAATCACTTTTCTAACAGAGTATCTGGTATTTTTCATCTATAACCTCCATTGTCTGGTTCTCCCCATCTATACAAGTACTTCTATATGCCCATTATAGACCATTTTTCTATTTATATCCACTGTTTTAATACATCGAGTACAATTTCCATTCGGATCGGTTTTGCTATATAATCGTTCATGCCGGATTCTAATGCCAGTTTACGGTCTTCCTCAAACGCATTTGCGGTCATTGCAATGATTGGGATCGATGCATAGGCATCATCAGCTTTTCGGATTGCTCTTGCTGCCTGATATCCGTCCATCTGCGGCATCTGTATGTCCATTAAGATTGCTGCATAATAACCGGCTTCTTTCTGATGCAGCATTTCAATACACATTTTTCCATCTTCTGCATGATCGACAGATAATCCGCTCTCCTCTAATAAGGTAACTGTGATCTCCGCATTCAATGGATTGTCCTCTGCTAAAAGGATTCTCCTGCCTGCTAAATTTTCAATGCCTTCTGTAGATGATATTTCCTGCTTCTGATCACTTTCTTCCGCCCGTTTACCATCTGCAATCTCAAAAAATAATTCTACAGAGATCTTCGTACCGCATCCAACCTTACTCTCCACGTTGACCGTACCGCCCATCAATTCTACCAATGCTTTTACGATTGGCATTCCAAGTCCTGTTCCTAGCACTTTGCTCTCGGTGCTCGTCCGTTCGCGGGCAAATGGTTCAAACAGATGCGGGATAAATTCTTCACTCATGCCAATTCCCGTATCCTGAATTGTAATGCGGTACAAAGCCTTATGGTCTTTTTCACAGACTTCTGTCACATCCGCAGTAATATGGCCGCCCTCCGGTGTATACTTGACTGCATTACTCATGATATTTAAAAAGATTTCTTCTACCTTTGTCATATCAAAAACCGCATATTCATGTATCACATCTACATGATATTCGCAGGTGATATTTTTCTGTCTGCTCGTTGTTTCAAATACAGCATCGATCGTCCTGATCAGTTCTTTTACACTTTCTGTGTCTTCATTCAGGCTTTCTTTTCCGTTTTCAATCCTTGACATTTCTAAGACATGATTGATGATCGATAATAAGATATTGCTGGATAACTGTATTTTTTTTACATAATCTGTCACTTTTTTCTCATCATCGGAATGTCGTTCTAACAGCTCCGTAAATCCGATGACTGCATTGATCGGTGTCCGGAGATCATGACTCATATTAAATAAAAACCTTGATTTTACCTCATTTGCTTCCTGTATCTCCTTTGCAGCACGCATCATTTCTTCATGGTGGGCAAATTCTTCCTGCCGGTGTATTGCATATTGTAAAAAGAGCACTGCAAAAAAAAGCGATAACAAAATACAGATCATGCTGTTGACCAGAAATTCTGTTGTTGAAAACCATCCATTGACTGGTTCTATTTCCACATACCATGTATCATTTCTCATATCACAGGATACGAGCAGTTCATCTTTCAATCCATCATCTCCGTATTCTATTAACAGATTCTGCTTTCCTGTCCTGATATCCATATTCCAGATCCTGTAATGATAAAAAGAATCATCCAGACCATCTAAATTCAATTCTTCTATGACGGTATCCCAGTCTAATACTAAAATTGTAAATCCCCAGAATGACTTTTCGGATGCCGCACCTACCGTATAGACCGGATTGATCAGCAGCATACCGGTTCCACCCTGTATCAGTTCTAACGGACCAGCCATCACGTACTCTCCACTCTTTTTAGCAAGTGCTGCATAATCTTTCCGTGCCGGATATGTCAGGATATCCAGACCTATCGCCTGTGCATTGCTTTCTACCGGATAGACTTCTGATACGATCCCATCTTTGGCAAGTTCGATCCCACGCAGTGCACGATTGCCCTTGATGATAAAATCTGCGAGCGTTTCGAACTTCACCATATTCATATTTTCATCGGATTCTACAATCTGCTTTAGCAATACAGATTTCGTCTGATACTGGTTTAAATATGTTTCGATCCGCTGCACCATTGTTTCTGCTGTATAGGTTGCTTTTGCTTCTTTTGTCTGTTTTTGTAATTGCATCTGCCAATGGACAAAACTGTTTAATATCAGAAAACTGATAACAAATACCAGCATCGTATATCGATATATTTTTCCTGTGTATTTCTTATTCTTTTTCGTCTTATGCATATTTTCCCTCTGTAAAGTTTCCTTTTATATGTTCTTTTATTGTATCATAGCAGTAATTTTATGCAAAGCAATTCTTACTCGTTTCTATTTATTTTATCATAAAAATCTGCCTGCCCGATCGGAAAACCGATAGAGTAAGCAGATTGATTCATATTACAATTTTCAAAGTTATCCGCAAGACAGCAAAACCGTACGATCTATCGTACGGTTTTGCTGATATATGGATGTGATCCTGAATGTTACATTATTTGTACATATTCGTTGACAGATATTTGAATGCATTATCTGCTAAGATCACAACGATATTCTTGCCTGCTGCCTCCGGTCTTTTTGCGATCTGTGTTGCAGTCCAGAGAGCCGCTCCTGCGGAATGTCCGACAAAGAAACCTTCTTCCCTGACTAATTTTCTTCCTGTTTCATAGGCATCTTCTGCAATGACATCGATGCATTCATCATAATATGCATTAAACTGGCTAAAAAGTGTCGGCACTTTATCATCCGGTACACCATTGAATTTTAAAACACCATCTAATGTATTCCGGTCTGGGAAATTCGGATTCTTTAACGACTGATCTGCAGGCTGTGCTCCAATGATCTTTACATCTGGATTTTTTGTACGCAGATATGCAGACAATCCGGCTAATGTTCCACCTGTTCCAACTAACTGTACTACATAGTCCACTTTTCCATCGGTATCCCGCCAGATCTCCGGACCTGTACCGTTGATATGTGCTCTTGCATTTGCAGGATTTGAGCACTGGTCAATATAAAACCAGCCCTTAGACTCTGCAAAGCTGTTCATAATATCCCCCAGTCTTGCTAAAGAAAGACCTGTCTTTAACATTTCTGCAAATCCCGGTACATCTGTCACCTGTAATAATTCTGCTCCTAAGGCTTTTAAGATCTGTGAACGCTCCACAGATACCTGTGGCTGGATCACAGCTACATATTTATAACCTTTGGCATTTGCATACGTTGCCGTTGCAATTCCCGTATTTCCGCTTGTAAAATCGACGATCGTCATGCCCGGCTTTAACTTACCTTCATATTCTGCCTCCTGGATCATGTTAATGGCGGCACGATCCTTGACACTTCCCGATGGGTTAAAATATTCAAATTTTCCTAAAATATTTGCCTGCAGTCCTTCAGATTCCTCATAACGGTGCAGTCTGACCAATGGTGTATTTCCAACTAATTCTGTGATCGAATCATATATTCTTCCCATGTCCGTTTTCCTCCTTAAAAATTGTATTCTATGATCTCAATGTAATCTTCTTTTTTGAGTGCTGCTGCTAACGTAAGCAGACTCCATGCATTTCCTGCTGTTCCAATGTAAAGTCCTGAATAAGTATGTACGTCCTGCGGGATTGTTCTCCACCAGTTTCCTAACCATCTTCTGGTATTGCTCAATTTATAGATATCTTTAGCATCATCATCGACCTGTGACTGTCCGATGATCGTTCTGGCTGTCCGTTTTGCATAATTTAAAAACTCTTCCTCACCGGTCAGTTTATAGACAGAGATAAAATGCTCTAACAATCCCGGTGTTCCGCAGCAAAGTGCCTGACTTCTCCAATATCCTCTTGAATAGTTTTCCGGTGCACCTGCTTCGATGATTCCTCTCGATAATTTCTTAACCCAGTCTAAGTAATCATTTTCTTTTGTGATCTTATACAACGCTTCAAACAAAAGTGCTGTTCCGGCTGGTCCATGACAGGTACTTAAATAATAAAACTCTGTAGAAGGTCCGCGTTTTTCACTGTCTAAATACGGTACAAGCACAGCATAATCATCACCAACTGCGATTCCTTTGATATATTCCGCTGCCTCTTTGGCAGCCTGTAAAAACTTTTCATCTTTTGTTTCCTGATATAAAATTGTAAAGATCCATGCCACACCGGATGTTCCATGTGCTAAATTCACCCAGAATACATCTTCCGGAAAATCAATGATGGAAAGATCTACGACATTCCAGTAGGTTCCACCGTTCTTTGCCGGTTTTCCTTTTGAAAGAATATATTCACCTAGTGCTTTTGCTGCATTGATATATTTTTCATCTTTTGTGACCTCATAAACAGATACGAGATAAGTAACAAATCCGGCATCACCACAGAGATCATTCTGTTCACTGAAATAAATTCCCTCCGGTGCCTTCTTTGCAACTGATAAAAGATCATCAGCTACTTTGATGGCATAGGTCTTATAAGTTTCATCACCTGTGATCTCATATAATTTTAAGACGAGATAGGCACTTCCTGTTGGTCCATTATAATAACCTGCTGTCCATCCCGGCATATTCTTTACATGCACTAATTTATCTTCTACCCCTTTGATATTCAAAGCCTTTTCATAAAATGCCACACCCTCATCTGTTGCAATGATATCCGCAGCCGCTTCTTTTGCTTCTGTTAAATATTCCTCTTTTTTTGTTGCCTGATATAATCTTAAGTAAAACAGTCCGATACCGGCAGAGCCTCCGTAAAGAGCCTTTTCTGTGAGCATTGGATAATCAGAAAAATCCTCTGTAGAATCCGGACTCTGAATCCATCTCTTTCCATGCTCTGTCTTTCTTTCCACTGACTTCAGCCAGCCTGCTGTTTCTTCTGCTATCTCAATATAATCATCAATCTGGTAATGTTTAAATAAAATATTACTTGCCACCTCTATTTCCTCCTTTTCATATCTTTTTAGTAGGTTATAAAAAGATTATATACCACACTTCCTAAAAATGCTAATTCCTATTTTCTATGATTAGTTATAAATAAAAACTATATCAGAATATTGCCATAACAAATATATGATGGTATAATCGTTTCCGCATGAAATATCGATTCCGCAGTATTCTATGGCACAATACGGCAATAAAGCATACTGTAATACCAGATGATACTGTACGGAATCCTTACAGCAGAAAAAGAAAAGCGAGGTTATCACAATGAATTTTATCAAAAAAAATTTTTTCGGAATTTTTGTCTGCTTTCTGATCGCCATTCCTGCATGGCTGCTTGGAAAAGCATTTCCGGTGATCGGTGGACCGGTCATTGCTATTCTTGCCGGAATGGTCATCACCTTATTCTGGCATGAAAAAGGCAGTGCAGAATCCGGTATCAAATGGACTTCAAAGATCATTTTACAGACTGCCGTTGTACTTTTAGGATTTGGCATGAATCTTGGCGTGATCTTACAGACTGGAAAACAGTCACTTCCTATTATAATATGTACGATCAGTACCTCACTGATCATTGCCTTTATCTTACACAAGGTATTACATATCCCATCAAATACAGCTACCCTTGTCGGAGTCGGTTCTTCTATCTGCGGCGGCTCTGCGATCGCAGCTACCGCACCTGTCATTGATGCAGATGATACAGAAGTCGCTCAGGCAATTTCCGTTATCTTTTTATTCAATGTTATTGCAGCAATCTGTTTCCCATTGCTCGGCAGTGCCATGCATTTTGACACAACAAGCGGAGAAGCTTTCGGTATTTTTGCCGGAACTGCGATCAATGATACTTCTTCCGTTACTGCTGCCGCATCCACCTGGGACAGTATGTGGAATTTAGGAAGCGAAACCTTAAATACCGCTGTCACTGTCAAGCTGACACGTACTCTTGCGATCATTCCGATCACCTTAGTCCTTTCACTGATCCGTGCAAAAAAGACATCTGCTGACGGTTCACAGGAGAGCAGTTTCAGCATCAAGCGTGCATTTCCGATGTTCATCCTCTATTTCATCATTGCCGCAGTGATCACAACAATCTGTATCCAGTTTGGTATAGATGCCGGCGTATTTGCGCCATTAAAAGAATTGTCCAAATTCTTCATCATTATGGCAATGGCTGCGATCGGACTGAACAGCAATGTCGTAAAACTGGTGAAATCAGGCGGCAAGCCAATCCTGCTCGGTGCCTGCTGCTGGGCTGGAATTACGGTTGTCAGTCTTTTGATGCAGCATGTTATGCATATCTGGTAAACTGGCAAAATAAAAAAAGACCGGATGAAAACAGGTATTGTTCCTGTGTTTCATTCGATCTTTTTTATTACCAGCACTTACTGCATTTTCCAAGTCCCTGACGGATCGCTTCCGCCTCTGTGATCTGCGTTGCCTTATTCGGATTCATTCTTCCACAGTTATTGATACTGTGGTATTTATCCCCTGTTGCTGATTTATAGACCATCAGTGTATCCGAACCACCCGACGGATTCTGTGCCGAAGTTCCGCTATTGTCAGATGTCTGACCATTATCTGCTGTCTGATCTGTACTTCCAGATGACTTACTGCTCTCGTCTGCCTGATCTGCGTTGCTGTCAGAAGCCGCATTACTATCTGATTTTGCACCTTTGTAAGATGCAGCCGCTGTATCTACAGATGCGTCTGCTGCAGCATCATTCTGTGCCGCAACGTCCCCTCCTGCCAGACTGCTGTCACCAGTTGCATAATCAATCGCTACATTCGGCTGTACATTGTAGCAATAGACATTAAACAGAATCCCTTCTCCGTTATCCTCTACCGATTCAGCTTCAATCTGGACACCACTTGCAAGAAGATTATCTCCATCAAATACCGGTGTCACACGATACATAACATGATGATTGGTTTCTTTTACATAATCAGCTACCATATTTTCAAACGGCAGCATACCATCTACATTCAGATATCTCGTTCCGGTGATCAGATTTTTTACATTCGCATTTTCACCGGAAAGCTGATAGCCGATCAGATGACATCTGTTATATAAATATTTTCCATCTACCGTATCATATTTGACCGTATGCCATCCAGTCGGTTTTACAGAACCGATACTGCCACGTTCTTCTGTCGGCATAAGATCCGTTCCAATACATGCATAAACAACACCACAGCGCCCAAGGCTGTCCAAATCGCTGTAATACTCATAAGAAGAAGTGCTCAGATCCGTTTCTAAAAACTGTGGAACATTATCATTGACTGCCACATATGGACTACCGTTATAAGCCGGTATATCCGCTACAGAAACCGTCACTTCCGTCGATGGCATCGTCTGTTTGAGGGCACTTCCCTTAGCCGCAGTTCCTGCCGTATCGATCTCCGTTGCCTCTGATTCTTGTTCTGTCTCAGTTTCCTGAACTTCGGTTTCTAGTCTTCGCTCAGTTTCCTCTGTCATACTACGCTCTGTCGATACAGATGCACCTTGATCTACCACACCCCTCTGGCTGCCGCATCCCATCGGTACCAGACCACAAAACAGTACAAACAGAAAACTGATCATCAGTGTCTTAAAATGTTTCGTTTTCATGCTCCTATTCATTCACCCATTCCTCCCTTGTGATATTTTTATGTGAATTGCCTTCAAACTCCGTAGAAGTCAAAAGTTTCCACCTGCCATCGGTCAGATTTATATCAAAATAAGTATCTGCCGGATAGCTTCTGCCCCATCTTATGAGTATAATCTTTGTTATTTTATCTTCATACTGCTTCACAGAACAGTTTTCCACAAAACAGTAATCTTCTTCTTCTGCTTTCTCTAAAAAATCTTCATCAACAATGATCTGTTCTGCTGCCGGATCATCAAACTGTTTCTTCGTATACGGATTCATCCATAGTCTGCCTGTTTTCGTTTCGTTTAAGATCATTTTCCTGACTGCTTTATCCTGACTTTGCCTGCGGTGGTTAAATGCCATTCCCATATGGTCATCAACGGCTGCGTATATTACCATTTTATCCTCTCCTTTGGCTGTGTAGATCGTCTGCTCTTTTACATTATACCTATTGTTGTTTGAAAAGACTATAGGTATCTTTGCCTGAGTTTCCATCTTTTTATCCACAAATGCTACTGTTCACACCTAACAGTGTGACCAGCAACGATTACAGCCCATCCCTCTATAGTTCTTGTTGTATACCCTCTGCTATGGTATAACATAAACTCATGTGTGACTGCAATAATATAATTTCCAATAGGATTCACAAATAAACGAACATGAACTTACATCTTCCGGCATAACTACTGTACCAATCTCTGTTATCGTGTTCCAGAGATCAGCATTAAAAAGATTGCTCAACTAATGGGGGATACTGAAAAAATGGTGCTGAATGTTTATAATCATATCATCGAAGAAAAAGAAAATCCTGCATCTGTCATAAATGACATTTTAGCCATGTAATTTGCGGACACGATGCGGACATTAGGGTCAAAATACTCCCTTGCGGACACGATGCGGACATTAAAAACCAACTACTTTTGCTTACATCCCACTACATAGAAAAACAGCGGAAACCATTGATTTTACTAGGGTTTCCGCTGTTTTTAGTTAATGAGACATCGGGGATTCGAACCCCGGACAACTTGATTAAAAGTCAAGTGCTCTACCAACTGAGCTAATATCCCATATCATCTATATAAATTTAAGAATGACCAAAACTGGGCTAACCAGATTCGAACTGGTGAATGCAGGAGTCAAAGTCCTGTGCCTTACCGCTTGGCGATAGCCCAATAACTTGTACTTCTGCCTTTCGCAAAAGCGAGGGTGGATACAGGGATTCGAACCCTGGGCCTCCAGAGCCACAATCTGGCGCGCTAACCAACTGCGCTATACCCACCATATGCAGTTACCTGCTTCTTTTTTACAAAAGAAATGTGCTCGAAGGGATTCGAACCCCCGACCCACGGCTTAGAAGGCCGTTGCTCTATCCAGCTGAGCTACGAACACACATGCCTTAGTTAGGCAAAGCGGGTGATGGGAATCGAACCCACGTATCTAGCTTGGAAGGCTAGTGTTCTACCATTGAACTACACCCGCATAAAAGTCGGGGTGACAGGATTCGAACCTGCGACCTCCTGGTCCCAAACCAGGCGCTCTAGCCAAGCTGAGCCACACCCCGAAGGTTGTTATTTAATTTTTTATTTTCGCTTCATCTCTGACGCAAGTAGTATTATATATTAGTCTAATCATAAAGTCAACACCTTTTTTCAAATTTTTTTAAAATTTTTCTATTTTCGTATTTTTTTGTATTTTACTGACATTTACAAATATTCAATCCGAAAATGTGCATCCCCTTTACTGTCTGTTTCCATCATAATATAAGAAGGACGTTTGCCCTCCTGTCTTGGATAAGACAGACTGCCCGGATTTAACGCAATAACATTTTTTCCATAGTCAATCAGCGGGCGATGTGTATGCCCAAACATGACAATATCGCATCCCCTGCCTTCTGCTTCTTTTTTAATATCTTCGATTCCGGTATTGACATAATAATAATGACCATGTGTGATCAACACCTTATATTTTCCGACCTGAATGATCATTTCCGGTGGAAGGCTTGAAAAAAAATCACTGTTTCCTGATACGATTTCTAACGGACATTCCACTAATGCTGCAATATAATCTTCACAGCCTTCTGCATCTCCTAAATGAATGACCATATCCAGCGGACGTTCTCTTTCTAACACCGTTTCTAAATTCTTATGCTTTCTGTGTGTATCACTGATAATCAAAACTCTCATGCACGCACTCCCTGTCAGATTCTTTTTTCTAATTCACCCCTGATAGCTCTCAATGCCTTACCTCTGTGACTAAGTGCATTTTTCTGCTCACTTGTCAGTTCTGCTGTAGAACAGTTATATTCATCTATATAGAAAATAGGATCATATCCAAAACCATTTTCTCCCGCTGGTTTTTCACCGATATATCCTTCAATCGTTTCACGTCTGACACAGGTTTCTCCGTCTGGAAAAACAGCAGCGACTGCACATACAAAACGTGCGGTACGCTGTTCTTTTGGCACACCTTTCAGGCGGTCTAATAATGCCTGATTTTTAATCTCATAAGAGGTATCCTCTCCCATATAACGGGCTGAATATACACCCGGCTCTTTATTCAGATAATCAATCTCAAGTCCTGAATCATCTGCTACTACGATCGCATCTGTATATTTTGCTACTTCTTTTGCCTTGATCATTGCATTATCTTCAAATGTTTCACCGTCTTCTACGATATCACAGGAAATTCCTGCTTCTTTCATAGAAAGGATCTCTACATCTAATCCATCTAAAATCTGACGGATCTCACGCATTTTATTCTGATTCCCGGTTGCAAAAATAATTTTTTTCTTCATTCTTTTATCCTCTGATTCTCTTAATAACCTTCTGCAAATGCACGCATGATCGCATTGTAAACGCCCTGAGCTACTTTCATCTGGTATTCTTTTGAACGCAGATTATTTAACTCTGTCTGGTTCGTCATAAATCCTACTTCGATCAATGCTACCGGTGCCTCGCTCGAACGAATGATATAGATCTCGTTTCCCTCTACAAGTCCTTTGTTGGAACTTCCTGTCATCGCCGTTACTTCTTCTAAACAGATCTCAGCAAGACCTTTTGTGCCATGTTCCACATCTGCCTTTTTTTCATCATACATGACCTGCGTACCATTGATATTCGACATTCGTCCACTCTGCGTGGAATTGTTATGTATACTGATAAACAGATCCGCATCTGATTTGTTTGCCAGACCGGCACGATTTTCAAAACTCGGATTGCTGTCGTCTGTTCTGGTATAGTATACACCTATCGATTTATCCTCTGATGTATCAAAAATTTCCTTTAACTCTAAGACTATATCTAAATCAATATCTTTCTCATAGATGCCCTGTTTTGTTGCTCCCGGCGCATTTCCACCATGTCCTGCATCAATTACTACTACTTTATCATAGACTTCATGCGGTGTCAAAAAGTCAATATAAAAATAATTTTCATCATAACTTGATGATATCTCATATACTTTATCCGTAATAAATTCCACGATTCCATATCCGCTTTCGTTTTCATAACTTAAACTGTCAATATGGTCACTGCTCCCTAGCATCGGATAATCATAAAAATATTCCTCATCCGCATACGGTATCCGGATATCGATTGTCTGCGTCACATAATCTTCTGCTATTTCTAAATCCTGCCCCGCAACACCTAATGGCAGTTCTAAACGAAGCTGACTGTCAAATTCTGGTTCTTCTTCGGATTCTTCTTTTGCCTGTTTATTATTATATGCTAAAAGTTCCAGACCGGTCATATTTAACCGCTCTGCTTTCGTTTTTGTACGGTACTCCTTTACTGCTTCAAGCAGTGCCTGTGATGTACTGCTTATCTGTGAAAAAAAAGGAACAATCACACATATGCATATAGATATCAATGTGATAAATATAGCACTTTTTTTCAGGATTCTTTCTTCCAAACTAAATCCTCCAAACTAATTTTCTTTTGTATATGCTTTGATACACAGATTGCAGGATGCGGTTTCTTCCACATGATCCCATCTTCCGCCATTTGCACTGATGTATCCTTCTCCATCTGTCAGGTCGGCATTTTTCGTGGCTTCATCTGCTGCATATTCGATTGCCATCGGATGAATTGCTTCCGGCGTATTGATATATACCATAACCGCATATTTTTCTCCCTGCTCTAAGGAAATCGCCTGTTCTAACGGAATCGTATAATATCCTGCATTTTTCAAACTTCCTTCTGCAGCTAACTTCTTATGATCAAAAGATCCGGTATCTTCAAAATTTTCTACAACATAGACCCTGTATTCTGTATTCTTGCCAGTTGCATAAAATCCAACAGCCGAAAGATTCTCGTTCGTTTCCGCTGTATATACATTTGCTCCATAAACAGATGGCTTATTAAATCCGATCTGTCCAACCCAGCCACAGAGATCCGACTGATATATATGATTATAATTATCGGTGTCTTCTACTTTTGTATATACAACGTTATGACTTCCGATATTTGTATCATAATAAGAAACATAAAATACGCCCTGCTCTCCGAATGCCTCTCCCCAGCTGTTCTGGCAGATAAAGGCACCGTCACCTTCTACATTCACAGGAAAATTTTCTTTGGGATAGTTATCGTCCCAGCCGATGATCACAACCTCATGGTTTGGCTTTTCCGTTCCCATATAACAATAGGCATGTTGATCTTTATTATAAAATTCTGATGGACTGTAAATGCTCTTTAATGCACTGTACAAAGAAGTCTGCACACCTCCATACTGGAAAACTGCCTCTTTGATCTTCTCATAGTCCTTACCTTCCATCATCTGCACTTCCTGCACATGTTTCACAGCAGAAAGTCCCGCTTCTGTTTTTCCATCACCAAACGGATCATCTTTTTCTAAGACCGGTCCCTGCCATGACAGCAGGTATGCCATTCCCATGGTATATTCCCCGCCATCATTCGTATCTACCACAAAAGAATTGCTCATACTCATATGATCCGGTGAAAATTCTAATGATTCTTCCGGTAATAATGCTGATTCTAACGCACTTAATGCTGCAAATGCCCAGCAGGTTCCTGTACTTCCCTGATTTTTGATCACACCGACCCGGTCTTTTTTCCTAAGATCATAACTGACCGGAAAGATCGATGCTGTTTCAGACGTATCTACTGCAACCGCCTGATTCTTATCCATATTCCATTCATAATTATATCCGATATTTTCTGACAGTTCCCCGATACTGATGTAGTAGGTTCCGTCCTTCTCGATCATAGGTGAAGTGATCTGCCGCTTTTCATCATTTACGGAAATCTCCGGTTCATCTACACCCAAAAGCACTTCATCACTTCTCTTTTCTACTAGAAGTTCTTTTCCGTCATAAATATGGGAACTGCACTTTAAACCCTCTGTTAAAATATCTACCGGAACCATGATATTTAAACTGTCATCCATAAAAATACCGAGATCTTTATTGGTATATTCCTTATTATCAATGGCAACCGAGATTGTTTTTTCGTTTACAGTTTCTGCGATCAGCGGATTCCAGTCCTCATCTTTTAACTCTGCTCCACGAAACTGTCCTACTGTTTCATAATCTGCACCATAGTTATTAAATTTTAACAGACATGCTGCCACTGCCATGACAGCCAGTAAAATATAGCGTTTGACATGACTCATGGAAATCCCTCTATTTTCTGTTTCTCTTTGGTGGTTTTGGACCTAAGAACTGATAAAAATATGTTTTTAACATTCCATTATAGATCTTTCTATTCTTATCTGCTTTACGTCCAATATATTTTTCCGCATCTTCGTAACTTGTGATCATATATAATGACCATGCATCTAAATTCTGATATGCCATTCCGATTTCTTTATATAATACAGGTAATGCCTCTTTTTCCTCTAAACGCTCGCCATATGGTGGATTTGTAATGATAAAACCATATTTTTTCGGATGATGCAGCTCTTTTACAGGTCTTTGCTGGAAATGGATCAGTTCCTCTACTCCGGCACGTTTTGCATTCTCTCTTGCAGCCTTGATCACATCACCGTCTATATCATATCCCTGTACATCCACCTCAATATCTGTATTGACCATTTCTTCTGCTTCCATAAAACACTCCTGCCACAATTCCTTAGGGATCAGGTTGTCCCATGTTTCTGCAAGAAAATGACGTTTCATTCCTGGTGCGATATTTGCTGCGATCATAGCCGCTTCGATTGGAAATGTACCACTGCCGCAAAATGGATCAACTAATATCCTGTCTGCTTTCCATGGTGTTAATAAGATCAGTGCTGCGGCTAATGTTTCCTTTAATGGTGCCTTACTTGTCATCGTACGGTATCCACGCTTATGAAGGGACTCTCCGGTTGTGTCGATTGTCACTGTCACTTCATCTTTCATTAAAAATACACGTACCGGATAAGAAGCCCCATCTTCCGGAAACCAGTCCATATCATATTCCTGCTTCATACGTTCAACCATTGCTTTTTTTACGATGGACTGAATGTCCGATGGACTAAATAATTTACTTTTGATAGAAGATGCTTTTGTTACCCAGAATTTTCCATCTGCCGGAATATAATCTTCCCAAGGAAGTGCTTTGATTCCCTGAAACAGTTCTTCAAATGTTGTTGCATGGAATCTGCCCACTTTTAAAAGCACCCGTTCTGTTGTCCGAAGGAAAATATTTCCCCGGCAGATAGCCTCTGCATCTCCCTCAAATGTAATCCTTCCGTCTTCTACCTGTATGATCTCATAACCCATGTCATAGATTTCTCTTTTCAAAACTGACTCTAACCCAAAATGACATGGTGCAATTAGTTCAAAATTTTTCATTCTGTTCTCCAATTTCTTATATGCATTCTGATATAATCTTATCTGTTAAAAACATCAGTGTCAATCTCTTTTTCATCCATCTTGAGAAATGCCTGATACCCTCCGGTTATGGTATAGATTGCACCTTTTCTCCCTCTTAATTTTCTTGCTGCTAACAGACTTTGATTGCCATGTTCACAATACAAAATAATACTAACTCTATCCGGTAATTCCCTGCGCCAGATATCTATGTATGCCAATGGACAATTTCTTGCATTTTTAATATGTCCTTTCCGATAGTTGTCTTCATCCCGCAGATCTATCAGCCATGCCCGCTCACTACTACGGATCTCCTCTAATTCTTCCACCGCTATCATTTCAAAACCATACACAAAAGTCCTCTCCATCCTCATTTCTCCTCTTTTTTATTTCAAAAACGGATTACAAAACATCGTTTGTAATCCGCTTTCTACTAATAACTTATGCCAAATCCTTCTATTTGCTACTAATTATGGGAACAATCAGAAGCACTGTCAGAGGACTTATCCATTGCCCTGTCAGATGCTCTGTTTGCTGCCTTATTAGAAGCTTTGTTTGTTTTTGCAGAATCAGACATACTGTTTTTTCCTGCTGAATTCTGGCTGTAACTCTTTAAGTTATAGCTGTTAGAACTTTTGTTTGTACTATTGTTTGCCATTACGATTTACCTCCTAAACATTCATTGCTCTCTTATTATCTGATGTCCATAGGTAAAATATGCGATTTATTTACGATTCCCATAAAATAACAAATATAATAATACTGCTGCTAATAAAAGTGGTATCAGGATTGGAATTAAAACTGCTGCGATCTTTGCAAGCAATACTAAAAGAAATACCATAATGATGCCAAGCAGTAAATATCCATACCATGAATTGATCTTGAATTTTCCATAACGGATATCCCAGCCGGTCTGCTCATCATAATTTATATGAAAACCTTTCTGATCATCCGACTCCTGTTGTTCTTTTTCATATTCAAATGCCCTCTGATTTCCTGTCTGACTCGATGTTTCTATGATTGTTTTTGCGATCAGTCTTGGATTTCCCAGTTCCGTAATGACCTGTTCCTGTGTTTTTCCTTTTCGTGATTCTTCCATAATATAATTTTCATAATACCGTAACTGTTCATTGACTTCACTCTGGGGAATCTGTCCCTCTAATGCAATCCGAAGTTCTTTTAAAAACATCTCTCTTGTCATTATTTCCTCCAAATTAAAATAAATGTACCTGTTCAAAGAAATTTTTGTATACAAAAATCACGAAAATTCTGCATTTTGCAAAACTTTCGTGATCTACTAACGTGCGTGAGAGGATTCGAACCCCCGACACCTTGGTCCGTAGCCAAGTGCTCTATCCAGCTGAGCTACACACACATATGGGTAAATGCCGGCGACCGGAATCGAACCGGTACGATGTCGCCACCACAGGATTTTAAGTCCTGCGCGTCTGCCAGTTCCGCCACGCCGGCATAAATGGGACCTACAGGGCTCGAACCTGTGACCCTCTGCTTGTAAGGCAGATGCTCTCCCAGCTGAGCTAAGATCCCATAACGACCCAAGCGGGACTCGAACCCGCGACCTCCGCCGTGACAGGGCGGCGCTCTAACCAACTGAGCCATTGGGCCAAAATACTTGATAAAAATGGACCTTCGGGGACTCGAACCCAGGACCGACCGGTTATGAGCCGGTTGCTCTAACCAACTGAGCTAAAGGTCCATATGAAGCCGATGATCGGACTCGAACCGATAACCTGCTGATTACAAATCAGCTGCTCTGCCAATTGAGCCACATCGGCATATGCAATCCCTTAGGACCAAGTGACTCCAACGGGAATCGAACCCGTGTTACCGCCGTGAAAGGGCGATGTCTTAACCGCTTGACCATGGAGCCAAAGAAACTCCCCGAGTAGGACTCGAACCTACGACAGCGCGGTTAACAGCCGCGTGCTCTACCAACTGAGCTATCGAGGAATATCAAGTATAAATATATACCTTCAAAACTTCATACAGATTTATCCGATCTTTTGGTCAAGCCCTCGACCGATTAGTAACAGTCAGCTCCATGCATTGCTACACTTCCACCTCTGCCCTATCTACCTTGTAGTCTTCAAGGGGTCTTACAGTTTATAACTGGGATATCTCATCTTAAGGGGGGCTTCACGCTTAGATGCCTTCAGCGTTTATCCCTTCCA